>CAVAQT010000006.1:0-89036 GCA_963590855.1 Ruminococcus bromii
TCTTTCGCGCCTACGATACTTGGTCTTCTCGACCTGGGAAAATTGGTCAATGCCGACACAAGAGCATATGAAAATATGCTCTTTCATATTCCTCTATAGCTCAGTCGGTAGAGCATGCGGCTGTTAACCGCAGGGTCGTTGGTTCGAGTCCAACTGGAGGAGCCAAAGTAAGCGAATCACAAATGTGATTCGCTTTTTTTATTTTGTGAGATCGCTGCTTCATAAAGAGAAAGCGCATCCGGTCATAGATTGCCGGATGCGCTTTCTTGCTGATAGCCTAGTAAATAATACAAAAAAGCCGCCACATTTGTGACGGCTTTTAATTTGGCAGGGGCACCAAGAATCGAACTCGGGACACGTGGTTTTGGAGACCACTGCTCTACCAGCTGAGCTATACCCCTAGAATAATTTGTTTTGCACAGGAAACCTGCAACATAAAATATTATAGCACAAAATCTCTTCCTTGTCAACTGCTTTTTGCAATTTTTTTTATTTGACTTTTGCACAAAATAGATACATCTTCGGAAAAGCCCTGTTTTCCGGCAAAAATGGGGCGGAAAAGGGGAAAAGCGCCCTGTCATTCTGACAAAAGCCGACAGCGGAATTTGATATAATAGACCTTGTCGGAACGTATTGTGATGGACATTCCGGCAGGTCTGATAAAAGGAGGCTTTTATGATGCAGAATCTTTGGGAACAGGTGGCGCGCCAATATCATGTTTCTGCGGCAGAAGTGCAGGCGGAAATCGCCGAAGCCATTCGCCAGGGCATGTGCGACCCCGATCCGTCAGTGCAGCAGGCATGGGCAGAGATCCCCGGCAGCAACGAGATCCCGGAGCCGGAAGAAGTCGTGGCATGGATCGCGGCACAGCTTTTGGGGGCGGGATTGCTGCCGCATGCGGACGCTGTTTCGGAGCGCCCTGAATATGCAGTCAAACGGTAAACATAACCCCCGCGCAGCATCGGAAAAATCCACGCAGAGGACGGCAAAAACGCCGTCCTTTTTGTGTTTCTTGATTCATAAAAAATCCAAACAAACCGCCGTAAAATCCCTTGCATCTTTTGGAAATGTGTGCTATACTAAATAGTATGCGGTGTATGCGCGGCTTATTCCGGGACACCGACATTGAAGAGAAAGAAGTGCAAATACAATGACAAAAATTACGATATTCTCCGGCTTTTTGGGTGCCGGTAAAACTACGCTGATCCAGAAGCTGATCCGTGAGGGCTATGTCGGCGAAAAGCTGGTGCTGATCGAAAACGAATTTGGTGAGATCGGCATTGACGGTGGCTTTTTGCAGGATGCCGGCGTGGAGATCACCGAGATGAACTCCGGCTGCATCTGCTGTAGTCTGGTAGGCGATTTCGGCAAGGCACTGGAAAAGGTTCTGGAACAGTACCACCCGGATCGCATCCTGATCGAACCGTCCGGCGTGGGCAAGCTGAGCGACGTTATCCGTGCTGTGCAGAACATTCACGCACATGACGTGGAACTGGACGGCTTTACCACTGTAGTCGATGCCAAGAAGTGCAAAATGTATCAGAAAAACTTCGGCGAATTTTTCAATAACCAGATCACTTACGCAAGCTGCCTGATTCTGAGCCATACTGCCGGCCTGTCTCAGGAGAAGCTGGACGACTGTGTGAGCCGTCTGCGTACCTGCAACGAAAAAGCGCCCATCGTTACTACGGACTGGGATCAGCTCACCGGCAAGCAACTGGTAGAGGCAATGACCCAGAAGAACACCCTGGACGACGAACTCCAGGAACTGCTGGCTGAGGCGGCAGAGCATGACCATCACCACCATCATGACCACGAGCATGAGCATGAGCACGAACATCATCACGATCACGATCATGAGGAGCATGACGAGAACTGCACCTGCGGCTGCCGCGACCACGACCATGACCACGACCATGAGCACGAGCATCATCATCACGATCATGACCATGAGGAGCACGATGAGAACTGCACCTGCGGCTGTCACGATCATGACCACGACCACGAACATCATCACCACCACCATGCTGATGAAGTATTCACCAGTTGGGGCGTAGAGTCTGCGCAGAAATATACCCAGGACGAGATCACCAATGCGCTGAAGGCATTGGAAGATGCCGACAAGTACGGCATGATCCTCCGTGCAAAGGGCATTGTTCCGGCAGAGGACGGCACCTGGATTCATTTCGACTATGTACCGGGCACACCGGATGTCCGCACCGGCGGCGCCGGCACCACCGGACGGCTCTGTGTCATCGGTTCGGGCATTCATGAGGATGCCCTGGCAGCACTGTTCCACGCAGAATAAAAGGAGGACAACAACATGGCAGGAGGACAACAGCCTCAGGAAAACGACGTTCCGGTATACCTGTTTACCGGCTTCCTGGAAGCAGGCAAGACTAAGTTTATCCAGGAGACATTAGAGGACAAGCGGTTCAATTCCGGCGAAAAGACCATGCTGCTGCTCTGCGAAGAGGGCGAGGAGGAGTACGACATCTCCGCAATGCCCTGTCAGGACGTCTACATCCGCACCATCGAAGAGCCGGAAGAACTGAACCCGGCGCATCTGGAAGAACTGCTGAAAGAATGCGGCGCGACCCGAGTGGTGCTGGAATATAACGGCATGTGGCAGCTCCAGCAGCTGTTTCAGAATCTCCCGGACGATTGGGCAGTATATCAGGAAATGTTCTTTGCGGATGCGACTACATTCCTACAGTACAACGCCAATATGCGCAGCCTGGTGGTCGATAAGCTGAACACCTGCGAACTGGTGGTATTCAACCGGTTTGGCAAGGATATGGACAAGATGGAGTTTCATAAGATTGTCCGCGGTGTCAGCCGCCGGACGGATATTGCCTATGAATACACCGACAATCATGTGGAATACGATGAGATCGAAGATCCGCTGCCGTTCGATGTGAACGCACCGGTGATCCACCTGGCAGATACCGACTTTGCCCTGTGGTATCGGGACATTATGGAAGATCCGAAGAAGTACGACGGCAAGACCGTTTCTTTCCGCGGCATTGTGGCAGTAGACCCGAAGTTCCCGCCCAATACCTTTGCAGTGGGCAGACATGTAATGACCTGCTGCGTAGAGGATATCACCTATAGCTGCGTTGTGGCGGAGTGGGAAAAGGCGAATATGCTCCAGACACGGCAGTGGGTGCAGGTGACCGGAAAGATCCATGTGCAGAAGCATAAGCTGTACCGCGGAAAAGGCCCGGTATTGCAGGTGCAGGAGGTCGTTATGACTAGCGCACCGGAACAGGAAGTTGCGACGTTTTATTAAGACGGATTGCTGCTTTTATATACCGTGAAAATTATGCCGGAAAGTAAAGCTTTTCGATCCAGCAGTTTTTCAAAAATGCTGGCGAGGTCCAGGGCGAGAAGCCCTGGTCGCTGTCCGCAGACAGCGAAATCTCTGCGCCATGCTTTTGGCGCACGGAGAAAAGGGTGAGAAAATCGACAGATTTTCGAGGGAAAGCGAACACGACCGCTTTCCCTGGCTGTCCTTTTTCAAAATCAATATTTTGGAAATGTCCCAGTGGGACATTTCCAACGTATTATCCCCCCCATTCCGCACAAACTCCCTACAGCTGCAAATGCAGCAAGGGAGGCGAATGCAGATGAGAAACCATTGGACAACCGGACTGCTGTCCGGTCTGCTGACGGTGGCGGTGCTCCCGGTACCTCCGGTCAGCGCCGTCAGCGGTGAAGTCATCGGCTATGGTCAGGGAACTGCTGTGGACAGCGAAAACCGTCCCCAGGATGCCGTGGCATTTGACGCGCAGTACGCGAAGTACGACGCCTATGCCACCACACCCGACCGCAGCCGCATCCTTCTGACCTTTGACCAGGGCTATGAAAACGGCTATACCGCACAGATTCTGGACACCCTGAAAGAAAAGCAGGTGAGCGCCATCTTTTTCCTTACCGGCGACTACGCCAAAAAGGAAACTGATCTCGTGAACCGCATGATCGCGGAGGGTCACGTCCTGGGCAACCACGGCATGACACATGCCAGTCTGCCCACGCTCACCGAGGCGGAAGCCAAGGCGGAGATCCTGGATCTGCACCAGTATGTGCTGGACAATTACGGCTATGAGATGCAGTATTTCCGCTGCCCCTGCGGAGAATATTCCGAAGCGGCACTGGAGACCGCACAGAGCTGTGGCTATCGGACTCTGTTCTGGAGCGATGCCTATGTGGACTGGAAAACCGATGCACAGCCCGACCCGGCACAGTCTCTGGAACGGCTGAAGGAACACGCCCACGGCGGCGAGATCCTGCTGCTGCACGCGGTATCCTCGACCAATGCGGCGATTCTGGGCGACCTGATCGACGCGCTCCGGGCAGAGGGCTATACCCTCTGACATTCCGCAGAAATCACACACAGACAACCCGGCTTTGGTCGGGTTGTTTTTGCACAAATGCGCAAGCTGTACATATCCTACAACAATACTATGCTTTCACAGGACTTATCGTGTGCAAAATGTCAAATTTCAAAAACACATAGAAAACCTATTGACACGATAGGTGAAATGTGATATAATACAACCATAGCAAATGAACCCCAACCGAAAGCCCCGCAGGGCGCGGACGAAATAGAAAGGAAAGATCATCATGGCAAATCAGGAATATCATTTTGAAACCAAGCAGGTACATGTGGGACAGGAACAGCCGGATCCGACCACAGACGCAAGAGCAGTGCCGATCTATGCGACCACTTCTTATGTGTTCAAAGATTCTGCACAGGCAGCCGGCCGCTTCGGCCTGACCGAACCGGGCAACATCTACACCCGTCTGATGAACCCGACCAACGATGTGTTTGAAAAGCGTATCGCAGCACTGGAAAACGGCGCAGCAGCACTGGCGACTGCAACCGGTTCCGCAGCCATCGACTACTCCATCCGCAACATCGCAGGCAGCGGCGACCACATCGTTTCTTCCCAGACTGTATACGGCGGCACATACAACCTGTTTGCAAACACCTATGCAGAGATCGGCATTGAGACCACTTTCGTAGATGCACACGACCCGGCAAACATTGAAGCAGCCATCCGTCCGAACACCAAGGCAGTTTATGTAGAGTCTCTGGGCAACCCGAACTCCGACGTTGTCGATATGGAAGCGATCGCAGAGATCGCCCACAAGCACGGCCTGCCGCTGATCGTGGACAACACCTTTGCAACACCGTTCCTGTTCCGTCCGCTGGAACACGGCGCAGACGTTGTGGTACACTCCGCAACCAAGTTTATCGGCGGCCATGGTACTGTTATGGGCGGTGTCGTTGTAGACGGCGGCAAGTTCGACTGGGCTGCAAGCGACAAGTTCCCGGGACTGTCCAAGCCGAATCCGTCCTACCACGGCGTTGTATTCACCGAAGCTTGCGGCAATATCGCTTATATCATGAAGCTCCGCACCACACTGATGCGTGATACCGGTGCGACACTGTCCCCGTTCCATTCGTTCCTGCTGCTCCAGGGTCTGGAAACACTGTCCCTGCGCGTAGAGCGCCATGTAGAGAACGCCCTGAAGGTGGTAGACTACCTGAAGAATCATCCCATGGTCAAGAAGGTAAACCACCCGTCTCAGGCAACCGGCAAGGATCTGGAACTGTATAACAAGTATTATCCCAACGGCGGCGCATCCATCTTCACCTTTGAGCTGAACGGCACCAAGGAGCAGGCACAGAAGTTCACAGAGTCTCTGAACATCTTCTCCCTGCTGGCAAATGTAGCAGACGTAAAGTCTCTGGTCATTCACCCGGCATCCACCACACACTCTCAGATGACAGAGGAAGAGCTGCTGGCAGCCGGCATCACACCGACCACCGTTCGCCTGTCCATCGGTATCGAGCATATCGATGATATCCTGGCAGACCTGGAGCAGGGCTTCAAGGCTGTCAAGTAAGCGCGATCCAAAGCATAAAGTAAGAGAAATAGAGAGAAAAGAAGCGGGGAGCGCTGGGAGATCGCGGCAGTCCCCGCTTTTTTGTTCCCGGGATACGGTCGTGTGTGTTTCGTTGAAAATGTCCCACTGGGACATTTTCAAGGCACTGCTTTTCTGAAAAGGGCAGCCAGGGAAAGCGGTCGTGTTCGCTTTCCCTCGAAAATCTGTCGATTTTCTCACCCTTTTCTCCGTGCGCCAAAAGCATGGCGCAGAGATTTCGCTGTCTGCGGACAGCGACCAGGGCTTCTCGCCCTGGACCTCGCCAGCATTTTTGAAAAACTGCTGGAGCGAAAAACTTTATTTTCTTGGAACAACGAAAAATGTTGAAAATCTTATTGCACGCAAATCAACGAGAAAAACAGAAACGGAGGAATCCTCTTGCAAATCTACGCTGACAATGCAGCCACCACAAAACCCTGCAAAGCGGCGATCCGCGCCATGGTGAACTGCCTGGAACAAAACTACGGCAATCCGTCCAGTATCCACCATGTGGGACAGGCTGCCGCAGAAGCGCTGTTACAGGCGCGGCAGGACATCGCGGACTGTCTGGGCTGTACCGCCCGTGAGATCTACTTCACCTCCGGCGGCAGCGAAGCCGATAACCAGGCGCTGCGCTCTGCCGCCTATGCCGGTGCAAAGGCAGGCAAAAAGCATATCATTTCCACCGCCATCGAGCATCACGCCATTCTCCATACCCTGAAACAGCTGGAAGAAGAGGGCTTCTCCGTGACGCTTCTGGAGGTCTCCGATACCGGCATGGTCACCCCGGAGCAGGTCGCCGCAGCCATTCGCCCGGACACCTGTCTGGTGAGCATCATGTTCGCCAACAACGAGATCGGCACCATTGAACCCATTGCAGAGATCGGCGCAGTCTGCCGGGAAAAGGGTGTGCTGTTTCATACCGATGCGGTGCAGGCAGTGGGGCATATCCCGGTGCGCCTGTCGGAACTGCCGGTGGATATGCTCTCCCTGTCCGGGCATAAGTTCCACGGGCCAAAGGGCGTGGGCGTGCTGTTTGCCCGGCGAGGCACTGCCCTGCGCAGTCTCATCTGCGGCGGCGCACAGGAACGGGGCAGGCGCGCCGGAACGGAAAACCTCCCCGGGATTTTGGGGATGGCGGCGGCGCTGAAAGAAGCCTGCGCCCATCTTGCCGAAAATGCCGCCTATGTGTCCGGACTTCGGGATAAGCTCATTGCCGGATTGGAACAGATTCCCCACAGCATTCTCAGCGGCGACCGGGAACAGCGTCTGCCGGGCAATGTGAACTTCTGCTTTGAGGGCGTCGAGGGTGAAGCGCTGCTGCTGCTGTTGGATGCCAAAGGCATTTGCGCCTCTTCCGGCTCTGCCTGTACCTCCGGCTCTCTTGACCCCAGTCATGTGCTGCTGGCGGTGGGTGTGCCCTATGAAGCGGCGCACGGCTCGCTGCGGCTGTCGCTGTCGGCGGAGAACACCCCGGAGGAGATCGACTATCTCATTGCACAGGTGACTGCTGTGACAGCGCGCCTGCGGAGCATGTCTCCGGTGTGGCGCGATCTGGAAGAAGGGAGAAAGCCCCATGTTATATAGCGAAAAGGTGATGGATCACTTTATGAATCCCCGGAACGCCGGGGCAATGGAGGACGCCGATGGTGTGGGACAGGTGGGGAGCGCTCGGTGCGGCGACTCCATGAAGATCTATCTGAAGATCGAGGACGGCATCGTCACCAAAGCTACCTTTGAGACCTTCGGCTGCGGCTCTGCCATTGCATCCAGCTCGATGGCGACGGTGCTCATCATCGGAAAGCCCTTGTCCCAGGCGCTGGCGCTGACCAACGAAGCCGTCGCCGAAGCCCTGGACGGCCTGCCGGAAAAGAAACTGCATTGTTCTGTACTGGCAGAGCAGGCAGTCCGGGCGGCGATCCGGGACTATTACGACCGCAATCATATCCCATACGACCCGGCGGAGCTGCCGGTCTATGAAGAAGAATAGCTATCACAGAGACCGTGCCTGGAGACAGGCGCGGTTTTTTATACATTGCCGAAAAATGACCGGATTCATTGTGCAATGTGACAAAAATAAAGGTGGAATATTGACATGGCTTATGAAATGCCGTATAATAAAATCAAAGAAAGGTTCGATTAATTTCCATATTTAGGGATGGTAAGAAAGGATGATTCTTATGAAAAAGTACATGAAGAAAGGAATTGCTGTGCTGTTGTCCGCTGCGGCAGCAGTTTCCTCTGTCCAGATGTCTGCCGGCGCGATGGCACTGATCGGGACATCGCTGAATGTGCCGAACGGGTACACGGAATTGGACGACCACGGCTATTTTCGGGATACACTGGGTTCTGCTTCGTCGGCATACACCGTGTTCACCAATGGGAATGCCGAAAATCCGGACTTGATTTTCTACTCCCGGTACTGCTTTAACTACACCCGGTTCAGCGTCACAGACATGGACACTTTTGCATCTGTGTATGCAGCGTATCAGGATGCCCTGGATTTTGACTGCTATGGAGATGACAACAGCGGCGTGGATACAGCATCCCGGAAAACATTCTCTGTATTTTTGTATGATGAGAAGGATGCAGACGGAAATGACTCAAAGGATGCCGGAGATTTCACCAATAAAAAAGACGCGGTTCTGCGTTTTGCCCGTGCCTTGTCAGATGCCGGGATCTTGGTCTCTGCGGAGTATATGCCGGTGGTCGTTACCGGATGCCAGGGGAACTATACCGGAAAGATCTTGCTAAAAAATGTGGACAAGGAAAAATTGAGTGAGATACAGGAGACTGCAAAAACAGTGGATAGTGACGCCGAAGTCACTTACAGCGCCGATACTGGCTATCTCACAGTTGAGGGCGTAGAAGTGGTTTCTGATGGAATTGCCCTTGCAGACCAATTGCAGAAAGCATACCCTGATGCAGAGATCACGCTGAGCCGCCTGATGGCAGAAGATGCGGCACAGGTATCCTCCGCCGATATCGATCTCACCACCGCATATTACACCGGCGACGTAGACAACAACAGTGCTGTCGATGCCCGGGATGCCGCCGCTGTGCTGACTTACGCAGCAAAACAAGGCGCAGGCATGGACGGAACGCTTTCCGGCGGCGAAGCGCCTGCCGAAGCTGCTGCATTTGCCGCGGCGGATGTGAACGGTGACGGCGTGATAAACGCTGCCGATGCCGCAATGATCTTGCAGTACAGTGCACAAGAGGGCGCAGGGATGGCGTCGGATTGGGCATAAAATAGAAAGGGTGGGATTTTATGAAAAAAAGAAAGGTTTTCTCTGCGATTTTCGCCTCCGCGCTGTCCGTCAGCTGCCTTTGCGGCGCTTTCTCTGCTTCCGCGGAAAATGTAGTCAGCACAATTGATGAAAACGGTGTGATACACTCCACCAAAGGGATCATGCAGGGCATAAATTTTGTGGATCAGGCGACATATTCTGCTGATTTTTCGGATGTTTTCGAGGACAGAATACATAATATCTGGTCTGTGATAGCGTATACTTCTACCGAAGAAGAAATGAAGGCTGTGGAAGAGTGCTGCAGTGGAAGGTACTTCGGGTACAGCAGCGTGTATAGCAAAGAGGACGGCGCATATCGGTTTTTCATGCAGTATATCAAGGCTGATACGTCCGAGGGCAAACGCAGCATGACCAAAGAAGAAGCGGAAGCATTGGCGGCAGAACTGCTGCAAAAGAAGCTTGTAAGCCGCGTTACAGTTGGAAGAGAATGCGAAATCATAAAAAGCTGGCAGATGCATCGGGTCGGTGCAGTCTATGTATACGGAGACCATGATTTTACAGAAAGCGATTTTGACTGGTTAGACAAGGACAAATATACGTTGGAACTCAATGGGGAAGAAGCTGCTATCGTCAATCAGGAAGAAACAACCAGTACAACAGGCGATGACGAACATTGGGCACGCAACTATCGGGCGATGTGCGGTGCGATGACTGCGATGGAAAATGTCGGCGTATGGTATCAACCCCATACCTACCTGGCAATTTATGGCTATCATCAGCACGAGGGTGATGCCTATGATGCCCATGAAACCGGCGACGTAGACAACAACAGTGCTGTCGATGCCCGGGATGCCGCCGCTGTGCTGACTTACGCAGCAAAACAAGGCGCAGGCATGGACGGAACGCTTTCCGGCGGCGAAGCGCCTGCCGAAGCTGCTGCATTTGCCGCGGCCGATGTAAACGGTGACGGCGTGGTAAACGCTGCCGATGCCGCAATGATCTTGCAGTATAGTGCACAAGAGGGCGCAGGGATGGCGCCGGATTGGGCATAAATATAGAAAGGATGATTTTTATGATGAAAAATTGGAAAAAGGTACTCGTATCCGCGTTGGCAGTAACTACGGCTGCTGCTTCGGTTTCCGGCATGTCCGCCGGCGCATTGGCGCTTATCAGCTCAACCCTGGAAGCGCCCACGGGATATGTGCAGCTGGACGACCAGACTTTCTTGAAAGGGGCAGTCTATTCGAGCAATGACGTTTACACTGTCTATACGGATGGCAAAGCGGAATCGGCTGGCTTGTATATCTTCTATGGCTACACATTCAATCATACCGTGCTGACGGTTTCGGATCTGGATGCGTTCCAAAAGATCTATGCAGAATACTAGACTGCACTGGATTTCGATCAGTACACAGAGGACGAGATAAAGTATCAGGATAAGGCTTCTGAATGGGTGATCACGCTGTACGATGAAAAGAATGCAGACGGTGCATATTCCAAAGATCCCGTCGATTTTGAGAATAAAAAGGACACCGTACTGAAATTGACCCATGCATTGCAGGATGCCGGGATTCTGCTCAGTGCAGACTATCATGCCGCAATGGCGAATGCAATGGATGGCAATTATTACAATGGAATATCTGTTGAAAATGTCGATGCGTCCGAAATGGATGCGGCGCTGAAACTGGTGCGGGCGATTGATGCAGATGCAGAAGCAGAATATACTGCCCTGGAAGGCACAGATGGGATCTATTGGAAGGGATTGAAAATCACAAAGGTAGAATCCATTTACGATGGCTTGCAGGCAGCCGAAAAGCTGCATCAGGCATATCCGGATGCCAATATTTCGCTGAACTATGTGATGAGCGCTGACGACAAAACGGCGTCCTCCACCGATATTGACCTCACCACGGCATACTATACCGGCGACGTAGACAACAACGGCGCCGTGGATGCCCGGGATGCCGCCGCTGTGCTGACCTATGCAGCGAGACAGGGCGCAGGCATGGCCGGAACGCTTTCCGGCGGCGAAGCGTCTGACGAAGCTGTCGCATTTGTCGCAGCCGATGTGAACGGTGACGGCGAGGTGAACGCTGCCGATGCTGCAATGATCTTGCAGTACAGTGCACAAGAGGGCGCAGGAATGTCGCCGCGCTGGGACTGATCTGTTTCTTTTTTGATTTTCCTTTTCTATGACAAAACCGCCGCCTCTGCAAAACCATGCAGGGGCGGCGGTCGTCTTATTGTGTTAAAAGCTTGCGGGGTGTTGCTCTTATGCCTTTACCGCCGCAAGAATGCGCTCTGCCATCTCCTCCGGCGAAACACCGCCGGGGACAGCGTGAGACGCATGGGCGCGGTATACGCCGGCGCGCTGGTCGAACAGCTGGTGCAGTTCTTCCTTGGTGCTGCGCTGTACAATGGGACGGTTGGTGTCGCCCTGAATGCGTCCGTAACAGGTGTCAAAAGACTCGTCCAGCAGTACCACTGCGCCGTTTTTCCGGGCATAGGCGGCGCTGTCCGGATTCAGCATCGCACCGCCGCCGCAGGAGATCACGGCATTCCGGGTGCAGAGCGTCCGGATGGCTTCCGCTTCCAGCTTCCGGAAGTGCGGCTCGCCGTCCTGGGCGAAAATGTCCGGGATGCTCTTTCCTGCCTGTTCCACAATATAGGCGTCTGTGTCGATCAGCGGCAGCCCCAGCTTTTTCGCCAGGATCTCGCCCACGGTGGTCTTGCCGCAGCCCATAAAGCCGCAAAGAAAAATCGTCATGGCGTCCCTCACTTTGCGGCGTTCTGCTCGTCGATCAGCTCTTCCATGTCGCCGATGATCGAAGCGATCTGTGCATCGGTATAGCTGTCGTCGTTCCAGATCTCGTGGGCGCGTACTGCCTGGAGCACCAGCATTGCCGCGCCGCCCTTTGCCACCTTGCCCTTTTCCAGTGCCTTGCGCAGGAACAGGGTCTTGGTGGGGTTGTAGATCACGTCAAAGAAGTAGTCCGCGCCGTCGATCAGCTCGTCCGAAACCGGGCAGGCGTCCACCTTGGGGAACATGCCCACCGGCGATGCGTTGATGATAACGTCGAACTTGTCGTGGATGTCTGCGGTCACCGCATACTGCACCCTGGCATCCGGCATGGTCTGCTTGGCTTCCTGAATGAAAGTCTCTACCAGTTCTTTGTCCTGGGGAATGATGCCGATGGTGAGGTCTGCCCCGTGGCGCAGCGCCTCAGTGGCGATCATTCTGCCCACGCCGCCGCAGCCGATGAGCAGGACTTTGCCGTCCATGGGATAGTCCTTCACCGACATGGTGAAGCCGTCGCAGTCGGTGTTATAGCCCACCAGCTTGCCGTCCTGGTTTGCCACGCAGTTTACGGAGTTGTACCGCTTTGCGCTTTCATCCAGCTCGTCCACCATGGGAATAATCGCCATTTTATGGGGAATGGTAATGTTAAAGCCCTGTAAGCCGCGCAGAAACGGCTCTTTGCTCTCCAGATGCTCCGGGGCGATGTCCGTCAGGGTATAGCTTGCCTCTCTGCCTGCCATGGCGAACAGACGCTCATGGATAAACGGGGACATGGAGTGTCCCAGAGGATGTCCGATCAGTGTATATTGTTCCATTATGCCAGCGCTCCTTCCAGTGTCTCACAGTTTTCCACATTCTTTGCGGTCACGCCCTTGAGGGTTTTCTTGACCAGACCGGTGAGGACGCTCTTCGGGCCGAACTCGATAAAGGTGTCAATGCCGGCTGCCTGCATGGCTGCCAGTTCATCAGTGAACCGTACCGGTGAAACGATGTGCTCTGCCAGTGCTTTCGGCATGTCGGAGAAGTCCGTCCGGACTGCGCCCAGCACGTTGGAATAGAAGGGAACTGCGGGCGCAGAGAACTGCACCTCCTGGATTGCTTTATAAAAGGTATCCGCAGCCGGCTGCATCAGCTTGGTGTGGAATGCGCTTGCCACAGCCAGCGGCACAGCTCTTGCCTTCAGGGCAGCACAAGCGGCAGCTGCCTTTTCCACAGCGTCCCGGTCGCCGGCGATGACGGTCTGTACACTGGAGTTGTAGTTTGCCGGAATGACATAGCCCTCAGTTTCGCTGCAAATGCGCTCTACTTCTGCCGGCGCCAGCTTCAGGATCGCGCACATTGCGCCGTCTGCTGCCTTTGCGGCGGCATCCATTGCCTCAGAACGTGCCTTGATGACCTTGAAGCCGTCCTCCAGGGAGAGCATGCCGGAAGCGACCATCGCCGCATATTCGCCCAGAGAGTGACCGGCAACGGCATCATAGGTAAAGCCGCGCTTCTTGGCTGCCTCCAGGCAGACCAGAGAGGTCGCCATAATTGCCGGCTGTGCATAAATGGTGTGTGCCAGTGTCTGTGCGTCGCTGTCTGCGATCACGGCATAGAGATCAAAGCCCAGCACCTCAGAAGCGACCTCAAAGATTTCCTCCAGCTGTGCGTCCTGCTGTACCAGATCCAGTCCCATCTTCTCATACTGGGATCCCTGTCCGGAAAAAAGTGCGATTGTTGCCATAACTACCATTCCTTTCTCAGAAGAGTTGTACAAATATGTACAAAACAAAGGGTTTGAATTTGTGCAAAAAATAGTATTTCCTCTTGCATGACTTGAAAAACCACTCGGAAACATTGCAAATTGCGTAAAAATATTCTATAATAGAAAGTGTATCCTGTGATTGCAGGGAAAATCTAAATTTTACAGGGCGTACCGAAACCTCTGTCTGCGGTACGTTCCCTATCTATCATACCACAAAATGAGGAAAGTGACAAGAGGAACGGAGGAAATTTTTCCATGGGAATTCGTGTTTTAGGAACAGGAAGCTATACGCCGGAATTTCAGGTGACCAATGAGGACATGGCGAAGATCGTCGAGACCAACGACGAATGGATCCGCACCCGCACCGGCATCGGCACACGCCACATCTCGGACGGCGAGCCGACCTGGTACATGGGCGCACAGGCTGCAAAGCGCGCCATCGAGGCAGCAGGCATCGATCCGCTGGAGATCGGTCTGCTCATTGACACCACCATCACACCGGAGTACTGCACCCCGTCTATGTCCTGCATCATCCAGCGGGAGACCGGCGCGGCAAATGCTGCCTGCTTCGACATGAACGCCGCTTGTTCCGGCTTTGTCTATGCCATGGATACGGCGCACCGTTTTCTGAAAACCGACCCGTCTATGCGCTATGCACTGGTGGTGGCGAACGAGAGCCTGTCCAAGATCACCAACTACAGCGACCGCTCTTCCTGCATCCTCTTCGGCGACGGCGCAGCTGCCGCCCTCATCGAATACAAGGAAGATGCCCTGTACACCAGCCATCTGGGTGCAGACGGCACCGGCGCAAAGTTCCTCTATGCCCACAGCGCACTGCCTCAGTCTCCGTTCGTAAAGCCGGAGCGTCAGGCAGCGTATGATGACGGCATCGGCGCAGGCCCGGAGGGCTGGGAACATGCCATGCTCCAGGACGGCAGAGAGGTGTACAAGTTCGCGACCCACGCTCTGGCAAAGGCTGCGACCATGGCGGCGGAAAAGATCGGCTTCGACCTGAACGAACTGGATAAGATCGTGCCCCACCAGGCAAATATGCGCATCATTGAAACGGCAATGAAGTTCCTCAAGCAGCCCATGGAAAAGGTCATCACCAATATCGAATATCACGGCAATACTTCCAGCGCATCCATCCCCATTGCATTTGACGAAGCGATCCGTGCCGGAAAGATCCAGCGCGGCGAAAAGGTCTGCCTGGTCGGCTTCGGCGCAGGTCTGACTTATGCAGCGCTTATCATGGAATATTGATCGAACGAATACAGTTGAAATAGAAAGGAAAATAGCTATGGAAACCAGAATCACAAAACTGCTGGGGTGCAAGTACCCCATGATCCAGGGCGGTATGGCATGGATCGCAGAAAGCACACTGGCATCTGCTGTCTCCAACGCCGGCGCAGTCGGCCTGATCGCAGGCGGCAGCGCGCCCATCGACTATCTGCGTGACCAGATCCGCACCTGTAAGGAAAAGACCAAGAATCCCTTTGGTGTCAATATCATGCTCATGAGCCCCAACGCCGACGACCTGGCGCAGCTGGTCATCGACGAAAAAGTGCCCATCGTCACCACCGGCGCGGGCAATCCCGGAAAGTACATGGAAGCCTGGAAAAATGCCGGCATCAAGGTGATCCCGGTGGTACCGTCTGTGGCTCTGGCAAAGCGCATGGAGCGCTCCGGCGCAGATGCACTGGTGGCTGAGGGCACTGAGTCCGGCGGCCATATCGGCATGAACACCACCATGTGTCTCGTGCCCCAGGTGGTAGACGCTGTAGATATCCCGGTCATTGCAGCCGGCGGTATCGCAGACGGCAGAGGCATCGCCGCAGCATTTATGCTGGGCGCAGAGGGTGTACAGCTGGGAACACGCTTCCTGGCGACCGAAGAGTGCCAGATCTCCCCGAAGTATAAGGAACTGGTACTGAAAGCAAAGGACACCGACAACCAGATCACCGGTTTCTATTCCGGCAGCCCCTGCCGCGGTATCAAGACCAAGTATACCAAGAAGCTCCAGGCAATGGAAAAGGCAGCCTGCCCGCCGGAGGATTTCGAGGCAATGACCGTCGGCTCCCTCCGCAAGGCAGTGGTAGACGGCAACGTGGACGAAGGCTCGTTCCTGTGCGGTCTCATCGCCGGCATGATCCACGATGTAAAGCCCTGCAAGGAAGTCATCGATGAGATGTGGGCACAGGCTTACAAGCTGCTGGGCAAAGAATAAGAAGATATCATTTTGAAGGATAAAGGAGAGACAATTATGGCAACCGCATTGATTACAGGTGCATCTCAGGGAATCGGCGCTTGCATCGCAAAGCGTCTGGCAAAGGACGGCTATAACGTAGCCATCAACCACTTCCCCAGCGATTCCGATCAGGCAAACGCAGAAAAGGTGGCAGAAGAGTGCCGCAGCTTCGGCGTGGAAGCAGAACTTTTCGCAGCAAACGTGGCAGACTATGCCCAGTGTGAGGCAATGACCAAGGCAGTCAAGGAGCGTTTCGGCTCTATCGACGCACTGGTCAACAACGCCGGCATCACCAAGGACGGCCTGATGGCACGGATGTCCGAGGAACAGTATGACGCGGTGATCGCAGTCAACCAGAAGAGTGTGTTCAATATGATGAAGCTGGTGGGTACGGTGATGATGCGCCAGCGCCATGGCAAGATCGTCAGCCTGGCATCTGTGGCTGGTCTGTACGGCAATCCGGGACAGATCAACTATTCCGCATCCAAGGCTGCCATCATCGGCATGACCAAGACTGTGGCGAAGGAACTGGGCGCAAGAAATGTCACCGTAAACGCAGTGGCACCGGGCTTTATCAAGACACCCATGACCGACGCCCTCACCGAGGAACAGCGCAATAAGATGCTGGAACTGGTGGCAATGAAGCGCTATGGCGATCCGGAAGAAGTTGCAAACGTGATCTCGTTCCTCTGCTCGGATGATGCAAGCTATGTCACCGGTCAGACCATCGAGATCTCCGGCGGACTGATGATGTAATTCAGGCTTCATGTCCGTAAAAGTGTGAGACAGAAACAAGTTTGCCGCAGCGGCGGCAGAGAGCGAGGAAATATGAAAAGAGTAGTAATCACCGGACTGGGTACGGTAAACCCGCTGGGCAGCACCGTAGAAAAGTTCTGGGAAAATATAAAGAAGGGAACACTGGGCGTTTCCAAGATCGACAGCTTTGACACCACAGAGCTGGGCGTCAGCGTAGCCGGCATCATCCGGGACTTTGACCCGGCAGAATACTTTGACCGCAAGGACATCCGCCACATGGAGCGCTTTACACAGATCGCTGTGGCATCTGCCATCCAGGCGCTGCAGGATGCCGGAACGGATTTCAAGGATATGGATCCGTACCGCGTGGGCACCATCATCGGCTGCGGCATCGGCGGCATCGGCAGAATCGAAGAAGAGCATGACAAGTACCGCGCAAAGGGCCCGGGACGCATCTCTCCGTTCTTTGTCCCCATGATGATCGGCAACATGGCTGCCGGCCAGGTTGCCATCCGCACCGGCTTCCGCGGTGACAACTTCTGCACCACCACCGCCTGCGCATCTGCGACCCACGCCATCGGCGAGGCATTCCGCAAGATCAAGGACGGCTATCTGGATGTCTGCCTCTGCGGCGGCAGCGAGTCCACCATCACCGAATTTACCCTGGGCGGCTTCCGCACCATGAAAGCGCTGACTACCGAGACAGACCCGGCAAAGGCCTCCACCCCGTTCGACCTGAACCGCGGCGGCTTTGTTCTGGGCGAAGGCTCTGCTGTCCTGGTACTGGAAGAGTACGAGCACGCCAAGGCACGCGGCGCAAAGATCTACTGCGAACTGGCTGGCTACGGCGCGACCTGTGACGCATTCCATATGACTGCCCCGGCAGACGAGTGCGGCGCATCCTCCAAGGCAATGATCGAGGCATACACAGAAGCAGGTCTGAAGCCGGAGGACATCACCTATATCAATGCCCACGGCACTTCGACCCACCTGAACGATATGCTGGAGACCAAGGCAGTGAAGATCGCTCTGGGCGAGGAGCAGGCGCGCAAGGTCAAGATTAACTCCACCAAGTCCATGACCGGTCACATGCTGGGCGGCACCGGTGCAGTGGAAGCGGCTGTCTGCGCCCTGTCCATCCGTGACAGCTTTATCCACCAGACCATCGGCTATACCACACCGGATCCGGAATGCGACCTGGATTACTGCGTCGACGGCCCGGTAGAAATGCCGGTAAATGCCGCCCTGTCCAACTCGCTGGGCTTCGGCGGTCATAATGCCACACTGTGCTTTAAGAAGTGTGTGGACTAAGGAGAATCAGACATGAGTGAAAAGATTTATAATATGGTGGATCTGGAAACCATCGAAAAGCTGGCGGACATCGTCGCTGCAAAGGAACTGGGCGAGATCACCATTGCGGACGGCGAAAAAACCATTACCGTAAAGGGCAAAAAGTGCCCGCCGCCCATGCCCATGCCGCCTGCGGGCGCTCCGGTGATGCCTGCGGTTCCGGCAGCAGCCCCGGCTGCTCCGGCAGAAACACCGGCAGCCCCGAAAGCCCCGGCAGGCAAAGCCATCAAAGCGCCGCTGGTGGGCACATTTTATGCTGCGCCGTCTCCGGATCAGCCGCCGTTCGTACAGGTGGGCGACACCGTGAAAAAGGGCGACGTTGTGCTCATTATCGAGTCCATGAAGCTGATGAACGAGGTCACCAGCGATGTGGAGGGCGTAGTACAGGAAATTCTCGTGAAAAACGGCGACGCGGTAGAATATGACCAGCCGCTGATGATTCTTGCGTAAAGGAGTGCAGACATGGCAGAGGTATTGCTGAATCAGGAACAGATCAAGGAAATCATTCCCCACCGCGACCCGTTTCTCCTCATTGACGAGGTGCTGGAAATGGAAGTGGGCAAGCGCGTTGTGGCACGGAAATATATCAAGGCAGACGACTTTTGGTTTCGGGGACACTTTCCGGAAAAGCCGGTAACGCCGGGCGTTCTCATGATCGAGATGCTGGCACAGGCAGGCGCAGTCTGCATTCTGTCCCAGCCGGAATTTAAGGGCAAGATCGCGCTCTTTGCCGGCATCGACAAGGCGAAGTTCCGCCGCCAGGTCGTACCGGGCGATGTGCTGGATCTGGAAGTTGAGATCATTGCACAGCGCGGCCCGGTGGGCGTCGGCAAGGCGATCGCCAGCGTAGACGGCAAGCGCGCCGTGACCTGCGAGATCAAGTTTGCAGTGGAGCAGTAAGGCGGCGCAGAGATGTTTAAGAAGGTTTTAATTGCAAATCGCGGCGAGATCGCCGTGCGCATCATTCGTGCCTGCCGCGAAGCAGGCCTCCAGTGCGTGACGGTCTATTCCACGGCAGATAAAACGGCGCTGCACGCAGAGATCGCCGACGAGTCGGTCTGCATTGGCCCGCCGTCGGTACAGGAGAGCTATCTGAATATGAATGCGCTCATCTCTGCCTGCCAGAACACCGGCGCAGAAGCACTGCACCCCGGTTTCGGTTTCCTCTCCGAGAGCGCAGAGTTCGCGCAGCTGTGTATCGACAACGGCATCACCTTTATCGGCCCGTCCCCGGCGTCTATCTCGATGCTGGGCGACAAGGCGCGCGCCAAAGAGACCATGAAGGCTGCCGGCGTGCCGGTCATCCCCGGCTCTGACGGCGCTGTGACCTCTGTGGAGGAGGCAAAGCGCATCGCCGCAGAGATCGGCTATCCGGTACTGGTAAAGGCATCTGCCGGCGGCGGCGGACGCGGTATCCGCCGGATCGACCGGGAGGATCAGCTGGAAGAGCAGATGTCCGTGGCAAAGGAAGAGGCAAAGCTGTTCTTCGGCAACGATGAGGTCTATCTGGAAAAGCTGATCGTCGGCCCGCACCATGTGGAGATCCAGATCATCGCCGACCAGATGGGCAACACCGTGGCACTGGGCGAGCGCGACTGCAGCATGCAGCGCCGCAACCAGAAAGTCCTGGAAGAAAGCCCCAGTCCGCTGATGACACCGGAGCTGCGGAAGGCGATGCAGGAAGCGGCTGTCCGCGCTGCAAAGGCGTGCGGCTATTATAATGCCGGAACCATCGAGTTCCTGGTGGATGACGACCGGAACTTCTACTTTATGGAAATGAACACCCGTATCCAGGTGGAGCACCCGGTCACCGAGTGGGTCACCGGCGTGGATCTGGTACAGACCCAGCTGCTGGTGGCACAGGGCAAGCCGCTGCCGTTCACCCAGGAGGATATCGAGGTGCGCGGTCACGCCATCGAGTGCCGCATCAACGCGGAGAATCCGGAACAGGGCTTCCGCCCCTCTCCGGGCAAGATCCGTTCGCTGCACATCCCCGGCGGCCCGGGCATCCGGGTGGACAGCGCCGTATACCAGGGCTATACCATTCCGCCGTATTATGATTCCATGATCGCAAAGCTGATCGTCCACGCCCCCACCCGGAGCCAGGCGATCATGAAAATGCGCTGGGCGCTGGCGGAATTTATCGTGGACGGCATCGATTCCAACATTGATTTTCAGCTGCGGCTCATCAAGAATAAGGATTTTGAAGCCGGTACATATGACAACACTTTTTTGGAGAAATTCCTTGCGGATTCCAAAGAGAATCAGGATAACGGAAAGTAAGGTGAGAATGTAACGATGGCATTGGAAGAACTGTTTAAAAACGTCACCAAGCGCTTCAACGACGATACGCCGGAGGAGCACGAGCCGGTGTTTAAGTGTCCCCGCTGCCAGCAGACCACTCCGGAAAGCAAGTTCCAGGAGCTGAACAAGGTCTGCCCGCACTGCAACTATCATGCGCGGCTGACTGCGGCAGAGCGGATGCGTCTCACCGCAGACAGCGGCTCCTTTGTGGAATATGACGCGGCTATGCACAGCGCAGATCCCCTGGACTTTCCGGGCTATGCCAAAAAGGTGGAGTCGCTCCAGACCATGACCGGGCTGAAGGATGCCGTCATCACCGGAGAATGCACCATCAAAGGCTCTCGTGCTGTCATCATCGTCATGGATTCTCATTTCATGATGGCATCCATGGGCAGCGTCGTGGGCGAAAAGATCACGCGCGCCTTTGAAACAGCAACGGAAAAGGGGCTGCCGGTGGTGGCATTCACCGCATCCGGCGGCGCCAGAATGCAGGAGGGCATCATCTCCCTCATGCAGATGGCAAAGACCTCAGCCGCCGTGGCGAAGCACAGCGATGCCGGACTGCTGTACCTGACGGTCATGACAGACCCCACCACCGGCGGTGTCACTGCATCGTTTGCGTCTCTGGGAGACATCATCCTGGCAGAGCCGAAGGTACTCATCGGCTTCGCCGGCAGACGTGTCATTGAGGGCACCATCCGCCAGCGACTGCCTGATAATTTTCAGCTGGCAGAATTTTTGCAGGAAAAGGGCTTCGTGGACATGATCGTGGAGCGCCGCAGCATGCGCAGTACGCTGTCGCATCTGCTAAAGCTCCACGGCTATGACCGGGAACAGGAAGCAGGAGGTGCGTGACAATGGAACAACAGCAGCAGCGCCGGACGGCGTGGGAACGCCAACTCCTGATCCGGGACAAAAACCGCCCTACCGTCCGGGACTATATCCCGCGGATCTTTACGGATTTCTATGAGATGCACGGCGACCGCGGCTTCGGCGACGACGGCGCGATCATCGGCGGCATCGGCAGACTGAACGGCATCCCTGTGACGATTCTGGCACAGGTAAAGGGCAGAAACCTCCGGGAGAATAAGGCGTCCAATTTCGCGATGCCGCACCCGGAGGGCTACCGCAAGGCACTCCGCCTGGCGCACCAGGCAGAAAAATTTCACCGTCCGGTGATCTGCCTGATCGATACGCCGGGTGCATTCTGCGGTGTCGAGGCGGAGGAGCGCGGCCAGGGCGAGGCAATCGCCCGGAACATCGCCGAGTTTATGATGCTGAAAACACCGGTGATCTCCGTGGTGCTGGGCGAAGCCGGAAGCGGCGGCGCACTGGCACTGGGCGTGTGCGATGAACTGGCTATGCTGGAGAACGCCCTCTACTCCGTGATCTCTCCCCGCGGCGCAGCGTCCATCCTCTGGAAGGATGCTTCCAGAGAGCAGGAGGCATGCGAGGTCATGCAGATCACCGCAGAGGATATGGTGCGTTTTGGCGTGGCAGAAGCCATCATTCCGGAGCCGGAAGCAGGCGCACAAGGCGATATAGACAAAATCTCAGCAAATATCAAGGAATATTTGGTGAAAGCGATAACAGAAAAATTACAAAAAGATATTGACGTTTTGCAAAAAGAACGGTATACTAAGTTTAGGAAAATCGGCGTGTTTGAAGAGGACTGAAAAACATGCTGGTTTGAAGAGCCGAAAAGCTCTGACGCCGCCTTTCCTGTGAAGGGCGCAACATCAATTTTTGGAGGAAGAAAGAAAATGGCAAAAGAAGAAATTTTTGACAAGCTGAAGGAACTGGTCGTAGATCAGCTGGGCGTTGAAGAAGACGAAGTAACCATGGAAGCTACCATGCAGGACGACCTGGGCGCAGATTCTCTGGATCTGGTTGACCTGGTAATGTCTGTAGAAGAAGAGTTTGGCGTAAAGGTTGCTGACGAAGATCTGGAAAACATCAAGACTGTCGGCGATATCGTAAACTACATCGAAGAAAGAGCATAAGCTTCTATTTCGTCCAAACGAAAAAGCCAAAGCCGGAGCAGAAAAAATCTGTTCCGGCTTTTTGTATTTTTGGAAAATCGTTGACTTTTCCGCTGAAATCGGTTATAATAAAATGTATGTGTACTCTGTACAATCACTTTCAATCGGGTCTGTCTGGATGCAGACCCCGGACAGGATGTTTCTATGAAAATTTGCAAAGAAATCTATCAGTACCGCCAGATGATCTTTAGTCTGGTGAAGAAAGATCTGCGCGGCAGATACAAGGGCTCTGTGCTAGGCTTTCTGTGGACGTTTATCAATCCGCTGATGCAGCTGGTGGTATACACCTTTGTGTTCACCTATATCATGAAGGCAGGCATCGACAAGTATTATCTGTACTTGTTCGTGGCGCTGATCCCGTGGATCTTTTTCTCTTCCGCCATTACCGGCGGTTCCAGCTCCATTGTGGCGCAGAAGGATCTCATCAAGAAGATCTACTTCCCGCGGGAGGTCATCCCCATCTCCTATGTGACCAGCTGCTTTGTCAACATGCTGCTGTGCTTTCTCATTATTTTCCCGGTGATGGTGATCTCCGGCATTCCGCTGAACCCTCTGGCGCTGCTGTGCCTGCCGGTGGTGATGGTGGTGGAATACTTCCTGGCACTGGGCATGGCGATGCTCTCTTCGGCGATCACGGTATACTTCCGTGACTTAGAGCACATTCTGGGCATCATCACCATGGTGTGGATGTACATGACGCCCATCTTCTATTCCATCGACATGATCCCGGAAAAGCTGCGGTTCGTGTATCACATCAACCCCATGTCCTCCGTCATCAGCTGCTACCGGGATGTGCTGTACTATGCACAGGTGCCGGATCTGACCAGTCTGGTGGAGGCAGTGGCGCTGGGCGCACTGTTCCTGGTATTGGGCATGCTGGTATTCGGAAAACTGAAAAAGGGCTTTGCGGAGGAATTGTAAATGGCAGCAGAGAGCAAACAGGAAAATGCGATCATCGTAGACCATGTGAAAAAACACTTCAAGGTCTTTCTGGATAAGGGACAGAGCTTTAAAGAACGGCTGCTGTTCCGCAAGCGGCGGCGCTATGAAAACCGCCAGGTGCTCCGGGATATCTCCTTTACGGTAAAACGGGGCGAAGCCGTGGGCCTCATCGGACACAACGGCTGCGGCAAGAGCACCACGCTGAAGCTGCTGACGCGGATCCTCTATCCCGACAGCGGTTCTATCACCATCAAAGGCCGGGTGTCCAGCCTGATCGAACTGGGCGCAGGCTTCCACCCGGACATGAGCGGCAGAGAGAATATCTACACCAATGCTTCGATCTTCGGACTGAGCAAAAAGGAGATCGATGCCCGGCTGCAAACCATCATCGACTTTTCAGAACTGGAGCCGTTTATCGACAATCCCGTGCGGACGTATTCCTCGGGTATGTATATGCGCCTTGCCTTTTCCGTCGCCATTAACGTGGATGCAGATGTGCTGCTCATCGACGAGATCCTGGGCGTAGGCGATGTCAACTTCCAGGCGAAATGCTTCCAGAAGCTTCAGGAGATCAAGGCGGAGGGAACGACCATCGTGATCGTTTCCCACTCCATGGGACAGATCGAGCAGATCTGTGACCGCTGCATCTGGATCGAGGACGGACTCATCAAGGAAGAGGGCATCCCGAAGTATGTGGACGAGCATTACCTCTCTGAGATGGAACAGCTCCGCCTGGCACGGGAAGAAGCCGAGCACCAGAAGGAGCAGGCGCGCAGCGCAGAGGACAGCGGAAACACAGCGGCAGCCCCGGAGGATGCCGCCGATCCGGAAGCGCTCTCCCGGGAGAAGCTGCCGGCATTCTGTGAAAAGTCCGCTGTGCGGTTGGGGACGGGACAGGTGCAGTTCACCGATGCGGTGCTGCTCTCCGCGTCCGGCGAGACCCAGTATGTGTTCCGCACCGGGGATGAGATCACCCTGCGGCTGAAATATCACTGTGCCGATCCGGAAAAAACGCCAAAGGGCAACTTTGGCTACGGCATCTTCCGGGAGGACAGTGTGCACTGCTACGGCACGAACGTGGAGATCGAGTCGGACTCCTGGGTGTCGCTGCAAAAGGATGGGGAGATCATGGTGCGGTTCCGGAATCACCTGCTGCCGGGGAGATATTTCCTGGATGTGGCGGTGCATGCGCCGGACGGAACGTATTACGACGACATTCGCCGGATCCAGGCGTTTGCCGTAACGTCGGAGCATCGGGATATCGGTGTCTGCCGGCTGGAATCGCAGTGGTTTGTGGATGGAAAGGCGCTGGAGCGCCGGACAGGAGAATGAGGTAAGCCATGAGTGAGATTGTGAAAAAGGGATTTTTCCGCCGCTGTCTGTATCGCATGAGCGGGGCGAATCTGCTGGAGCAGTATATCTGGCAGCTGGAACAGCGTGCAGCACAGGCGGAAGCACAGGTACAGGCGTTGCAGGAACGTACCGACCACCTGGAACGCCATTCTGAGGCGCAGGATGCCCACCGGAATACCATCGATGCACAGCTGCGCCAGACGGCGGCACAGACCGAACAGATGCATACGCGTCTGGAAAAGACAGAGGACTGCCTGATACAAGCCGGGATGCTGCGTACGGACTTGCAGCTGTTCAATAAGAAAAGCTATTCTCAGGCAGGAGAGGACGCCATCCTCATGTACATCTTCGTGATGCTGGGTGTGCCCCTTTCCCAGTGTACTTACCTGGATCTGGGCGCAAACCACCCCTGTGATATGAGCAACACCTGGTTTTTCTATCAGCAGGGCGCACGGGGCATTCTGGTGGATGCCAACCCGAAGCTGGCGGAAGAACTGCGCCGGGCGAGACCGGAGGATAAGGTTATCAACGCCTGCGTCGGCCCGGTGTCCGGTGAGACCCTGGACTTTCATGTGCTCAGTGCAGACGGCTTGTCCGCGCCGGGTGATGTTTCTGAGGTGCTCCGCACCAATCCGGCGGTGCGCGTGCTGGAGACCATCCCCATGCAGACCGTTGCCGTTAATGACCTGATGGAACAGCTGGGCGGCGCGCCGAAGATTCTGAACCTGGATATTGAGGGCATGGAGATGGAGATCCTCCGGAGCATCGATTTTGCAAAATACCGCCCCGCTGCTATGATTATTGAGATGATCCCCTATGCCAAGCAGCTGGTAGCAGGACAGAAAAACCAGGAGATCCTGCGGTTTATGGCAGAGAAGGGATATGTGGAATATGCCTTTACCGGCATCAACTCCATTTTCCTGGACAAGCAGTTTTATGAAGAAACCACCGGCGTAAAGCTGGATGATTAAAGGAGTGTCACACGAATGAGTGTCAATGTAGAAGAGATCATGTCCGGGATCCGGGCAGAAATTCAGGAAAAGGGTTACAGCAGTGACATGCTGTCGTTTGCCGATGTGCCGGCAGATGCCGACGCCGGGATCTATGTGGAGCGCTTTGACGCAGACATGCTCCGGGGCAATGTGCAGTATATCAGCGAGCACCATCGGGTAGACCCCTATCGTCCGCTCTCCGGCAATCCAATCGCCGTCTTTTTCAAGAAGGTGCTGCGTAAGCTCATGAGCTTTTATGTAGAGCCCTACGCCGCAGAACAGAGCAGCCTGAACGCCAATATCGCCCAGGCGGAACAGCAGGTAGAGCTGTACATTCGGGAATCCCGGATGCACAGCACCAAGGAGCTGCTGGAAAAGGTAGAAGCATTAGAGCTTCAGCAGAAAAACACCAAGATCGCCATGGAGCAGATGCAGGCGCAGATCGCCGCACTCCAGGCGAAGCTGGGCGAGGAGGGCACCCGATGAAAGTATTGCAGGTGCTGCCGACGCTGGCAATGGGCGATGCCATCGGAAACGATGTCCGCGCCCTGGAAAAGGTCATCCGCGGCATGGGCTATCAGACCGGCATCTATGCCGAAGTCATTGACGGCAGACTGCCGGAGGGCACGGCGCAGCAGATCGAAAAGATGCCCCGGCTCTCCGGCGAGGACGTGATCCTGTATCACATGTCCACCGGTTCAGAGCTGAACTTCTCCCTGGAAAAATACCCCTGCCGGAAGCTCATGGTATTCCACAACATCACACCGCCCCGCTTTTTCAAGGGATATAACGATGCGGCAATGGGATCGGCAGAATACGGCATGCGCGGTCTCTGCCATCTGGCAGATAAGGTGGATGGCTGCATGGCAGACTCCGGCTATAATGCCAGGGTGCTCCGGGAACTGAACTACCGCTGCCCCATCACCGTCCGTCCGATCCTGATTCCTTTTTCAGATTATGCCAAAGAACCGGACGCATCGGTCATGGAGCACTATCAGGATGACGGCTATACCAACTTCATCTTCGTGGGACGCGTCGCGCCCAATAAGAAGCAGGAGGACGTGATCCGGGCATTCTATTGCTATAAGAAGTACTGCAACCCCAAGTCCCGTCTGTTCATCGTCGGCTCTTATAACGGCATGGAGCGGTATTACCACCGCCTGCGCCGCTATGTGGGCGCGCTGGAACTGGACAACGTGGTATTCACCGGACACATTCCCTTTGCGCAGATCCTGGCATATTACCATCTGGCAGACCTGTTTCTGTGCATGAGCGACCACGAGGGCTTCTGCGTGCCGCTGGTAGAGGCGATGTACTTCAATCTGCCCATTCTGGCATATGATTCGTCCGCCATCTCGGATACCCTGGGCGGCAGCGGCATTTTGCTGCCCACCAACGATCCCATGGAGGCGGCGCTGGCAGCAGACCGCGTACTCCGCGATCCGGAGCTGCGCCGGGAGATCGTGGCAGAACAGCGCAGACGGCAGCAGGAGTTTGCATACCAGGAGATCCGCAAAATATTCGAGGGACAGCTGCAGCACTTTATTGACACCGTTCCGCCGGTCTCTAAAAAGCGGAAATAAGCGGCGACACCGCATCAGGCACATTGGCAGGAGGTTTTAGCATCATGCAGAAAATAGGTTTCGTTATTCCGTGGTTCGGGGAGAACATCCCCGGCGGCGCAGAAATGGAACTGCGGGAAGTCACGGCGCACCTGCAAAAGGCAGGAATGGAGGTAGAGATCCTCACCACCTGTGTCAAGGAGTTCACTGCGGACTGGAACGAAAATTACTACGCCGCAGGCACCGCCGTGGTAGAGGACATCACCGTCCGCCGCTTTCCGGTGCGCCGCCGGGATACCCAGGCATTCGACCGGGTGAACCGAAAGCTGATGGACGGCAAAAAGATCACACCCAAAGAAGAGCAGATCTTCGTGGAAGAAATGGTCAACAGCCCTCAGCTGTACGAATACATGCGGGAGTCTGCGGACGAATACGGCTTGTTCGTCTTTATCCCCTATATGTTCGGCACGACCTATTACGGCATGCAGGTCTGCCCGGAAAAGTCTGTGCTGATCCCGTGCTTCCATGACGAAGCCTATGTTTACATGCGCCTGTTCCGTCAGGCATATGTCAAGGCGCGGGGCATGATCTATAACGCCATGCCGGAAATGGAACTGGCGAACCGGGTGTACGACTTCACTTCCACGGAGCAGATCTGCATGGGCATCGGCATGGACACCAAGATCCAGTCGGATGCAGAGACGTTCCGGAAGCAGTACGGCATCGACAAGCCCTTTATCCTGTATGCCGGCAGAAAGGATGTGGGCAAGAACGTCCACACCCTGCTGCGCTACTTCGCCGAGTGGAAGCACCGGAAGCAGGACGATCTCCAGCTGGTGCTCATCGGCGGCGGCAATATCGCCATCCCGCCCTCGGTAAAGGACGATGTTTACGACCTGGGCTTTGTGGACAAGCAGGATAAGTACAACGCCATGGCGGCGGCATCTCTGCTGTGTCAGCCTTCGCATAACGAGAGCTTCTCCCTGGTCATCATGGAGAGCTGGCTCTGCGGCAGACCGGTTCTGGTTTCGTCCCAGTGCGCCGTGACCAAGGATTTCGCCAAGCGCTCCAACGGCGGCCTGTATTTCAAGGATTACTTTGAGTTCGAGGGCTGTGTGGAGTACATCCTGGAGCACCCGGAGGCTGCCGCAGAACTGGGCGCAAACGGCGGCGCATTTGTCCGGGAGAACTTTGAGTGGGATATCATCGTGGAGAAGTACCGGACATTTTTCCAAAAGCTGATGGGAGCGTGAGAAGATGAAACGAATCGCACTGGTGCATCCCCGGTACGGACTGGAGATCAGCGGCGGCAGCGAGACCTATGCCCGAAAGATCGCGGAGCATCTGGCAAATCGGTATGAGGTAGAAGTCCTGACCACCAAGGCGGTGGACAGCGCCACCTGGAAAGACTGGTATGTCCGGGACGTGGAGAACATCCGGGGCGTTACGGTGCGGCGCTTTTCGGTGCAGCAGATGCGCGCCCGGGACTTTTCGGCGTTTGATGCGGCATATCTGGAGGAGGTCGCCCGGGGCAGACAGAACCTGGTGACCGAAAAAGAGTGGTTTGAAAAGCACGGCCCGTATGCACCGGACTGCATTCGCTATCTGCGGCGGTACCGGGACACCTATGCGGCGATCCTGTTTCTGTCGGATGCCAACTATCTGACCTATGCCGGAATGCCCCAGGCAGGAAATCGTGCGGTGTTTATCCCCATGGCGCAGAATACGCCGTTTTTGCAGTTTTCTGCACTGGACAGCCTGTATCAGCTGCCCCGGGCGTTCGTGTTCCTGTCGGAAGAAGAGCGCCTTCTGGTGCGCCGCCGCTTTCCGCGGACAGAGCCGATCCCGTGCGCTGTGATGGGTCTGGGGATGGATGTGCCGCGCCAGACCGACCCCGGCGCATTCCGGCGGCAGTACGGTCTGGATGGCGAATATCTGCTCTATGTGGGACAGGTGGACGAGAAAAAGGAATGCCCCATGCTGATGCGCTATTTCATGGAGTTTCAAAAGCGCACCGGCAGCCGGCTGAAGCTGGTGCTTGCCGGAAAAAAGATCTGCCGCATTCCGCAGCATCCGGACATCCTGGCGCCGGGCTTTTTGCCGGAGAACGAAAAGTTCAGCGCCATCGCCGGGGCAAAAGCGGTGGTGATCCCGTCCAGACAGATGGGGGTCTCCATGACGCTGCTGGAAGCCATGGCGATGTCCGTGCCGGTGCTGGTGAACGGCGGTAGCCCCGTGCTCCGCGGCCACTGCAAAAAGAGCAATGGCGGTTTGTTTTATCAGAATTATTTTGAGTTTGAGGGTGCGGTGCAGTATCTGATGCAGCACCCGGTGGAGTATATGCAGTTGTGTGCCAATGCAAGGGCATATATCACGGCGCATTACGACTGGGAGAGTATTATGCAGCGTTTTTCGCAGATCATTGAGTGGGTCAGCCCGGAACGGGCATAGCGCGAAAAACGCGTGGAGGAGTTTTATCAGGGATGAGTATTTTTTGGAAGTCATGCGGCGCAGCACAGTTGTCTGCGGTGTACATGGTAAGGATTCACAGGAGAAAACGGCAGAGTTTGAGAATGCCGGGCACAGGGAATGAGAAAGCGAGGAACAGCCGGATATGAGAGAACGGACAAAATTTTCCGCGGAGCATATCGGCATTGTGCTTCTGGCGGTCGTTTTGTTTGCCGCGCATATCCTGCGGGCAAATCAGATCTCAATGCCGATCATTCTGGCAGATGAGTTTGGAAGCATCGCCAATGCCGCTTATTTGGTGGGACTGGACTGGTCGAATATCATCAGCCATTTAGGAAACTATTCTTTCGGCGGATCGATGCTGTATCTTCCGATCTTCGCCATTGCCCAGAATACCGACCATGTGTATTTCGCCATTGTGCTGTGTAATGCGCTGCTGATCTGCATATACTATTTCCTGGTATATCTGTTCCTGCGGCGGCTGTATCCGGATTCTTCCCGGATGCTTTCAGCGCTGCTCTCTCTGGCGGCGTCGCTGTACCCCAGTTACATTTGCTATGCCTATACGGCAATGTACGAGACGGCGCTGCTGGTCACTTTTGCGGCGGCGGCGTGGGCGTTTGCTTCCTATTGCCGGACGCACCGCCCAGGCTATTTGTACGGCTTCACGGCTGCCATGGGCTATATGATTATGGTGCATATGCGCACAGTGGGCGTTGTGGCGATTTCCGTGCTGATGCTTCTGCTGATGATGCTGGGAAAACAGGTGCCGAAAAAGCATGGCTTCGGCGCGATCGCCCTGCTGGCGGTGCTTTTCGGGGTATTCCTGCTGGCAAAAAACTATTTCTTCCGCAATCTGTGGCTGGACGGTGCAAACTACGTTTCCTCCATTGAAAACACCTCGGCTGTGCCAAATACCATGGCATCTCAGGTGGAAAAGCTGGATCTGATCTTTTCCTGGGAGGGGATCCGCAACCTGCTGCTCCTTCTGTTTGGGCAGAGCTTCTATCTCATGTCGGCAACCATGGTCATGGGTGTCGTGTTCTTCTACGCCCTGATCAAACAGTGTTTTGTCAAGTTCCGCCGCAAGCAGTTCCTGAAAGAGGATCCTGCTTTTTATGCCATGCTGTTTCTCGGTCTGGCATATCTGGCACAGCTGGCAGTCTCCTGCGCGACTTTCGTGAAGATCCTGCGGTTTGACCAGCTGATCTACGGCAGATATACCGAGTACCTTTTCGGTCTGCTGTTTGTGATGGGCTTTATGCAGATCAAAAGAGGAAAAGTCCGGCTGTTTGCTGCCGGCGGATGCCTGGCGGTGTATGGCGGCGTCGGTGTCGGCATGTGGCTTCTGACACGGTATTTCAACCACGCTCATCTGCTCACTGCCTGCAACATTGTATCCATGACGGCATTGGCGTACTTCTGGAACGGGGAATATCTCCGCACCAAGGTGATCGTGGTGCTGACGGCGGCAGTCTATTGCGGCATTTATTTCCTGGCATATTTCCCTCAGTGGAAAAAGCTCTCTGCCAAGCGTGCAGAAAAACTGGGGACATGGTTCCCGGCTCTGGGCGCATACGGCGCAGCGATCCTGTTCTTCCTTAACGGCACGGCGTTTACAGACAGCTATATTGTGCCGCTGAACCGGGTGCATTCCAATTACAGCAAGATCGGCGATGTGATCCTGGAAAACCTCACAGACGATCATGTGGAATACTATAATACTTCTGAAAACAATACCCTGGAAAAGCTGGTAAAGTTCGAGCTGCTGCAATACTGTCTCTGGGATATCCCTCTGGAACTGCACGACTATGAAGAACTGGAAACCACAGATGCGGAGATCATTATTACAGACAATGAGGTGCAGCCGTGGGAAAAGGAGTTGTTCGGAAATTATGACATTCTCTATTACCGCGGTGAAATTGTGGTTTGGGAGCGAAAGGATACAAACACTCTGACAGTTCCGGCGACGCTGTTCCAGACTCTGTGCACCGGTCGGACAGACTGGGACAACAATACCTATATCTCAAACGGACAGGAGGGCTATCTCATCTGCGGCACTCCTTTGAGCGTCGGCACAGGCACTTATGCAGTGACATTTGACATTGAACTGCTGGATGCAGCTGCGGCAGATACAGAAGCGCCGTTGTTTACCATTGACGTATATCAGGGCGGAGAAGTGCTTTCGACCAGGGACATTTACGCCGGCGATATTTCAGAAAATGAATCGCTGTTTCTGGAAGTGGATGACGTGATAATAACCGATGCGTCTGTGCCTTGTGAATTTCGGGTGCGTGTCGGACAGAATGTAGAAATGGAAGTATCTCAGGTACAGATTGCAGAAGAAAGGACGGCAAACTAAATGAAACTCATCATACAGATTCCATGCTATAACGAAGAGGAGACCCTGGAGCTGGCATATAATGACCTGCCCCGGCATATCGACGGCATTGATACCATCGAGTACCTCATCATCAATGACGGCAGTAAGGATAAGACCGTGGAAAAAGCCCGGGAGCTGGGCTTCCACCATGTTGTTTCGTTCCGCCGGAACAAGGGCCTGGCACGGGGCTTTATGGCAGGACTGGATGCCTGTCTTCGTCTGGGTGCAGACATTATCGTCAATACCGACGCGGATAACCAGTACTGCGGCGCAGATATCGAAAAGCTGGTGCGCCCCATTCTGGAACGTAAGGCAGACATGGTCATCGGCGAGCGCCCCATCGACGAAACAGAGCACTTCTCCTGGAAAAAGAAAAAGTTTCAGCACCTGGGCAGCTGGGTGGTGCGCGTAGCATCCAAGACCGATGTGCCGGATGCGCCCTCCGGTTTCCGGGCATATTCCCGTGAAACTGCCATGCGCATGAACGTGGTCAATGAATATACTTACACCCTGGAAACCATTATCCAGGCAGGCAAGAGCAAGATGGCGGTGGTCTCTGTGCCCATCCGCACCAACCCGGAGACACGCCCGTCCCGTCTGTTTTCCAGCATGTGGCGGTATATGAAGCGCTCCGCCTCTGTCATTCTCCGCTCCACCGCCATGTACCGTCCCCTGCACTTTTTTGGCACACTGGGTGTGGTGCTGTTCCTGCTGGGACTGGCAGTGGGCATCCGCTTCCTGGTATTCTTCTGCATGGGTGCCGGCGGCGGTCATATCCAGTCGCTGATTCTGGCGGCAGTGCTCATGATGATCGGTTTCCAGACCATCACCATCGGCCTGCTGGGAGACACCGTCGCAGCAAACCGCAAGATCCTGGAGGATGTCCAGTATCATGTGCGTAAGATGGACTATGACGATCACCCGGCAGCCAAGACCCCGGATGATGAACTGCTTGCAGAAGTGAAAGATGCCTGAGACTTCAGATTAATTGTAAAAGGGAATATGCAGCGCCGCTGGCATCTTTGCTGGCGGCGCTTTTATATCTCATTTCTGAAAAAGTCCATAAAACCCATTGCAAACCCAGCTGCGTTGTGCTATAATAAAATAGTATATATCCGGCAGAAATGCCGGAAAGAGAAAAGGAGCTTTTGACTATGGACGCAAGCACATTCCCCATTTCATTTTCGTACCATCTGATCTTCTGCCTGATCGCAGGGGCATTTTTTGTGGTGCAGTTTATCCGTCTGCACCGCCCGTACCAGCTGTTGATGGCAGTGGGCATTCTGGCGTCGCTGCTCATCCATGTGGGCGGCGAGCATAACAAGATCTGGTTTCACACCATCGGCATCTTTGAACTGGTGATCTTCGCCGGCGCGATCGTCTTGTCGGTGATCGCCCGTGCCAAGGAGAAAAAGGCGGCAAAGGATGCGCCGGATGCCGGCAGCGGAGACCATCCGGACGGGGAGCAGAGCGCATGAAACTGGTTGTCACAGACGGCGCGACCCTGTCCGGCGGCGGTGTCTCCCTGGATGGCTTCCGCCAGTTCGGGGAACTGACGGTCTATGACCTCACCGCCCCGGAACAGCTGGCAGAACGCGCCGCAGATGCCGACATCCTCCTCTGTAATAAAACGCCCATCCCGGCGGAGCTGTTCGGCCAGTGTCCGAAGCTGCGCTATGTGGGCGAGTGCGCCACCGGCTATAACAACATCGATATCGCCGCAGCGAAAGCACATGGCGTCACCGTCTGCAATGTGGGCGGCTATTCCACCGATGCCGTGGCACAGCATACCTTTGCCCTGATCCTCCACCACTACAGCCGCGTGGCACAGTATGATGCCGCTGTCCGGCAGGGCGCGTGGAAACAGGCAAAGACCTTCTGCATCATGCCCTATCCCATGCAGGAGCTCGCCGGAAAGACCCTGGCAGTGGTTGGCTATGGCAGCATTGGCAAAAAGGTGGCTGCCATCGGTGCGGCATTCGGCATGCATCCGGTAATTGCCACCCGGACACAGCCGGCAGACTGTCCCTATCCGCTGGTAACGGTGGATGAGGCATTTCGCCTGGCAGATGTGCTGACCCTGCATGTGCCACTGACGGAACAGACCGCCGGCATGGTGAACGCCCGGCGGCTCTCCGCCATGAAACCCACGGCGCTGTTGGTGAATACCGCACGGGGCGGACTCATTGCGGAAGCTGATCTGGCACAGGCTCTGCAAAAGGGCACGATCGCCGGGGCAGCACTGGACGTGCTGACCGAAGAGCCCATGGGAGACACACCGCTGTCCGGACTGGAAAACTGCACCCTGACACCCCACGTCGCCTGGACACCGCAGGAGACCCGGCAGCGCCTGCTGGAAATGGCAGTGGAAAACGTCCGCTGCTGGCTGAACGGCACACCGCAGAATGTAATCACTGCACCATAAGGAGAAAACGCAAAAATGATAGATGTATCCAAGAAAAAGCGCATTGTCCTCAAGCTGGGGACTTCGACGCTGACACATAAAACCGGAAAACTGAACATCCGCCGCATGACCAACCTGGTGCGCATTCTGTCCGATCTGCACAACGAGGGCAGAGAGCTGCTGCTGGTCTCCTCCGGCGCTGTGGGCATGGGCGTGGGCAAGCTGAACCTGTCGGAACGCCCCAAGGACACGCCTTCCAAACAGGCGGCTGCGGCGGTGGGACAGTGCGAGCTGATGCACATTTATGACGATATGTTCGCCAAATATAACGTGACCGTGGCGCAGATTTTGCTGACCCGTGCCACCCTCACCAACGAGCGCCTGCCCCACGTCCAGAACACCATCGGGCGGCTGCTGGAAATGGGTGTCATTCCCATTGTCAACGAAAATGACACCGTCGCCATCGACGAGCTGGAACTGGAGATCGGCGAAAACGATTCCCTGTCCGCTACGGTTGCGGCGGCAGTGGGCGCAGACCTGCTGGTGATCCTGTCGGACATCAACGGGCTGTACTCTGCCGACCCCCGCACCAATGCCGACGCGCAGGTCATCCGGGAAGTGCACAAGATCGATGCGCACATTGAGCAGATGGCAGGCGGCGCCGGTTCGGCATTGGGCAGCGGCGGCATGGCGACCAAGATCAACGCCGCAAAAATTGCCACCGAAGCCGGCGTGGACATGGTCATCATGAACGGCAGAGATCCGGAACAGCTGTACGCGCTGTTTGACGGCGAACCGGTGGGAACGCATTTTATGGCGGAGTAAGGAGTTGCTTGTCATGGGAACAACGGCAAAAGAAAAGCGTCGGTATACCGTCTCAGAATATTATGCGCTGATGCAGGACACAGAAGAGAAAATGGAACTGCTGGATGGGGAACTGGTGGACATGGCATCTCCCAGTATCCAGCATCAGCGGATCACTCGTTTTCTCACCATCGCATTGGATCGCTACATTACGCGGAATCACGGAACATGTGAGGTGTTTTCTGCGCCTACAGACGTGATGCTAGATGAGTATACGCTGGTGATCCCGGATGTTTTTGTGGTGTGCCATCCCGAATGGCTGGATGCGCAAAAATATAACGGCGCGCCGGATTTTATTGCAGAAGTAGTCTCTTCCAACCGAAGTGATGATTACATTAAAAAGCTGTATTGGTATCAGCGCTCCGGTGTCCGGGAATATTGGATCGTAGACCCCAAAGCCAAAAAGGTACTGGTATATTATTTTGAAGAAAGTCTTTCTCCGACGGTGTACTCCTTTGGCGTGCCGATTCCGGTGGGCATTTATCAGCATACGGAGAACCCCTTGACCATTACGATTCCGGAGGAACTACCATGACAGAACTGACCTATCGCCGAATGGCAGAAGCAGACATCCCCACATTTGTGGCAATGCGAATCACACAGTTGAAAGAAGAAGGGGCAAAGTCTGATCTGGACTTAGAGCCGGCACTGACAGCATACTACCAGAAACACCTGGAAGACGGCACGTTCGTGTCCTGGTTGGCGGTGGACGGAGAACGCATTATCGGGACAAGCGGCATGTCCTTTGTGGAAAAACCGCCGTACTACAGCAATCCCACCGGAAAAATCGGATTGCTGTCCAGTATGTACACAAACCCTGCCTATCGCAGACAAGGCATTGCCCGGAAACTGCTGGACTGTGTAGTGGAAGAGGCAAGAGCCTGTGGCTGCGGCGCTGTGTGGATCACTGCGTCCGAAATGGGCGTGCTGTTATATACGGCATATGGCTTTGAGAAAAACGGACGCTTTTTGCAGTATGTGTTGTAATACGCAGCGAAGTTTTTTACAAGCGAAAAAAGTTTTTTTATCCATAAAAGTTTTTTGATCCAGCAATTTTTCAAAAATGCTGGCGAGGGCTGTTCCTAAAAATTTACAAATTTTGGCTTTCACATATTCGGAGAGTACAATATCGTAAAACTCTAAAAGTCTTTACAGATTAGGCTCCCTTGAAAAGGGAGCTGGCAGCCGTAGGCTGACTGAGGGATTTTTCTGTGAAATCTGTAATTTAAGAAAATGGTTTTGCTGAAATCCCTCCACCAGCTACGCTGGTTCCCCTCCCTTTTCAAGGGAGGCTAATTCCCTCGAAAATCTGTCGATTTTCTCACCCTTTTCTCCGTGCGCCAAAAGCATGGCGCAGAGATTTCGCTGTCTGCGGACAGCGACCAGGGCTTCTCGCCCTGGACCTCGGCAGCATTTTTTTAGAAAAATTGCTGCATCAAAAAAATCTTCTCATGGATTCACGGATAACCTGATATCACTTTACATTTTTTATCATTTGGAAAGGAGCAACCCCATGAACTATGCAGAAACCCTTGGCGTCAAGGCAAAGGCTGTGGAATCCGCCATTGCCACCGCCGCACCCCAGGTGAAAAACAATGCCCTCGCCGCCATTGCCGATGCCCTGCTTTCCCGGCAGGCGGAAATTCTCGCCGCCAACGCCAAAGACCTGGAAGCTGCCGTGCAGAACCACATGACCGCATCGCTCCAGGATCGCCTGCGGCTGACACCTGCCCGTATCTCCGGCATGGCAGATGCGGCGCGCCAGCTGATCGCTGCGGAAGACCCCATCGGTTCGGTAGACAGCGGCTCTGTCCGCCCCAACGGTCTGCAAATTCTCAAGACCCGTGTGCCTCTGGGCGTCATCGGCATTATCTTTGAGTCCCGCCCCAATGTCACCGTAGATGCGGCGACCCTCTGCCTGAAAGCCGGAAATGTGGTCATTCTCCGGGGCGGCAAGGAAGCTATCCACTCCAACACCGCACTGGCGGAGATCATGCGCGACGCGGTAGAGACTGTGGGACTGCCCAAAGACATCATCCAGCTGGTAGAGGATACCTCCCGGGAGACTGCGGCAGATATGATGCATCTCACCGGCTATCTGGATGTGCTGATTCCCCGGGGCGGTGCTGGTCTGATTCAGGCAGTGCTGCGCCAGTCCACCGTGCCGGTCATTGAAACAGGTGCCGGCAACTGCCACGTCTATGTGGACAGCTGTCTCCACGGCGAGCCGGATTATGAAATGGCAGTGCGCATCATCGATAACGCCAAGACCCAGCGTCCCTCCGTCTGCAACGCCATCGAGGGACTGATCGTCCATCAGGACGTTGCCGCAGAAATTCTGCCCCGGGTGCAGGAGGCATTTCGCGCACATGATGTGACCATTTACGGCGACGAAAAGACACGGGCAATTTTGGGCGATGCGGTGCAGCCGGTGACGGAAGAACTCTACGACACCGAGTTCAACGACTATAAAATTACCGTCAAGGTGGCGGACAGCCTGGAAGATGCCATGGCACATATCGCCAGGTACAGCACCAGGCACTCCGAGTGCATCATCACCCGCGACCTGGACGCTGCCCAGAAATTCCAGCGCACCGTGGATGCGGCAGTGGTCTATGTGAACGCTTCCACCCGGTTCACCGACGGCGGCGAGTTCGGCTACGGCGCAGAGATCGGTATCTCCACCCAGAAGCTGCACGCAAGAGGCCCTATGGGACTGCACGAGCTGACCACCGTGAAATATCTGGTTACCGGCAGCGGACAGATCCGGGAATAAGCCGTGCTGCCCATTCTCTGCGGCATTGTCTGTGCCGTGCTGGTGATTCTGGACGTTGCAGGAAAACTGCACCCGGAACGCACGCGCTCCCAGGTATTGCTGCATCTGTTTTCCCTGTCGGGCGTACTGCTTTCGCTGGCGGCGGTGATCTTGTTCCGGGTGCTGCTCTCAGACCAGACAGAAACAGTCCCGGCGCTGCAAACCCTGCGGTATGGTTATACACTGCCGGAGCCGCTGTCGTTCCTGCCGAAACTGGCGGCAGTGTTTTGCGCTATGACCTGGTTTTATACCATGGTGCGCACCTGTAGCTGTGTGCCCGTGTTCCAGACTGGCAGCACCCCGAAACAGGCGGCAAAACAGCAGTTGACTATGCTCTGGCTCTCCCTGCCGTTTTTCCTGCTGATGCTGGTTTCCGGCGTGGTTTTACTGGTGTATCTGCTCAGTGTCTGGTGGATGTTTGCGGTGTTGGTACTGCTGTTCGGCATTATCTTCCTGCCGGCAATTATTTTCGGCGCTGTGATGCTGGGTTATGTGACACTTTTGATGTGTCTGCCCTTGCTATTGTATTTGATCGCCCTGTTGATTCCCTACGTCATGGGCATTGTCTACGGCAACCGGTATCTCATCGCCTGTGCGCCCTGTCTGGGCTGGAAAAAGCCCTGGCGCATTTTCCTGCAAGTGGTGATGTTCCTGCCCTGTCTGCGGTGGGTGGTGACGGCAATCACCATGGAAAAAATGCGGAACGTGTCATAAATACAAACGCCCCGGCAAACGGATCGGTTACCGTTTGCCGGGGCGTGTTCTGTTTTTATCGGGTTTATCCGACAGCATCTGCATCGTTCAGCTGTGCCAGATGCTCCTGATAGGCATCCAGTGAAAGACTTTCCTTTGCGTCCTTCACCTGGGGACTCGCCTTATAGCGATAGTCCTCGATGCTCTGCTCGTCCAGTCGGAAATAGCCGTCTCCGGCGGTGAGGTCATAGTAGCCGTATGCCGACTGTGCCTCATTTACCAGCTGATTGCGATAGATTTCCGTCTCTTCCAGGGCGTTGCCCTCAGACAGGGTATACTGCGCAATGTACTGGGTATCCATGTGACAGCTGTTGATGAAAAAGCCGTTTTCGTTTTCCGACCCATAGATCTGGGTATGCGCACCGTTGCCGGAGCCTTCCACCTGCACCGGCTTTCTGTCGTCTCCGGCAGTCCAGACATACAGGGCATAATCCGCCTCGCTGTAGCCTGTCCGGACGATCAGCTCCTCTGTGCCGTCCTTGTCCATGTCATACAGCACATAGGTGAAGGGCTGCAATGTGTCATCCGCCTTCGCATCGTCCTGATACTGCTCCAGATAATACTGTATCACGTTGGCATACGGGTCAACGCCGTCGGCGGAAAAGTCCAGCTTCGGCGCGTCTGTAAAAACAGGCGTGGTCTCCGGCTTGGTGTCCTGCGTCAGCTCCGCTGCGCTGTGGATCCGGGTGCAGCCGCCGGACAAAATGCCGGACAGCAGTACCGCTGTGCAAAGAATTGCTTTGGCTTGCTTCACGAGAAACCCCTCCTCATTCCACCGGTTTCCGCACCACGCTCCGCGCCGGAAATGCCCGGTCACAGGCGATGGAGCACTGCATCATGGCGTGGTTTGCCGTTTCGATGGCTTCGCCGTCCTCGTTTTGCAGTTCCTGCGCCGTTACCGTCACCGGTGGCTGTCCCGGCGCAATGACTTCCAGGGTGTCTAAGGCGAAAAAGCGGTTGCGCTGGGTGAGATAGAGCCGTCCGGCTTCCTGGCGGTTCACCACCGCGACGACATCACAGTTGCGCACATAGCTGCTGTCGGCATAGCGCTGACAGGCGTTTTCTCTGCCGTAGAAAAATCCGGTGCAGTATTCCCGGTGGCTGACCTGCACCACTTCGTTCAGCGCCCATTCCGGCGCCGGCACGCCTGCCATGGCGGCATCCAGCGCCGCACGATAGGCATTTGTCACAATGGCAACATAATAGGCGGACTTGTTCCGTCCCTCGATCTTGAGACTGTCCACGCCGGCATCCAGCAGTTCCTGCACATGCTCGATCATGCACAAGTCCTTGGCGTTGAAAATATAAGTGCCCTCGTCCGTCTCCTCAATGGGGAAGTACTGCCCCGGCCGCTTGGATTCCACCAGCTGATAGTTCCAGCGGCAGGGCTGTGCGCATGCGCCCCGGTTGGCGTCCCGTCCGGTGAGATAGGCGGACAGCAGACACCGCCCCGAAAAGGACATGCACATTGCCCCGTGGACAAATACCTCCAGCTCCATTTCCGCCGGGATCTTTGCCCGGATCTCCGCGATCTCTTCCAGAGACAGCTCCCGCGCCAGGACAGCGCGCTTCACGCCCATGTCATACAGCGCCCGGCATGTGCCGTAGTTGACGATGCCCGTCTGGGTGGACATGTGGATCTCCATATCCGGCGCAAGCTTCCGCGCCTCTGCCAGAAGTCCCAGGTCAGCCAGAATGAGCGCGTCTGCGCCGGCTTCCTGCGCCTCCTGCAAAAACTGCGGAAACGTGGGAACTTCCTCGTTCCGGGGCAGGGTGTTGCAGGTGAGATATACCTTTTTGCCGTACTGGTGCGCCAGCGCGACTGCCTCGTGCAGCTGCTCCGCACTGTGAAAGTTGCTTGCGGCGGCGCGCATGCTAAAGCTTTCGCGCCCCAGATAAACTGCGTCTGCGCCGTAGTCCAGCGCTGCCTGGAGCCGTTCCAGATCTCCTGCCGGGGCGAGCAGCTCCGGTTTATTCCTCTGTGCCATCGCTGTCCTCCTCGTTGTTTTCCGCGGCTGCGGCAGATTCCTCTGCGGCTGCCTGCTGTTCCTGTACCTTCTGCTGATTTGCCTCGTGCTCCTGGATGGTCTCGGCGAAATAGGTCTCCTTGGTGTCGATGTTGGAGTAGAAGAAGTAATAGTTGGTGTTGTCCGGATAGAGCGCCGCCTGGATGGCTTCGCTGCCCGGATTGCAGATAGGCCCTGCCGGGAGTCCGGTACACTGATAGGTGTCATAGGAGGTGTACAGATCCTCGTTGTAGGATTCGCTGTGGGGCTTGATGACCTCTTCCACATACTTGGTAGTGGGGTCGGACTGGAGCAGGGGATACTCCGTGGCGTTGTTGAGACGGTTCCAGAATACCGACGAAATGGTCGCCATCTGTTCCGTGTTGCCTGCCTCCGCCTGGATCATGGAAGCCAGGGTGATGGTCTGATCCAGCGTCATGTTCAGCGCATCCATGCGGTCATACATGTCCTTGGTGATCTTGGTGTTGAAGTTCTCCAGGATCTTCTGGCATACCAGGCTCACATCCATTTCCTGATAGAACGTATAGGTGTCCGGGAAGAGATAGCCCTCCATCTGATAGAACTTTTCGTCCTGGAAGCTGGGGAGATAGTCCTCATAGGCATAGCCGAACTTCGCGTCGTGGTTGAAATAGTCCAGAAACTCGTCCGCATCGCAGACGTTGTTCTCTTCCAGCAGATCGGCGGCATCCACCAGACGGATGCCCTCCGGGAAGGTGACCGATACCGACAGCGCGCTGTCCAGTGGCTTGCTGACCAGTTCGCTCAGAATGGTCTCATACGCCATATCCGGTCGTAGCTCGTGATCGCCGGGCTTGATGTCTTTGTCCTTGTCGCTCATGCCGGCAATAAAGACAAAGAAGTCCGGCTTGGAAATAATGTCCGCCTGCTGTAATGTCTCGGCGATCTCCTTCATGCTCGCGCCCTGCGGAATGGTGACGATCTTGGTGGAGCTGTCGCTGTTGATGCCCAGCAGGTCTCTGCCGTAGACGATAAGCGCACTGGACAGCAGGATCGACACGCCGATGATAACGACGATCATGACCAGCGCACTGATGATCCGGTGCTGCTTTCGTTTTTTCCGGGGACGCTTTCCGGCAGTGCCAGCGTTGTTGTTATGTACCGGCTCCGGATGAAACGGCTGGCTGTCGCCCTCCAGATCGGCGTACAGCTTGCTGTCTGTCACATAGCGTGAGGCCGTCCCGGTGTTGGTGTTTCCGGTGCTCCATTGGGTGCTGTCGAACATGGCGGTACGCTCCTGCGCTTCGGCGGCTTCCCACGGTGCAGCGGCGGGCTGCGGCGCAGTCGGCTCAGCCTGGGGCGCAATTTCCGGTGCAGCAGGCTGCGGTGTCGGTTCCGGCTGCTTGGGTGTGGGGGCGGATTGCCGGGGCGCAGCCGGCGCACTTTTCGGTGCGGCGGTTTCCCGCAGAATGTCGTTCAGCAGTTTGTCACGGTTAAAGTCTTTGTTATCCATTCCATACCTCCAGCGAAGATTCCGTAGCGATACCGTCCAGACGCTGATCTGTCGGTTCTGTGGGGACGCAGTCCGTCAAAAAGGGGGACAGCGCATAGCCGATTTTCCGCAAAAACGGATATGCGTGTAAAAAGCGGTCATAATAGCCTGCCCCATAGCCCAGCCGGCCACCGTTTTTGTCAAAGGCCAGCCCCGGCACCAGGCAAAGGGGCGCTTGTCCGGCATCCGGCAGGATCACCGGCAGAGAAGCGCGCGGCTCTGCCACCCCGAAGCTGCCGGAGATCAGCTGTGCTTCCAGTGCTGCGTCCGGCTGTAACTGGTGAAACGCCATGTGCCGCTCCGGGAGACACCGGGGCACAGCCACTGTCTTTCCGTCACAGAGCGCCCGGCGCAGGATGTCCCGTGTTTCCGGCTCCTGGGGCAGGGCGACAAAGCAAAACAGCTGGCGGCAGTCCGCATACAGCGCGCTTTCCAGAAAGCGGCGGCAGAGTTCCTGTTCCCGTGCAGCTTTTTCCGTGGGCGGCATTTCTCTGCGGCGGCGGCGCATCTCCTGCCGCAGCGCCGTTTTTGCCGCAGTCAGATCAGTCACAGAGGATCGACGCACGGATCTGCGCCTGTGTCTCCCTGCCCAGCATTGCGCCCACCAGTTCCAGACCAAAGTCCACGGCTACGCCTGCGCCCCGGGCAGTGATGATCTTGCCGTCCCGAATGACACCGTCGCTGCCGATCTCTGCGCCCAGCAGATCCTTTTCAAATCCGGTGTAACAGGTCGCCGTCTTGCCCTGGAGCAGACCCTTGTGTCCCAGGATCGACGGCGCAGCGCAGATCGCACCGATCCAGCGGTCATTTTCCGCGCAGTAGTCGATGGCAGCCTGTACCACCTGGGATGCCTCCTCATTCAGCGTCCCCGGCATGCCGCCCGGCAGCACGATCATTTCCATATCTGCGCCGATCTGTAACTCCTCTGCGGTGATGTCTGCCGTCACCGGGATATGATGCGAACCGGTGACGATCTTTCCGGTGACGCCTACAGTAGTCACATCCAGCTTGGCGCGGCGGAGCATATCCACCGGCGCGAGAGCTTCTACTTCTTCAAAACCATTGGCAAGAAATACATAGATCATGATAATTATCCTTTCTGTACGGAGCAGCACCGCGTCCGTTTCGCCTGACGGCTTGCCGCAGCGCTGCCTTTCTCAGATACGTTTTCTCTGTTGGAACTGCCGGACTCACAGCAGCTTTTCCGGCGCATCGCAGACCGCCGTCCACTTTTCCAGAAGCAGTTCCGGATAATAGGACAGCTTCGACTGGCGCAGCCCCGGGATGCCCAGATCCTCTTCCCGGTTCAGGTAGGTGTAATCCATGGCAAAATGCGCCGCAAACGCCTGCGCCATTGCCGGATACGCCCCGTGAAACCGGGTGTCCGCCTTTTCGATGTGTACGCCGAACACGTTGCTGCAAATCGGCTCACCGATGGAAAATGCCGCGAGCTGGCCGTCCACCCGGAACAAGCCGCCCTTCAATTCCAGCGCCTCAAAGTTCTGGAAAAAGGTGTGGATGGCGTACTGCTCTGCCACACTGGAGGCATCGGAATATCCCTCCTTGGCGTTGTAGCTCTCGGCGGCAAAAGCAATGCACTCGTCAAAATCGTCCGGGGTGATCTCCGAAAAGACCGCGCCGTATCTGGCGAACTGGGCAATGTGATTCCGTTTCTTGTGATACTTTTTTCCGGCAAGCGCCGTAAAATCGGCGGTGCGGTAGAGATAATCCGCGCTGTCCCGGTTGTTTTCCAGGGTAAATACGTCCGGAAAAACCGCCTGTAGCTGCGGCAGGCTCTGACTGGTCAGTCCGGTGATGCAGAGGGGCTTTTGCTGTTCCGCCGCAAAGGCAGCCATCTCCCGGATGACCTGCCGCAGATCGCCGCTGCCGCTGGGAAACGAAAAGTGCGGCGCGCCGTCCGGGGTGTCAAAGGCGCAGATCAGGTAGAAGTTTTCATACCGGCAGATCCGGGAATCCGCATCCCGGCACCACGCCAGGTTGTTGGCGAAGCTGTACTCACAGCCCATAAAGTCGGACTGTTTCAGCGCCGCCTGGATCCAGAGACGGTCTGCCAGTGTGATCTTCCGGAAATTCAGCATGCCAAAGCCTCCTGTATGCGCCGTGCCAGCTCGTCCCGGATCTGTTCGATGGGGTAGAGGTGCACACCGTCGGAGACCTCTACGAACTGCCACCCCAGCTTCGCCCCGGCATATGCGGCGGCACGGCTGCACTGTTCCAGATAGCTGAGGTCTGCCTCGTGGATGTCCTTCCTGGCGGCATCACCGTCATAGCGCTTGGACAGCAGCTTCTGGGAAAGCGTCAGGGGCAGAGACAAAAACAGCACCAGATCCGGCTTCGGCAGTCCCAGCTTGCTGTACTCATAGTCCTCCAGCCAACGGAGATAGTCGTCCCACTGTGCCTGGGGCAGCTTGCTCATCTGATGGATGGCGTTGGAGGTGGTATAGCGGCTGGCAAGGATGATCTCGCCGGCGGCGTAGTTCTTTTCCCAGTCCAGCTTGTAGTTGGCATAGCGGTCTACGGCATAAAAGCTGGATGCGGCATAGGCATTCACGCCGCCGGGCGTGTCGGAAAAATCACCGCGGAGGTACATTTTCACCAGCGCCGCCGAGGGCTTGTCGTACATGGGAAAGCTGATGGGCTTTACCGTCCGCCCCTGTTCTGTCAGCAGCCGGGTCAGCGCCTCAAACTGGGTGGACTTGCCGCAGCCGTCCAGACCGTCCAGTACAATGATCTTACCTTGTTTCACCATGGATCACCTCAAACTTTTCCCGTACTTCCTTTGCCTTGCCGCAGCTCATCTTGCCCTCGGTACATCCGCCGCAATAGCAGGACGGCCCGGCGGTGCGGAACAGCGCCGGAGAGACCTCGCAGCAGAGCCGGAGCATTTCGGTGGCCGCCTCCCGGATCTCCCACTGTGCCCGGTTGCAGCACCGCAGCCGGAAAAAGTTCCGGAGACTGCGGACATTCATGGTCACGATCATCTTCGTCTCACAGGCGTTGGGGAGGACATACCGCGCATCTTCAATGGCTTTTTTCTCTGCCTTGGTGCGCGCCGCCTTTTCCGTACATCCCTGCGCCAGAAATTCCGGCACATACTTTGCCGCCAGGGCATCCGCCAGGTGGTTGTAGCTGTCGATGGACTGCTGCATGGCGTTTTCATACGCCTGTTTCAGTGCCGGGTCTGCGGCAATGGCCGGGGGCGTGATGAAAACGAAGTGATCCTGACGCACATAGCGCTGACTCTGGACAGAGAACGACGCAATGCGGTGACGCGTGATCTGCGCCAAAAAGGAACGGGAAACGCCCTCGATGCCAAAGGTAAATGTCACATGCTCCACAGGGCTTTCGTGCCCGAACCCTGCCAGCATTTCTACGAATTGTTCTGCGCGTTCCTGGGAGATGGACTCCCGCAGCGCCGCAACGTCAGTATCGGAATAACAAAGCCGGGCAGCCGCTGCGACAGTCTGTTCCGGTGTAGGGGTATGCGCCAGCAAAACCACTTTCATTCTATCACACTCCTGTATTTTTTGTGCTCTTGATATCATCTCATTATACCACACAATAGGGCAAAGTGCAAGCCTTTCACCGGAAAAAGAAAACCCATCCGCCTGTGTGATGTCTTATCGTGAACGCATAGCGTGAAACGGAACCCCACCCACCGTAGGGGCGAACATTGTTCGCCCGTGACTTCTCAGTCAGTCTGCGGATGTCACCTCCTTAAAAAACAAAAAAGCGCCCCGATCAAAATCGGAACGCTTCGGTTATCTGAGTTGTCAGATCAGCTTAGTCGCTGACATACGGCAGCAGAGCAATGTGTCTTGCACGCTTGATCGCAGTTGTCAGTTCACGCTGATGGAATGCACAAGTGCCGGTAACTCTGCGGGGCAGAATCTTTGCACGTTCAGTCATGCACTTCTTGAGCTTGGCAACGTCCTTATAGTCGATCCGCTCTACGCGGTCAACACAGAACATACAAACCTTTTTGCGGGGGCGCTTGCCGCCGCGCTGAGATCTTTCTCTCTCCATGATGATTTATCCTCCTATCTGCAATGCGGTATTTTCATTCGCTTTCATCAGAAGGGAACTTCGCCGTCGCTGAGGATCTCTTCAAAGTCGCCCAGATCTCCCAGCTGCAATGCACCAGGTGCATTGTTTGCTGCCGGAGCAGCCTGGGGAGCAGGCGCTGCCTGAGGTGCAGGCTGCTGATATGCCGGGGCAGGCTGTGCCGGAGCTGCTTGTGCATAAGCAGGCTGCTGGTAAGCGCCCTGATATCCGCCGCCGTTTTCCTGTGCAGCGCGCTTGGACTCTCCGAAAGAGATGTTGTCCGCCTGGACTTCCATGCTGTAGTGCTTGACGCCGTTCTGGTCGGTATAGTCGCTGTTGCGCAGGCTGCCCTCCACAATGACCATACTGCCCTTGTGGAAATAGCGGCTCACGAACTCAGCCTGCTGTCTCCAGCAGCTGACGCTGATGAAATCCGCCTCACGTTCGCCGGTCTGCTTGTTGGCAAAACGACGATCGACTGCCACGCGGATGCGGCATACCGGGACGCCGCTCTGTGTCTGCCGGAAATCCGGATCTGCACAAAGCCGACCCATCAAAATCACTTTGTTCAGCATGTTGTTCCCCTTTCTGAAATTCGTCTTACTTTACGGTAACGAGAGAACGCAGAACGCCGTCTGTGATGTTCAGAACACGCTCTACTTCTGCCGGTACGTCCGGAGTGGACGTAAAGGTATACAGTGTGTAGTAACCGTCCGGCTCGTCGTTGATCGGATACGCCAGCTTACGCTTGCCCCACTCGTTTACTTCGTCCAGTGTGGCAGCGGATGCGATCTTCTCGCGGAACTTTTCAACCAGTTCCTTTGCAGCTTCCTCACCGTTCTTCAGACTGAAAACCGTCATCAGCTCGTAGGATTCCTGTTTCTTTGCCATACTCAATACACCTCCTTCTGGATTTCGCCCATGCAGAGCATGAGCAAGGATAACACACCTATTATACCAAACCCGTCCGCAAAAGTCAAGCCCTTTTGCAAAAAAATTTTCTTTTTGCAGAACTGCGCAGAAAAAAGCCGCCCCCTGCAGAACCGCAAACGCACGGGCGGAGAGAAAAACGCACCTCCACCATAGGAGAAACATTGTTCGTTCCTACGATGGAGGTGCATAAAAAAGAAATAACCGCCCGTGACTCCAATCATGACAGTTATTTCTTCACTCATGTGGGAGCAGACCGTCTGCCGGCGTGCCCTTTTCTATTTCTATGATACGCTATTGTTTTAGATTTGTCAAGCAAAAATTTTGTTTTGGCCGTTATACTTATATAATAGTATCCGGCTCATCCCAACCCCTCGGCCTGCGCAAAGGTCATGCCCGGATGCAGCGCCATGTTGAGGGAACACGCCAGCAGATCTCCGGCGTGATCGATGAGCCGGTCGATGTCCCGGGGCGTGACCATCATGTTGGGGCGGCTCTTGGGGACGCTTTTGCCGTAGATGCCCTGGACGGCGGTGTGCAGATCCACCACTGTCGGAACGCCCAGAGCAATCACCGGCACGCCCAGCGTCCGCCGGGACAGCTCTGCCCGTCGGTTCGCCACGCCGCTGCCGGGGGAGATGCCGCTGTCACTCATCTGGATGGTCGTCCCCAGCCGGGACAGTTCCGCACACGCCAGTGCATCCACCGCCACCACCGCCGCCGGATGAATTTGCCTGCAAACCGCTTCGATCAGTTCCGCTGACTCCATGCCGGTCTGCCCCAATACGCCGCCGGCGAGGACGCAGACCTGGCGCAGCTCCGGCAGATAGGACAGCTCCTCTTCGGTGAGCGCCGTGCGGAGATGCCGCGTCGCCAGCACTTTGGATGCCACGCGCGGCCCCAGCGCATCCGGTGTAATGGCGCGGTTTCCCAGCCCGGCGAGAAAGACGCAGCCCTCTTCCGGGAGAAAACGCCCCAGTTCTGCTGCCAGTTCCTCCGCCATTTCCTGATAGTCGCTGCTGCTCCGGGAGATGGCGGCGGCTTCCAGGGTGACATACCGCCCGGCAGGCTTCCCGATGGGTGCGCCGCAGGTGTCGTTTTTGATGCGGATCTCCGTGATGGAAAAGGCGCTGCCGCGCGTCTCCTGGGTCACGCCGGGCAGGGACGGGGCGGCGGCGGTGCGTTCTACGGCGAGGTCGGTGCGGATCGGCTCTAACATACAAATACCTCCTGGTTTTTGTGCAAACTGCTAGCTTTTCACGAGAAAAAATTGTATCGTTCCTCGAAAATACCTATTGCAATTTCCGGTGGGCTGTGTTATAATAGAGTTTAGTCACGGTGTTCTCACGAAGAACACCAGCATTTGGTCGTTCCAATTGCGGGGAGATTTTCCCACGAGCCGGCGGTACCGTGTCAATGCTGCCGGTCGTGTATGACGTACAGAATCCGGTGATTCGAGGGAATAACACCCATTATTTTGATTGTTGAAAAAAGGAGATCTGAACTATGCCGAATATTCGTTCTGCTAAGAAGCGCGTAAAAGTAAGTGCAACCAAGACTGCTGCCAACAAGGCTCGCAAGTCCAACCTCAAGACCATGATCAAGAAGGCTGACGCAGCATGCGCAGCAAACGCAGCTGATAAGGAAGCTGCTGTACGCGTAGCGATCAAGCGCGTAGACCAGGCTTGCGCAAAGGGTCTGATGCACAAGAATGCAGCTGCCCGCAAGAAGTCTCAGCTGGCAAAGAAGCTGAACGCTGCAAAGTAAGCGAGAACATCGCATTTGTCACAAGGTAAAAAAGAAAGCGCATATGCCCGCGGGTGTATGCGCTTTTTGTGTTGTCAGAACGGCAGCCCGAAGCTCACCTGCAATGCGTGGTCTACCCGGGTCATAGACGGTTCATCCAGTTCGCCCATGCGGTCTTTCAGCCGCCGCTTATCCAGGGTGCGGATCTGTTCCAACAGGACTACGCTGTCCTTGGTGAGACCGCACCGCGCCGCCTGCACGTCGATGTGGGTCGGAAGCCGGGCTTTGTCCCGGCGGCTTGTGATGGCGGCGGCGATCACCGTAGGACTGTGCCGGTTTCCCACATCGTTCTGCACGATAAGTACCGGTCGGATGCCGCCCTGTTCTGAGCCGACTACCGGGCTGAGATCTGCGTAATAAATTTCACCACGCTTGACCAGCATGGAGATCCCTCCTTTTTAGAAACGGCGCTGCGCATCGTCCGCGCAGTGCCAGCGAAGTATGATTCTGACTGTAGAACCTGTCTTCACAAGACACAGGTATACGCTTGTGAAGACAGGTTCGTATGCTCACCGGTGCATTCCTAGTATGCCCGGTTTTTTTCAAAATAATCAAAGCAGCACCGCATCCGCTCTGTACGGGATCGCCCCAGGAAAAAGCGGTGCTGTTTTATCATATTCGCGGAGGGAAAAAGAAGTGCTACTGCCGATAGGAGGGCAGCAGAAATTCCATGCCGGGGAGATTCCGGACGACGCCGAACACCAGCAGCACGGCGATGCTGCCCCAGAGGAGGATGCTTTCCGCGCGGCTGTTTTTGGCGAACCATTTCGGATTCCACAGCGCCCGGATGCACAGCCCGGCGAGCCAGAAGGGGGAGAGCAGTGTCAGGGCGAGATTTTCTTTTGCCGCGCCGGGAATGTCCAGATGGAGCAGCTTCATGCAGAAGTGTGAAACGCCGCAGCCCGGACAGGCGAAGCCTGTGAGCTTTTGAAAGATGCAGGGAATCCGCAGCGGTGTCAGCAGAGTGACCAGGTAGTAAGCGCCGCCCAGGAGTAAGAATCCGGCAAACACGCGCAGCTGGCGGCGGTGCGTGTGAAGGAAGAACCGTAAATTTTGCAGGGAAGCCATCTCCTCAACTCCTTTCGGGATTTTTGTTGTGCGTAACAAAAATAACACTGCCAATCGTGCAACACACTGCCGCACCAACAAGGGTAGGCGAACTCTTTTCTTTTTTTGCTTCTTTTTTTCTTTTTAGCAAAGAAAAAAAGAAGAGAATTTTTGTGTAATGGTTTTGCGCAAGAAAACAAAAGCGCAGCAAACGCTATAAAAATAACAAAAACCACACTCAAAACAAACGCCCAGAACGCCAACACTGCACATACAGGAAAAGGCAAACAAAAGCGTTTGCGCAGCCAAAGGCGGACAGCGAGGGAAACGAGCGATTCCGCCGGACGGTTTCACAGTGTTTTCCCCAGGACGGCGTTGCCGGGAACACCAAGGTATCAATGGTATCCCCCTGTCCTATCGGACATCCCCCTTTTCAAGGGGGACTTTCGGGCGAACGGTATTCGCCCCTATGGTATTCCTTTTCAAGAGCCACGGGTCGATGTGGGCATCGACCCCTACGGTGTTTCTCTGTCAGTTGCGCTGAACACAGAAAAAGCTGCACGGAAAAGTTCCGGTGCAGCTTTTGTGCTTGCTGTGTTTGTGCTGTGGGTTATGCCAGCTGGTTCAGCTCGTTCTGCATCAGCGCATAAGAGACAATGCTCAGTCCCACGATCGCCAGGATCAGATACAAGATACCGGAGTTGCCGGAGGGCAGACCGCGGGATGCTTTTACCTGGTCGATGGTGTCGCCCTGCTTGTAGAGCCAGTACCACATGTAAATGCCGCAGGTGATGATGCCCAGCAGGATCACTACGCCGCCGGAGGTCGCGTTCGGATCGCCTTTCAGCTTGTTCACATCCTCGGTCAGCTTGTAGATCCAGTACAAGCCGTAAATGCCGCAGGTCACAATGGTCAGGATGATGCAAAGCGCAATGTTTCTCTGCTCGATGGGGCCGCCGCCCGGGAACGGATTGCCGTTGAATACCGGAGGCGGTGTCGTGCCGTTGTTCGGCGCACTGCCCTGAAAGTTCGGCTGTGCCTGGGGCGGAATGGGTGCAGCATTCATGGAATTGCCGCAGTTGGCACAGAATGCAGTGCCGTCCGGGTTGTTGCTGCCGCAGTTAGGACAAATCATAGTAATCTCCTCAAAATGTATTTGACGCGTTTTTGCCGGCAGCCGTTCCGCCGGGAAATCGTCATTCCAATATCATATGCCTAGTATAGCACATCCTATGGCAATTGTCAATGATTTTTTGCGGAATTACATGCAGAAATATGGGCGAATTGTTTCCTGAATCCCTGCTGCCCCGACGGCTCTCTTTAACCTGTCAAAAAAATAACAGCTTTACCATCGGATTTTTGCGCATATTTCCGAAAAGTGCGCAAAAGTAGTGACAAATGGGAGCGGTTATGCTATACTAAAGAGGAATCATGGCGGCGCGTGCTGCCGTGGAAGAGATATGGCTGCCCGACGTGCGAATATCCTGCTGTCGCCGGTGCAGAAAAAAGAATTTGCGGCGGAAGTTATGCCGCGATAAAGGATAGGAAGCGTGAATGTTATGGAAAACAATTATGATGTGATCATTGCCGGCTGCGGTGCTGCCGGACTGTACGGTGCCATCAATCTGCCGTCGGACTGCAAGGTGCTGCTGCTGTGCAAACAGGAGCTGACCCTCTGCAACTCTGCCCTGGCGCAGGGCGGTATTGCCGGCGTGTACAAGTCACCGGAGGATTCCATCGAACTGCATGAGCACGATACCATGGTTGCCGGCGGATTTACCAACAATCCCGAGACGGTGCACATTCTGACCACCCACGCCGCCCACGAGATCCAGGCGATCCTGGACTTCGGCGTGGACTTCGACCGGACACCGGACGGCGAGCTGCACCGGACACTGGAGGGCGGTCACTGCCGCCACCGGATCTTCCACCATAAGGATGCCACCGGCGCGGAGATCCTGGACAAGCTCATTAAAAAGGTAAAGACCCTGCCCAATGTGACCATTCTGGAGTATGCCATGATGACCGGCATGCAGAAAACCGCCACCGGCTTTTCGGTAAACGTGATGCAGGGCGGCTCCTGCACCGTATATAACAGCCACTTCATGCTTCTGGCCACCGGCGGTATCGGACGGGTATACCGCTTCACCACCAACTCCAAGATCGCTACCGGCGACGGCATTGCCTTCGCCTATGAAAACGGCGCGGAGATCCGGAATCTCCATCTGATCCAGTTCCACCCCACTGCCTTCAATGACCACCACACCAGAGAGTGCTTCCTGATCTCAGAGGCAGTCCGGGGCGAGGGCGCATACCTGCTGAACTGCAACAAGGAGCGCTTTATGGATCGCTATGACGAGCGCCTGGAGCTTGCGCCCCGTGATGTGGTTTCCCGTTCCATCATCCTGGAGAGCCGGGAGACCCATTCGGACAACTTCTATCTGGACATCTCCCATAAAGATCCGGAATTTGTCAAGAACCGCTTCCCCATGATCTACGAAAAGGTCATGGAACAGGGTTATGATATGACCAAGGAGCCGATCCCGATCTTCCCGTGCCAGCACTACCTCATGGGCGGCATCCAGGTGGACAACAACTCTGAGACCACCATCCCGAATCTGTACGCTGCCGGCGAGTGCTCTCACACCGGCGTACACGGCAACAACCGCCTTGCAAGCAACTCTCTGCTGGAAGCGCTGGTATTCTCCCGTCAGGCAGCCCTGGACATCGCCAAGAAGATGCCCGGCGCGCCGGAGACCTTTGAGACCGCAGTATTCCCGGCAAAGCCGGACGCGGTGAAGATCCCCAAGGGACTGCGCACCGAGATCCGCCAGATCATGCAGGACAACTTCTTTGTCATCCCGAACAAGGAGAAGCTCCCGGAGGGCTTCCGGCGCATTACCGAGATCCGCGAGCAACTGCTGCACGGCAACTATATCGTAGACGCGGACTATGTGGAAGCAAAGTCTCTGGCAACGGTGGCGTATATTATTTTGAAGGAAGTACTTTAAGAAGTACCTTAGATGTGTTTTAAGCAAGACGAAAGGAAAAACACCCATGTTACAGCAAACCTATATCGACCGACTGATTACTACAGCACTGGAGGAGGACATCCACTACATCGATGTCACCACCGACAATCTGCTGGACGACAGCCACACCAGCGAAGCATACTATCTGGCAAAGGACAGCGGCGTGCTCTGCGGCATCGACATTGCAAAGCGCGTGTTTGAGCTGGTGGGCGGCGACTTCTCCATGGACATCCGCATTCACGACGGCGAGCAGGTCAAGAAGGGCGATATCATCGCGACCATGACCGGCAGCACCAAGACGCTGCTCAAGGGCGAGCGAACGGCGCTGAACATTTTACAGCACATGAGCGGCATCGCCACCGCCACCCACCAGTGTGTGGAACTGGTTGCCGGCACAAACGCCCAGATCACCGACACCCGAAAGACGCTGCCGGGGCTGCGTCCGCTGCAAAAGTATGCTGTCACCGTGGGCGGCGGCAAGAACCATCGGTATAACCTGTCCGACGGCGCAATGCTCAAGGACAACCACATCGACGCATACGGCGGTATCACGCCGGCAGTGGCGGCGCTGCGGAAAAAGATCGGCCATATGGTGAAGATCGAGGTAGAGGTGCGCACTCTGGAAGAACTGGAAGAGGCGCTCTCTGCCGGCGCGGATATCATCATGCTGGACAACATGAGCTGCGAGGATATGACCAAGGCAGTGCAGCGCGTGAACGGCAGGGTGATGCTGGAAGCATCCGGCAACGTGACCGCAGAGACCATCCGCGGCATTGCGGAGACCGGCGTGGACATCATTTCCCTGGGCGCACTGACCCATTCGGTAAAGTGCTTCGACATTTCCATGCGCATCTCGGCAAAATAATAAGGACATTTTCTGAAAAAAGAACGACCCCGGCGCAGCGCTGCTGTACCGGGGTTTTTGTATGCCTTGCAAGAAAAAATATGAATCTTTCTGCAAACGTCTTGACAATTTCACGGAAACAGTGTAAAATAAGAGTGTTGTATCAAATTACAAACGATTCCCGGCGGCTATGCCGGGTTGACGCTGCGTTTTATCGTGTGCGTTTTGTTTTATTCATGATCCCGTCCCGGCTGATTTCGGGCTGTGCTGCCCTGCGGCGTGCTGGACGAGTTTCGATAGAGCAAAGGCAGCACTGCGCAAAGTCCGTCTGACGGCTTTGTGCGATGCTGTCTGAAAAGGCTTTTGCCGCCGTTTTCCCTCAGAAGAATGCACGTTTCTGGAGACGGGATATGAGACGGCGTATCGAGGAAAGCTTTTTTCTGGAGAATGGGCGTGCATGGGCGCGGCGGAGAATCGCTCCGGCTGTGCCGCAGGCACGGAGAAAATCCTCCGGCAGAATATGTCAGCTGCCGGGAGAACAAGTGAATACGAGACGCACACCTCCCTTTGGATGAAAACGCCGCTGTGTTGTATACAGATAGACAAATACAAAAAGGAGGTAGTGCATAGAGATGCAAGAGACAAATTGGGTGCTGCTGATCGTGCTGTGTCTGGCTGCACTGCTGATCGGCGCAGGTGTTGCGGGGTTCCTGGCGTATCGCAAGGGGCTCCGGAACGGCGTGGAACAGCGGAAACAGCAGGCAGAGGCTGCCATCGGCTCCGCCGAAAAAGAAGCCGGACGCATTCTGGATGATGCCAAAAAAGAGGCAGAAGCCAAGCGGAAGAATGCAATGGTGGAAGCAAAAGATGAAATTTATAAGCTCCGCTCTGAGGCGGAAAAAGAGATCAAGGACAGACGCTCGGAGATCGGCAGACAGGAACGCCGGATCCAGCAGAAGGAAGAAAACCTGGACAAAAAGACGGACAACCTGGATCGGAAGGAAGAGTCTCTCAAGCAGCGCCTGAAGAATGCAGACCGCAAGCTGGCAGAGGCAGAAGAGGTCAAGAACAGCCAGCTGAAAGAACTGGAACGCATCTCCGGGCTGACCCAGGATCAGGCAAAGGAATACATCCTGAGCACCCTGGACGACGAACTGGTGCACGAAAAGGCTGTCAAGATCTCCTACTATGAACAGCAGATCAAGGACGAGTGCGAGGAAAAGGCACGCAGCTATATCTCCCTCGCCATTGCAAAATGCGCCGCAGACCAGGTGTCTGAGACGGCTGTCTCTGTGGTGGCGCTGCCCAACGACGAAATGAAGGGCCGCATCATCGGCAGAGAGGGCAGAAATATCCGAACACTGGAGACGCTGACTGGCGTCGATATCATTATCGACGACACCCCGGAGGCAATTGCCCTTTCCTGCTTCGACCACGTCCGCCGCGAGGTGGCGCGGATCGCCCTGGAAAAGCTGATCGCTGACGGCAGAATCCACCCCACCAAGATCGAAGAGATGGTGGAAAAGGCAAAGCGCGAAGTGGAACACCGCATCCGCCAGGAGGGCGAGCGCGCCGTTCTGGAGACCAATGTCCACGGACTGAACAACGAACTGGTAAAGCTGTTGGGACGGCTGTATTACCGCACCAGCTATCGCCAGAATGTGCTGATGCACTCCATCGAGGTCTCCAAGCTCTGTGGTGTGCTGGCTTCTGAGCTGGGCGTTGATGCCAACCTGGCGCGCCGCGCCGGACTGCTCCACGATATCGGTAAGGCGCTGACCGCCGAGATCGAGGGCTCGCATGTACAGATCGGTGTGGATGTTTGCCGGAAGTACAACGAGAACAGCGAGGTCATCCACGCCATCGAGGCGCACCACAACGACGTAGAACCTAAGACCGCCATCGCATGTATCGTGCAGGCAGCAGATGCCATTTCTGCGGCTCGCCCGGCAGCGCGAAGCGAAAACTATGAGAACTACATCAAGCGGCTCCAGAAGCTGGAAAGCATCTGCGCCTCCTATGAGGGCGTGGAAAAGTGCTATGCGCTTCAGGCAGGCCGCGAGATCCGCGTCATGGTCGTACCGGAAGTCATCAACGACGAGAAGATGGTTCTGGTGGCACGGCAGATCGCCAAGCAGATCGAGGCAGAGATGGACTATCCGGGTCAGATCAAGGTAAACCTGATCCGCGAGAGCCGCGTGGTCGATTATGCAAAGTAACGGATAACGAAAACAAAAAGCTGAAAAAGCCGGGCGCTTCTGCGGAAGCATCCGGCTTTTGTTTGAAAAATTGATTTTGCCCTTGACAAAATTGACAAAATCACTTATAATAAAAATAGAAAGAGTGTACCGGTAGACGGTCGCTCCCATAGAATTAGGTTAAAGAAATAACCGCTTTCAGATTGGTAGCCTGGGCGGTTATTTCTGTTTGTTTTTTGCGTTTAAGTAAGCAAGGTATGCTTTGAACACATCACAAACAATGCTGACAAGCTTGACAAGAATATCAAGATCCATGTGCATACACTCCCTTCTGGGAGCGTGGATTAACCAGCCCGTCGCCCAGCGGAAATGGCGACGGCAGACTCGCCCAGAGATGGCGAGCCGCCTACCGTTTTCGGTACATTTTTGGAAACAGCTTGTTATGGATTGTCAAGATAATATGCAGAAAGGGGAACGAGACATATGGAACACGAACACACGCACCGTCCGGCATCGCTGCCGGCGCAGATGCCGCCGGAGTCTCAGCTGGCGGACGTGGCAGAGCTGTTCAAGATCTTTGGGGATCTGACCCGGGTGCGCATTATCTTTGTCCTCTTTCAGCATGAAGAGTGCGTCCGGGACATTGCCCAGAAGCTGGACATGACCCAGTCCGCCATCTCCCACCAGCTGCGCGTTTTGAAGCAGTCGCGGCTCGTGGTCAGCCGCCGGGAGGGAAAGACCATTTTCTATTCCCTGGCGGACGCACATATTTCCTCCATCTTCGGACAGGCGCTGGAGCATATCCAGGAATGACCGCGTCCGGCTGTGTTTTTTCTCCATGGGGAAAAATGTTTGGAAAAATCTCTTGCTTTTTTGTGTGGCATCTGCTATAATAAAAAGTAGCAGGGCATGACCCTGCGGAAACAAACACGGAGGTGAATTTCCATGGCATATAAGATTACTGATTCCTGCGTTAGCTGCGGTACATGTAAGGACGCATGTCCGGTAGATGCGATCTCTGAGGGCGCAGATAAGTACGAGATCGCAGAGGATGCTTGCATTTCCTGCGGTTCCTGCGCTTCTGAATGTCCGGCAGACGCAATTGAAGCTGACTAAGACATTTCTGAACAACAGACAAAAAAGCTGTTCCGTTCCGGCTTCACACTGGATGCGGACAGCTTTTTCTTTTCTATAAGCGAATTGCGCCTGCCGGAAAAGCTGCGGCAGACGCAGAGAAAGGATCACGATGATGAAAAAACAATTGCAGCGGGCAGTCTGTGTTCTGCTCGGCGGTGCGCTTCTGTTTTCTCTGGGCGCATGCGGCAAAAAGGAAAAGTCCGGCAACGTCCGGGATGTGGACGGCTCTGTCAGCGCGACCGAACCCACCACAGAGGCGACCCAGAAGGTAGAGACCTATGACGGAAAAATGGGGGAACAGGTCAGCTACGGCGAAGTGAATGCGACGCTGGAAAAAGCATATCTCTCGGACTATACCTTTACGGAAAATGACCAGGAGATCGGGCTGACCTTCTTTGAGTTCCGCATCGAGAACAACGGCGACGAAGATCTGACCGTGGATATGCTCTCCCGTACCTTCGGTCTGGAGGTGGACGGCGAAGCATACGCCGGCATCAGCATCCGTGGGCCGCGGTATATCTACATGGAATTCGGCGACGACGGCAAGACCTTTGACGATCCCATTGCACCGGGCGAGACCCGGGATGGCTATGTCTGCATGGAAGTTCCGGCAGATTTTCAGAGTCTGAGCATCGCATATTTCCCCAGAGCCGGCTTCCTGGATTGGGACAAGGCGTTTGTCTTTTCTCTGGATCGCTCTGATCTGGAACCGGCACCGCAGCCGGTGGAGGCTTTTCAGTAAAAGCCCGGCGTGCGAAAAATGCGCCGAACGGCTCTGAGGACGGCATGTCTGCGGCGGTGTAAAGAACCTGCCTTCACAAGCGTATACTCGTGTCTTTTCGGCAAATTTTGCTGCATACTGCGTGAAAAATACTTACCGGGCGAAAGCCCGCCTGCGTATTTTTGCCTTGTCTGCAACAAAATTATGCTCGAAAATCCACACGCATTTCTTGTGAAGCCAGGTTCAAAGAGGAAACGGGCAGGCAGCAGAACGGCTGTACTGCCCGTTTTTTCGGATGCGCACTAGCGATTCAGAAAAAAAGTTTTTATTTTCAGAACTAGCACTTGACTTTTGCAAAACATTCTGGTACAATCCGGATTGACAGAGAAAATCTGCCGGAAAGGAGTACAGATAGAATGGAAATGCAAAACCTGTGGAAAACTTATGAAGAAGAGGTGCGGACGCTGCGCACGCGGATCGCGGCACTGCGGGAGCGGCTGCACGACACCACGATGCCGCCTATGAAGCGGCAGGAACTGGAGGGCAGAAAGCGTCTGCTCAGCGAAGAGGCACGGGACATGGAAAGTGCCATGGCGGATATCGCCGTCTATGCGGAGGCGGAAAAGGCAGGAGAAGCGGCATGCGCATAAGCCGGGAGAACTGGGAGGCGCTGCTGTTTCCGGCAGAGGTCTCCGTAGAGCGGCAGGAACGCTACCGCATGGCGTGCTTTGCCGCGAAAAACATCCTGGAACACGAGATCTCTGCCCGGCAAAGGCAGGTGCTCGTCCTGTATTATCAAGAAAAAAAGACCATGCCGGAGATCGCGGCGGCGCTGGGGGTGAATGTCTCCACCGTCTCGCGCACCCATCGGCGCGCCTGCACAGCGGTGCGCAGCCGGCTCAAGGCATGCGGTCTGATGTGAACGCCGGTTTTTCGGCGGCAGAGCACACAGACCGATCGGAGAATCAACAGCTATGAATACACCAGTCTATGACTTTTTGACGGAATATGCCCAGTGTGACCCGGTGCGTCTGCACATGCCGGGGCACAAGGGCAGATTCGGCGCGCCCATGCTGCAAAAGGCGGCGGCGCTGGATATCACCGAGATCACCGGCGCGGACAGCTTGTTTGAAGCGTCGGGCATCCTGGCGGAAAGCGAAAAAAACGCGGCTTCGCTGTACGGAACTGCGTATACATTTTATTCCTGCGGCGGCTCGACCCTGTGCATCCAGACCATGCTTCTGCTGATGAAGCAGCAGGGACGCACCGTCCTGGCGGCGCGGAATGTGCACCGGGCGTTTCTGAATGCCTGTGTGCTGCTGGATCTGCCGGTGCAGTGGATCTATCCCCGAAAGAGCGACGGGATCTTGTCCGGCACCTATGATCTGGCGGATTTTGAGGCGGCTTTGCAGGCGCAGAATCGTCCGGCGTGTGTCTATGTGACGTCCCCGGATTATCTGGGGCGCATGGCAGATATCGCCGGGCTGGCGGAGCTGTGCCACCGCTATCACGCAAAGCTGTTGGTGGATAATGCCCACGGAGCGCATCTGGCGTTTTTGCCGTGGCAGTGTCACCCCATTCAGCTGGGCGCGGACTATTGCTGCGACTCGGCGCACAAGATGCTGTCCGGACTGACGGGAACGGCATATCTCCATGTGCGCAGCGACATTGACGTTGCGCCGGAACGCGTCCGGGACGCCATGGCGATGTTCGGCTCTACCAGTCCCTCTTATCTGATGCTGGCATCCCTGGACTGGTGCAACCGGGAGCTGGCATCGCCCTTGTTCCGGAAACAGCTGGAGGAAGTGCTCAGCCGCATTCAACAACTGAAATGCCGGTTTTCACCCCGGTACTGCTTCATCGATGGAGACCCCATGCATCTGTCTGTGGATGCCTTAACAGGCGGTATAGACGGCAGAGAGCTGGCGGCGTATCTGGAGCAGAACGGCGTCTTTGTGGAGTATGCCGATGCCTATCATGTGGTATTGCTCTGCTCGGCGGCGAATACGGACGGTGACTTCGACATTCTGGAGGAACTGCTGGAGCGCTTTGCGCCCACCAGAAGCGGCGCGGCGGAAAAGTACGAGCTGCCCCGGCCGGAGACGGTCTGCGGCATCCGGGAGGCGGCGCTTGCGCCCCAGGAGATCGTGCCGGTGGAGGAGAGCATCGGGCGCATCTGTGCGGCGGTGAAAGTACCCTGTCCGCCGGCAGTGCCCATTGTCCTCAGCGGCGAACGCATCGACGAGGCATGCATCCGGGTGTGCCGGGCATACGGCATCACGGAGATCAGCGTGGTACAATAGGAGGCGCATATGGCACAATTTTATGGCAATGCATCGGTGCAGGAGACGCTGCACCGGATGCTGGAACGGGACAGAGCCGCCCATGGCTTTCTCTTTTACGGCGATGCCGGACTGGGGAAAAAGACGCTGGCGAAGCGCTTTCTGGCGGAGCTGCTCTGCACCGGGGAAAAAAAGCCCTGCGGCGTGTGCAAGTCCTGCCGGATGCTGGCGGACGGGGTGCACCCGGATGTGAGATTCGTGGAGCACAGCGGCAAGCGGGGCGGATTTTCGGTGGAAACCGTCCGGGAGGTCTGCATGGATCTGGCTTCGCCGCCCAACGAGGGCAGCGCAAAGTGCTATGTCTTTGGGGACTGTGACCACATGGATGTCCGCGCCCAGAATCTGCTGCTGAAGGCAGTGGAAGAGCCGCCGGCATACGGCTATTTTATCTTTACGGCGACGGCGCCCACGGCGCTTTTGCCCACCATCCGTTCCCGGATCATCGCGCTGGCGGTGTCGCCGGTGTCCGAGCCGCAGTGCCGCACGGCGCTGGAAGAGCGGGGCTGTTCGGCGGAGGATGCGGCAGAAGCGGTGGCGGCATTTCACGGGAACATCGGGCAGTGCCTGAATTTTTTGGAAAATGTTTCGATTCGTGAGGTCGTCGGATTGACAAAATCCGCAATCAATAGTATAATAAATAGGAACGAATATGCAATGCTCCAGGCGGTTTCGGCGCTGGGGAAGGATCGGGAGCGGACTTTTTTGTTTCTCAGTCTGTTTGACCGCACCATCCGGGACGCGATGGCGTGGCGGTATGATCCGCAGGCAGAGGGCATCGGCTGTGATGCCGCCGGCGCGCGAAAGCTGGCAGAGCGGCTTTCTGCCAGTGCAGGACAGGCGATGCATCAGGCGGTGGACGCGACCTATGCCGCCATGGCGGCGAACGTCAATCTGCCTCTGGCGCTGGCGGCGTTCTGTGCAGACTGCATGGACGGATGAGTGATATCGGGCTTTTCGTTTTCGGGACGCGCTGCGCCCGAATGGAAGAGGAAAGGAAAAATATATGATTGAAATTATCGGCGTTCGGTTCAAGAGCGGCGGAAAGGTCTACTATTTCTCCCCGGGAAACCGGACGGTGAAGGTGGGAGACCTGGTCATCACGGAGACTGCCAGAGGGACGGAGTGCGGCGAGGTCGCTCTCGCCAACAAGCAGATCCCCAAGGAGCAGGTGACAGCGCCCCTCAAGCAGATCCTGCGGGTGGCGACCCGGGAGGATCGCCGCATTCTGGAACTGAACCGGAAAAAAGAGGAAAAGGCGTTTCAGGTGTGCCAGCAGAAGATCGCCTATCGGAATCTGAAAATGAATCTGGTAGACGTGGAGTGCACCTTTGACAACAGCAAGCTGCTGTTCTATTTTACGGCGGACAACCGGGTGGACTTTCGGGAACTGGTCAAGGATCTGGCGGCGGTGTTCCGCACCCGCATCGAGCTGCGGCAGATCGGCGTCCGGGACAAGGCGAAGATCCTGGGGGGCATCGGCATCTGCGGCAGAGAGTTCTGCTGCAAGGGACATTTGCAGGATTTTCAGCCGGTGTCCATCCGCATGGCAAAGGAACAGGGATTGTCACTGAATCCCACGAAGATCTCCGGCTGCTGCGGCAGACTCATGTGCTGTCTCAAATATGAGCAGAACGTCTATGAAGAGCTGCTGCGCATCACCCCGAAGGTGGGTGCGCTGGTCACCATGCAGGACGGCACAAAGGCAAAGGTCTGCGAGACCAATCCGCTGACCGGTGATTTGAAGGTCATGCCGGAAAAATCGGATGTTCCGGTAAAGGTGAAGCGGGAGGATGTGACCCTGCTGCGCGACGGCAGGATCAAGGTCAATCAGGCAGAGCGCAACGCGCTGAAATCGTTGGAGGACAAATAAAGGCGGCACTGCACAACGCTCTGTGCGCTGCTGCTGAAAACATGCTCTAGGGTATGGATAGGAGGAATTTTTTATGGCATCGAAAAGCAATCATCGTCGTGTTCGGTATGACCGCATTCTAGCGGTGCTTCTGGTTCTGATCTTGCTGATCGTTTTGTTGGTGAAGTGCTGTTCCAGCTGCTCCAGCAGCAAGAGCAAGAAGAACAACACCGGTGTGACCACGACACCCACCCAGGAGACCACCACGGCTCCCACCGAGGAGGACTTCAGCAAGACGGTATACCTCAGCCCGTCCAATCAGGAGGACAACGTCTTTTATGTAGGCGACACCAATGAGGCAGCGGTCTGCCGGATCCTGGCGCAGAAAACCGCAGCCATTCTGGAACAGTCCGGGGTGACCGTCATTGTGGCAGGCGACACCGACAGCATCCAGACCAAGACGGCCATGGGTGACAAGAATCTGGCGGCATATGTGGCGATCCACACCAATGCCGGCACAGGCGTGGGCACAGACTGCTATTACAACGCTTCTTCGGAGGCAAGCAAGAACCTGGCACAGGCAGTATATGATCCGGTGGCAGCCCTGACACCCACAGACGACAAGGGTCTCATCGACGGCTCGCAGAGCGGTTCGGACAACTATCAGTATGAGATCGGCGCAAACAAGAGCCCCAGCTGTCTCATCGAAGTGGAATATCACGACGGCCCGAACGTGGCGCAGTGGATCCTGGACAACGAGGACAACATCGCGTCGGCTCTGGCACAGGGCATTTGCAGCTATTTGCAGGTGACACCGGCAAATAACACGGCTGCGGCTGCGGTCACAACCGCGGCGGACGGCAGCGGCGACGTTGCAGCCATCACCACAGCGGCAGGAGATGCCGCAGCAGCGGAGACAACCACCAATGCAGTCCAGAATCAATTATCAGCAGGAAACTGACCGGATTCTGGGACAGCTGCCGGAGACGTGTGTGCCGGTGTTGTTTTTACACGCCTGCTGTGCGCCGTGCAGCAGCTATGTCCTGGAATATCTGAGCCGTTATTTTCGCATCACGCTGTTCTTTTATAATCCGAATATTTCCCCGGAGGCGGAGTATCTCCACCGGAAAGCCGAACTGAAACGGCTGGTGCAGGAGCTGCCGCTGGGGCATCCGGTGACCATTGTGGACGGGGACTATGCGCCGGAGCGGTTCTATGCCCTGGCGAAGGGTCTGGAGGATCTGCCGGAGCGCGGGCTGCGGTGTCAGAAGTGTATCGGGCACCGTCTGGAAGAGACGTTTCGCGTCGCCTTGCAGCAGCCGGAGCGGCCGGACTTTGTGTGCACTACCCTGACCATCAGTCCCCACAAGGACGCGGTGTTTATCAACACCAGGGGAACGAAACTGGCGGAACAGTACGGCATCCCGTGGCTGCCCACGGACTTCAAGAAAAAGGGCGGCTATCAGCGGTCAATTGTATTATCCAGAGAGTACGACCTCTATCGGCAGAACTTTTGCGGCTGTGTTTACAGCCGGCTGGAGGCGGAGCGCCGGGAAAAGGAGATGGCTTCTTCATGAGCAGCTGGGATGCAGCGCAGTATTTGAAATTCGGGGCACAGCGGACGCAGCCGTCCAAGGATCTGGCGGCGCGGATTCCGCTGGAGCAACCGGGAAAGATCGTGGACATTGGCTGCGGCCCGGGAAACAGCACGGCGGTACTGCGGCAGCGGTTTCCGCAGGCGGAGATCCTGGGCGCGGACAGTTCGCCGGAGATGATCCGGGCGGCGGCACAGGCACATCCGGACATGACATTTCGGCAGTGCGATGCCAGTACGGAGCTGGGGACACTGGGACGGGATTTTGATGTGGTATTTTCCAACGCCTGCATCCAGTGGATCCCGAACCATCCGAAGCTGCTGAGAGAAATGATGCAGCTGCTCCGGCCGGGCGGCATTCTGGCGGTGCAGATCCCCATCAACCAGAAAGAACCCATCCACCAGATCATCCAGGCATTGGCGGCCGGGGACAAGTGGAAAGCGCACTTTTCGTCGCCGCGCATCTTTTATCAGCTGACCATGCCGGAATATTACGACCTGCTGGGCGAGATTACGGCGCACTTTGAGATCTGGGAGACCATTTACATGCACGCCATGCCCTCTCATGAAGCGATCATGGAATGGTATCGCGGCACGGGGCTGCGGCCGTATCTGGCGGCGCTGACCCCGGAGTTGCAGCAGGCGTTTGAACAGGACGTGCTGGACGGCGTGAAGCAGGCGTATCCGGTGCAGAAAGACGGCAGCGTGATCTTTCCGTTTCCGCGGCTGTTCTTTTTGGGGGAGCGGTGAGAGACAGGGAATCCGTTTTGCGTGAAGATGGGGTTTGGTGATTTTGAAATATTCAGAAAAGACGGAAAAGAAAATCAAAACGATACTGGGAATAACCACAGCATCAATCTTGGCGCTTCTTTTTCTGGCTTATATGTTTCTTCGCATCCTGTTTTGGGCAGAAACGGGCAGCTTTTTTCCTACTGTTCAGAAGAGCCGTTCGGTGGAAATTGCAATTTCGTGTGACCCTTTTGATGTATTGGCAGTAAGAGAGGAACTGGAACCTTATACAAAGGATTATACAACCGCAGGTGTTGAGATGATATATGCAGAATATCATTTCAGTGAAGATGGCGTTACGGCGATGTATGGATTCACTGGGGTGAAATATCGACTCGGAAGAGGAGAAACCATTAGTTTTTACCTAGATGCTGAGAAAGGCACTGTGGAAGAGATATCTTATTATGCAGCAGGGGCTAAAGTGTTTTCCAGTTATCCCAGCCATTACTTCGATGCGGATGTAAACATGATGGAGGAATACGAAAAAATTAAAAATAATACCTCTGATTTTGATACAGTCAAAGAGGTCGAGTTCACCCTGTCCAATAACAATTGTGAGTCAAAGCTCTATTATAATTGATGCAAAACCACATTTTGTGATTTGGGGGAATGAATCCCTTTGGGCAGATTCGGGGAATCAAAATTTCCGGGTGCGTTTTGTGCAAAAAAGCAGTTGACAAGCGGCGGCATTTGTGCTATACTAATGTTTGCAAAAGCGCTGATGGGAAAGGCGCATTTCGCCGGGGCTTTTTTCAGAGAACCGCTGTCACCGGCTGAGAGCAGCGGCAAAAAGCCAAGAGATGCGCACACCACTCCCGGAGTCTGCCTAATCCGCAGCGGCTTGTCCCCGTTATCGGACACCACGAGGTGTATGCCGCACTGGCTGCGCATACATGAAACAAGGGTGGAACCACGATAGAGTTTTCATCGTCCCTTGCACAGTCCTTTACTGTGTAAGGGACTTTTTGCATTTACTCATTCTGGAAAGGAAGATGGAAGTATGATCAAACTGACATTGAAAGACGGCAGCATCCGGGAGCTGGAAGCTCCTACCGCTGCGGCAGAAGTTATTAAGGGCATCGGCATGGGTCTGTACAAGGCAGCCTGCTGTGTGAAGCTGGACGGCGAGGTCTGTGATCTGCGCACGGTCATCGACCATGACTGTACCTTTGAGGTCATGACCTTTGACAGCGAAGAGGGCAAGAAAACATTCTGGCACACCGCGTCTCACGTTCTGGCACAGGCGGTCAAGCACCTGTATCCGGAGGCAAAGCTGGCCATCGGCCCGGCCATCGACACCGGTTTCTATTATGATTTCGATGTGGAGCATCCGTTCAGCCAGGAGGAACTGACCAAGATCGAGGCCGAGATGAAGAAGATCGTCAAGGCAAATGAAAAGCTGGAGCAGTTCTATCTGTCGCCGGAGGAGGCTGTGGCAAAGCTGAAAGAGATGGACGAGCCGTACAAGGTGGAGCTGTGCGAGGAGCATGCCGGAAACGGTGAGCCGATCTCGTTCTATCAGCAGGGCGATTTCACCGATCTGTGCGCCGGCCCGCATCTGATGGCTACCGGCACCATCAAGGCGTTCAAGCTGCTGTCCTGCACCGGTGCATACTGGAGAGGTTCGGAGAAGAACAAGATGCTGTCCCGTGTGTATGCAGTGGCTTTCCCGAAGGCTGCGATGCTGGAAGAGCATCTGGCAAAGCTGGAGGAGGCAAGAAAGCGCGACCACAACAAGCTGGGCCGGGAACTGGAATATTTCACGACAGTTGACGTGATCGGTCAGGGTCTGCCGGTGCTGCTGCCCAAGGGCGCAAGAGTGGTTCAGCTGCTCCAGCGCTGGGTAGAGGATGTGGAACAGGCACACGGCTGTCTGCTCACCAAGACACCGCTGCTGGCAAAGCGGGAGCTGTACAAGATCTCCGGTCACTGGGATCACTATCTGGACGGCATGTTCGTCCTGGGCGATCCCCACGATGAGACCAAGGAGTGCTTCGCCCTGCGCCCCATGACCTGTCCGTTCCAGTATCAGGTATATCTGAACCGTCAGCGTTCTTACCGCGATCTGCCCATGCGTCTCACAGAGACTTCTACCCTGTTCCGGAATGAGGATTCCGGTGAGATGCACGGTCTGATCCGTGTGCGTCAGTTCACCATCTCTGAGGGACACTATATCCTGCGTCCGGATCAGCTGGAAGAGGAGTTCAAGAACTGCCTGCAGCTGGCAAAGTATTTCCTGGATACTGTGGGACTGCTGGACGACTGCACCTTCCGGTTCTCCCAGTGGGATCCGGCAAACCCGGGCAACAAGTACGAGGGTACACCGGAGCAGTGGGAAGAGGCACAGCGCGTCATGGGCAACATTCTGGATCACCTGGGCGTGAAGTATGAGGTCGGCATCGATGAGGCGGCTTTCTACGGCCCGAAGCTGGACATTCAGTACAAGAATGTATTCGGCAAGGAAGATACCCTGGTCACCATCCAGATCGATATGCTGCTGGCAGAGCGGTTCGGCATGTACTACAAGGACAAGGACGGTCAGAAGAAACTGCCGTACATCATCCACAGAACTTCTCTGGGATGCTATGAGCGTACGCTGGCGTATATGATCGAGCATTTCGGCGGCGCAATGCCGTTGTGGATCGCACCGGAGCAGGTACGTCTGGTGCCTATCGCAGACCGCCATCTGGACTTTGCATACGAGGTCAAGAAGGAACTGGAGGCGGCTGGTCTCCGTGTCGAGGTGGACAGCCGCGCCGAAAAGGTGGGCTGGAAGATCCGCCAGGCAACCATGGAGAAGGTGCCGTATATGCTGACCATCGGCGACAAGGAGTGCGAGGAAAAGACCGTCGCAGTCCGCAAGCGCAGCGGCGAGGATCTGGGCAGCATGAGCGTGGCAGAACTGACGGCGAAGCTGGTCGAAGAGGTTCGCACCAAGCAGAAGTAAGAACAGAAACAAGTGCACGATTTGTGCAGTGTGAAAAAAGGCGGATGCGGCGGCGTCCGCCTTTTTTGGCGCTTGTGGGAAAGGCAGAGACGCTTTTTCGTTGGAAGTGGGATTTTGTGGCTTTTGCAGAAAACAGATTGACAAAATTCCTTTTATCCAGTATAATAAAATAAGTGCACATTTGCAGAAAATGCGTGAATTTTGTGGGGATGTGCCGAAAATTGCAGTCTGGGTGAAAGTGAGAGATATTGGAGAATGGGAAAAGCACAAGCCAATCTGACCGAAGAGAAAGTAACGGAACTGACTCTGGATGCCCTCAAGGAAAATCCGGAGGGCGTTACGGAGTATCCTGTCCTGGAATTTGACCAGCGTGCATTGGGTCTGCTTTCTTCCGGCGTGAAAGAGACGCTGCGGTACAGCGAGATCCGTCCCCGGGGCGGCGTGGGCTATCGTATTGCAAAGCGTGCGTTTGATATTGTGGTATCTGCGCTGGCACTGGTGCTGCTTGCCATCCCCATGGGCATCGTGGCACTGGCGGTATATCTGGAGGACAAGGGCTCGCCGATCTTTTCGCAGGCGCGTCTGACGGAAAACGGAAAGGTGTTCCGGATGCACAAGTTCCGCTCGATGTGCATGGATGCGGAGGAAAAGTTCGCAGAGGTGCAGAAGGAAAACGAGACCGACGGGCTGGCATTCAAGAGCGAAAACGATCCGCGTATCACCAGGGTGGGGCGGTTTATCCGGAAAACGTCACTGGATGAGCTGCCGCAGCTGTGGGATGTGCTGTGCGGTCATATGTCCATCATCGGGCCGCGGCCGCCGCTTCCCCGTGAGGTGGTGCTGTATACGCCTCATCAGATGCAGCGGCTGTTGGTCAAGGGCGGTCTGTCCTGTATCTGTCAGGTGGAGGGCAGAAGCGATATGGAATTCGACAAGTGGGTCGAGTCCGACCTCGAATACATAGAGACACGCAGCGCCGGGCTGGATCTGAAGCTACTGTTCAAGACCATCGGTGTGGTGATCCTGAAAAAAGGTGCGAGATAAACAAAGAAAAGGGAAGCCGCTGTGCAGTTGCATGGCGGCTTTTTTATGCAGGTCTGTTTTTGTCATTCGGGGCAGAGGGCAGCGTTGGTGCTCTCTTACTGGGCACGCTGCGGGCGAACGATGTTCGCCCCTACGATATTCCCCTTTTCAAGGGGGACTTTTTGGAAAAATGAACTGCAAGACATCTTTAATCAAAGTAATATTCATATTCGACAAAAATATTCGCCCAATGTTTTTTTGTGTTCACAACGTGGACATAAGCAAATGGTATAATAAAGATGAAAAATGGTCAGGGTGAATAAAAGTTTTGCCCTGCCATGAAAAAAAGGAGGTTTTTTCTATGAAAAACAGAAAGGTAGTATCTATTTTGACTGCGGCAGTAATGGCTTTTGCAGCGATGCCGCTTTCCGTAATGTCTGCCAGTGCAGCAGAGGGAGCATATGCACTGGGCGATGTGGATATGGACGGGGTGCTGACGGGGCATGATGCAGCCGTACTTTCCCGGTATCTCCATGTAGACAGCAATGCCATGACGGCGGAACAATTGCAGCTGGCGGATGTCAACGGAGACGGCACAGTGGATCAGGAGGATCTGGAATGGATCCATGCGAATCAGACGAGTCCGCTGGGTGTGTATGATGATGTGTATGGGTATATGTCCTCTGTTGATGCTGCGAATCAGCTGATAATTGCTGCCTATGAGGGCTGCGGCAAGCTGGTGATCGACAATGATGCGCCGTCATTGAATGGCAGAAAATTTCTTGATGACCCGAGAGTCACACAGGTGGAGTATAACCGGCTGGATGTCAACGGAGACGGCATCATAGATGCAAAGGATATTATGGATACGCTTGTGATGAGTGCATGCACTGGCGCAGGACTGCCGATAAACAAGTGCTTCGAGATGGGGCGGTATGACTATTCGGCTGAATTGCTGCACAAGGTGCTTCACCAGTAAGCGCTCTGTGATCGCTTTTGGATGAGAATATGGAGAAGGGCGGATGCTTTGGCATCCGCCTTTTTTGCTGCCGGGTGGGGTGCGATCCGTTTTTTGCCCTTGTAAAACGGCGGTGGTTTATGTTATAATATAGGCAACAGCCTGTGGGCGTATGTTTTCGCATGCCGGCAGGATCTCACAAGAACAAGCGAGGTGAAGTGCCGTGTGCCTGTGCCGCGGCGAGATATGAAACGATTGGTAGTGGGCATTACTGCTCATGTAGACTCGGGAAAGACGACGCTTTCAGAGGCGCTGTTATACCGCACCGGAGAGATCCGGAAGCTGGGGCGCGTGGATCATCAGACGGCGTTTTTGGACACCCACCCCATGGAGCGCGACCGGGGCATTACGATTTTTGCCCATCAGGCGTGCATCGACTACGGCGGCGCAGCGTATACGCTTCTGGATACGCCGGGGCATGTGGATTTTTCCGCGGAGACCGAGCGCACCATGCAGGTGCTGGACTATGCCATTTTGGTCATCAGCGGTACGGACGGGGTGCAGTCCCACACGGAGACGCTGTGGAAGCTGTTGGAGCGGTATCATGTGCCGGTGTTCCTCTTTGTCAACAAGATGGATCTCGCCGGGGCGGACAAGGCGGCTGTGCTGGAACAGCTCCAGAGCCGGCTCAGCAGCCGTTGTGTGGATTTTTCCCAGGACGGCAGCGACAGCTTTTATGAACAGGCGGCGTTTTTGGAAGAGGCGTGGATGGACAGCTATCTGGAAAAGGGCTGCATCATGCCGGAACAGCTGGCAAAGGGTGTGGCAGCCCGGAAGATCATCCCCTGTTATTTTGGGGCAGCGCTGAAGCTGGAGGGTGTGGATGCATTTCTGGAGGGACTGCACCGCTATACCCTGGAGCAGGCGTATCCGGCGCAGTTCGGGGCGCGTGTGTTCAAGATCGCGTCGGACGAAAAGGGCAGCCGGCTGAGCTATCTCAAGATCACCGGCGGACGGCTCCGCGTCCGGGACAGCATCTCGTATTCTGCATCCAACGGCAAGGAAATGCAGGAAAAGGTCAGTCAGATCCGGATCTATGCCGGGGCGAAGTTTGAGACCAGGGACGCTGCACCGGCAGGAACGGTGTGCGCCGTGACGGGCCTGAGCCGGACATTTATCGGGCAGGGACTGGGCTGTGAAGCAGACGGCGCTGCGCCGGTGCTGGAGCCGGTGCTGCGGTATGGGGTGCAGCTGCCGGAGGGTGTCCATCCCACGGATGCGCTGAAACAGCTGGCGCAGCTGGAAGAGGAAGACCCGGCACTCCATGTGGTATGGAACGACCACGCCGGACAGATTCAGATGCAGCTGATGGGCGAGGTGCAGCTGGAGGTATTGCAGCGGCTCATTGCGGAGCGGTTCGGCATGGCGGTACAGTTCGATGCCGGACAGATCACCTATAAGGAGACCATTGCCGCGCCGGTGGAGGGCGTGGGGCACTATGAGCCGCTGTGCCACTATGCGGAAGTACACCTGCTGTTAGAGCCTTTACCTCAGGGCAGCGGTCTGGAGTTCCGGGCAGACTGCCGGGAGGACGATCTCGACCGGAACTGGCAGCGGCTGGTGCTGACTCATCTGGAGGAAAAGACCCATCTGGGCGTACTGACCGGGTCACCCATTACGGATATGCGCATTACGCTCTGCGCCGGAAAAGCCCATGTGAAGCACACGGAGGGCGGCGACTTTCGGCAGGCCACCTATCGCGCCGTGCGCAACGGACTGCGAAAGGCGGAGAGCATTCTGCTGGAGCCGTGGTATGACTTTCTGTTGGAACTGCCTACGGAAAATGTGGGGCGCGCCATGACGGATCTACAGCAGATGGGCGCGAAGTTTCAGCCGCCGGAGACGGAAGGTGACCGCTCTGTCCTACAGGGCAGTGTGCCGGTGGCGAAGCTCCGGGGCTATGCGGCAGAGGTGACGGGGTATACCCACGGTGTGGGGCGGCTGGTCTGTTCTCCCGGCGGATATGCGCCCTGTCAGAATCCGGAAGAGGTCATTGCGGCTGTGGGCTACGACTGTGACGGCGATCTGGAAAACACGGCGGATTCCATCTTCTGTGCCCACGGCGCAGGATATGCGGTGAAGTGGGACGAGGTGGAACAGCACATGCATCTGCCCAGCTGTCTGGAAGCGCGGAGAGAAGCGGAAGCGGCATTGGAAGCGCCGGTGCGGCTATCCCGGAGCAGGCAGTATCAGGGCAGTCTGGCGGAGGACGAGGAGCTGATGGCGATCTTTGAGCGCACCTATGGAAAGATTGAGCGCAATCCCCGGCAGGCGCTGTACACGCCAAAGGAAGAGACGGCATCCTATCACGGCAAGCCGAACCCGGCGTATGACGGGGAAGAGTATTTATTGGTGGACGGGTACAACATCATTTTTGCCTGGGAGGAACTGAAAGCCATTGCCCGGGACAATCTGGACGGGGCGCGCGGACAGCTGATGCACATCCTCAGCAACTACTGCGGCTATCGGCGGTGCAGGCTGATCCTGGTATTTGATGCGTACAAGGTGAAAGGGCAGCATGGCGAGACGGAGCAGTATCACAACATCACTGTGGTGTATACCAAGGAAGCGGAGACGGCGGATTCCTACATCGAAAAGGCGACACTGGATCTTTCCAAGAAGCACAAGGTGCGTGTGGCGACTTCGGACGGCATGGAGCAGCTGATTATTCTGGGGAACGGCGCGCTCCGGGTGTCGGCGGAGGAGTTCCGGCAGGAGGTGCTGCAAACTGAGGCAGCGATCCGGGCGTATGTGGCGCAGATGAAACAGGGGAAAAAGACCATTACGGAGAAGTGAGGGCGCGTTGCTGTGGAATGGCAGTAAGTACGCGGCTGCTTGGCGATTTTGCTGAAATGGTATCTGGAAAATCGGTGGTTCTGTCAATTGTTCATGCAGATGAAATATGCTATAATAGAGGCAACACTGCACAAAGTCCGCCTGGCGGCTTTGCACGCAATCTGCTTGCTGATTTTCCGGCTACGCATCTTACGCACAAGCTTTGTGCGGTGTTGCCTAAAGGCAAACATCACGAATGCAGGAGGATATCCATATGAAACTGCGAAAGAAACTGCGTGCGCTCACTGCCGGGCTGGTGACGGCGGCGGTGTCGGTGGGCATGTGCGCTTTTCCGGGAATGGCGCTGGAGACGGGCTCTGGGGAGCTTTCCGGTTTGCAGGCGTTTCTGCTGGGCGGCAGCGAGAACGGCGGAACAGACAGCAACGGAGACGGCGTCGTCAACGGCATGGATCTGGCGCTGCTGCGGCAGAAAAAAGCTGCATCCGAAGAGATACAGGACGGCTATGCCGGTTTTATCCGCGCAGACGGAAAGCAGCTGGTGGACGAGAACGGAAAGCAGTATCTCATCAAGGGCATGGCGTTCGGCAACGAAGTGTGGTCGAATCCGTCTACAGAGCCGACCCGGCACCACGATGCGGCAAGCTATCGGGAACTGGCGGAGATGGGCTTTGATTCCGTCCGGTTTTATCTGAACTATGGGCTGTTTGAGTCGGACAGCGATCCTTATACCTATCGGGAAGAGGGCTTTGCGTGGCTGGACAAGAACATCGCCTGGGCAAAGGCGGCAGGCATCCGGCTGGTGCTGAATATGCACTATCCCCAGGGCGGCTATCAGTCGCAGGGCAACGGCACGGCGCTCTGGACAGAATCGGAAAACCAGAAGCGGCTCTGTGCCCTCTGGACGGAGATCGCCCGGCGGTATGCGGATGAGCCGGTGATCCTGGGCTATGGACTGGTGAATGAACCGGTGGTGGCGGCAGCCAGCGGCGAAGAGAGTCTGGAACTATGGCAGTCGGTGGCGCAGATGCTGACGGACGGCATCCGCACCGTGGACAGCAACCACATGATCTTTGTGGAGCGGATGTGCGCGGCGCAGGATCTCGCCGGGACGCAGGAACAGTGGGTGAATTTCAACGACGAGAACAATTACGTCCGGCTGGACGATGACAACACGGTGTACGAGTTCCACTACTATGATCCCCACGCCTTTACCCACCAGGGCTTCGACTGGGCAGGGACATTGGGGAACGATGTGACCTATCCGGACGAGAGCTACATTGTCTCCGGCGGCAATTTGCAGTGGGGCACTTCGACCTTTGCCGGAGAACAGGCGGACACCGGCGATACGGCGTGGCAGTATCTGAAAAGCGGAAAGATCACGCCCAAAGCAGACGGCACACAGCTGATCAATCTGGTGTTCCAGGCGGAGAATCTGGGCGAATACGGCTATGCCCGTGCGGATGAGCTGCGGCTGGACGAATACGACGAGGACGGCAATTGGGTGCAGACCATCTATGCGGAGGATTTCGACAAGAATGCATCGCTGAATTTCTGGTCCAGTGACAGCTCCGGCGGCTTGTACTATGTCTCCGGAGAGGGACACGAGGCGGAAGGCAGTCTGATGATCGCCGGGACGACCAGTGACGCCAACGGCGGCAGCCGGTATTTCTGCCCGACACCGGGGCACAGCTATGAGGCAAGCGGCTATTTTCTGGTGAATACCAAGAATGCAGATGCCATTGTGCGTCCCCGTGTGGATGTGTGGAATACAGATGGCGTGGCAGTGCTGAACCGGGAGTATCTGGAAAAGACAATGGCACAGAACACGGCATTTTCGGACAAGTACAATGTGCCGGTATACTGCGGCGAATTTGGCGCAGGAGTCCACTGCTTTGAGGACGACCGGGGCGGCGACCGCTGGCTGGACGATGTCATGGACATTTTCCGGGGCGCGGACATCAGCTTCAATTATCACGCGTACAACGAAGGCTCGTTTGGGCTGCACAACGGCAGCGGTCTGCCTACGGCGGCAAACCGGAACGAGACGCTGTATCAGGTGCTGACGGAAAAACTGCAAAAATATGCGGCACAGTGACGCTGCCGCAGGGAGAAAGGGACTGCGGCGGTGCAGTCCCTTTTTTGCGCGGAAGAGGGGCACTCTGCTGTTGAAATTGGAGACGGATTGTGGTATAATGAAAAAAACAAATGAGGAATGGGATGGTTTTGATGGGTACGATAAAAGAAACACTGCATGCCAAAAGAAAAATAACGGAAGATCATATCAAACAGCTCCAGCAGGAGGGGAAAGAGGGCATCCGCTATACGGCAAAGATGCCGGATGTACCATTTCTGGTGTGCGGATTGTTCAGTGATGTGGGCTGGATCATCCATCTGATCGCAGGCATCGTTTTCTTTTGCAGAAATGGGGTGCACCATGCCTTAGATGCTGCTGCGCTGGCGGCATTGGCGGCTGTGGTATTTGGCGTTATCTATCTCATTTATCTGAACAAGATACACGAAAAGGAGATCGCCACCAGGCTGCAAAAGAATCTGGGGTTCGGGGTGACGGTGTATGCCGGACTCGCCGGGGCTTTGATCGGCATCGGGCAGATGGTGCTGTATGCAGGAGCTTCCGCAGAGCTGGTGTGGCTCGTGACCGGCGGCTTTTTGAATTTTGCTTTGGGACTGCCGATCTATCTCTCGTTTCAAAAAGGGATCTTTTACGGGGTAAAGTGACTTCTTGTGAAGTGTACCCGGGCGGAACATATGCAGCGCTTTCAGGCTGCGGAATCCATGGAAAAGAGCAGTGACGGTAGCGTTGCTGCTCTTTGTTTTTTGAAGATCGGGGTGCGTGTTTTGCGGTCAGGGATTTCTTGACGATAGGCGAAAAATATGGTATAATAAATAGAGCATATCCACACAAAGAATAATATTTTATGGAAACATGCGTGAAAACCAATGGAAATCCGGAAAGGAATAGACTATGACAGATGCAGAAAAGCAGCTGAAAAAGCTGGAGGAAGAAATGCGCCGGGAACAGGACGGCGCGAAGCAGGGGAAGAGCGGCAAGGGCGCGAAGCCCTATGCTGTGAAAAAGGAATCCCATCCCCTGGCATCGTTTCTCATCGGGCTGGTGCTGATCGGCGCCGGGGTGTACTGGATCCTCAACTCCTTTGTTGTGGCGTTCTCCTGGGGCAGTCTCTGGGGCGGCTTCGGCATGAGCACGTCTCTTGCCACCGGGCTGATGCTGGTGCCGCTTCTGATCGGCATCGGGCTGCTGTTCTTTTTGGATCACAAGTGGATCGGATGGGTGGTGGTCGCCATCGGCGTTCTGGCGATTCTGGTGACGCTGCTGACCTCCGTGCGGTTCCGCCCGATCTCGGCCTCGCTGTGGCAGTATGTAGTGATGTTCGGCATGGTTGCCGCAGGCGCAGGTCTGGTGGCAAGGGGTCTGCTGAAAAGCAGGAATTGAGACGCGATGAAACAGAGAAGAAAAGGCGCTGTGTTGCGCTGGCTGGCCGGGTTCGTGGCGGTGCTGATGGGCATCGGGATGTGTTCGGCGCTGCCGGTGCATGCGGCGTATGAGAACACCCATGCCAACACCGGGAATCCCCGGACAGACCTCGTAGAGATCGCGAAAACGCAGATCGGCTATATGGAAGGCAGTCTGGAGGGCACGGTCAAGGGCAGCAACAACTATACGAAATACAACGTATGGAACGGCAGGATCAGCGGCTATGACATGGACGGCTATGGGTATCCGTGGTGTCACACCTTTGTCTCCTGGTGCGCCAGTCAGGCAGGGATCGGAACGGACGTTATCCCCAGAACCGCCGGGACAGGGACGGGAAGATCGTTTTTTGTAAAACAGGGAACGTATCAGCAGAGCGCCGCCAACGGCGGAAGCTATGTGCCCCGGGCCGGGGATCTCATCTATTACGGTTCTGGCACAAAGCCGTCGCATGTGGGCATCGTTGCCAGCTGTGACGGCAGCAGCGTCTATGCCATTGAGGGAAATTGCCTGGACATGGTCACCACGAGAACCATCGGGCTGTCGGATGCGTATATCATCGGGTACGGCGTGCCGAACTATGTGGATGTACACCCGGCGGCGTCGCTTGGGGTCACACCGGGGAACTCTTCTACGGAAACGGTTTTTTCCTGGAATGCAGTGGACGGTGCGACCAGATATGATTTGAAGATATGGCAAAATCAGATCTGGGAGGGCGACGCGTATCAGATCGAATGGGGCGCATCTGCGCCGTGTGCGGTTGTGCTGCCGGAGGGAACGTATCAGGCGTATGTAGACGCGTGCTTCGGTGACGAGGCGCAGATGAGCAATGTGGTGGAATTTACGGTGAAAAAGGGCTGCCGGCTCGATGTGGAAGCCGGGAATGCACTGACGGAGACCACATTCCACTGGAACACTGCCGAGGATGCAACGCGATATGATGTGAAGGTATGGAAGGACAAGATCTGGGAGGGAGAGGCCTACTGGATCGAGTGGGGCGCATCTGCGCCGTGTTCCACTGTGCTGCCGGAGGGAACGTATCAGGCATATGTAGACGCGTGCTTCGGCGACGAGGTACAAATGAGCAACGTGGTGACGTTTTCGGTTGGGGCGGCGCAGGCAGGCGATCTCAACGCCGACGGCGCAGTCACGGCTGCGGACGCGGTGCTTTTGCAGCGATATCTTTTGGGAGAGGAGACGCTGACAAAGGCGCAGCAGCGGGCTGCCGATGAAAACGGAGACGGCGCGGTGAACGGGTTCGACCTGGCACTGCTGCGGCAGACGCTGACCGCGTGACGGAATATGCGAATCGAATCTGTCTTTGCAGGCGGATACAGTTGTCTTGTGAAGCCGGGTTCTGAAATAGATCAAAGGAGGAATTTTTTATGAAAAGAAAAGATTGGATTCGCGCAGGCGCATTGCTTGCGGCATTTGCGGTACTGGGGACGAGTGCTGTGCTGCCGGCTGCGGCAGAAACACCGGAGGCGGCCGCGTACAGCGATTCGGCAGAGAAGTATCTCTATACCGGTTCCTGCGGCGAAAGCGCAGTATGGGTCTACAACAAAAAGACAGAAACGCTGCTGATCTCCGGCACGGGTGCGGTGGAGGATTATGCCAAAGACGGCGTACAGATCAAGACGCCTACCTGGTGTGTGGGCGGAATCCCTTATGCTGCCAGAAATGTGGTGGTGCAGGATGGGATCACTGCCCTGGGCGAGGGCTTCTGGGCGTTCTGCTTCTCCGGAACGGAAACCAGTGCGAAAAAGACGGTGCGGATCGCAGAGAGCGTGCAGGACATGGAGACTGCGCCGCTGCTCCATGACGGCAGTGTGACATTTTACGGGAAGATCGGCTCGTGGTTCTACAACCAGTTTGTACATACCAACCGTTTTGTTGACGTGGAGACAGGGCAGCTGGTACTGCCGGAGACCTCCGGCGTTTACACAGACGGTGCGGCGTGGTCGTATGATACGGACACCAACACCAACACGCTGACCATCAGCGGTGACGGCGGCATCACGGAGGCGGAGTATGTGACCAACTTTGGCATGGGTGAGGACGCGGAAAAGGTCATCATCGGCAAGGATGTCCGGCTGCCGCAGTGGATCTCCAAGCAGACGGGGACAAACCTGTTTCTGCACACCATGCTTTCAGATGCGTGTGACGGCTGCGGCCCGGCGCTGTATCTCTATCACGACAGCGATGCCGGGAGAGCGTATGATGCGCTGATCCAGCACTGTGTGGAGAACGGCGTGTCGGAGGAGAGCGCCAAGCTGTCTCATCCGGCTGCATTTTTGGACAATGCGCTGCTCTGCGGCGATGTGAATTTTGACGGCAAGATCGATATGACCGATGCGGTGCTCATCAGCAAGGCGGTCAGCGGCAGCGTTTCCATGGACGGCATCCAGAAGATCGTCATGGACTGTGACGGTGACGGCGATATCACTGCCAATGATGCCGCCGTGCTGGTACGGTTTTTGGTACATCTGGAGGACACACTGCCTCCGGCAAAGTGAGAGGGTTTTTGCAGCGATGAAACAAAAAGTTTGGAGAATTGCAGCGGTGCTGCTGTCTGCGGTGCTGTTCTGGACGCTGTGTCTGCCGGCTGCGGCGGCGCAGGAGAACAGCCATACCAACACCGGGAAGCAGTCGGAGGATATGATCGCCACAGCGGAGAGCCAGCTGTACTATACCGCGCCGGCATCCGGGGCGAAGTACAACGTCTGGTTTGAAGAGGCAGGTGCGGCGTGCGATTATGCGTGGTGTCAAACCTTTTTGACCTGGTGCGCCGATCAGGCAGACATTTCCACGGATGTGATCCCCAGGGAGTCTACGGTCACGGCGGCGATCTCGTTTTATGAGACGGAAAAGCGGTTTCAGAAGAGCCTTTCCCAGGGCGGCAGCTATACGCCCCGGCGAGGTGACATTGTGTACTACAGCGCCAGCGGAAAGCGCAGCGAACCGACCCATGTGGGATTAATTACAGCGGTGGAGGACGGCACGCTGTACACCATCGAGGGGAATGTCTCCAATCAGGTATTGGAACAGCAGCATGGTCTGGATGCGGCGGAGATTATCGGATATGCTTGTCCGCTGTACAATGATCTGCCCAATGTGATCGTGCCGGAGAAGCCGGTGGTGACGGTGGAAGCTACGAGAGATCAGCTGGATACGCAGCAGATCTCCTGGAAGGCACAGGACATGGCGCAGGGTTATGTCCTGGAGATCTGGGATGCAGACACCGGGCGGTGTGCCGCGTACTGGGAGACGAAAACGGTCTCGCATCGCGTGCATCTGAACAGCGGCAGCTATCGGGTGCAGGTGACGGCGTACAACGGAACGAGCCGGGTGAAATCTGATCCGGTGACATTTGAATCCACAGATACAAAACGCACACAACTGCCTGGATATCTGGTGCAGGAGGGTGACGGCGAACTGGCAACGCGGATCCAATGGAACGCTTTATTTGACAATACTTATAGCGGCGTATTCAACAAAGTGATTACGCAGTATGTAGTGCAGATCTCGCCGGCTGACGGCAGTGCCGGGTATCAGATCCCTGTGGCAGTAGACGAAACGCCGAATGCACTGTATACGGTGGAACGGCAGCTGCCGCCGGGAGAATACTCGGTTTGGGTTCAGGCGTACTGTGAGGACAAGATGGTGTACTGCCTGTTTTCGGAGGAATGGCGGTTTTCGATAGAAGAACAGCTGCCTGCCAACGGGGATGTAAACGGAGATGCGCAGGTCTCTATGGCGGATGCGGTGGAGATGCAGCGGTATCTGCTGGGCGAGACGACCTATTCCCTGCGGAGCTGGAAGCGCAGCGATCTCAGCGGTGACGGTGTGGTCAACGGGCTGGACTTTGCGGCGCTGCGGCAGGCTCTGCTGACGGCGCTGCCGGAGACACCCACACTACAGATACGCCCCGGCCCGCCGGATGATGTGACGGAGTTCACCTGGGATGTGTGCCAGCGTGCGGTGTACTATACCGTGGAAGTCAGAAAACGGGAAACCGGGGAAGTCGTATTCCAGGAGGAAACGGCAGATATCCGCTATTTTCACGAGATGGGAGCCGGCAATTATATTGCGCAGGTGACAGCAGTGCGAAAAGACGGCACATCTGTTTCGGAGCAGCAGTACTTTACGGTTTCTAATCTCATTACCGTTGATCCCGATCCGGTGACAGAGATCACGGTGATTCCAGGCGATGCAAACACGCCTACAAAGATCAGCTGGGAGCCGGCGCTCTGGGCGGATTCTTATGCATACGCCTGCTTCACCAGAGATATATTCGGAGAGACCCAGAAAAATGAGCTTTCCATATCGTTTGGAGCGGGAGAGATTCGCCTGAATTTGTACAGTGAGAATGCAGCAGGCGGCTATACCGAATGTGGTTGCTTTGTTTTCTATGTACCGGAGACCATGCCGGAGGGCGGTTCACAGCCGCAGGTAGTCAGAAGCACATCCTCATAAGACGCGGAAACGGCATGATGTCAGAAATGCCAACCGAAAAAAACACGGCAGAAGTTTCGCGATGCAGCTCCGAAATTTCTGCCTGTTGTTTTAGCTGCTTCCATTTGGGGGAGGAATTGTCATGAAACAAAAAGTTCGGAGAATTGCGGCGGTGCTGCTGTCTGTGGTGCTGTTCTGGGTATTGTGCCTGCCGGCTGCGGCGGCGCAGGAGAACAGCCATACCAACACCGGGAAGCAGTCGGAGGATATGATCGCCACAGCGGAGAGCCAGCTGTACTATACCGCGCCGGCATCCGGGGCGAAGTACAACGTCTGGTTTGAAGAGGCAGGTGCGGCGTGCGATTATGCATGGTGTCAGACCTTTTTGACTTGGTGCGCCGATCAGGCAGGCATTTCCACGGATGTGATCCCCAGGGAGTCTACGGTCTCGGCGGCGATCTCGTTTTATGAGACGGAAAAGCGGTTTCAGAAGAGTCTTTCCCAGGGCGGCAGCTATACGCCCCGGCGCGGTGACATTGTGTACTACAGCGCCAGCGGAAAGCGCAGCGAACCGACTCATGTGGGGCTGATTACAGCGGTGGAGGACGGCACGCTGTACACCATTGAGGGGAATGTCTCCAATCAGGTACTGGAACAGCAGCATGATCTGGATGCGGCGGAGATTATCGGATATGCTTGTCCGCTGTACAACGACTTGCCCAATGTGATTGTGCCGGAGAAGCCGGTGGTGACGGTGGAAGCGGCGGAGGACAACACCGATTACAACAGCATTTTCTGGGGCGAGTCGGAGACGGCGCAGAAGTATTGTCTGGAGATACGGGATGAAGCAGGACGCTGTGTGCTGTATCAGGAGACGACGAAGCTCTCCTATCGGATCTGTCTGGATACGGGAAAGTATACCGTGCAGGTGACGGCGTGGAACAGCGGCACGGCGGTATCATCGGAACTGGTGTCGTTTTATGTGCCGGAGCAGGACTGGAAATACTATGAAGCCCGGGAGGACGGCGTGCGCATTGTCTCCGGATGTCTGGTGCAGGAGGGAGACAGTGAACTTGCCACGCAGATCCAATGGGAAGGGCTCAATTCTTCCTTTCAGCCGCAGCGGTATGTGGTGCAGATCTTTGCGGAGGGGGACACCACAGGGACGCAGATCCCGGTGGACGTGCAGGACAGTTCGCAGGAGGTCTATGCTGTGGAGCAGGCGCTGCCGCTGGGGCAGTATGTGCTGTGGGTCATGGCGGATTTCGGGACATACAGCACCCTTTCTTCGGAGCGGCAATTTACTGTTTCCGCGCAGCTGCCTGCCAACGGAGATGTGAACGGGGACGGACTGGTCTCTGCGGCGGATGCGGTGGAGATGCAGCGGTATCTGCTGGGTGAGACGAGCTATTCCCTGCGGAGCTGGAAGCGCAGCGACCTCAGCGGTGACGGTGTGGTCAACGGGCTGGACTTTGCGGCGCTGCGGCAGGCTCTGCTGACGGCACTGCCGGAGACACCCACATTGCAGGTGCGCCCCGGCCCGCCGGATGATGTGACGGAGTTTACCTGGGATGTGTGCCAGCGTGTGGCGTTCTATATCGTAGAAGTCATGCAGCAGAGCACCAAGAAGGTGGTGTTCCGGGCGCAGGTGACGGATGCCCGGTATCTGCGGGAGCTGCCAGCCGGAAGCTATATTGCGCAGGTGACGGCGGTGCGGAAGGACGGCACGTTTCCGTCTGATTTACAGTATTTTAAGGTGTCGGCGCTTCCGACGATCGACCCGGAGCAATCGTAGAGAAACAGAACAGGGCGCGTACCGGGAGAGTGCGGTGCGCGCTTTTTTCTTTGGCGGGGTGCCGGGGCGGCATTGCCTGGAAAATTTTCAAAAAGTCATGGACAACAGCGGAGAACTGTGTTATAATAGAAGTTAGGGCTGTACGGCATAAAACTTTGTGCGGTGCTGTCCCGGAGCCTTCGGGCGCACAAACGATAAGGAGGACCTTGTATGTCAAAAAAGCCGTATTATATCACGACACCGATCTACTATCCGTCGGGAAATCCCCATATCGGGCACTGCTATACCACAGTTGCCTGCGATTCTATCGCACGGTACAGACGAATGCAGGGCTATGATGTCATTTTCCTCACCGGAACAGATGAACACGGTCTGAAAATTGAACAGAAAGCGGCGGCAAAGGGTATTACGCCGAAAGAATATGTAGATGAGGTCGTTAAGACCTTTAAGGCACTGTGGGAAAAGATGCATGTCAGCTATGACCGCTATATCCGCACCACAGACGACTATCATGTAGAGACGGTACAGAAGATCTTTAAGCGTCTGTACGATCTGGGATACATCTATAAAGGCGAGTATAAGGGTAAGTACTGCACCCCGTGTGAGAGCTTCTGGACGGAATCGCAGCTGGACGAAAACGGCTGCTGTCCGGAGTGTCACCGGGAAGTGACCGAGGCAAAGGAAGAGGCATACTTCATGAAGATGGCGCCCTTTGCAGAGCGCATTGAAAAGCTGCTGCTGGAGACCGACTATCTCCAGCCCAAGACCCGTGCGGTAGAGCTGGTCAACAACTTTATCAAGCCCGGTCTGGAGGATCTGTGTGTTTCCCGTACCTCGTTCACCTGGGGCATTCCGGTCACCTTTGACCCGAAGCATGTGGTTTATGTCTGGGTAGATGCGCTGTCCAACTATATCAGCGCGCTGGGCTATGAGAACAGCGCATACCACGACTTTGACGAATACTGGCCGGCAGACGTGCACATGGTTGCCAAGGATATCATGCGTTTCCACGCGATCATCTGGCCGGCAATGCTGATGGCGCTGGATCTGCCGCTGCCGAAGCATCTGGCAGTCCACGGCTGGATCACCTTTAACGGGCAGAAGATGTCCAAGTCTCTGGGCAACGTGGTTGACCCGTTCCTGCTGGCAGACCGCTACGGCGCAGATGCCATCCGGTATCACATTCTCCGGGAAATGGCACTGGGCGCAGACAGCTCTTTCTCCAACGAGATCATGATAAACCGCATCAACTCTGACCTGGCCAACGGTCTGGGCAACCTGGTTTCCCGTACCGTAGCCATGGTGGACAAGTATTTCGGCGGCACACTGCCGGAAGCGCGTCAGCCGGGCGAGTTCGACGACGAGCTGATCGCCGCAGCCACCGGATTGAAGGCAAAGCTGGAGGGACTGCTGGATCAGACGCAGCTGAACCGGATGCTGGCGGAGATCTTCCAGGTGGTTTCCCGTGCCAACAAGTACATTGACGAGACTGCGCCGTGGGTTCTGGCGAAGGACGAGGCAAACCGCACCCGTCTGGCAACGGTTTTGTACAACCTGTTGGAAACCATCCGCATCGTCACTGTTCCGCTGAGCGCGTTTATGCCGGAGACCATGCCGAAGATCTGGGAGCAGATCGGCGCATCTGAGGCAGATGTGGCATACAGCACCGCAGACCAGTTCGGCACACTGCCGGCAAATGTGACGGTACACAAGGGCAATATCATTTTCCCGAGAATCGACGTGGAAAAGGAGATCGATGAGCTGAACCAGCTGATCCTGGCGGCGCAGCCCAAGGAAGAGCCGAAAGAACCGGAATTCACGCCACAGCCGCTGGCGGACGAGATCGGCATCGAGAAATTCGGCGAGGTCGATCTGCGTGTAGCGAAGGTTGTGGAATGTGAAAAGGTGAAGAAGTCCAAGAAGCTGCTGAAGCTCCAGCTGGATGACGGCATGGGCGGCAGACAGGTGGTTTCCGGCATTGCACCGTGGTACAAGCCGGAGGATCTCATCGGCAAGAAGATCATGCTGGTGGCAAACCTGAAGCCGGCGAAGCTGTGCGGTGTAGAGAGCTGCGGCATGATCTGTGCGGCAGATATGCCTAACGGTGATGTCAAGGTGATCTTCCCGGACGACAGCCTGCCGGTCGGCGCAAAGATCCGATAAATCAAATCAGAACAGAAAAAAGAAGCCGTACTCCGGAGTGGAACATTTCCGGGGTACGGCTTTTTCTGTTGGGCTGGGATCATGATTTGCGGCAAGGTCAGGTTATGCCCGTGCCGTCAGCTTCTGCCGGAGCAGCGCCAGGTCGAAGCCATTGACAACGCCGTCTGCGTTGAGGTCGGCGGCTTGCCACTGGGATTGTGTCAGGGATTTCTCGCCCAGGATGTAGCGCTGGAGAAGAACGGCGTCGGCGGTGGTGAGGGTGTTGTCGGAGTTGAGGTCGCCGTTATGTGTCATTTCTTGTTCTGAACTATATACACAAAAATGACAATCATTTCGATTGCTGTCTAAATATCCAAAATCGTTTGAAGAAGTTACATATGCACTATAATTTCCTGCCTTGGTAATTGTGTATGATACTTCCTTTGCATCAGATGCTATAGAATCAATCCTTTCATTATCTCTATAAATTCCAATTGCATAATTTACTGCATTATCACTCTCTATTACAAATTTTACTGTTTCTCCTACTAAATACTTTGATTTATTTGTTTTAAGAACTGATATTTTTGGCTTTGAATCATACACATTAAAATGACAGTCATTTCGATTACTGTCTAAATATCCAAAAGCATTTGAAGAAGTTACATATGCACTATAATTTCCTGCCGTGGTAATTGTATATGACACTTCATTTGTGTCTGATGCTATAGAATCAATTCTTTCATTATCTTTATAAATTCCAATTGCGTAATTTACTGCATTATCACTCTCTATTGTAAATTTTATTGTTTCACCTACAGAATAACTTGACTTATCAGTTTTAAGAAATGATGTTACCGGTTTTGAATCATATACACTAAAATAAACTAACGCACTATCTACATATCCCACAGAATTATATGAGGTTACATATGCACTATAATCACCAGCAGTTGTTGGTGTGTAATTATAAATCGATTCAGAAAAAGATGCTGTTGTATCAATCCTTTCACCGTTTCGGTATATTCCAATTAAGTAACCTGTGGCTTTATCGCTTGAAACATGAAAAGCCACATTTTCACCAATAGCATACAGTGCTTTATCTATGGAAATATTAGACACTGTCGGCGGATTCGGATCTGGATTTATCCCCGAAAAGAACAACTCCGCCTCTAATCTTCTTCTGTTTTTCAGTCCGGCATCCACTTTTCCCGTCGCAGAATTGGTCACAACATAGCTTTCAAATGCAGATGCGGCGGCAGCCTGTGACATTTCACCACGCAGATATTTTACCAGCGGAGAATTTTTAATCATAGACGTTCCGCCGCCGGTGTTATATGTAAAGCTGACCAGTGCATCAAATTGATTCTGGTTCATTTGCAGTCCGGAAGTCTGCCGTCTTACATTTGGAATATACGATGATGCGATTTCCTGACGCATTGCAACTTCAGCGGCTGCCCGGGTTATGCTGTGCAAACCGCTGGCATGAGCCGATGTGCCGCATTTTGTTCCATAACCAATCGAGGACTGCGCTCCGTCATAATAACATGTGGCGCTAAAACTCTCTCTGGCTTTGATAAAGTCAATACCGTTCTGGCTGATTGTCAGTTCTGCGGAAGTTGCCGCATGCACTGGTATTACAGAACACAAACCAGCACATAATACTACAGCAATTAAACTCGCAACCCACCGGGTAAACCATTTTCTTCCGTATGTTTTCATTTGTACCAACTCCTTTTTAGTCAGACCAAAATTTGTGTGTCTTTCTTTCTTGAATACAACAAATGATGTATCCATAAATTTATAATACTACATTTGTTGTAAAAAATCAAGTGTTCGTCCGCATTTGTAGTATAATTTTGGTGAAATCTATAAATAGGAGGAATCACCATTATGCAACATTACCAGCGAATCCGCGATCTAAGAGAAGACCACGATCTGACACAGGAAGCGCTTTGCAAAAAGTTATACATGCACAAGACCACCTATACCAATTATGAACAGGGAAAACATTCTGTACCATTTGATTTTGCCGTGCAGCTTGCAGATTTTTATGGTGTCAGTCTGGATTATCTCGCCGGACGCACCAATTTCCCGAAGAGTCCTCACGGAATTACCATTGCAGAAGATGCCCTGTTGGTGCTGCAAAAATATAATGCTCTCACCGAGCGCAATAAGGGTAAGCTGGAACAATTTCTGGATACCCTCTGCGAACAACAGGTTCAACAAAAAGAGATACAATCATCCGTGTGAAATAGAAAAGCGCATTGTCTGGGATAACAGGCAGTGCGCTTTTTTCTGTTTCAAAAACCTAAAAAAAGAGAAAGTCGGCTCGATATAGGGGTGTGGGAGGTGAGAGGAATGCATCCGATTACGATTTTATTGAAGATTCTGATTTCGTAAGAAAAACGTGAAAAAAAGGAAAGTTGGTACGATATAGGTGTAGGAGGTGAGAGAAATGCATCCGATTACAATTCTATTGAAGATTCTGATTCCGTGAGAAAAAACGTGAAAAAAAGAAAAGTCGGTACGATATATAAGTGTGGAGGTGAGAGAAATGCGGTTTGTGAATGGAACGCCAGTGCCGCCGTGGCTGGGGATATTAAGGCATATGTAAGGCAATGCACAGAGGGAAAGCGAGGTGATGGGAATGCTGCTGCAAATTTTGAAGTATATTCTGCTGTAAAAAACGTGAAAAAAAGGAAAGTCGGTACGATATATAAGTGTGGGGGTGAAAATATGCTTTTTCCTGTATTTGGTAAGCACAAGCCGTGGGTTCTGTATTAAGCCGTGTTGATGGAGAGTGAGGTGAGAGAGATGCATCCGATTAAGATATTATTAAAGATCGTGATTCTGTAGTTTACTGTGTTTGAATTTGCAGGAGAGGAGGGAGCACAGATGGTGACAATTTTGCTGAAGTTGATTTTTTCTTGATGTGATGAAACTGAACTGAACCGGGAGGGAATAAGATGACTACTTTTATGAAGTACACACTGGATATATTGAATTTTATGATGACGAATCTGCCGTTTTTCCCAAATACGGCGCTGATGCCTTTGACGTATTTTATGTGATTGGAATGGAGGTGTGTGTATGAAGCACATTTTGCCGCATGTAATATTTTGAGAAGGGAATTTGACGCAATGAATCGACCGAAATGAAGCCCCATGCTGTGGATACGGCATGGGGCTTTTTGGATGGTTGCCGGGGAATGCGGGCAAAACAAAACCCCCGAAAGCGCGAGGCTTTCGAGGGTTGTAATCCCGATGAGGGATAGGTTATCTCTTGGAGCTAAGCAGTATCGTTTTGCTTACTTTATTTATTTTTCAAAAAACACCGAAAATACGATAAAATCTGCAATATATGACAATCGCTTCTATTGCAAATTTCAAGTTTTACCGTAACTTGGTTCAACTTTGTTGAACAGAAGTTGAACTGACGGACGTGGCTGTCTCGCCGGTATTTAGAGGGAAAAGCTATCTCTCATCAGGCAAAGTAAGAATTCAAAATAGTTTTTGATAAAACATCTGTTCTAATTATCATTTTCTCTTTTGATGCCAATTATCTACAGCCTTTGAATTGTAATCGCTCTAAATGGCAACACGAAAACAGCCAAATTTGTAAAAACTCACACTATCTGAAATTATAGCAAATTGCTGTTATTCATGCAATGATAAGGAAATGCAAAAGTGATTCCTACAAAGCGACGCTTCTATGTTCCCTCCGAGCATTTCCGTAAACTGTTTTGCAATAGCAAGTCCAAGACCCGTATTTCCTTTCGTACGTGAAATGTCAGTCGTATAAAATTCGTCAAATATGTGTTCTATATCCACATCAGATGATGCAAGTTCATTTTGAAACGTAAGCTTTATCTCACTGCTTTTTTCCACGTTAATCATCAAATCACCAACGCTATGTTTCAATGCATTACCTATGAGATTGTCAAAAATACGCAGAAGCATATTCTGATTTGAATATATCATCAATCTGCGGTAATGACACTGAAAAATAATCTGCCTGCCTTTGTCTGAAAAATCATCATAATAGTGAACAATACTTTCTTCCAGAACAGAAACAATATTGATATTTGTCTTTTCAGGCTCTTTCCCGTTTGAAACGATTCGGGACATTTCGAAGAAAGAGTTTATCAATTCTTCCAGGCGAGTAAGTCGCTTTTCAATAATTGCAAGCTCACGGCTTTTTTCCTCTTCTGAAAGCTCTGAATGTTGTATCAGATTAATATACCCCATTGCTGAAGTCAAAGGGGTTCTGAGATCGTGGGAAATATTGGTCATCATCTGCTCAAGGGTATGATTTTTCCTGTTGTATGTTGTCTTGGTATTATGCATATCCTTTAGCATGATATTGATTTGATCTATGAGTTTATCTGCTGTCCCGTTTTTGGAATGAAGAAGTGCATTGGTATCACTTTTACGCATTTCATGCAGTTGTTCTGTAATGTTTTTAATTTCTATTTTCTGTAAAATCA
>CAVAQT010000007.1:0-82630 GCA_963590855.1 Ruminococcus bromii
ATTCTCTTTTGTTTCATTTTCAAATAAATATTTGATTTCATAAGGCGGTGGAAAGGGCATTTCATGTACCATTGCATGCTGCAACTCTCTCCACTTTGTGTCGTTCATATAGCTGCACAGATTTCTTTGCTGTACGATTTTTCTTATTTTTTCCTTAAAAGTGATTGCCATAGAAAACTTCTTTCTTCAAGAAACATGCAGACGGCAAATGCCTTACCGCAATCCTGTATCCTTATTTTTTATTATACCACATTTAATCTGAAAAGACAAGGCAAGTATACACAGTTCTTGAAACTATCCATAAAAGAAAAACTCTCAAGAGCGTTTATGCCTTGAGAGTTTTCGTTTCGTTATTGTGAATCCGATCTTAGTTTTCGTATTTCTCACGCAGTGCCTTGGCAGCGGCAACCAGATTTTTCAGGCTGGGGATCGTTTCAGCATCGCCTCTTGTTTTCAGTCCGCAGTCTGGATTGACCCACAGCTTTTCTGCCGGGATCTTGTCCAGCATTTTTAGCAGAGCAGTCTGAATCTCTTCCACAGACGGAATACGCGGCGAGTGGATGTCATATACACCAGGGCCGACTTCTGTCCGGAAGTGGTTTTCTTTCAGAGCATCCAGAATGGTCAGGTCAGAACGGCTTGCTTCAAAAGTAATCACATCTGCATCCATGTCGTCGATTTCTTGAATGATATCGGTAAATTCACTGTAGCACATATGTGTGTGGATCTGTGTATCTGGTTTTACACCGCTGTGTACCAGACGGAATGCCGGAATCGCCCAATCCAGATAATCGCTCTTCCAGTCAGATTTCCGAAGCGGCAGCTTTTCACGCAGTGCAGCTTCGTCTACCTGGATGGTGCGAATGCCGTTGGCTTCCAGATCAAGCACTTCTTCCCGAATGGCAAGAGCGATCTGATATGCACTTTCTTTCAGAGAAATATCCTCCCGCGGGAACGACCAGTTCAGAATTGTGACCGGCCCGGTCAGCATGCCCTTCATCGGCTTATCTGTGAGACTCTGCGCATAAACAGACCATTTTACTGTCATCGGCTTTGCACGAGAGATGTCTCCCCAAATTACCGGCGGCTTTACACAGCGTGTGCCATAAGACTGTACCCATGCTTTTTCTGTGAAAAGATAACCGTCCAGGCATTCTCCGAAGTATTCAACCATGTCGTTTCGTTCAAATTCACCATGTACCAGAACATCCAAACCGATTTCTTCCTGTAATGCAACACAGTCCGCAATACGCTGCTTCATGTCTGCATCGTACTGTTCCTCAGAAAGCTCGCCCTTGCGGAATGCGGCGCGTGTCTTTCTGACATCAGCAGTCTGCGGGAAAGAACCGATGGTTGTAGTAGGGAAGAGCGGCAGCTGAAATGCTTCTTTTTGCAGTTTTTCCCGTTCTGCAAATGCCGGGCATCTGACAAAATCAGTGTCAGACAGCGCTGCAACACGTTCTTGTACCGCAGCATTCTTGCCGCTTCTGGGTTCTGTGAACAGGCGCAGATTTTCCTGATATTCTGTAGTTTCTGTGGGAACAGATGCTGTGAGGATCTTTTTGAGAGAAGCAAGCTCTGCAAGCTTCTCTTCTGCATAGGCAAAGTGCTTTTTATAGCAATCAGAGAGCTTTGTTTCATTTTTCAGGGTGTACGGCACATGCAGGAGCGAGCAGGAAGTGTTGAGTACGATCTCACAGCCGCATTTTTGCAGTGCTGTGATAATATGCAACGTGTTGGCATAGTGATTTTTCCAGATGTTTTTTCCGTTGACAACACCGGCAAAGAGCACCTTCTCCTTTGGAAAGCTGTTTTTCTCGACGAGTGCGAGACTCTCCTTGCCCTCTGTGAAGTCCAGACCGATTCCATCGAAATCCAATGCGCAAATTTCACAATAGCAGTCGCGAATATCGCCGAAATAGGTTTGCAGCAGTACCTTGACATTTTGCTTTTCCGAGAGGATCTTCTGGTAGAGCTGAATGAACAGCGCCTTGTCCTCTGCTGTCATATCCATGACCAGGCATGGCTCATCGATCTGTATCCATTCTGCGCCCAGTGATGCGAACTGCTTCAGAATGTCACAATAAGCACTGGCAGTATCGGCTGCAAAGTCTGCCGCTGTCTTTTTGCCGGTATACTTTGCAAGCTTTAAAAACGTATAAGCACCGATAATGACCGGCTTGGTGACAACTCCATTTTCCTTTGCTTCCTGGAACAGTGCAAAGGGCTTGTTGCCGGAAAGCTGGATCGCTGTGTCATCGTCTATCTCAGGAACCATGTAGTGATAGTTGGTATTAAACCACTTTTTCATGGCAAACGCACGGACATCGCCGGCTTCTCCCTGATATCCTCTTGCCATTGCGAAATAGGTGTCCAGTTCTGACAGATGCAGTTCCTGATACCGCTTTGGAATAGCATGCAGCAGGACAGCAGTGTCCAGCATACCATCATAAAAGGAGAAGTCGTTGGACGGGATCAGATCCAGTCCGCTGTTTTTCTGCACCTTTAAATTTTCCAGACGGAGCGCCGCCGCGGTTTCCTGTAATGCAGAAGCGGAGAGTTCACCTCTAAAATATTTTTCACATGCAAATTTTAATTCTCTGAGAGAACCGATTCTGGGATATCCCACAATTGAAGTTTTCATAGCCATTTTCCTTTCCGTTTTGAATTGTATTTATTATAGCATAAATTGATGGCTATGTGGTAACTCCTGTTTTTTATTGTTGGCAATAGCTAAAAGCTATGACTAGACGTGACACTTCTGGCTTACAGCTTCCGCCGCCAGACGAATCACCTCAGAATTGGATGGTTTCCCCTGTGCATCTGAAAAGTGCCGATTGAGATGATTTTTGGCATAGGTTTTAGAAATGGCATAACGGATGGCACGCTCTATGCTGGTACAGCTGCGGTTGTGTGCCGCGGCGATTTCTTGCAAAATCGGCATAATTGGCTGCAGGGGATCTTGCAGCGCCAATGCCACTGCTTCTTTGAGATAGCCGCAGCCTTTCAAATGCGGCAAAATGGCAAGGTCGTTTTCAATGACCTCAGAAATTGCAGAATAAAGATACGGATTCATACACATCTCCACGAAAGCAGAAGAAGCACCTTGCTGTGTGCTTCTTCTATCACGTTTCATTTTTTCATTTTTCCTCTAAACGGAGGGCACAGTACAAAGTAAATGGCACACATAGGTGTGCCATTTGTTTGGGAAGGTTCGGGCAAGTGCCGCATAGAGAATCTATCGCATTGCCCAAGAGCATGTCCGACAGGAGTGTCAGAAATGCCCTTTTACTTTTTCAGGTTCTGTAAAGCCTTCGGTTCCTTCGGCTGATAAGAGCCCCAGATCGATGCAGCACCGCAAGCCTTTACAGCCATTGCTTTCGCAATTTTAGCGGCAGCATCTGCAACCATTTTTTTAGCTTTCATGAAATCCCCTCCTTTGCATCCATTTCTCAACCATGATTAAAATCACGATTGCGATTAGCGTAGCGAAAATCAATCTGCTGTAGTTCGGCGCGATCCGAAACAGGAACAATTCCACAAACAGCAGGAAAACATAAATTGCAACAGAATATTTTTTATGCTTTTCACATGCCTCTTTGGTGAGTGGTTTGTGTGCATTTGCCACTGGTGCAAAAAGCAGCAGTATGACAATTCCTAGTACGCCCAGAGCGCAGTTGATCCAAAAGGAAAGCACTGCATAACGGCTGAATCCATACACCATCAAAAATGTTGCGGCGAGAACGGCATTGCATCGAAAATAGGTTGTCGCATGATAACCGCCGGTGAACTGCCGCAGGATGATGAAAACGGCCAGAAAAAGAATACCGGATAAAACACTCTGCACCACGAGACTGATTGCAAGCACCAAAAGAATGTTCAGAACAGAGGAAAGCGTGATCTCTACGCCGTATTGATAAATGTCTGTCTGGTCCTCCGGGATGCTCTTTTCGCGGATCAGAAAATCCACAATATGTCTTGAAAGCGACGCGATCATATTTTTCACACCTCACTCCTGGGAGCATGTTTCGCGTTCCGGCAAATTGCACCCCGCAAAATGCTGCTGCACTGTCTGAAATCATGCAGTTTGTGCGAAAATGCGAAACTGGGTTTTGAACACCTACATTATAACACAGTTTTTCGCGATGTCAAGTAATTAGGGAAGTTTTGCAGCATTTAGGGAAGTTTTGCATCAAAAGCGAAAAAAAGCACTGCCAAACGAGGTTTGGGAGCGCCTCGGGCAGTGCTTTGGAAATTTTATTTGTATGATTCTTTTATAAAAAATACATTTTTATAAAATCGTGTTTTGGATCAATTTTCGATCTGTAGGGTCACGCCGCAGCAAAACAAATGGTTTTCGGTATAGATATCGACAAACCCATGATACTTCTTTGCGATTCGCTTTACTGTTTTCAATCCGAATCCGTGTTCGGCTTTGTTGGACTTGTTGGTTTTCAGTTCCGGCTGCAATTCATTTTCGCAGTAGGAATTTTTAATGGTAATGGCGAGGCTCTGGTTTCGCTCCGTAATCGCGATCTCAATGTACTTTGTCGTACCATCCGGGCATTTCTCCGCCGCTTCAATGGCGTTGTCCAACAGGTTTCCCAGCAGGTGACAAAGGTCGATCTCTTCGATTTGCTCGGCATGCAGATCTTTTACAGTATTGCAGAACACCTTGATGCCCAGCTTTTTCGCTGTACTAAGTTTGGTGTTCAAAATGGCGTTGATGATGGTGTGATCGGTATTGACAGTAGAAGCCATGCTGTTGATCTGGTCGTTCATTTGCGGAAGATAAGCGTCCAGTTCTGCATACCGCTTTTCAGAGACGAGCTGCTGCACCACGCAGTAGCTTTGTTTCATATCATGACGAATCCGGCGGATCTCTTCGTATTGGTGCTTGGCGTTTTCAGCATAGTGCTTGCGATAACTGGTTTCCAACAGCAGCAGTTCATGCTCTGCCCGAACGGCATTTGCCTTGCTGAATTGAATAATCATGTAGTAGCAGATAATGTTGATGGCAGCGAGCCCCAGACACGACAGCAGCAGAAGATCGTGATGCAGCTTGGAAAACGAATAGTTTAACTGGACAACGTGGATCATCAGAATGACGCTGAAGGAAAGGACAAAGACCACAACAATGAGCAGCCATTCCTGCGGCCGCAGCTGAATGCCGTTTTTTCGGAATATTTTTAATGTGATCCGATAGGCATACGTTACCAATAGCTGTACGGTAAGAATCATGATAAAGCGTTCCAGCGTCTGTTTGGTATAGAGATCCACCAGATTGGTGGAAGCCACATCGCTGATAAAAGTGGTAACAAAGGCGTTGACCAATAAGATCCATAAATAGGCGAGCAAGGTCACGAAGAACACTCTGATCGGATTTCGCCGGACGAAAAACAGTGTATAACAAAACGTAAAAATGATATAAGTCATGCCCCAGATGCCCTCATAAAACAGAAAAGCGTTCAGAGTAAAGACAATGCAGGTGTTCAAAAGCGCACCGCAGAGATAGACGATCTTGTTTTTTGTCGGCTGAAAATTATAGTCCAGAAATGCAAAGATAAAGTAAAAGACATTCAGTCCTTCATAGACGCTCACCGCAGATTCAAAAATGTTCCAGAGGGTTTCTTTCATTGGATACTCCTTAGGTATTCCGCATAGCGCTTTTGCAGTTCATTCTTGTTGCTTCGGCTCATTGGCGCAGAGATCCCGTTCACCATCATGATTTCTTCATTGGGATAGTCCGGCAGCCGGATATGACGCATGTTCACAAGCCAGCGATTGTGGACGCGGACAAAGTCATATGCCAGAAGCTGCTCTTCAAGGTCGGACAGCTTGGCGCGTACACGAAGCACCTCGCCGGTACAGCCGTAGACATCCAGATAATTGCGGTCACTTTTGATGGCTGCAATGTTGCTGATGCGAAGCTTTTTCTCCTCGCCGAAGGGCAGCTGCAAAATGATCGTTTGGTTTTGCTTCAAATGCCGAATGAGACTGTCGATGACATGGTGAATGCGCATTTGAAAAATGTCATCACAATCCTTTCGGATAAACTGAAACGGCTGAAAATCAAAAGCATCATACACGCTTTCATCGTTGGAGGTGATAAAGATGATATAGGTTTGATTTTGCATGCGGCGCATTTCCGCTGCTGCCTGAAAGCCAGTATATTCCGGCAGAATGATATCCAGAAATGCGACATCAAACGGTGATTGCTGCTGAGCTTGTATAAAATCTTTTGCGGATGTGTAACAGGAATAGCCGCATTCCAATCCATGAGATGCAAACTCCTGTCGGATAACAGCATGCATCTTTTCCAATATGGGCAGTTCGTCGTCTACAATGGCGATTTGTATCACATAGCATGCTCCTTCCTGTGTTAAGACTGCGGCGGCATCGGGAAAAGTGAAATTTTACACTGTACCGCCTCTTTCATCATACCACAAAAGACACCGGAAATCAAGCAGATCTGACAAACTTTTCCGTTTTGCAAACAGCTTCCGGAACGGATTTGACATTTTGCATACCCTATGCTACAATAAAAGATGACGAAAAACAGCATCAGAAGGGATGAGAAATATGACGAAAATTGACTTGATTACGGGAATCCTCGGCTCTGGAAAAACCACATTGATTCATCAGTACGCAGAACATCTGATCCAACAGGGAATGCGCATCGCCATTCTGGAAAATGACTTCGGCGCGGTAAATGTGGATATGGTCATGTTCCAGGATCTGAAAGGGGAGAACTGCCAGCTGGAAATGATCGCCGGCGGCGGAGATCCTTGCTGTCACAAACGGCGTTTTAAGACGCAGCTGATCTCTCTCGGCATGCAGCACTTTGACCGGATCATCATAGAACCGTCGGGCATTTTTGATATGGATGAATTTTTTGACACGCTGTATGAATCGCCTTTGGATCAGTGGTTTGAGATCGGCAGCATTCTGACTGTGCTCGATGCAGAAATGCCGGAGGTGCTCTCTGCACAAATGGAGTATCTGCTGGCATCTGAAGCAGCATGCTGCGGAAAATTGATCTTGAGCAAGTGGCAGAATCAGAAGGAGGAAACACCGGAGCATTGTACCAACCGTATCTTGAATCACCTGAACCGGGCATTGACGGGCATTCAGTGTAAGCGACAGTTTCAGCCTAAGGATGTCCTGGTGCGTGATTGGAACGCATTGACAGCGGCAGATTACCAGGTGCTTCAAACCGCCGGCTATCGCAATTGCGACTATGTAAAACAGTTCAGCACAGAAACCATTCAGAGCGAGGTGCATTATTTCATGCATCTCGCCATTCCGGAGACGGAGATTGCACCGTTAGTGCACCGAATCTTGTCGGATTCGTCCTGCGGTAAGATCTATCGCATCAAAGGCGCGCTTCCAACGGCACAGGGCGGCTGGCTGAAAGTTAACGCTACCGCAGAAAAAACAGAGATCTCGCCGATTCCTGATGGTCAGGCGGTGCTGATCGTGATTGGCGATCATGTGCAGAAAGAAAAAATCGATGGATATTTGCAGGCGTGGAATACCGATGATGAATACGTTTCGATTTAAGCGGTGTTTTACACACGCAAAAAGTTTCCGTATTTCAAGAAAAACGGAGAAACTTTTTGTGCCAGCCTTGTAGAAAAGACAGAATTGTGCTATAATGTAAGTGAGATAAATCAACAATTACATAAAAATGGAAGTGGAAAAATGTCACATTTCAGTGAAACGCTAAATCGTCTCATGAAGCAGAAGCACATTAAATCGGTTACATTGTGCGAAGCGCTTTCCATCCGGAAATCGCGTTTCAGTAAAATCAAAAACGGCGGTATCCTGCCGCCGGATTATGAGTTAGTGGAGCAGCTTGCCAAAGCGATGGCACTGAATCCGCAGGATAAAAAAGAACTTTGTCTTTCTTATCAGATGTCAAAGTTCGGGCATACTTACGAGCAGATCGAGATGTCGATCGAACGGCTGTACCGGGTACAAAAGCCGAAACCGTATCAGACCGGAGAGTGCTTTCACACGCCGATCTCTGCGGAAAACGGCCATATGTATACGGATAAGATGTCTGTCCTTGCGGCAGTGCAGCGCCTTTGCGTCAATGCAGAGCAAGTGCGTCTGGCAGTGCAGCCGGAGGATGCCGATCTGATGGATGTTCTGGGCCGATGTGCTGCATCCTGCAAAGAAAATGCTGCAATGCACTGGCTGTTCTGGATGGAACAGCCGGAAAGTGGGAATATTTCTGCAGTGAACCTGGATATCTTTTCCCATGCGCTTTCTTTCATTTGTGCCGGAAATGCCGAGATTCGCTATGTTTACAGCCATTTGCCGGAATTGTTAGAACAGCAGTTGTTTCCGTTTTTTATCGTTTCAGAACAGGGTGCACTGACAATTTCCCGAGATTGTACCAAAGCGGTCTGGTTCAGCCAGCCGGATATGATCGCGCTTTATGAAAAGCAGTATGACACACTGTTCCGAAGAAGCAATGCGTTTTGTCAGCGCTTTAGAAGTGTGCCGGACTTTTTCGCATTTCTCAGCCGTGCAAGAGGTCTGCTGAACGAAAAGGCAGGGGAGGAACTGTATGTGCTTGCGAAGCATCCCTGTATTACCAGCGGCGTTTCTGAGCGTGATCTTCAGGCACTGTACCTCTCGAAGGAGGACGATGGCTGCAATGCCAACAGCTGTTATTCCTATTTGATCGAATATATCACCCGTGCAAAACGGGAAAACATTATCTTTTCCAAACAGGGAATACAGGAGTTTTTTCAGCAGGACATGTACTATGAATACTCGGAGTCCATTTCGCTGCCGCTAAGCAAGGAACGCCGCTATGCAATGCTGTCGGAAATTTTAAATCATAACAGTGGGCGTCGTCGGTTTCAGATGCTCAATGACGCGTTGATGGATCATACCAATATTCACGGGATGGACATCTGGAGTGAAGGTGCAATCATTCTGATTATGAACTTTCACAATGGCTTTTTCCTGATTACGCTGCAAGAAAAATCCATTGCCTCGGCGATTTTGGCATATCTGCAATATCTGGAGGAAATGAAAGTTCTCAGTGATCCGCAGACGGCAGAAGAAATGCTGCAAAAACAGTGTCAGTTTTATCAGAAAACGCTTCGGGAACAGGAAACCGAAAAAATACCGGTATCTGATACCATGACTTCATAAAAAAGCAACCGCAAACAGTGCGTTTCCACTGTCTGCGGTTGCTTTTTTGTCTGATGCTTATGCAAGACACACTTTCAGAATTACTGATAATGTGCCAGAAACTGCTTGGTGCGCTCCTGTGTCGGACGTTCAAAGATCTGCTCCGGAGAGCCTTCTTCGACAATATATCCATCCGCCATAAAGATCACACGATTGGAGATCGCTTTTGCAAAGCTCATCTCATGGGTCACAATCACCATCGTCATATGGTCATCCGCCAAAAGCCGGATAACCTCCAGAATTTCCCCGGTCAGTTCCGGATCGAGTGCAGAAGTCGGCTCGTCAAAAAACAGGATCGACGGTGCCATTGCCAGTGCGCGGACAATAGCAACACGCTGCTGCTGACCGCCGGACAGCTCACAGGGATATGCCTTTGCCTTGTCTGCCAGTCCCACCTTTTTCAAAAGCTCCATGGCGGTGCGTTCTGCTTCTGCACGGCTTTTCTTTAAGATCAGCCGCGGCGCTTCTGTAATATTCCGCAGCACAGAATAATGCGGGAATAGGTTAAAGTTTTGGAATACTAACCCGAAATAATGCTGGATCTTGCGAAAATCGTTTTTGGGTGCATACTCCGGCCGCTTGCCATCTTCTGCCCGAACTGCTTCCTGTCCCATGTAGGAGATCGTGCCGCTGGAAAGTGTTTCCAAAAACGTGCAGCAGCGAAGCAGTGTGGATTTTCCCGAACCGGACGGCCCGATGATCGAAACAACTTCTCCTGGCTTTACAGAAAAGGAAATATCTTTTAAAACCTGCACTTCTCCAAAATGCTTTTGCAGGTGTTCAACTTCTAAGTAATTCAATGCGGCACCTCTTAAATCTTGTAGTAGTTCAGCTTTTTCTCCAACAGAGACATCAGTCCTGCAACAATCAGATTGAAAGCATAGTAGAAAATCGCAGCAGCCAGATAAGGCAGCATCGAAGTTTGTGCGGCGGCGATCATCTGCGTTTCCGTAAACAATTCAATGTAGGAAATTGCAAACGCAAGGGATGTATCCTTGACCAGAGTAATCGACTCGTTGGTCACAGCAGGCAGAACGCGCTTAATCATCTGCGGTGTAATGATCCGCAGGAATTTCTGCATACGGCTGTATCCCAGGATTTTTGCGGCTTCGTGCTGACCAACCGGAATCGACTGGATGCCGCTGCGGAAAATTTCTGCAAAATAGGCGGCATAGTTCAGCGAAAACGCGATAATAACAGCCCAAAAGCGATAGCTTGTGGTCAGAGGCAGCCCAAACAAGAAATATTTGCCAAAGTAGATCACCAACAGTTGAAGCATCAGCGGCGTGCCGCGGACAACAGAAATATAAAATTTCATCAGCCACTGCACTGGCTTCCAGGCGTACATTCGTGCGACGCAGATCAAAAGGCCGAGCGGCATGGAGAATACCAGTGTCAGCAGAAAGATCACGGTAGAACGCAGCATACTGTCGCTCAGTTGTGCAACAATATCAAAAAAAGACATAATTCGCTTCCTTTCGGAGATTTAGTCGATCACAGAGTCGGTCAGACCCCACTGCTCTGCGATTTCAGCAAATTTGCCGTCCTTCCGCATCTCATCCAGTGTTTTCTGAACCTTGTCCCGCAGCTCGGTATTGTCCTTTGCAAAACCAACTGCATACTGTTCTGCGGACAGAACATCGTCCAGGATCTTGTAAGAACCGTCGCGGGATTCCATCTGATACTTTGCGACACCGATATCCATAGCGATGGCTTCCACAGCATTGGAATCCAGGTTCATGAATGCAGTGTTGTAATCAGAAACAACTACCAGTTCCTTGAAGGAATCCTTCAGATCCTTGTTTTCATCTTCATTCAGGGCAGCCTCAGCAGAGGAATCTGTCTGTACAGCAACACTCTTTCCTGCGAGATCCGCAAATGTAGTGATGCCGCTGTCCTCCTTGACTACAAATACCTGGGAGTTGTCCACATACGGATCAGTCCAGGCATATTCGTCCTCACGACCATTCATGGTAAAACCGTTCCAGATGCAGCTGATCGTGCCGGAGTTCAGTTCCATGTCCTTGGCATTCCAGTCGATAGGCTGCTTGACCAGTTCCCAGTCGTTCCGCTTGCAGACTTCAGCCGCCAGATCCAGATCGAAGCCGACATACTCGCCGTTTTCATCCTGATAGCCATAAGGCGGAAATGCTGCGTCAAAGCCGACGATAAACTTTTCCTTGTCAGCGCTTTTCTTGCCATCGGTGCTGCTGCCGCAGCCTGCCAGTGAAAATGCCATCGTACCTGCTGCAATTCCTGCCAGCAGACGGGTTGTCCAATTCTGTTTCATACAAAAACTCTCCTTTTTCTCATCCATCTTTTGCTACAGTCAGAGTCAATGGATTTTGAATCTGCTGCGCTGCTGTGCATCAGCACTTTATAGCACTAATACACTATTATAAAAACAAACTCTATTATAGCATGGTTTTTCGGTTCTGTCAACCGGATTCCACGGAGAAAATGAAAGAATTTATCAACATAACATATCAAAAACGCAAAAAAATCAAAAAAGGTCGAAAATGACTTGCATTCTTTCCGGTTTTCGATTATAATAGAAAAGAATTGCGTATCAGCAATAAAAGCCATGTCAGCAAGAAGGGCTGACAGAAAGGAAGTTTTCGTATGAAAAAAGCAACTAAAACGATCGCACTCCTGGCAGCAAGCACCATGCTCGCTGTATCTATGACTGCCTGCGGCACACCGGCAAACACCGTGTTCAGCGCAGATGACCTGAAGGGCAAGACCATCGGCGCACAGCTGGGCACGACCGGCTATATCTATGCAGGCGATGTGGAAGATGCCAAGGTTGAACCATATAATAAAGGCGCAGATGCTGTGCAGGCACTGAAGCAGGGTAAGCTGGATGCGGTTATCATCGACAGCGAGCCGGCAAAGGCATTCGTTGCAAAGAATGATACACTGACCATTCTGGACGATCCGTTTGCAGAAGAGGAATATGCGATTGCCTATAAGAAAGGCAATGACGAGCTGGGACAGAAGCTGGACGATGCACTGTCCAAGCTGAAAGAAGACGGTACTCTGGATGAGATCGTCAGCCACTGGATTGGTGACGATGCAGACCAGAAGTCCTACACACCGGATGACAGCGTAGAGCGCACCGGTACACTGGTCATGGCAACCAATGCGGAATTTCCGCCGTATGAGAGCGTAGACGGGGATGCGATTGTCGGCGTTGATGTAGACATGATGCAGGCAGTCTGCGATGAGATCGGCATGGAACTGAAGGTGGAGAACATGGAATTTGACTCCATTATCGCTGCTGTACAGTCCGGTAAGGCAGACGTTGGTGTAGCTGGTATGACCGTAACACCGGATCGTGAGGAAAATGTATCCTTTACACAGGGCTATGCAACTACTACACAGGTCATCATTGTCCGGAAAGACTAACAGGAGACAGCGACCGTGAATTTTATTGATAACTTTATAAATAAGTTCCACTCCACATTTATCGAGAAAGACCGTTGGCTGTACCTGCTGGACGGCTTAAAGACCACGCTGTTGATTACCTTTTTTGCAGTGATCCTTGGCATGGTGCTAGGCTTTCTCATTGCAATCATTCGTTCGACCCATGACAAGACTGGAAAGCTGGGCTTTTTGAATGTCCTGGCACGGATCTATCTGACGGTGATCCGCGGAACGCCTGTTGTTGTACAGCTGTTGATTATCTACTTTGTCATTTTCGCTTCGGTGAATGTGGGGAAGACCTTTGTGGCAGTCCTCGCGTTTGGCTTGAACTCGGCGGCGTATGTGGCAGAGATCGTGCGCTCTGGTATCATGTCCATTGATAACGGACAGTTCGAGGCAAGCTCCAGTCTGGGCTTGAACTATCCCAAGACGCTGCTTTCCGTCATCCTGCCACAGGCATTTAAAAACGTGCTGCCGGCGCTGGCAAACGAATGCATCGTCCTGCTGAAAGAGACTTCCGTTGCCGGATATATTGCAGTCATCGACTTGACAAAGGGCGGCGATATCATCCGCAGCCAGACCTATGAGGCATTCCTGCCGCTGATCGCCGTTGCGCTGATCTATCTGATTATGGTTATGATCCTGAGTTCTCTGGTAACGCGTCTGGAAAGGAGGTTGGCACGAAGTGATCGAGGTTAAACATCTGGACAAGTCTTTCGGTGATCTTCACATCCTGAAAGATATCTCCACCAATATCGAAAAGGGAGAAAAGGTGGTTATCATCGGGCCTTCCGGTTCCGGCAAGAGCACATTTCTCCGGTGTCTGAACCGTCTGGAACAGCCCAGCGGCGGACAAATTCTGTTTGAGGGAGAAGACCTGACAAGTATGTCCGACCGTCAGCTTTATGCTGTGCGTCAGAAAATGGGCATGGTGTTCCAGCACTTCCACCTGTTCCCCCATCTGACCATTCAGAAGAATATCACCCTTGCGCCGGTAAAGCTCAAGCGGATGACACAGGCGGAAGCGGATCAGAAAGCCTCCGAACTGTTGGAAAAGGTAGGTCTTTCTGATAAGGCAAACCAGTATCCGAATCAGCTTTCCGGTGGACAGAAGCAGCGTATTGCAATTGCCCGTGCGCTTGCGATGACCCCGGATGTGATGCTCTTTGATGAGCCGACCTCTGCTCTCGACCCGGAAATGGTCGGCGAGGTACTGAGCTTGATGCGGGAACTGGCAGACGATGGCATGACCATGGTGGTTGTAACACACGAAATGGGATTTGCCAAAGAAGTGGCATCCCGTGTGATGTTTATGGACGGCGGCAAGATCGTGGAGGAAAACGAACCGCAGGAATTTTTCAGCAATCCGAAAAATCCGCGTCTCCGGGAATTTCTTTCCAAGGTGCTGTAATATGGCATATACAGTAAAGGTTTCTGACAAGCTGCTGCCGGAATGCGCATATATCCGGAAGGCTGTGTTCATGGAAGAACAGGGCTTTCAGCAGGAGTTTGACGAGATCGACGAGCGCGCTTATCACGCACTGATCCTGGACGGCGAAGCACCGGCAGCAGTCGGACGGCTGTACACCGAAGATGGAAAAACGTATATCATTGGCCGAATTGCAGTTATGGCTTCCTATCGCGGAAAGCATCTGGGGGAGCGTGTGGTGACCGCTTTGGAAGAGCAGGCAAGAGCTTGCGGCGCAAGGTGTGTTTCACTTTCTGCGCAATGCCGCGTTGCTGGTTTTTATGAAAAGCTGGGATACGCCAAAACAGACGATTACCATATGGATGAATTTTGTCCGCATGTGACGATGCAGAAAACTTTTAAATAACACAAAAGCGGCATATCGGAATTGCTCCGGTATGCCGCTTTTTGCTGCATTGTGCGATTGCACTTATTTCTTTTTCAGTTTGACCATCTTATAGACAAATACTTCTACGATGACTAATCCCAGCAACACTGCACCGAGTACAATAACCAGGGTGACAGGAAAGCTGCTGCTGTCCTTGTCAGCGGAAGATACAGCGGCGTTGGCCTTTTGCGTCTTTTTCACTGTGTCTTTCTTTTCATCGGAAGAAGAACTGCTTTCATCCGGATCGCCGGTCGCTTCCAGAGATTCCTGTGCTGCCGATGCCGCACCGATCACAATGCCGCCGTTGGTATCACAGAGGAATGCGCTGAGCCATGCAAGCGGTGCATTCCAGTTGATGGTGCACTCATTGACGGACCACGCTTCGATATTGTCCATATAGCACTTTGCAGGTGCGATCTCGCCTTTTTTCCAACCGCTGCCCTTGACCCAGGGATCCTGCATGCCGGAGTTAGGGCCGCCGACCAATACGCCTGCCGGAGCTTCCGGATATTCTTCGGCGATCTGATGCGCCCAGTAGCGGTGGTGCGGATACTGTACCGAGTGGTCGCCATAGCCGGTAACATAGGAGATATCCATTGGGTTGCGTCCCAGCAAATAGTCCGCGGCACTCATGACGCCGTCCAGATATTTCTGCTCGCCGGTGAGGTCATAGGCGGCGGCAAGGATAATTGCGTTGTCGGCCACGAAGGAGTTGGAACCCCATACATATCCCTCATCACTGTCAGAATTGCTCAGCTTGCTCTGTCCATATGGCTGACCGTATCCCTGCTCTGCTTCGCGTTCCAGGTGAACATTTGCGGCTTCGGATACTGCTTTTGCTGCTTTCTCCGATAGCTTTTTGTCGGCATCCAGCGTCAGTGTCAGTGTGCCCAGAGCCGCCACATTGCCCCAATCGAAACTGCCCACTGTGCCGGAGTCCTCGCCGCCGGAAAGTGTGGTGGGTACAGAAAAGTAGTGGTCAGACTTTTCCATGTCGCTCTGATAGGATTTGTCGCCGGTGGTGCGGTACAGTCCGCATGCTGCCCAGTAAAACTCATCGGTAGCATCGTCATCCCCGTAAGGGCCGCCGCCGATGGACTGATCCAGCGGGGCATAAAGGGCAGGGTTCTTTTTTGCAGCGGCATATGCTTTTTCCGCGGCATCCAGACAAGTCTTTGCGAAGTCCTTATCATAGCTTTCCCAAAGCCGGGACGCCTGTGCCGCGCATGCTGCCAGGTTTAATGTGGCGCACGTCGTAGGTGGTTTGATGATCCGCTCTTCGGTGTCGTCCGCCGGCGCCATCCCTAAGGCTGTCCACTTGATGTCATGTACCTTGTGATATGCCATGTCCTTGTATTCGCCGTCCTGAACGATCATTTTCAGCATCCATTCCATTTCATAACGTGCCTCGTCCAGCAGATCCGGATAACCATTGTTCTGTTCCGGAAGCGACATGGTGCCGTCGGCATAAGCGTCTTCTGTGCCTTGAGAGACTGCGCGCTCATACTGATTCTGCATCATCCACAGGGCAATGCCGCCGTTGACAACATACTTTCCGTGGTCGCCGGCGTCATACCATCCGCCTGTGACATCCTGTGTGCCGCCGTTGCTCTGGAGATCATCCCAGTCTGTTGTGATCCGTGCAGTATCATTGGTATGACCTGCGGCATGTGCCAGTTTTTCTGCATCGCCGGAGGTGATATACTGACTTTCGATTTCTATTCCGCTGCGGTTCTGATAGAAATAATTCAGGGCATCATAGAGCATGCCGGAATAAGTGTCCGTGCCGCCAATGGTGAAAGAACGGCTTACGGCATCGCCGGCTTTGAGGGTGTATGTGCCTTCTGCTTTTACCTCTGAAAAGTCCAGCGTGTGTACCTTGTCTCCGGAATCGGCATCTTCTCCCATGGGTTCGGATTTTCCGGAATACACTTCTTTGCCGCTTTCGTCCAGAACAGAGAAGGAAACGGGTTTCTCAGAATCGGAGAGCAGCGTGGCACATTTTGCCGTGTCTGGGAAATAACCGACCTGGTTCAGTACAATGTCAGAACGCTCCCATGTAGCAGGTGCAGCATAGTCATACTTGTCGCTGTCCTTGCAGATCAGAGACATATTGTCAAAGGTGAATACCGTTCCTGCCGGGACAGTATCACCACCGATGTGAAATGCCCACTCCACTTCGGCAGTACGTTTTGCCGTGAAAGTTCCTTTTACAGAGACGGTCTGATTTGCAGTGAGACTTTGTACATTCCAATAGGCGTCAAATTGACTGTCATCCGGGTTTCCGTGCCAGTCCTCGGTGAACGGCTCTGCCATATCGCCGATCTTGGTGTAATAGGTGCAGTTGTTGCTGGCAGTGATCTCGTATGCAACTTCATAAGTACAGCCAGACTCAATGGTAAGTCCGCGGTGGCGGAACTGACAGTCCCAGCGATCCTCGCCGCCGTTGGATGCGCCGCCGGGGTTGACGATGGTGATCTGATAAACACCATCTGTCACTTCAAATTCCATTTTTCCGGGCGCAGATTCGCAGACGTGCCAGGGCAGTCCAACGCCGTTTTCAAAATCGGTTTGCCCCAACAGCTGTCCTGCGGAAACCGGCAGCGCAGAGAGTATCCCTGCTGCCAGAACACCTGCCGTGACAGCGCTTAGTATGCGGTATCGTTTCATTTTTTTACATTCCTCCTTTATGTTATACCATTCGTTTTAGAATGCGCTTCTGCAAGCATGTGTTTGTGTATTTTTTGCTTCGATTGCATGTGATACGGCAATACATCTTACGCACAAGCTTTGTACAATATTGCTTTTTAATTATAACACGATTGCTGCACTTCTGTCAATGCAGAGATTTCAGACGGCATCGCAATATTTTTTCGTTGCGGAAAAACGAACCGTAAATCTGACAGATTCGCAGGATTCCTCCTTTCGCTTTGTTTGTTCAAAAACAAAAGAAACAGATACTTCATCAAAACAAATGTAAATTCTCGCCGAAAAAGCTAGACAATTCCACCGAAAAATTGTATAATGATATGTGGCAGCACCGTGTCGAACCGTTTGGCGGCTTTGCGCGGCATTTCGTGCTGTTTCGGAGCGCTGCTTTGGAAGCAGGCTCTCACATGCCGGTTTTAGAATGTTTCCGGCATCAGACGAGACGCATGGGGTCTCATAACACAGGAGGTTCATATGAACGAGCAGGAAATCAAAGAACAGCTCTGCGATGTCTGCCATAAAATGTGGCAGCTGGGCTGGGTGGCGGCAAATGACGGCAATGTTTCCGTAAAATTGGAGGACGGCACCTTTTTTGCAACGCCGACCGGCATGAGCAAGAGCTTCATCACACCGGACAAGCTGGTGCGGATCAACGACAAAGGTGAAGTGCTGGAGGGTGCGCCGGGACTGCGGCCGTCCTCAGAGATCAAGATGCATCTCTGCTGCTATCGGGAACGCCCGGATGTAGGCGCAGTGCTGCACGCACATCCGCCGGTAGCTACTGGCTATGCGGTGGCTAACAAAGCGCTGGATGAATACACCATGATCGAATCGGTTATTGCTATCGGTTCTGTTCCGGTAACGCCTTACGGTACACCTTCTACCGATGAAGTGCCTGAGGCGATCAAACCGTATCTCCAGGAGCATGATGTCATGCTGCTGCAAAATCACGGTGCATTGACCGTGGGCGCTGATCTCATCACGGCATATTACCGGATGGAAACCCTGGAACTGTTTGCAAAGATCTCTCTGAATGCACACCTGTTGGGCGGCGCACAGGAGATCTCCCGGGAAAATATCGACCGTCTGTGCAGCATGCGCGCACAGTATGGCGTGACCGGAAAGCACCCGGGTTATAAAAAATATCCCAACGGACAGAACTGAGCGGAGGTCGGATTATGCTGAAACACATTCCGGCAATTTTGACACCGGAGCTGCTGAAAGTGCTGATGGAAATGGGACATGGGGATGAGATCGTGATCGCAGACGGCAATTTCCCCGGTGCAGCCATTGCGCAGCGGCTGATTCGTCTGGATGGTCATGGCGTACCGGAAATTCTGGATGCTGTGATGCGCTTTTTCCCTTTGGACAGCTATACCGATAAGCCGGTAGGACTGATGGAAGTTGTGCCGGGCGATCCGGTGAAACCCACGATCTGGGACGATTATCGGCGCATTCTGGATAAATACGAACCGGAACATGCTGAAATCGAATACATTGAGCGCTTTGCATTTTATGAGCGTGCAAAAAAAGCCTATGCTGTGATCGCTACGGGAGAAACGGCGATCTATGCCAATATTCTGCTGAAAAAGGGTGTTGTTCTCCCGGAGGAAGACGCATGATGCGCTATGTGCTGGCGCTGGACTTGGGCGCGTCTTCGGGAAGAGCCATGCTGGCAGGTTATGACGGAAAGACCATCACGCTTCAGGAAGTACACCGCTTTTCCAATGATCCCATTGCGAGGGACGGCAAGCTGTACTGGAATATTCCCCGTCTGATGGAAGAGATCGAACAGGGAATGCAGGAGGCTTATGCAATTGCGCCGTATGAAAGCGTTGCTGTGGATACCTGGGGCGTGGATTATGGAATGTTAAAAGCAGACGGTACTCTCCTGGAACTGCCGCGGCATTATCGGGACAGCAGAACAAATGGCATTTTGGAGAAGGTTTCTGATGTGCTCTCACCGGAGGAACTCTACCGCCGCACAGGGACACAGGTCATGGAGATCAATACGCTGTTTCAACTGATCTGTCAGCGTGACAACGGCGGCTTTGCTGCCTGTGATAAGATCCTGCCAATGCCGGATCTGTTTGCCTATCTGTTGACCGGAACGATTTCCGCAGAGCGCTCCATTGCCAGTACGACGCAGATGCTTTCCGCAGAAACTGGCACATGGGACACTGCACTTCTGGAGCTTTTCCGCATACCAACCCGTATTTTGCCGGAAATCGCAGAAAGCGGTTCGGATAAGGGTACTCTTTCGCCTGAAATGCAGAAAAAACTGGGACTTCCGGCAATTCGGGTGACAGCGGTCTGTGGTCATGATACCCAATGTGCAGCCTTTGCCGCACCAGCAAAAACGGCGCAGCATATCTTTTTGAGCTGCGGCACCTGGTCGTTGTTTGGAACGGAACTGGCACAGCCGGTTCTGTCGGTACAAGCTGCATCACTGGCACTGTCCAACGAGGTGGGATATGAGAAATGTGTGACGTTTCTCAAGAACATTATCGGATTGTGGCTTTTGCAGGAATCGCGCCGGGAATATGCCCGTCAGGGACAGATCTACAGCTTTGCAGAGATCGAATCCATGGCGCGTCTGTCTCATGAACCGTCCTGTACCATTGACCCGGATGATCCGGTGTTTGTGCCGCCGGGAGATATTCCGGGCCGCATTCAGGCATATTGCCGAAAGACAGGACAGCATGTTCCGGAGACACCAGGAGCGATTTTTCGGTGCATCTATGAAAGCTTAGCACGGAAGTACCGGAAAGCGCTGGAAGAACTGGAAACCTGCACCGGAGAAACCTACCCGGTGATCCATATCATGGGCGGCGGTGTGAAGGACAGCCTGCTCTGCCAGATGACTGCGGATTTTTGTCAGCGTCTTGTGATTGCCGGCCCGGTGGAAGCCACTGTGTACGGCAATGCGGCGATCCAGTTTTTGACTTTAGGCGCAATTGCATCGCCCAAGGCGGCACACGACTGTATCGCCGCTTCTGAAACAATCCAAAAATACCATCCGAGTGCTTTTCCCGGAGTGAACTGAATAAGAAATGAGGAAATGACATGTATCCTAGAATTGGTATCCGTCCCGTAATTGACGGCAGACAATTTGGTGTTCGTGAGGATCTGGAAGAACAGACCATGAACATGGCATATGCTGCCAAGGAACTGATCGAATCGAATCTGCGCTATCCTGATGGGACAAAGGTGGAGTGTGTGATCGCTCCCACCACCATTGGCGGCGGCGCAGAAGCATATGAATGTGAAACCTTTTTCCAGACCCAGAATGTCTGCGCGACCTTGTCTGTCACACCCTGCTGGTGCTATGGCAGCGAGACCATGGATCTGAACCCGCTGACCATTAAGGCAGTCTGGGGCTTCAACGGAACAGAGCGCCCGGGCGCAGTTTATTTGGCAGCATGCATGGCCGCCCATGCACAGCGCGGACTTCCGGCGTTTTCCATCTATGGACACGATGTGCAGGATAAGGACGATCAGAATATTCCGGCAGATGTTCGGGAAAAGATCCTGCGCTTCGCAAAGTGCGCTGTTGCTGTTGGCGTAATGCGCAATAAGGCATATGTAGGACTGGGCGGTGTTTCCATGGGCATTGCCGGCTCGTACTGCAACTCCGACTTTTTCCAGAAATACCTGGGCATTCGCGCCGAGTGGGTAGATCTGACAGAGATCCTGCGCCGCATCCATCTGGGAATTTACGATCACGATGAATACGAAAAGGCATTGGCATGGGTCAAGGAGAATTGTCCGGAGGGCTATGATGTCAACAAAGATGTGCCCGAGGATAAGGAAATCGATCCGTTTGGCATCAAGAAGCCCCGGACACCGGAAGAAAAGGCAAAGGAATGGGAATTTATTGTCAAGTTCACACTGATCGTGCGGGACATTTTCTATGGCAATCCCAAGCTTTTGGAAATGGGCTGGGAAGAAGAGAGCCACGGCAGAAATGCCATTTTGGGCGGATTCCAGGGTCAGCGCATGTGGACAGACTGGCTGCCCAATGGCGACTTTACCGAAGCCATTCTCAATTCCAGCTTTGACTGGAACGGAAAGAAAGAACCGACCATTCTGGCGACAGAGAACGACGGCCTGAACGGTACTGCCATGCTGTTCGGCAAGCTGCTGACCGGTACGGCAACCATTTTTGCTGATGTCCGCACCTATTGGAGTCCGGAGGCAGTAAAGCGTGTGACAGGCGTAACACCTACGGGAAAGGCTGCAAACGGCTTTATCCACCTCATCAACAGCGGTGCGGCTGCACTGGACGGCACTGGTGCCTGCAAGGATACCGATGGAAACGGCGTCATGAAGCCCTGGTGGAATGTGACAGATCCGGATATTCAGGCGATGCTGAAGGCAACAGACTGGGCACCGGCAAACCTGGGCTATTTCCGGGGCGGCGGCTTTTCTTCGCATTACCGTACTCGTGCAGAAATGCCGGTAACAATGATCCGTTTGAACATCCTCAACGGCACACAGCCGCTGCTGCAAATCGCAGAGGGCTATACTGTTGATCTGCCGGATGAGATCCATAAGCCGTTGGATGAGCGCACCGACAAGACCTGGCCGACCACCTGGTTTGTGCCGAATCTTACCGGTGAGGGCGCATTTGCAGATGTGTATCATGTGATGGCAAACTGGGGGGCAAACCACGGCTGCCTGGCATATGGGCATATTGGCGCTGATCTGATTACACTGGCAAGCATGCTGCGGATTCCGGTTTCCATGCATAATGTACCGGAAGAACGGATCTATCGTCCGCACACCTGGAGTGCTTACGGCACAAAGGATCTGGAGGCGGCTGACTATCGCGCCTGCGCAGATTATGGCCCGATTTATCGATAAACCCAACTTTTCTGCATGTACTTGCGGAATGCTGTTGATGTGTTTTGTTTAGAAGCATCAACAAACTCTAAGAAGCTGGATACCGCACCTTCGGGGCGGATTCCATAAATTTCAGTTGCGCGCAGAAAGCCGTTCCCGGGATGCACCCTGGGGACGGCTTTCGCATTGCTTTCACTGCGGAAGATTCCGGCAGCGGCGGCGTTTGCTGCAGCGCGGCGCAGGTCAGCGCAGCAGCGGCAAGTTTACGTTTCCAAACGGGCTGCAAGAAGGCAGCACTCCTTTCAGGGCAGATTTATCGGCTTTCTGTATAGTATATTATGAAACACGCTGCAATATGTTCGCAGCTGTCATCATTTCTATTCGCTTTCTGTGCGTTGACAAACCTTGCATCAGGTGCTATAATGACAGCAGCGAGAAGAACTTGTCTCTGCACTATTTCTTGTGGAAACGCGTTCTAAAACTGAAAATGTAAAAGGAGCATGCATATGGACTGGAAAAAGAAGTATAAAAAGGCACTGACATTCAGCTATGATGACGGCAATGAACAAGACAAAAAGCTGCTGGAGATCCTGAACCGCTATGGCATGAAATGTACTTTTAATGTCAATACCGGATTGGATCACGATCATGGCACCTGGACATATCGGGATGTTCTGGAAGTGCATCGGCTGAATCTGGCGGAGTGCCCGGGTTTGTATGACGGACACGAGATGGCAGTGCATGGAGTATATCATTATAACCTGACTGAACTCTCTCCGGCGGAACTGACCGCAGAATTGCAGGGGAATGCCGACGCGATCCAAAAGATCTACGGAACAGCTCCTGTGGGAATGGCGTACCCGTACGGTGTCTACAATGATGCGGTTATTGCAGAACTGCGGCGAATGGGAATCGGCTATGCCCGCGGGGTGGAGAGCTCCCATTCCTTTGCAGTGCAGGACGACTTGATGCGATTCCGTCCTACCTGTCACCACGATGATCCGATGCTGTTTGATCTGGCGGAACAGTTTTTGCAGTCGGAACCGGAAACACCGCAGATTTTTTATGTCTGGGGACACAGCTATGAACTGGAAGGACAGCAGAACTGGGATCGATTGGAGCAGTTCTGCGAGATGATGGCAGGGAAAACGGATATTTTCTACGGTACTAATCGGGAAGTCTTGCTGCCGGAATGGGAGAATCGGGAAAAATGAGTGGTTTGGTGCATGTTTACTGCGGTGACGGCAAAGGAAAAACAACGGCGGCAATGGGACTTGCGATGCGCTGTGCCGGCTGGCAAAAGGCTGTGCTTGTGGCACAGTTTATGAAACAGGATCATTCCGGAGAACGCCGTGTTCTGGAACAGCTGCCGCAGGTGACGCTTTGGGAAACATATCCCAGCGCAAAGTTTTCATTTCGTATGACAACAGAGGAAAAGCAGGCAGCAGCGGCGTGGTATCAGACGCAGTTTCGAGAAATTGTTAATACCGTACAGCAAGGCTCGTTTCGCCTTTTGGTGCTGGATGAACTGCTTTCCTGTATTTCCTGCGGCTTTTTGCCGGAGCAGGATGTCCTCAGTTTTATCAGCAGCCGTCCGGAAGAACTGGAAGTTGTCATTACCGGCAGAAATCCCAGTCCGGCACTGCTGGAACAAGCGGACTATGTTACAGAGATGACACAGCAGAAGCATCCTTATGAAAAGGGAATTGCGGCACGAAAAGGGATCGAATATTAGCGTGTGTTTCCGCGCATTTTATAGGAACACACTTTAGGCAATACTGCAAAAATTCACCTATTGACATTGCTTAAAAAACAGCGGTATGCGCATTTCAGGCGCATACCGCTGTTTCTGTATCATATCCAATTTGGTCAAACATATTTATGATGTGTGCAGTTCTTCTCCCAGAAAAGCCCTTATTTCTTCCCAACGCTGTTCAACCAGATCGCAGCCGTGCCGATAGTAAGCCCGGATCTTATCTTCGTTCTGCGTGAACAGCGGAATCGGTGCGACCTGCGGACGAAAGACCAGAGCCTTTCCATCTTTCTGGGCTTTTTCCAATGCGGCTGCCTGCGCCTCATAGCAGGAGATCCGCGTCAAAATGGCACGGTACAGCATAGGATATTTTTTGCCGTACAATCTTCGCAAAATCGGCCGAAACTTCGTATAATCAGTCGGCCGGGCATTTTCACCGCCGGTGAGAACAACTAGAACCTTGTCGCATCCCTGCTCCAACAGATGGGAAAAGGGGATGGGGTCGGCGATGCTGCCGTCAATGTAGTGCTTGCCGTCCAGTTCCACCGGCTCACAGATAATGGGGAGGGCGCAGGAGGCTTTTATGGCGGTGAACAGCCGCCGCTTGTCGCCAAAATCCCGTAGATATGCCGGACTTCCGTCCTCGCAGCAGGTGGCAACAAAATCGGTCTGCATGATTTCCGGCTGCTGACATGCATCCCAGTCGATGCGGTTTGCATATTCATATGCCATGTGATCCAGATTCAAAAAACGTCCGGTGTGTGCCATATGGCGAATGCCGAAATAGCGCTCATGCCGTTCCATGATCATCATTTCCAGCGCAACGCCCTGTTGTCTGGAACGATAGCTTAAGACGCATCCTGCTCCGGCAGAAGTGCCGGACGCTGCCGCAGCGTAAAATTGATGCGCCATCAGTGCATCAATTACTCCTGCGGTAAAAGAACTGCGCTCTGCGCCGCCCTCTAGTGCAATGCCGATCATGAAACCGTATTCCTCCTTTTTGGGGTGAGTTGTTCCGGAACACGCGTCCGGACAGGATACCTTTTATTATATCGGATTTCCAGGCTTTTGTCAAGTTTTCGACAAAACTGCTCTGCATCCAGCGGGATCGCCCGGAAAAAAATATGCCGTTCCGGAGAAAACGCTATTGACGAACCTCGCGATTTATTATATAATAAAAAGTAAGATATTGCGGTGCGCGGAAGAATTGTCTTTCGGATGCGCCGCAGATTTCGGAGAGGAGCGTTACGCTTTTGAAAAAAATAGAAATTTCTGCCTCGATTCTGAGCGCAGATATGGCAAATCTGACGGCAGTGACAGAGGGACTGGAGCATGCCGGTCTGGATATGCTGCACTTTGATGTTATGGACGGTCAGTTTGTACCGAATATTACATTTGGCATGCCGGTCTTGGCTGCAGTAGATCACTGCACCAATTTGTTTTTGGATGTGCATCTGATGATTGCAGACCCGCTGCGCTATGTAAAACAGTTTGCAGAAGCTGGCGCAGATCTGATTACATTCCACATTGAGAGCAGCAGCGACCCGGCGGAGACCATCGCCGCAATACACAATGCCGGTGTAAAAGCCGGGATCGTATTAAAGCCGGGAACATCCTGGGAAGCGGCGATCCCCTATTTGGATCAGGTCGAAGTGGTTTTGGTTATGACGGTAGAACCGGGCTTTGGCGGTCAGTCGTTCCTTTGGGACATGGTAGAAAAGGTAAAGGCACTGCGGCAGTATGCCCAGGCGCATCAACTGTCATACCAGATCGAGGTGGACGGCGGCATCAATGCCGAAACCGCACCGCATGTGATCGAAGCCGGCGCAGAAATTCTGGTGATCGGAAGCTATTTGTTCCGGCAGGCAGACCCGAAAGCGGCAATGGATGCGATCCGGGAAGAAGCAGCAAAAATGGCATAAGAGCCTGTTTGGCATTCTCATGTGACGCAGCGCTCTAAGAGGAGGCGGAAACGTGCAACCAAAACGGCAGCCAAAAGTACATACTTATTCCAGAAAGCGGCGGCGTAAAGCAAGTCCCGGCAGAACGATCTTGTCGATCGGATTCACGTTTCTGGCGGCGGGTGCTGTCGGTGTTGTGGGATACAGCATCGCCAAGCCGATCCTGCAGTATTCAGGCGCGGAGAGCAGCATCACAGCAGAAAGTACAGCAGAGCCGCCAGAAAGCGGCACTGTGACGGAAGAAACTGCTGTGTCTAGTGAAGCAGCTCCGGCAGTGACCACAGAAGCGGCAGAGCCGGCTGCTTCGGCGTGCCAGGAAGGCTATGTGCTTCCGGTATCATCGCTGGATAGTATGCAGACTTTTTCTGCGGCAGTGGCTTCAGCGCGGACGCTTTTGCCGGATGGCAAGCTTCTGGTCATTCCGCTGAAAATTGCCGGCGGTGAACTGCGGTATCAGACGAGTGTAGAACTGGCGAAAACCTGCGGCGCTGCAAAGGGCAGCATATCGCTGTCGGAAATGGTGCAGACGGCACAGCAGCAGGGCTGGACGCCGGTGGCGCAGTTGAGTCTGCTACAGGATCACTTGCTCCCGGACGCAGATGCAGATGCCGGATTTCGCGTAACGGATGGCAGCCGCTGGCTGGACAATACCAAAGAAAACGGCGGAAAGGCATGGACCAGTCCGTTCAGTAATGTGACAGTGCAGTATTTGCAGGACATTACCGAGGAGGTTACAACAGCCGGTTTTTCTCAGATCTGGTGCAGGGATGTGATTTTTCCCAGCTTCCGGGATTCCGATCTGACTTATATCGGGGAATCTGTGCAGGATCCGGAGAGAGGGCAGGCATTGGTGCAGTTGGTGAACCGATTGGCGCAGACTGCCGGGAATGTACCGCTGTGGGTGGAGACCGACGCGCTTGCGGCAGCAGATGGTACAGCAGAAGTGTTTGCACCGGAGCAACTGACTGTATCCGGTACAGTGCTGGATTTTCAGGCAGAAACCGGGCAGACCACAGCGGTTTTGTCGCAGGTGCAGGCAAAAGCACCGGAGATGCCGTTGTGCGTTGCCGCAGAAGCCGGGACTGATCCGGCTGGTGAAATTCAACAGCTGAAAACTGCGGCAGGGCAGCGCGCAGCAGGCGTGGTGCTGACAGGAGAATAAAAAGGCAATTTTGCAGAAAGTGCTTTTCTGTGAACGGATAAACCAGACAAATTGAAAAAGACAAAAGGAGTTGGTCATTGTGGCCGGTAAATTTACAGTATCATTGGGAAAAATTATTGATGAGTTTCATCTGGAAACCATCTACATGCCGAAAGATCCGCAGGAGATCCTGATTGACGAAAACGATGTCACTCGTCCGGGACTGCAGCTCATGGGCTTCTATGAATATTTCAATCCGGAACGAATGCAGATCATCGGCAAGATGGAATTTGCATACCTTTCTACCATCGATGAAGAAACGCGCACCCAGCGTCTGGATGCGCTGATGTCCCGGCATATTCCGGCGCTGATTATCGCTCGGGAACTGCCGTATTTCTCCGAAATGCTGGATCTGGCGAAAAAATACGAAGTGCCGCTGCTGCGAAGCAAGGAGAGCACCTCGAACTTTATCTCCGGTCTCATTGCATTTCTGAATCTGAATCTTGCGCCGCGCATCACACGTCATGGCGTTCTTATCGAGATCTATGGCGAAGGCGTTTTCATTACCGGTGAAAGCGGCGTCGGCAAGAGCGAAACAGCGATCGAGTTGGTAAAGCGTGGTCACCGTCTGGTAGCAGACGATGCGGTTGAGATCCGCAAGGTATCGAACATCAGCCTGGTGGGAAGCTCTCCGGATAATATTCGGCACTTCCTGGAACTGCGCGGCATTGGCATCATCAATGCACGCCGGCTGTTCGGTATCGGTGCGGTCAAGAATACGGAAAAAATCGAATTGATCGTGGAGATGGAACAGTGGAATCCGGAAAAGATCTACGACCGCATGGGTGTAGATACACAGTTTGCCACCATTCTGGGCGTTAAGATCCCGATGCTGACCATTCCGGTAAAGCCTGGCAGAAATCTGGCAGTTATTCTGGAGGTTGCGGCAATGAACAACCGTCAAAAGAAGATGGGGTATAACGCAGCAACAGAACTGTTGGATCAGCTGGGGCTGGATATGGAATCGAAGGAAGTTGTCAAGGACTACGACGCATTTTGAGCAAAGTCTGTTCTATGTCCGGAAAACGATACCGGAACAGACTCTTGCATTGCAACGCAGAAAGGCACTTGTTCCGACGGACAGTCGGGAATGAGGTGTACGATCTGCTTGGGAGACAAAATTATGAATAATTGGCAGGAACTCACTGCAGTCTGTGAAGCATGCGGATGCAGTGTGCAGTATGCAGAACCGCTTCGGAATCACACCACATTCCGGATCGGCGGCGCTTGCAGCGCTTTTGTAAATGTAAATGCAGAAGAAACCCTGCGCCGGGTTCTTTTGCTCTGCCGGGAAAAGGGATATCCCTATCTGGTATTGGGAAACGGCAGCAATATTCTGGCGGCAGACAGCGGCTATAATGGCGTGATCCTCCATCTGGGGAAGGACTTTTCCCAGATTCGGCAGGACGGCGATACGCTGTACTGTGAAGCAGGCGCAACGCTGGGACGTATCGGCAGATACGCACTGGAAGAATCCCTGACCGGGATGGAATGTCTCGCCGGGATTCCGGGAACGGTCGGCGGCGCGCTCTACATGAACGCCGGCGCATACGGCGGTGAAATGGCAGATGTTGTAGTATCTGCCCGGTGCATGTCTCCGGACGGCACGATTTCAGAAGTGCCAAAAGCGGAAATGGAACTGGGATACCGAAAGAGCATCTTTCGGCAGGACGGCAGGATCATTCTCGGCGTAACTTTGCAGCTGAAGCCGGGAAGCTATGGCGCGATCAAAGAAGAGATGGATACACTCCTGGGACGCCGCCGGGCGAAGCAGCCACTGGAACTGCCCAGCGCCGGAAGCACATTCCAGCGCCCGGTGGGAAATTATGCGTCATTTCTCATTGACCAGTGCGGTCTGAAAGGCGCAAGCGTGGGAGATGCACAGGTGAGTGTGAAACATGCCGGCTTTGTCGTGAATACCGGAAAAGCGACTTGTCACGATGTGCTGGAGCTGTGTGATTTTGTAAAGCAGACGGTTCTGGAAAAGACTGGATATCAGTTGGAGCTAGAGCCGGTGATCGTGGGCGACCCGGAACGCTGAATACGTTTTTTGAAAAATGAGAGAGGATGGTGACATAGATGCAGGAAGAAGATATCAGAATGCATGTGGTAGTAGTGACTGGAATGTCCGGTTCCGGAAAATCCGTTGTAATGGATGTCCTGGAGGATATAGGGTATTACTGCATCGACAATCTGCCGCCGCAGCTGATGGGAAAGTTCGTGGATATTTGCCGGGAGTCGGAGAATCATCTGCAAAAGCTGGCAATTGCAGCAGACCTGCGTTCAGGCGATATGTTTACCGATGCTTATCGTACATTGCTGGATCTGGAACGGCAGTCGGATCTGGATGTGAAGATCCTCTATATTGAAGCCGCAGACGAAGTGATTATCAAGCGCTACAAGGAAACACGCCGGAAGCATCCGCTGGATGAGCGCTTTGGCGGCTGTCTGCACAATGCGATCGCCTATGAACGGGAGCAGCTGCTTCGGGTAAAGGGCATTGCAGATTATTATATTGAGACCTCTTATTTCAGCACTTCGCAGCTGAAAGAACAGATTCGCGAGATCTTTCTGGACAATTCTTCTGATTCCATGTCCATTAAGGTGACTTCGTTCGGCTTCAAATACGGCGTTTCCACAGAATCTGACCTGGTCTTTGATGTGCGCTGTCTGCCGAACCCCTACTATATTCCGGAGCTGCGGCATCACACCGGCTGTGAAAAGTGCGTGCAGGATTATGTGATGTCCTTTGAACAGTCGCAGACCCTGATGGCAAAGCTGAAAGATCTGTTGGATTTTTTGATCCCGCTGTATATTCAGGAGGGAAAAAGCCGTCTGGTGATCGCCTTTGGCTGTACCGGCGGCAAGCATCGTTCTATCACATTCACCGAACTGATCGGAGATTACCTGATCTCGAAGGGAATGCATGTGGTAAAACAGCATCGGGATATTGGAAAGGATCGGCCGTAAGGAGGGTATACCGTTGTCATTTTCCAGTGATGTGCGGGAAGAGATCGCCAGAAGTATTACAGACCGCGACCGGCAGTTTGCCTGTCTTTACGGCATACTGCTCTATTCCCGTATTTTTACCAGACAGCAGGTGGTGCTGCAAAGCGAAAGTCCAGTGTTTGCGCGGCTTATGCCTACGTTGTTCCGCGCCGTTTTTCGAGAAGAACTGCGGCCGGAAGTACGGACGATCTCCAGAGGCGCAGACCAGTCGATGGTCAGTTATGCCATTACCGATGCGGCACAGATCACCAGAATTTGCGAGGTGTATCATATCCACCCGGAGAAACGGGAGATCCGCCTGTCAAATTTGGTGAACAATAGCCTTAGCGCATTCCTGGCAGGCGTATTTTTTGGCTGCGGCAGCGTGATCGACCCCAACAAGGAGTATCACCTGGAGTTTAATACGCCTTCAGAACTGCTCTGCGCGGATTTGCAAAAGCTTCTGGGCAGCATCGGCATCAGCGGCGGCAGACTGCTTCGGAAGAACATGTATGTGCTGTACCTCAAGGACAGTGAGCATATTGAGGATACGCTCACCTATATGGGTGCACAGCAGTGTACGATTGAACTGATGAATATCAAGATCCGCAAGGATATGCGGAACAAGGCGAACCGGGTGCGAAACTGCGACGAAGCGAACATCAACAAGGTCGTCAGTGCAGCAATGCGGCAGACACAGGATATTCAGCTGATTATCAAATGCGGTCAGATGGAGGCGCTGTCACCGGAACTGCGGGAACTGGCAGAACTGCGCCTGGAAAACCCAGAACTGAGCCTGAAAGAGTTGGGAGAACTGCTGACAGAGCCCATTGGACGTTCCGGCGTCAATCATCGCTTTCAGAAAATTGCCGCAATGGCAGAGGAGTTGAGAAAACGTGCCGCAGATTCCTGAAAATGCTTTTGTGCATCTGCATGTCCACAGCGAGTACAGCCTCCTGGACGGCGCATGCCGTATCCCGAAGCTGATCGAGCATGTGAAAGCGCTTGGACAGACCGCAGTGGCACTGACAGATCACGGTGTCATGTATGGCGTGATGCCGTTTTATCAGGCGGCAAAAGAAGCCGGAATAAAGCCGATTCTGGGCTGCGAAGTCTATGTGGCAAGGCGTACCAGGCATGACCGGGAGCATTCCCTGGACAGCAAAAGCTATCATCTGATCCTGCTCTGCGAGAATCAGACGGGATACCAGAATCTAGTGAAATTGGTCTCTCTTGCAAGTCTGGAAGGTTTTTATCAGAAGCCCCGTGTGGACTGGGAATTGCTCTCCCAGTACCACGAGGGCTTAATTTGTCTGTCCGGCTGTCTTGCCGGCGAAATTCCGCGGTTGCTGTCAGAAAACGACTATGCCGGTGCGAAACAGACAGCCCTGCGGTATCAGGCGCTGTTCGGCAAGGAAAATTACTTCCTGGAGATTCAGAATCATGGGATTCGGGAAGAACTGCGGAACTTGCCGCAGCTGATCCGTCTTTCACGGGAGACGGGGATTCCTCTTGCTGCCACTAATGACGCGCACTATCTGCGAAAAGAGGATGCGGCAATGCAGGAGGTGCTGCTTTGTATCCAGACCGGGCGGACACTGGATGATCCGGAGCATATGCACTTTGAGACAGAGGAGTTTTATCTGAAATCTACCGCGGAAATGGTGGCGCTGTTTTCAGATATACCGGAAGCAGTGACCAACACTGCCCGGATTGCAGCACGCTGTCAGGTGGAGTTTCAGTCGGGAAAGATCTGGCTTCCGAAGTTTACGATGGAGGGGGTCTCTGACTGCCGGAAGCTGTTCTTACAGCTTTGTCTGGACGGTTTGCGAAAGCATTACGGAAATCATCCGTCGCAGGAGGTACTCGATCGTCTGCGCATGGAAATTTCCGTCATTACGCAGATGGGATATGTGGACTATTTCCTGATCGTCTGGGACTATATCAACTTTGCCCGCAGTCATGATATCCCAGTTGGCCCCGGAAGAGGTTCCGGAGCAGGGAGTCTTTGCGCATACTGCATGGGCATTACGCAAATTGACCCTATTCGGTATCAGCTGCTGTTTGAACGCTTCCTCAATCCGGAACGCGTCAGCATGCCCGATTTTGACATTGATTTCTGTATTGAGGGCAGACAGCGTGTGAAAGAGTATGTGATCTCTCGATATGGCGCAGACCGCGTGTCAGAGATCATTACCTTTGACTTGATGAAAGCACGAGGTGCTGTTCGGGACACCGGGAGGGCAATGGGGCTGCCCTATGGTCTTTGTGATCGGATCGCCAAGTCCATTGATTCCAGGAATACCATTGCGGAATCTATGGCGAGCAAGGACGGCGAGGAACTGCGGAAGCTCTATGAAACAGATGCACAGGCAAAAAAACTGTTGGATATGGCAATGCAGCTGGAAGGCATGCCGCGCCACGCTTCGACACATGCGGCAGGCGTTTTGATCTCTGCCGTTCCCATTACAGATCTTGTGCCGCTGCAGCGCAGCGAAGAGACGGTTGTCACGCAGTATCCCATGGGCGTGCTGGAATATATGGGATTGCTGAAATTTGACTTTCTGGGATTGCGAAACCTGACGATCATCCGGGACTGCGTTCGTGCTGTACAGACACGAGAACCGGATTTTTCCGCTGACAATATTCCGTTGGATGATCCGGCTGTATATGCCATGCTCTCTAAGGGAGATACCACAGGCGTTTTTCAGTTTGAAAGCACAGGCATGCGCCATGTGCTCATGCGTCTGAAGCCGCGCTGTCTGGAAGATCTGACCATTGCACTCTCCCTGTACCGTCCGGGGCCGCGATCGTCTATCGATCTGTATTTGGAGAATCGGCGGCATCCGGAGCAGATCGTCTATGCCCATCCGCTTCTTGAACCGATTTTGAAGCCGACTTATGGCTGTATGGTCTATCAGGAGCAAGTCATGGAGATTTGCCGTGTGCTGTCCGGCTATTCTTACGGCAGGGCAGACATTGTTCGCCGTGCTATGGCAAAAAAGAAGCAGGAAGCAATGGCGAGGGAGCGGCAGGCATTTATTTACGGCAGCGACGGCTCTGACGGAAGCTCTCCCTGCTGCGGTGCTGTGGCGAACGGTGTCTCTGTGGAAACGGCCAATGCGATTTTTGATGAGATCGCTGTGTTTGCCGATTATGCTTTTAACAAGGCTCATGCAGTTTCCTATGCTTATCTGGCATATCAGACCGCCTATTTAAAAGTGCATTACTTTGCAGATGACATGGCAGCGCTTCTGACCAGTGTGACAGGGGATACCGGAAAGATCATGGAGTATCTCACCGCCTGCCAAAATGCCAGTGTCAAAGTGCTGCCGCCTCATGTCAATGACAGCACTGCTGCATTTGCCCGGAGCGGCAATGATATTCGCTTTGGCTTACTGGCGGTGAAGGGCCTGGGACGCGGATTCATTCGTGCCATAGAGGAACAGCGGCAGAAAAACGGAAAGTTTACCGGATTGGAGGACTTTTGCAGCCGGATGCTGCCGGCCGGACTGCAAAAACAGGCATTGGACAGTCTGATCCGCTGCGGCGCATTGGACGGTTTGGGACTGAATCGGCGGCAGATGCTGGAATATCAGGAGCAGATTTTGGCGGATTGCCGGGATGTGCGCAGCAGTGTTGTGACCGGACAGATGAATCTGTTTGGCGGTGATGACGGTCAGAGTGTTCCGATGAATCAGATTCCGCCGCTGCCGGAGTATGACCGGGCGTATTTGCTGCAATTGGAGCATGACAGCATGGGACTGTACCTGTCGGGGCATCCTTTGGAGCAGACGGTATGGCTGCGGCAGCTGTGTCACGCACAGAATGCGGCACTTTTACGGGAACAGAAGGACGGCGAACGTGTCTTGCTGATCGCTACGGTGCAGAATGTGAAGCAGCATACCACAAAGCAAGGAGATACCATGTGCTTTCTCACTTGCGAAGATCAGAGCGGCACAGCCGACTGTGTTGTTTTTCCGTCGTTGTATCCGGCGGCGCGGCAGCACCTGCAAAAGGAGAAGATCCTCTTCCTGCGCGGAAGGCTGTCTCAGAAGGAGGATACTGTCAGCGTATTGTGCGACAGCATTCTCACAGAAGAGGAGTTCTTTCGGACGCTGTCCCAGGGGAAACTGTGCATCAAGGCGGATTCGCAGCAGACGGAAGAACTGCGGCAGATTCTGCATTTACTGCAGCGATATCCGGGGCATGTGTCAGTTTGTTTTTACCTGACCGATCAGAAAAAGATGCTTTCTCCCCGTGGCGGTCAGCAGATCGAGATCAGCAGAGAGCTGTATGATGCACTATGCAGTGTTGTCCCCTCAGAACGAATCGGTTTTCTTCCGGCTTAATTTTTGATAAAATGTGTATGGGACTTGTTAACTTTTTCGTATACCACTTGACAACCCGGGAAATATCAGTATAATAGAATAGGAATGGAATGGTGAAAGCGTATGCGGCTACTGTGCTGCGCTGCCGTTTCAAAATTTTGCCATGCGGCGGAATGGAGAATACGTTTATGATTAAAACGATTGGTGTATTGACAAGCGGCGGCGATGCGCCGGGTATGAACGCAGCAGTGCGTGCTGTTGTCCGTGCAGCTCTGAAAAAGGGCATGAATGTATACGGTGTAAAGCGCGGTTACTGCGGTCTGCTGGAAGATGACATTGAACCGATGGATGAGATGAGCGTTGCCGGCATTATCAACCGCGGCGGTACCATGCTGTACACAGCAAGAAGTGCAGAGTTCCGCACAGAGCAGGGTGTACTGAAGGCAAAAGCAACATGTGAAAAGTATGGCCTGGAAGGTCTGGTTGTCATCGGCGGTGACGGTTCGTTCCGCGGTGCGGCTGATCTGTCTGCACACGGCATCCTGTGCGTTGGTCTGCCGGGTACGATCGATAACGATATCGCATGCACCGACTACACCATTGGTTATGATACTGCAATGAACACCGCAATGGAACTGATGGACAAGCTGTCTGATACCAGCCAGTCTCACTATCGCTGCAGCGTAGTTGAGGTTATGGGTCGCGGCGCAGGTTATATCGCACTGAACACTGGCGTGGCTTCCGGCGCACTGGAGATCATCACCAAGGAAAAGCCTTATGATCTGGACAAAATCGCAAAGAAGATGATGGAATTTAAGGCTAGAGGCAAGCAGAACTTCATCATCGTTGTTGCTGAAAATATTGGCCATGCAGAAGAAATCTCTAAGCTGATCCAGGAAAAGACCGGTATCGAATCCCGTGCAACCATTCTGGGTCATGTACAGCGCGGCGGTTCTCCGACAGTTCGTGACCGTGTTGCTGCAACAGAAATGGGCTATTATGCAGTAGAACTGCTGGAGCAGGGCATCGGCAACCGCGTTGTTGGTATGCAGGGCGGCAAGGTCGTTGACTTTGATATTCAGGAAGCTCTGTCTATGACAAAGCCGTATGATGAAAAGCTGCACCAGATCGCAGAAGATGTCGCATTCTGATGAATTTTTGCGTGAATATAAAAGGGGTGGACGTGCGAGAGTGCGTCCGCTTTTTTTGTCACAGATACTTGCAATTTTGTGCAATTTGCTGTATAATAGAAATCGTTGACGAACACGCTCTAAGGAAATCGTGAAAGAAGGAAAAATATGAATACCATTGGATTTATTGGTGCAGGCAATATGGGCAGTGCCATTTTGAGAGGCATCGCCGGAAGCAGCATGAAGCAGGACGCTTCGTTGTATGCCTATAATCCTACAGAAGCAAAGGTAGACGCGCTGGCAGACTGCGGTGTGCAGAAATGCAGCAGCGCTGCGGAAGTTGTGGAGAAGAGCCGCTATGTATTCCTGGCGATCAAACCGCAGAAGTTTGGGGAGGTACTGCCTCAGATCGCAGATGCGGTGAAAGAAGAAACGGTTCTGGTTTCCATTGCAGCCGGCATTGGTGCGGACTATATTCGCAAGCTGACAAAGTCTTATGCAAAGGTTGTTCTGGCGATGCCGAATACACCGCTGCTGTTGGGTGAGGGTGCAACTGCACTGGCAAAAGATGATTCTGTCAGTGATGCAGAGTTCGCCGTTGTCCGGGATATTTTCGGCAGCTGCGGTATGACGGCAGTGATCGCACCGGAGCAGATGAAGGAGATCATTGCGATCAATGGCAGCAGCCCGGCGTTTATCTATCTGTTTGCGAAGAGTTTTCTGGATTATGCCGCTAAAGTGGGTCTGCCGGAAGCGTCTGCAAAGGAACTCTTTGCTCAATCCTTGATCGGGTCTGCAAAGATGATTACAGATTCCGGCTATTCCATTACGGAATTGATCCGTCAGGTTTCCTCACCGGGCGGAACGACACTTGCCGGTCTGGATCAGCTGTATGAGGGAAAAATGCCGGACGCTGTGGAGCATGCCTGCGAAAGCTGCACCAAACGTGCGTATGAACTGGCAAAGTGAGAAGTTTTTGACTGCATCATAATTGAAAAGAACGCTGCATAGGATAGGAGCAGGTACAAGCCAATTTGCAAAGCAAAGGAGCGATCTGCGATGATCCGAAAACGAACAACACTGACAACAACAGAACGAAAACAGCGCCTGTTCTGTATGCTGTTTGCCTGTGTGCTGCTAGGTGCGGCATGGGGCATTGTGATGCTGCGATGGCAGTATGACGGAGCGCCTGCGGAATGGTCAAGCTTTATGGGCATGTTTTTTCATACCAAGAAAACGGTGCCTGCACTGTGGCTGGAGGGCATGCAGGGCGGCAGCCTGTTCCTGCTGGGATTTTTTCTCATGGGATTTTCCGCAGTTGGACAGCCTTTTGCCTGGCTGATACTGCTGACTTATGGCGTATGCATGGGCGGTGCACTGCAAACACAGTGTGCTGCCGGAAATGTTTTGCTCTGCGGGGCTTCCCTGTTGTGCTATTTTGTGCCGCTTTCCGCATTGTTGGTGGTTGCAGCACGGGAATCGCTGCGGTTTTCTCAGAAATTTGCAGCGTATGTATTCCGGAATGACCCGGCAGAACAGATGGAACACCAGTTTCGGATGTATTGCGCCCGTTTTGTAGTGCTGCTGTTGTTTCTGCTGCTGTTGTCAGCACTCTATGGAGTCGCGTTTTATGCGGCGATATCCTGAATTCGATTCTCATAGGCAGCAGCAAATCGATCTCATGATGCTTGAAAACAAAACGCACTCTTTTATCAAAACATCTTCTGAAAAAATGAAAGGAAATTTTGTCTATGGGTCTGTTTGGATCAAACTACGAGCGAGCCGGTTCTGGTATCGCAAAAAACGCGCCAAAGAAAAAAGGATTTTTCCGCTTTTTTGAGATATTTGGCAGAAAGTTCTGGAAACTGCTTGAACTGAATCTGCTGTACTTTCTTAGCTTTTTGCCGGTGATCGGTGCGGTTGCTCTGATTTTTGCGATCAATTCCCAGTTGGGGATTATTTTGGCAGTGGCATGTCTGGTGCTGTTTGCGGTGATTATCGGGCCGGCAACTGCGGCGCACACCAAAATCCTGAAAAATTTCGTTATGGAAAAGCCAACATTCCTGGTGCATGATTTTTTCAAAACATTCTGCTCGGAGTTTAAGCACTCCTGTGTCATCGGCGTGTTGGACTGCCTGCTGGCATGCTGCATTTCGGCGGCATTCTATGTGTATCCAAAGCTCATCGAGCAGTCGGGAAGCAAGGTATACTACATCTTTTTTGCCATTACACTGAGCATCGGCGTGATCGCACTGCTCATGAACTTCTATATTTTCCCGATGCTGGTCTCCACCAATTTGTCTTTGAAAAATGTGCTGAAAAACTCTCTGGCACTGTCGGTGGTTGCTTTGAAAACGAATATCATTACCATGCTGATACTGGCAGCGGTGGCAGCAGTCTATGTGTTGGTTTTCATGTATGTAAATATCAAGTATTCCATGATTCTCCTGTTCCTGCTGCCGGTTATGCCGGCTTCCTGGCTGGGACTGGTGATTACCTTCCAGAGCTATCCGATCATTCAGAAGTATATCATTAACCCGTACTATGAACAGCGCGGTGAGGTCAATCCGGAATTGGCGCAGGCTTCTGCATCGGAGGAAGAAACTGTATTTGAAGATATGGGCGGTAAGGAAAAGCCCATCGAACCGCCGAAAAAAGCCGGCGGCAAGAGCTCCGGCAGCCGTTCACACAAGGGAAAAGGAAAAATTATTTCTTAATTCACAAAATAAACGCTTTACAAATGGCGCAAAATGTGGTATAATACTTTTTGTCATGTACTTGGAATCTGGAGTAAGCCCGAAAAGCACACGGCTTTTCAGAATGGGAGTTCACCTGCCTTTTTCTATGTGCATGAGAAATATTCAATGAGGTGAAAGAACATGCTGTTGAAAGAAGAAAAAACTGAAATCATCGAGAAAAACCGTACCCACGAGAACGATACCGGATCTCCGGAAGTACAGATCGCGATCCTGACCAAGAGAATCAATGATCTGACTGCTCATCTGAAGTCTCACAAGAACGACCATCACTCCAGACGCGGTCTGCTGAAGATGGTTGGTCACAGAAGAAACCTTCTGAACTACCTGAAGAAGAAGGATGTAAACCGCTATCGTGCAACAATCGAAAAGCTGGGTATCCGTAAGTAAGAAACAACGACGAAAAAGGAAAGGCAGTACAGAGCCAAGGGCTTTGTCTGCCTTTCTGTGTATGATATCGATTCCAAACTGAGTATTGGCAGGGCTTTTGCAGTTTTGACGATTGGGATCGAGAAAGGAAAGACAAAAGAAAATGTTTGAAAATGCACAAAGATTTGAAACGACTTTTGCCGGAAGACCGCTTTCGGTAGAAACCGGAAAAACCTGCGTTCTGTCGAATGGTTCCTGCTGGGTTCGCTACGGCGAAACTGTTGTTATGGCAAATGTAACTGCTAGTGCCAAGCCCAGAGAAGGAATTGACTTTTTCCCGCTGTCTGTGGATTACGAAGAGCGGATGTATTCCGTGGGCAAGATTCCCGGCTCGTTCACTAAGCGTGAGGGTAAGCCCTCAGAAAAGGCGATCCTGACTTCCCGTATGGTAGACCGTCCCATCCGTCCGCTGTTCCCGAAGTCCATGCGGAATGATGTGTCTGTTGTGATGACTGTTCTGGCAGTAGATCCGGACTGCGCACCGGACATTGTGGGCATGATCGCAACCTCCATTGCGCTGTCTATTTCCGATATTCCCTGGAATGGGCCGATCGCCGGCATCAGCGTTGGACTGGTAGACGGCGAGATCGTGCTGAATCCGACGCTGGAGCAACGGCAGCACAATGACCTGCATCTGACTGTTGCAGGTACGAAGGACAAGATCGTCATGATCGAGGCCGGCGCTAACGAAGTGCCGGAGGATACCATGCTCCAGGCGATTCTCACCGGTCACGAGGAAATCAAAAAGCTGGTTGCCTTTATTTCCGACATCCAGGCAAAGATCGGCAAGGAAAAGTTTGCTTTTGAGGCGCACGAGGTTGATCAGGAACTGTTCGAGAATGTGGATGCCATGGTACACGACCAGGTGGCGCATGCGCTGGACACCAACGATAAGAATGAGCGAGATGCTCGCCTGCGCCCGATCATTGATGCAGCACACGAAGCCTTCGATCCGGTTTGCGGCGAAGAGACTGGCATGATCGATGAGATCCTGTATCTCATCCAGAAGAAAATTGTCCGTGCGTGGCTCTATGAGGGCAAGCGTGTAGACGGCAGAGGAATTGACGAGATCCGTCCGCTGGCAGCTGAGGTCGGCGTATTGCCTCGTGTACACGGTACTGGTCTGTTCACTCGTGGTCAGACCCAGGTGCTGACTGTGGCAACACTGGGGCCGGTCAGCGACAGCCAGAAGCTGGACGGTCTGGACGAAGAGACCTCCAAGCGCTATATGCATCAGTATAATTTCCCGTCCTACTCCGTGGGTGAGACAAAGCCCAGCCGCGGCCCGGGACGCCGTGAGATCGGTCATGGCGCACTGGCAGAGCGCGCTCTGGTTCCGGTTCTGCCGACAGTAGAAGAATTTCCGTATGCAATGCGTCTGGTTTCTGAGGTGCTCTCCTCCAATGGTTCGACCTCTCAGGCATCGATCTGCGGTTCAACACTGGCGCTGATGGATGCCGGTGTGCCGATTCACGCGCCGGTTGCCGGTATTTCCTGTGGACTGATTACTATGCCCAACAGCGACGAGTTCAAGACCATGGTAGATATCCAGGGTCTGGAGGACTTCTATGGCGATATGGACTTTAAGGTGGGCGGTACCAAGAAGGGTATCACTGCCATTCAGGTGGATATCAAGGTGGACGGTCTGACTCCGGCCATCATTGCAGAGGCGTTTGAAAAGACACGCAAGGCTCGTCTGTACATCCTGGATGAGATCATGCTCAAGGCAATCCCCGCACCGAGAGAGACCGTAGGCGAATATGCGCCGAAGATGCTCCAGATCAAGATTCCGACTGACAAGATTCGGGACGTGATCGGACAGGGTGGCAAGGTCATTCAGAAAATGTCTGCGGACTGTGGTGTAAAGATCGACGTCAACGAGGACGGCCGCGTATTTATCAGCGGTATCTCTATGGACGGCTGCCGCAAGGCTTATCAGATGATCGAGACCATTGCAATCGATCCGGAAGTTGGCTCGATTTATAAGGGCAAGGTCGTTTCCATTAAGCCGTTTGGTGCATTTGTAGAAATCGCACCGGGACGCGATGGTCTGGTTCATATTTCCAAGTTGGATAAGGAACGCGTAGAACGGGTGGAAGATGTCGTTTCTGTTGGTGATGCCATTATCGTAAAGATTATGGACATCAAGGATGGCAAAATCAGCCTGTCCCGTAAGGATGCTTTGGAAGAATTGGAAGCTCGTCGGAAGCAGCAGACAGAAGAAGCCTGAACTGTGGGTGACGAATCGACAAAAATAGAAAACGCTGTGCGGCTGGATGCTGCACAGCGTTTTTTGCATTTTTTTGCGTGTGAAATTAAACATAGTATGGATTTGGCTTAAACAGCAAGATGATAAAGTCGATCAGTACACCGATGCCGAAAAGCCCCGCAGTAAAGAGGTACAAAATACCCATGCCAACTTTTCCCTCATAGAATTTGTGACCACCGACAAAACCCAGGAAGATGCAGAGCAAAAGTGCGACCCATTTATTTTTCTCGCGGCCTCTGCCACCTGCATTTACGTTGTTTGTGTTCGTATTGGTGTTGATATTGTCGTTGTTGATGATGATCTGCGGCTGTGCATTGTTTGCACCTTTGTTGATATCTTCCACTTGTCTGCCGCATAATGTACAGATCACTGCATCATCCGGAATTTTTCCGCCGCAATGTTTGCAAAATTTTGTTTTTGTCTCCGGTGCTGCCTGCGGCTGTACCGGAGTTGTGATCGGGTTGTTTTCGTTCATTAGATATATCCTCTTTTCTATTTTAATTAATTACTGCGCAGAAGAAACTGCCAAAAGATTTTGTGAAATGCGATTGCTGACCTCCAGATAATATGCCAGTTCTGCATCATTTAAATCTTCATCTTCTATTTTTTCAAATTTAGCAGTTGCAGTTGCGTATTCTGCCATCAACTCGGAATATTCCGAAAGCATAGATAGGTCAGTTGCATCGTAGTTATTCATAAAATCACAATATTGATTCATGAAGGATTCGTAGCTGTCAATTGCTTCTTTGACATCTGGTCGAATGTCACCGCTTGTTTCGACATCGCTATTTTCTAGAGTTTCTTCAATGCTGCTTTCTTCGGCAGAGGTTTCAGTCAGGCTAGATTCTTCTTCACTGCTTTCTTCAATACTAGTCTCTATTGCTGATGTTTCCACAGCTTTTGAAGAACTGTTGTTTTCCGTTCCAGAACACCCTCCCATTACCGCAATCATAGAGATTGTCAGCATTCCTATAATCCATTTTTTTCGCATAACGTCCTCCTTAAATATTTGATTTTGTCACGGCTTTCTCAAATGTGACAAGTTTATTATAGCACGTTTTGTTCTAAATGTCAATAGAATAATTCATGCTAGCATAAAATAGAACCATAAACTTGAAAGGGTGATATTTTATGCAGTATATTCGCATTCGCAACTTACGGGAGGACATGGACATGACGCAAACCGATATGGCAAAAGTGCTGTTTATCAGTCAGCGCACCTATAGCTACTACGAATCCGGCGGACACGATATTCCTACGGAGGTTTTGGTACAGATTGCGGATTTCTTTCATGTGTCTGTGGATTATCTATTGAATCGGACAGACAACCGCGAAATCAACCGTTGACAGAAAAGCAAAACGCGCACAGGCGACTGCCCGTGCGCGTTGGTGCTGTGGTTATATAGCTTGCTTTTTCCGGGTATTTTGTAAGAACCTGTTTCCCACATAGAGAACGACTGCGATAGCAAAATCTATTGCGGATATGTATTTTCCCATTCGGAAAAAAGGGGCTTCATAGGTGATGCGGATCTGATGCGAACCTTTTGTGATGGGGAATCCCAGGAAATCCTTGTCCGTTCGCGTATATGTAGTTTCCTCTCCATCCACCGTGACATGGAATCCGGTATCATAGGGAACAGCCAGAACAAACCAGCCATCTTGCTTGACCTGAATTTTGCCTGCCATGGTGTCGTCTCCCAGATCCTCGTGGTGCAGTTCCCAAGGGCTGATCTCCGCGGAAGCATCGGTCAGAACGCTGTGCTCCATGGTATACAACGCTGCGTCAGAGATCACATAGTCACCAGCGGAAAACTTGATTTTCAGCTTTTCCAGCGGTTGATCCGGGGAGAACGTGTACTGAAAGTCGTTGTTCTTGTTCTGGTATTTCCATTCCGGATCAGTCAGCTTGTTGCGAATGCCGTTAATGGTAATAGAGACATCTCCGGTAGTCGTACCGTTTCCCAGATGATTGTCCACATGGAATTTTAACAGGAGAATCGCATCAATGGGATCTTCTAAGGTTACGGTTACAGAAAACGCCTTTTTGCTGTGGATGTAATATTTGCCGTCTCCCAGTGCGGTAATTTGTTTTGGACTGCATGCTGTGGCAGAGTATGCAGGAGTGATGCTCCGGATGCTGTCGGGACACTGCGGTGAGGTTTTGATGTTATCCGGCAAGTCTGCTTCTGAGACGACAGCATTTTCTAAGAGTGCTTCCAATCGTTTGGGATAGGGGATCTGTTTTAGCTCCTCGGCAGTCATAATGTGAGATGTGGCGAAACCAATGGGATATGCCAGGGTATTTTCATAGAGCAGCGTGCTGCCTTCCTGTCCCACCTGACGGACGCCGTATCTCGAAATAGGCTTCTGGCTGATGAGGTACTTTTCGCCCATGAGGATGCCGAACACAGGGTTTTTGGACTGCACGATCATTGCCGCATTGCGAATGCCATTTTCATTGTGCGTTTGCTGAAAATAAAAGTCGGAGAGTGCGGCGTTGTGAATGGAGGAGTAAACAGAACTCCGGTAGTAATTCTTGCCCCAGATGCGGTTTACTGTATCACCGGCGTGATATTCGTTTGAAATGCGGTAAAAACCGTCATCTTTGGCAGCAATCGTATCTGTTAACGTCTGGATATCATCGGAGTATACGATGTTCAGATCTTCCTGAGACATATAACTGTCTCCCAGGTTAACAGTCAGGCAGGTGAGGAGACTGAAAGTCAGCGTTGGCACAAGCAAAAGCTTGTTTAAGTGCGGTGCAGGCTTTTGGCGGCTGCGAGTTCGCCGATAGATGTAAAACAGAAATGCCGCCAGCATGCAGATGCCGTCCAGAAGCAGAGCAATCTGTTCTGCGGTCGTGCCGGAACTTGTGAGCATGCCGATGGATAAGACTACCGCAAACAACAGCAGCGTGGGCTTCAGTGCGATCTGCCGCGCGCGCAGCATCTCCCAGAAAAAGCCGCACAACAGAAGCAGCAGCGGCAACAGGGGGATATACGCTTTAGGATCTAGGTACATTGTGCCATTCATGACATAGAGGAATGCCGGGCAGATGAGAAGCATGCCGAAAACACCTGCGAGAAACCGTGTGGATCTTCGGGGAAAACACAGCATGCCGCACACTGCCAGAACCCCAAAAGAGGTCATGCCAATGGAAAATGGGCTGTAGGTCAGATAGTTCAGGTGAATGCCTGGCACGAATAAGCTCCAGAGCGATTGTGCGCTGTCAGAAGCGTCTCTTCCATGGAGCAGTGTCCACGCTACCGGAAGCAGCAGAAACGCTGCCAGAACGGCGCTGAGCAGCAAATGGAGGCAAGTGATGCAAAGCGATCGCAGCACTTGACGAACTGGATGCGCATGATGTCGATGCAGTGTCAAAAAGACGGCATACAAAAGAATCGCAAAGAATGCGCCGACACTGAAAAAGAAACTGGTGAGCAGAATACATGTCCCTGCGGCAATCAGCTGGAGACTGTACCGCTTTTCCAGTGCGCGGTGCATCGCGAACAATGCCCAGAACAGAAACGGGAAATAATTGACGAACATAATGTGGTGATGGCTGTGGAAGAGGATTGGTGCCGCCAGAAGATAGAGAAGCGCTAAGAAAAGTGCCAGATTGGGACGAAACCATTTCTTTCCCCAGAAGTAACAGAGAATCGTGCTCAGCAGTGTCAAAAGCAAGTTGGAGATCTGGAGATAAGTGGCCATTGACATCCACGGAAACGCAAAGGACAGCAGGATTACCGGGCTGTACAGCCCATAATAGGCAAAGTTGAAAATGTTCTGTCCGCCGCCTAGCTGCATGGCAAAGTTGGGAAAAAAGTTTCCGGTAGCATAAAACCGGGTGCGGAAATACTCCGGAATTGCAAAGTGTTGATTGCTCCAATCCGTTTGTGCGCCGTAGACGCATCCAGGATGCACCAGGAAGATCAGAGTGACGATCGCCGCCAAAACAGCTGTCAGAATGCCGCAATGCAGCAGCGTCTGCTGTCTGCCCTTAGAAAGCCGCTTCATCTGCTGTACCTCCTCGAATCTGCGTCCACATTTCATACGGATTCATATGCGACAGATTTTGAATGGTGTGCGTCTGTGATGTATAGAGCTGCAGCAGCTTTTCTTTCTTTTCCAGTGCCGTATCCGGAACAGCCGTCAGGCTGTCCGCTGCATCAGGGAACGCAGCCGCACGGTAATATTTTCCGAATACATACAGCGGCTCTTGCAGCTGGTTGGCGTCATATAGTGCAGTAACAATTTGATGGGTCATTTTGTGGTGAATGTGTCCATATTCTCCTTTGGCGTTGTGTGTAACGATATCTGTCCAAGGCTGATAGGTCATGACCTTTTCCAGATCTGTCTGGATCTGCTTGCGGACATGTGTCCAGTCATCACGCTTTCCGGCAACCTTGTCTGGATAGGAGAGGATCAGTCCGGCATTTCCGGATGCCTGCATGACAGACTGAAATTCTGCGGCGCGGGTCGCATTGTTTCCGTTGGTGATGCAGACCACCAGATAGCCGCCGTCTGCAATATGTGCACCGCCCCAAAGTGTTTCATCGTCCGGGTGTGCTACGATCATCAGATGTGTGATGCCGGTGAGATTCAAATCAGCAAGCTGCTCATCGGTCAGCGGTGAAACCTCATAAGCGCGTGAAGCCGTGACTGCCCGGCAGATGCCGTACATACCGCCGACCAGTGCCAGAACAGCCAGAAATATGGCAAGAATCCGTTTGATTGTATTGTAGTGTGCTTTCATGGTAAATTCAACTCCCAGGTTATAACTGTTTTAACTGTTGTATATATCATGCAACGGTCTATGTCACTAGTATAGCACACTGTTCGCAGCTTGTCAAGTCTGTTTTTTGAGATACCGCAAAATAAAAAGCCGCCTGCACTCTCCGAAGAGAGATACAAGCGGCTTTTTTAAAGAATGGGAGGTAAAACCATCCTTTTGTATAATTGCAGTATTACTGCATTTTTATGTGGCAATCAGACATTGAAGATAATGTCGCTGTATGCCGGAACCGGCCACTTTTCGGACGGGAGAATGACTTCCAGACCGTCTACCGCAGCACGGAGTGCATCCATTACCGGGATAACATCATCGTGATAAGACTTTGCCATATCCAGCACGCAGGAATCCTTTGCGGCAGCGGCAGCAACAGCTTCTTCCAGCTTGTTGGTGGCTGTGTAAGCATCCTTCGTCAGACCGCTTACCTTTTCTGCCAGTTCCTTTTCTACGCACGGACAAATTTCCAGAGACTTCTTTACTGCAACAGCGTCGCACAATTCCTTGGTGTAAGCGATGCAGGTCGGAATGTACTTCTTCTTTGCCATGTCGATCATGGTCAGCGCTTCGATGTTGATGGTCTTTGCGTAGTTTTCCAGCAGAACTTCCATACGAGCCTTGATTTCCTTTTCGGAGAGTACGCCGAATTTTTCCAACAGGGCAACGTTTTTCGGATCTGCATAGTGCGGTACGCAGTCAACGGTGGATCTGAAATTGGGCAGACCGCGCTTTTCAGCCTCAGCGACCCATTCATCGGAATAGCCGTTGCCGTTGAAAATGATACGCTTGTGATCCTTGATGATAGAAACCAGCAGGGACTTCAGCTCGTCATCAAACTTATCAGCCGAAACGCCTTCCATCTTGTCTGCGATGTCAGACAGCTCGCCGGCTACGATAGCGTTCAGCAGGGAGTTCGGGCAGCCGATGTTATCGGAAGAACCCACCATACGGAACTCAAAACGGTTGCCGGTGAATGCAAACGGAGAAGTACGGTTCCGGTCAGTGGAATCCTTCGGGAAGTCCGGCAGCGCATCTACGCCGATCTCGAATACCTTGGATTCACTCTTGTAGGAAGTGCCTGCTTCCAGTGCGTCCAGAACGCCCTGGAGCTCTTCACCCATAAAGATGGAGATGATTGCCGGCGGTGCTTCATTTGCGCCCAGACGGTGGTCATTTCCGGCAGAGGAAGCGCTGATGCGGAGTAGGTCAGCGTATTCATCAATGCCCTTGATGATGGCGCACAGGAATGTGAGGAACTGCATGTTTTCCATCGGTGTGCTGCCCGGATCCAACAGGTTCTGACCATCGTTGGTAGCCATAGACCAGTTGTTGTGCTTACCGGAACCATTGACGCCGTCGAACGGCTTTTCGTGCAGCAGGCAAACCAGACCGTGCTTGAGAGCAATCTTTTCCATTACTTCCATTGCCAGTTCGTTCTGGTCAGTAGAAATATTGGTGGTTGTGAAGATCGGTGCCATTTCGTGCTGTGCCGGAGCAACTTCGTTGTGCTTGGTTGTCGCGAATACGCCGACCTTCCACAGCGCCTCGTCCAGGTCAGCCATGTATGCTGCAACACGGGGTTTCAGGTTTGCGAAATACTGGTCATCCAGTTCCTGACCCTTCGGCGGCATTGCACCGAACAGGGTACGGCCGGTCATAATCAGGTCTTCACGCTTGTCGAACATCTTCTTGTCGATGAGGAAGTATTCCTGCTCCGGGCCGACGGTAGAAGTTACCTTGGTTGCGGTGGTGTTGCCGAAGAGGCGCAGAATGCGGACTGCCTGCTGACTCAGGGCATCCATAGAACGCAGCAGCGGTGTTTTCTTATCCAGTGCTTCACCGGTATAGGAAACGAAAACTGTCGGGATATACAGAGAGCCTTCCTTTACAAAGCAGTAGGATGTCGGATCCCATGCGGTATAACCTCTCGCAGAACAGGTCTCACGCAGACCGCCGGACGGGAAAGAAGATGCATCCGGTTCGCCCTTTACCAGTTCTTTTCCGGAGAAGTTCATAATTACCATGCCGTTGTCAGTCGGGCTGATGAAAGAATCGTGCTTTTCTGCGGTAGAACCTGTCATCGGCTGGAACCAGTGGGTATAGTGGGTTGCACCGTGTTCGATCGCCCAGTCTTTGATGGCGTTTGCCACAACATCTGCATAGGTGGGATCCAGCGGAGTACCCATCTTGCGGGTTTTGGTCATTGCCTTGTAGACCGGCTTCGGGAGTCTTGCCTTCATGACCTCGTCATTGAAGACGTCGCATGCAAAGAACTCAGCAACATTTTTGGACATGATAATTACCTCCTAAAAATAAAAAGCATTTTCATGGTTCACCGATTGGACGCAGTCCCCTCAAGGGAACTTGCTCCGGTTTCATCATGGAAACGCCTTTGTTTCACGTATCATTTTCGAGCATCCAGAAGAAATGTCCATCGACATCAGGCGGCAGATACCCCGTTTCAAGCGGTGTGTGTTCTGTTTGTTCCGCTGATGTCTGTTCTTCAAGTCTGCTCTCCTTGTCGCAATCATTTGTCAGATGCACTGCATCCCTCGAAGGTGTGGCCGATGCAATGCCCGATTCAATTGACAATATTATCATAACCGAATTTTTGAACTTTGTCAAGCGATTTTCCCCCGATTCTGCAATTGCCTTGATTTTAAAATGAAAAAAAGTTTTTTCCTATCAAAAAAAAGAAAAATCCCACTTTTTTTGAAAGAATCATATTCCGGATTTCGGCAGCGCACCCTGCCGGAGCCGGACACATCAAAAAGAAAGAAACTTATTGTTTTCACAGAAAAAACAGTAGAATGCCCTTGACAAACACTTGAAATCATGGTATAGTTATATAGTTGAGTTATGTACAATTGTTTTTTGTACACGGACTGTTTGCCTTGAACAGGTTTGCCATGTGAAATACTAGGATAAAGGAGGACATACGCAGCAGCGGCGCAAAAGCGATCAGCTGTGGCTGCGCAGGCAAGGGTATGAACAAACGGACACGATACATTGTAGTAGACACCGCAGTGCTGCCGGAAATTTTCGGAAAGGTACTGGAAGTGAAAAAGCTTGTGGCAGATAAAACAGAACGCAGTTTTTCCGCCGCATGCAAGCGGATGGGGATCTCCCGGAGCGCTTTTTATAAGTATCGGGACTGTGTGTTCGCCTATGACGACAAGATGACGCAGCAGATCGTCAACTTTTCCGTGACGCTGCGGGATCAGGCAGGTGTGCTCTCCAATGTCCTGACTACCTTATATAGTATGCATGCCAACATCCTGACGGTGAATCAAAATATTCCGGTAGACGGTGTGGCACAGGTCTCGCTCTCTCTGAAAATGGGCGAGGGTATGGCAAATCCCATTGACATCACCCGCGCGATCTCTGACCTGCACGGTGTGGTAGAAGTGCGGCTGCTGTCCGGTGAATAAAGCAAACATGCGGCATCCTGCGTGTGGTGCTGCTGAATATTGGAGGAAGTAAAGTAATGAAGAAAATTGCAGTTTTGGGTTATGGCGTAGTTGGCTCTGGTGTTGTTGAGCTGTTCTACCGCAATCAGAAGAAGATCGAAAAGAATACCGGCACGGAACTGGAGGTCGGCTATATTCTGGATCTGCGGGAATTTCCGGACGATCCCTACGGCGACCGCGTGGTACACGATATTCAGGTGATCCTGGACGATCCGGAGGTTGGCTATGTGGCAGAGTGCATGGGCGGTGTCAATCCGGCATTTGACTTTGTACGCCGCTGTCTGGAAGCCGGAAAAAGCGTTGCAACTTCCAACAAGCAGCTGGTGGCAGAAAAAGGTGACATCCTGCTTCAGGTGGCAAAGGCACACCATGTGAACTTCTTCTTTGAGGCAAGCGTCGGCGGTGCGATCCCGATCATCCGTCCGCTGCACACTTGTCTGGCTGCCAATGATATTTCCGCAGTGGCCGGCATTTTGAATGGTACGACCAACTTTATCCTGGAAAAGATGTTCTGCGATAAAATGCGTTTTGATGATGCACTGGCACTGGCACAGCAGCTGGGCTATGCAGAACGCGATCCTTCTGCGGACATTGACGGCGGCGATGCCTGCCGGAAGATCTGCATTCTGTCCTCTCTGGTATTCGGCAAGCATGTGTACCCGGAGCAGGTTTATACCAAGGGTATCCGCAACATCACTCTGGAGGATGTACAGCTGGCACAGGATTTCGGCGGCGCAGTGAAGCTGATCGGCGCAGTAAAGCGTCTGGAAAGCGGAAAGATCCTGCCGACAGTTATGCCGATGATCGTAATGAACGAGAGTCTGATCTCTCATGTCAATGGTGTATTCAATGCGGTTATGGTATGGGGCGACGGCGTTGATAAGACCATGTTCTATGGCCGCGGCGCCGGAAAGCTGCCGACTGCAAGTGCTGTTCTGGGCGACCTGATCGACGAAGTGAAGCAGAATGATACCGTAGAATCCCAGAGCTGGGAACCGGCAGAAGAAGGCGCAGATTTTGTAGCACCCATCGACGATTTCTTTGCAGCGCGCTGCTATCGGACTTCTCCCTGCGGCAGCGGCGTATTTGCTAAGATCGCAGAAGAAGTTGGCGTAAAGCTGCTGAATACCAGAGAAAATGGCTGCATGATTAGTGTATGCGACCAGAAGACCGCAGAAGCATTTAAGCAGAAGCTGGCACAGGAAGGCGTAGAGATCCTGTCCCGCATTCCGGTTCTGGCTGACGAGGCATAAGTTAAATAGGAAAAACAAATTTATAAAATATCACTTGCGCTTTTAGGTGTGTTGTGATACAATAAGCATATAACGTGTAGCGAAACGGCGTAAATCCAGTTAGAATTTGACTGGGTTTACGCCGTTTTTTTGCGTACATTGATTTTTGGAGGTATAGAAATTATGCAGGAAAAAAACGCGGCTTCTCAAGCCGGAACCCCAAACAAGCTGGCGGACTGGCCAATACAAACCTTGATCCTCAGTATGGGAATGCCGATGGTGCTCTCTATGGTATTGCAGGCAGTGTACAACATTGTGGATACCATTTTTGTCAGCCACATGGAAAACGGTGCCACTGCGGTGCTGGCGCTGACAGATTCTTATTCGATTCAACTGCTCATCGTTGCAATTGGTGTAGGAATGGGGATCGGTATTAACGCCCTGTTGTCCAAAACACTGGGCGAACGCAATTTGGAAAAGGCATCTTGTATTGCCGGAAATGGCATTTTCCTTGCCATCTGTATTTATGCAGTCTTTCTTTTGTTTGGTATTTTTGGAACAAAGGCGTTCATTGGGATGCAGGCGAACGGAAATGCACTTCGTCAGGAAATGGGCGAGCAATACCTGCGCATCTGTTGCATCGGTTCTTTCGGCAGTATTGGGTATACCGTTTATGAGCGCTTTTTGCAGGGAACCGGCAGAACCAATCTTTCTACCATTGCGCAGATCACCGGCGCTGCACTAAATATTGTTTTAGATCCCATTTGCATTTTTGGGTTAGATATGGGCGTTGCAGGTGCAGCAGTGGCTACGGTCATCGGGCAGGTGGCATCCTTGGGAATGGCAATGTTATTCCATTATCGCTGGGATAAGGAGATTCGTCAGGACTGGAAGCATATTCGTCCCCAGTGGGGCTTGATCCGTGGAATCTATGCCATTGGCATTCCGGCGGCAATCATGCAGGGACTGCTTTCTGTGATGGTGCTTTTTGTCAATCTGGTGTTTGGAACGCAGGGAAATATGGCTGAACCGCTGCAAGCCGCTTATGGCATTTATTATAAGATACAGCAATTTGCTTTGTTTGCAGCATTTGGGCTGAGCAATACATTGATTACTGTGGTGGCATTTCATTACGGTAAGCAGGAGAAAGTGCGTCTGCGGCAGTGCGTGCGGTATGGATTGCTGTATGCTGTCGGATTGATGCTGTTCGTGACGCTGCTGTTTCAGTTGTTTGCTGCGCCTATTGCCGGACTGTTCCAGAGCGGAGACAGCCAGGAGATTCGGCGACTTTGTATGCTGTCCATGCGAATCTGTACCATTGGCTATGTATTTATGGGAATCACTGTATTGATCCAGGGAATTTTGCAAGGCTTTCGCTGCGTCTTTTCGCCGCTGATTCTGGCACTGCTGCGGCTGCTGGTGTTGCCGATTCCGCTTTGTCTGTTACTTTTGGCAGGAGATCGTGGCGCTGAACTGGTCTGGTGGGCATTCCCGCTGGCAGAATGTATCACGGCAGTGATCGCAGTTCCGATTCTTCTGCGAACATTTCGGAAAAAGACACAGCCGGCACAGAAAATGCCTTCTGTAAACTAAAGGCAAAGCGCCCGGTATCCAGATACTTTTCTGGATACCGGGCGCTTTGATTATTCCCGTTCTTCCTCTGAAATTCCCGGCATGCGGTTTTGATTGCGCCATTCTCTGGGAGAGATGCCATAGCTGTTTTTGAACGCTCGTGAGAAATGCATCTGGTTGGCATAGCCTACTGCAATGCCGATATCGCCAATGGAAAGCGCAGTCAGTTTCAACAGTTCTGCCGCTTTCAGCATCCGATAATTCACCAGAAACTCCTGGGGTGTTTTTCCGAGCGCTTCCTTGAAGATCTTGCCGAAATAGGTGCGGTTCAGACCGCAGACGGCAGCGATATCCTCAATGGTGATGTCATTTTGAAAGTTGTGTTCAATATAAGTCAGCGCTTCGTGGATGTAAAAGTCACGGAGCTTTCCGCCGCTTGCCATTTGTTCATCTGCGGCAGAACGCATCAGATAATCCAGAAAAAGATATAAGTGTCCGATCAGATGAAATGGAGAAGCATCCTTGTTTCGGGCGATATACAGCATTTCGTTCGCCATGTCCTCCCGGAGATTCTTGTTCCGTGCGTGGTAGACTGGCTTGTCCAGAGACAGGCCGATGGTGTCCAGGATGGATTTGACCCGAAGTCCGTCAAATTCGATCCAGACATATTCCCAGGGCAGATCGTGGTCTGCCACATAAGTTGTGATCTGATTGGGAAAGATCATAAAGCCCTGCATACTCTTGATAGAATAGGTTTGCGTGATGCCTTTGCTGTCGTCTGCCATGAGCGTTCCGGTGCCGGAAAGAATATAGTGAAACAGATAGTGGTTTCTCGCTGCCGGGCCGAAAGAATGCGCCGGAGCACATTTTTCCCATCCGAACTGGAACATGCCGAGGTCAACAAAGTTTTCATTTGGAAAAATAGAAAATATCCAGTTCTGCATAATTTTACCTCAAATAATTTTGCTTCTGCATAAACGTTCAAGTACTGTTTCGGGTTGTTCACATGATACTCATTATAACACGAAATATACCAAAATGCAAGATGTTCTGCCAAAATAGACATAAAAACGGCAAAATGGTATAAAACAAGTTGATTCGTGGTATTTACACGTCGCATATTGGTATGTTATAATAAATTTATCGAAAACGCAGCGTTTTACCACGAAGGAGGAAGAGTGACATGAGAAAAAAGTATGCAGTCAGCAGTCTTGTTCTGGCAGGGGCAATATCGTCCTCTCTGCTTTTGACCGGCTGCTCCGGTACATCAAAAAACGACGGTAAAACGGAAGTCACTATGGTACAGTACAAACCGGAAGCCGTTGCGGCTTTTGAGGAGATGGAGGAACGCTTCAATGCAACTCACGATGACATCCATCTCACCATAGAATCTCCCAATGAGGCGATGACTGTGCTGAAAACACGTTTTATCCGGGAAGATTATCCGGATATCATCGGCATCGGCGGTGATATCAACTATTCCAATTTCCTGGATGCAGATATGTTCCTGGACGTTTCGGATTTTGAGGGCGTGCAGGACATCAAACCGGCGTATCTGGATATCGTAGACGAACTGGAGTTCATCCCAAAGGACGGCGTCTATGGTCTGCCGTATGTGGCAAACTGTGCCGGCATCCTGTACAACAAGGACATGTTTGAGGAGAACGGCTGGGAGATCCCAACGACCTGGAGCGAGTTTACCGCCCTGTGTGAACAGATCCAGAGCGAATCAGACGTATATCCGCTGTATCTGGGATATAAGGATACCTGGACTTGTATGGCGCCTTGGAATGCACTGGCTGTCGGATTGACTTCGCCGTCTACCTGCAGCGATGTCAACGCCGGAAAGACTACATTCAGCGATGCTTACCTGGAGGTTGCAGAAAAGGACAAGGTGCTGCTGGATTATGCCGAGCCGAATCCCTATGCTTACAGCTATAATGATGCCTGCACCGCATTCGCCCGCGGCGAGTCGGCAATGTATCCCATCGGCAGCTATGCTGTGCCGCAGATCCAGTCGGTAAATCCGGATATGAACATTGATTCTTTCGTGTTCCCGGCAAACGAGGATGAGGCAGACAATGTGCTGAACTCCGGCGTAGACCTGCAGTTCTGTGTCATGAAAGAAACCAAGCACAAGGATGCCGTTTATGAAGTCCTGAAATTCTTGTATGATGATGAGACCATCCAGATCTATCTGGACGACCAGAATGCTGTTCCCTGCAAGGAAGGCGATTTCACACTGCCTTCGATGCTGGACGGTATGCGCTCTTATATTGATGACGGCAGAATGTCCGACTTTCACGACCACCACTATCCCAGTGAAATGAGCGTGGATGCTATGGTACAGACTTATTTGATGGATGACAGCAGCGATTCGGCTGTAACATTCCTGAAGCGCTTTGACAAGGAATGGAAGCGCTATAATCGCGATCTGATCGCGAAAGTACAAAAATATGAGGAGGAGAACGCATCATGAGTAAGAGAAAAGCGCTAAGCAGTAACAACCGTACCTATCTGGCAATGACGATTCCCATCGTGATCCTGTTTTTCCTGTTCAATACGCTGCCGCTGATTACCGGCGCAGTTTACAGCTTCACGAATTACCGCGGATATGGTACTTTCGATTTTGTAGGACTGCGAAATTATATCGACCTGTTTTCCGACGAACGTGTTCTGCGTTCCTATCTGTTTACCTTTAAGTATGCCATTGCCGGTACGATTTTGATCAATGTGCTGAGCTTGCTTCTGGCAATGGGGCTGAACAGCAAGATCCGCTGCAAGAGTTTGCTGCGCGGCGTATACTTCGTCCCGAACATCCTGGGCGGATTGATCGTCGGCTATATTTTCAGTTTTATCTTCACCTATATTATCCCGGCTGTGGGAAAGGCAATGCACATTGGATTCCTGGAAAACAGTATTCTCGCCAGTGAAAAATATGCCTGGATCGGCGTGCTGATCGTTGGCGTATGGCAGGCAGTCGCAATGAACACCATCATTTACATTTCCGGTTTGCAGACCGTTCCGGCAGATATTTATGAAGCCGGCATGATCGACGGCGCGAATCCGTGGCAGAAGTTCTGGAAGCTGACGTTTCCCATGCTGCTGCCCTTCGTTTCCATCAACCTCATCCTCAGCACCAAAAACATGATGATGGTATTCGACCAGATCATGTCTTTGACCAAGGGTGGCCCGGCGCAGAGTACTGAGTCCATTTCGTACTTGATCTATAAGAACGGTATGGACGGCGGTCAGTTCGGCTTCCAGAGTGCGAATGCAGTCGTATTCTTTATTGTCATTGTAGCATTCTCCATCATTCAGATGAAGATCACCGGTAAAAAGGAGGAACAGCTATGAGAAAAACACATAAAATCGGCGGCACAAATGTTTTCTTGACTGTACTGCTGTTTCTGGGTTGCATCACCGTGCTGTTCCCACTGTATATGACGGTGATGATCGCCTTTAAGAATCCGTCCGAAATGACAAACGATGTTGCCGGAGCGCTTTCATTCCCCAGTTCGTGGAGTCTCAGCAACTTCTCCGAGGCAATGCGTGTCACAAATTTCTGGCACTCTCTGGGCAACAGCTTTCTGATTACCGCAGTGACCATCGTTCTGGCTGTGCTGCTGCACTCCATGGCAGGCTATGCCATCGGCAGAAACATGGCACGGAAAAAGGGTTATAAGCTGGTGTATTTCTACATCGTCAGCGGTATGTTCGTTCCCTTTGCAATTTTGATGATGCCGCTGGTTAAGCAGACTGCAATGATGGGTCTGGACAACCGTCTCGGCGTTATCATCCTGTATCTGGTATTCTATATGCCCATGAATGTGATGCTGTACAGCGGCTATCTGAAAAACGTGCCGCTGGCAATGGAAGAAGCAGCAAACATTGACGGTGCTTCTACCTGGAAGACCTATTGGACGATCATTTTCCCCATGATGAAGCCGATGCATGCTACCGTAGCTGTTCTGACAGCCCTGGGTACCTGGAACGACGTAATGACACCGTTGGTAATCATGTCCAGCAGCGAAGATACCACATTGCCGCTGGCACAGCTGAACTTCCAGACACAATTCGGCACCAACTACAACCTGGCATTTGCTTCTTATCTGTTGGCACTGATCCCGATCCTGATTTTCTACGTTTTCTGTCAGAAACAGATCATCGGCGGTATTGCAAACGGTGCAGTAAAGGGCTGATGCAAGACAATACAAGGTCTGTTTGTGGGCTTTGTGCGGTGCTTTCCGCAATTTTCTTGACAGAATCAGAAAGATAAATTATAATAAACAAGACAAGCCGTATGATATGACATGATGGAAATCCTGTGATTTCATACGGCTTGCTGTATCCTAGGAGTGTTGAATATGGCAATTACAATTGATGCAGAAAAGCGAATCTTTACTCTTGAAACCGATCATACCATGTACCAGATGCAGGCGGATTCCTATGGTGTGCTGCGCCATCTCTGGTACGGTGCAAAAACCGGATGCGATATGTCCTATTTGCAGGATTATCCGGATGTAGGCTTTTCCGGAAACATCTATGAAGCAGGAAATGACCGCACTTATTCTTTGGACACTTTGCCGTTGGAATATGCCGGAGCAGGCGTAGGCGATTTTCGTGTTCCGGCGGTGGCTGCGGTTCACGCAGACGGCAGCAATGCTCTGGATCTGCGCTATGACAGCCATATAGTAAAGCCGGGAAAGTATGCCATTGAGGGACTTCCGGCGGTGTATGCCGCAGAAAATGAAGCAGAGACCCTGGAAGTAGTTCTCCGGGATACGGCGTCGGCAGTTGAGGTGACCTTGTTGTATGCAGTTCTGCCGGCACTGGATCTGGTGACGCGCTGCGCCAGGATCCGCAACTTGGGTGAAACCCCGGTAACGCTGACCAAAGCGGCAAGTCTTTGTCTGGATATCAGCCGGGGCAGTTGGGAATGGGTGCATTTCCACGGCAGACACGTCATGGAACGCCAGATGGAGCGCCGTCCGCTGTTCCGCGGTATCCAGGAGATCGGCAGCACTCGCGGGACATCCAGTCACCATCAGAATCCTACCGTACTGCTCTGCACACCGGACTGCACGGAGACTTCCGGTTCGTGCATTGGCGCTGCGTTGGTTTACAGCGGCAGCCACCAGACGAAGATCGAATGCGATCAGATGGGACAGGTACGCATGGTCATGGGCATTCATCCTGATCTGTTCCGTTGGGAACTGCAATCCGGAGAGACATTCCTTACACCGGAAGTCATGCTGTCCTATAGTGACACTGGACTGGAGACGCTTTCTCACCACTTCCACCAGGCAATCCGGGAACATATCTGCCGCGGCAAGTATCAGCTGGCAGAGAGACCGGTGCTTATCAATAACTGGGAAGCCACTTATTTTGGCTTTGATACCGAAAAGATCCTGCATATTGCAGAAGAGGCGGCACGTCTCGGCGTCGATATGCTGGTTCTGGATGATGGCTGGTTCGGAAAGCGGGATGGCGACTGTTCCGGACTGGGGGACTGGTTCGTCAATGAAACGAAGCTTTCCGGCGGACTGCATGATCTGGTGGAAAAGATCAAGGCAATGGGAATGCGGTTCGGTATCTGGTTCGAGCCGGAGATGATCTCGGAGGACAGCGACCTCTACCGAAAGCATCCGGACTGGGCGATTTGCATTCCGGACAGAGCACCTATGCGCAGTCGTTATCAACTGGTACTGGATATGGCGAATCCGGAGGTGCAGGAGTATTTGTTCCGGGTCATGAGCGATGTACTGCACAGCGCGGATATTTCCTATGTTAAGTGGGATATGAATCGCAGCATTAGCGACTGGTATACGCAGACGCTTCCGGCAAATCGTCAGGGTGAGATGCCCCACCGCTATGTGCTGGGATTGTATGCGCTGTTGGAACGGCTGACTTCTGCATTCCCGGATGTGCTCTTCGAGGGCTGCAGCGGCGGCGGCGGCCGGTTCGATGCCGGAATGCTGTACTATTGTCCGCAGATCTGGTGCAGTGATGACACCGATGCTTATGAACGTACCAAGATCCAGTATGGCACATCGTTTTTCTATCCCATTTCAGCGGTGGGCTCTCATGTGTCCACCGTGCCAAATCATCAGACCGGAAGGATCACACCGTTTGAGACGCGCGGTGTTGTAGCGATGGCAGGCAGCTTCGGCTATGAGTTGGATCTGAATCTGCTTTCGGATGCGGAAAAGGCGGACGTGACAGCGCAGATCCGGCATTTTAAGGCATATGGCCCACTGATTCACAATGGAAAATATTATCGCCTGACAAATCCGATGACAGATGCGGAAGCGTTGTGGGAATTTGCAGCCCAGGACGGTAGCGAGGCCTTGGTACAGGGAATGCTCTTTCATGCAGGGGCAAATGTGCTTCGCCGTACCGTCACGCTGCGCGGATTGGATGTCCAAAAGCACTATCGTTTGGAAGGAACAGAGCAGGTTTATACTGGCGCAGCACTGATGAACGGCGGTGTGCTGCTGCCGAAAGCGTGGGGCGATTACACACCGGTATCGATGCATTTTGTTGAGATCTGAGTGTGTCCCAATAATTGGAGGATAACATATATGACAATCTCGGAATGGAAACGCTTTCTGGCTTCCGGAAAGCTGGACAAAAAATTAAAGCAGCTGTATGGTGAAGATGCTGCGATGCTGGAACGGCAGAAAAAGCGGTACACAGCTGCTTTGGATGCGTTTGCAAAGCTGTATCCGAAGCGGAAAGAGGTCTGCATCTTCTCTGCGCCGGGCAGAACAGAGGTTGGCGGCAACCATACCGACCATCAGCACGGCTGCGTTTTGGCAGCGGCGGTGAATCTGGATGTGATCGCGGTAGTAGGATTTCACAGTGAAAAGGTGATTCGCCTGAAATCTACCGGTTATGCGCAGATCACTGTAAAGCTTTCGGAACTGGAGAAAAAGCCGGCAGAGAAAGGAACTTCTACTGCACTGATTCGCGGCATTGCTGCAAAGTTTGCGGCAATGGGCGTATCTCTCAGCGGCTGGGATGCGTATTCCACGTCAGAAGTGCTCAGCGGCAGCGGACTTTCCTCTTCTGCGGCGTTCGAGGTACTGATCGGCACGATCATCGACCAGCACGACAACGGCGGAAAAGCCGGGGCAGTGGAGATCGCGAAGATCGGACAGTTTTCCGAGAATGTTTACTTCGGCAAACAGAGTGGTCTGATGGATCAGATGGTCAGCGCGGTGGGTGGCTTCGTTTGGATCGACTTTGCCGATACACAAAAGCCGGTGATCCAAAAGCATACCTTTGATTTTGCCAAAGCCGGCTATTGCCTGTGCATTACGGATACCAAGGGCAGCCACGCAGATCTGACACCGGACTATGTGGCAGTTCCTACGGAGATGAAGCAGGTGGCGGCATATTTCGGAAAAGAGTTTCTGCATGATGTGGATGCAGCTGCATTCCAAAAGGCTGTACCGAAGCTGCGCAAGACTTGTTCCGACCGCGCAATTCTTCGGGCAGCGCACTTTTTCGCGGAAACCGAGTGCGCCACTGCTGAGGCAGATGCACTGGAATCCGGTGATCTGTCACGCTTCTTTGCACTGGTGCAGGAATCCGGGACATCATCCTGGGAGCTGCTGCAAAATCTGTATTCCTGCCAAAAGCCGACAGAGCAGGCGATCCCTCTGGGAATCTGGTACAGCAAGCAGTTTCTGGGAAACAAGGGCGCTGTCCGGGTACACGGCGGCGGCTTTGCCGGGACAATTCAGGCGTTTGTCCCGGAAGCAGACGCGGATGCATATTGCCAGTGCATGAACCAGCTGTTCGGCAAGGGCAGCTGCTATAAGCTTTCTGTTCGTCCGCTGGGCGGTGTGAGAGTTTAGGCAATACTTCAAAAGCTTGCTGACATAGAATGGCTCTGAACGAATATTTTGTAAAAAACTGTATGCTTGAAGATAGCGTACAGTTTTTTTGTTTTTGATGCTGCAAAAGGACTTGCCTTTTTATCAAAAATCTGCTATACTAAAAAGGACAGAAACTCCATAAGTTTTCCTGCGGAGAAGAGAGGATGTGGCATTGTTATGCGCCGAAAACTGAAAAAGCTGATCAGTCTGCTGACGAGCCGCGTCGTGATTATCGGGCTTCTCATTCTGGTACAGCTGGCGTGGTTTGTGATCCTGTTTCTGCGGCTGACGCAGTATGCCACCTGGATCAATGCCGGATTTGTGGCGCTGAGTCTGCTGATTGAACTGTACATTATCAATAAGTCCGGGAATCCCTCTTATAAGATCCTGTGGCTGCTGTTCATCGGTACATTCCCAGTGCTCGGCGGGTTGATGTATCTGCTGTTTGGGGACAAGCGTCCATCCCGAAAAATGCGGCGGCAGCTGCACCGGGGAAGACGTGTGATCGGCATCCGCCCGGGAATGGGTTGCTCTGCTGCGGCGCTTTCTGCGAGAACTGCGGAAACCGCTTTTTTCCTGGAGCGCAAAGGCTTTCCGATGTACCAGAACACCAAAGTGGACTATTATGCCGTAGCTGATGAGGCATTTCCGCATCTTTTGGAAGATCTGGAAAAGGCGAGACATTATATTTTTATGGAATACTTCATTGTGACAGAAGGTATCATGTGGGATTCCATCAAGGCGATCCTGAAGAAAAAAGCGGCTGCCGGAGTAGAGGTGCGGTTTGTTTACGATGACCTGGGGAGCATCGGCTGCCTGCCGAAGCGGTTTCGGAAGGAACTCTCCGAAGCCGGCATCCATGTTATGGCGTTTAATCCGTTCCGTCCGGCGCTTTCGGCGGTGATGAACAATCGGAATCATCGAAAGATCACTGTGATCGACGGTTATATTGCCTACACCGGCGGTTTTAATTTAGCGGATGAGTATATTAACCGGAAGCAGCGGTTTGGTCACTGGAAAGACACAGGACTGCGGATCTACGGTGAGGCGGCATACAGCTATACGCTGATGTGCCTGGAACTGTGGAATGCATTTAACAATACCAATGACAACTGCAAAAAGTATTTGCCGTATCGGTATCATCCGGAGCCGTTCCCGACAGACGGTTTTGTGCAGCCGTATTGCAATTCGCCTTTTGAAAATGAAACACTGGCACAGGATGTCTATCTGGATCTGCTGAATCAGGCGCAAAAGTATGTATACATTTTTACCCCATACCTTGCTGTGGACGACGAGATGCAGCACGCTCTTTGCATGGCAGCGCAGCGCGGCGTGGATGTGCGTCTGGTGACACCAGGCATCCCGGATAAGCGCATTGTCTATTCCTTGACACGTTCTTATTACGAACCGCTGATTCGCGCTGGTGTGCGGATCTATGAATATTCTCCGGGCTTTATTCATGCGAAGAGTTATCTGGTGGATGACCGGGTGGGTGTTGTGGGAACGATCAACATGGATTACCGCAGCCTGTACCTGCACATGGAGGATGCCGCGCTGCTGGTGGGGTGCAGCGCATTGGAAAAGCTAAAGATCGACTGTATGGTAACGATCGAAAAAAGCCGTCGCGTGACTTTGCAGGACTGCAAGCGCCGTCGGCACAGCCTGCTGTGGCAGGCAATTTTGCGAACCATCAGCCCACTTTTGTAAAAGATAATCCAAACAGCCGTAAGAACAGTTGATGAAACTGCTCTTACGGCTGTTTTTTTGTAGGAAAGGTCTTTCCATGCATCCGGCTGCGGAACAATTTCCGGAATCCATCATATTTAGAATAAACTCATGAAACCAATGGCTTTTCCTAGAATACGGATGCTGTCCAATTCTTCTCCCACATAGACCAAAGGGGAGTATGCCGGGTTCTCTGCTACCAGCTGCAGCCGCGCATGCTCCTGATCGTAGTAGACACGTTTCAGTGTGGCTTCATCGTCGATGATAACTGCGGCGATCTCGCCGTTTTCGACCATGGGCTGTCGGCGAATGAAAACTGCATCACCGTCATAAATTCGTGCGCCGATCATGCTGTCGCCCCGTGCCAGCAGGCAGAAATCTGCGGAAATCTCTGCATCAGCTATGAGAAAGGTTTCGTGATCCTCCTGCGCAAAGATCGGCTCGCCGCAGGCGATCTCACCCAGAAGCGGAAAACGCTTCAATCGAATGGGACGCAGGTTCGGATAATCTTCTAAAGAGAATGGCTGTTCCTCGGTTTCGTCATATCCCAGAAGCCAGGCTTCTTTGACTTGCAGCGCTTTGGCGATCAGCCGCAGCTTGCTTTCCTTTGGGCGGAATGCGCCGGAGCAATACTGGCTCATGGTTGAGCGGCAGATGCCGGTTTTGCTGCATAAGTCAGATTGGGTCATGTGTTTTTGCTGCATTGCCTGATGCAGCCGGTTATGAAATGTGTCCATTTGCGGTTACCTCCGTTGTTCTGTTTTTCGGAACAACTGCATTATACCACGCATTTAGGCAAAAGGCAAGGGGATTCGTTAGATTTTTTGAAGAAAACCGACAGCTTTTCAAATTGTGCCGAAAAGCAGCTTGTTTTCTCTGTTGCAGTGATTAGTCAAAACTAACTGAAAGAATTGATTTTTCAGCAATGCGAAACAAAGCTTTCTCAAAGCGAAATGCCAAAAAAGCACCGTATTTCCGCAAATCACTTTGCAAAACACACGCTGTGTCGAAAGCTGTTGATTTTTTCACAAGAAAATGGTATAATGCAAAATGGTGTGTCAGATACCCGTGCGGAACAATGACGGAATTTTGATGCTTGGGAGAAAGCAGGAGCATGACAGGAGTGTCTTGTTCATATAAAATTTGCGATTGTCCCTTGAAAAATTAGGTGGAATATGTTATAATCTAATAGATAGTACATCATGCTGTTCTTTTATGCAGAAGTGACGGCTTTTGCGAAGAAAGAACAATGATTTTTCTGTCGGGGATCGCCTTCGGCGTTCCGCTTTTCGTTCGGACAGGACGGTTTGACAGCAAAAAAGCTGTGCTGTCATGCACTGGTCTGCCCTGTAGCTGTTTATATGGGCGATCATGCTGTGCTGTGGCTTCGCAGGAGAGACTGCGGACAAGCAGCCCGTGCGGCGGACTGCAGCCAATGGCAGTGCAGCCTTTTGCCGGACAAAAAAGCGTCTGCGCCGGTTTCGGCGTCGTATCTTCCTGCTATCGCAGCAGGGCAACACCATAATTTCAAAATAGGAGAGATGAACATGGAGTATCGCATTGAACATGATTCGATGGGCGAAGTAAAAGTGCCTGCCGACAAGTATTGGGCAGCTCAGACAGAGCGCAGCCACGAGAATTTCCTGATCGGTGTAGGCATCGAGACCATGCCCCGTGAGATCACACACGCATTCGGCATCCTGAAAAAGGCTGCTGCAATGGCTAACCACAAGCTCCGCCCGGAGCGTATGACAGAGGAAAAGCTCTCTGCAATTTCCACTGCTTGTGATGAGGTGATCTCCGGAAGCCTGAACGAGCATTTTCCGCTGGTCGTATGGCAGACCGGAAGCGGCACACAGTCGAATATGAACGCGAACGAGGTTATCGCAAACCGCGGTAACGAGGTCGCTGGAAAGAAGATCCTGCATCCGAATGATGATGTTAACATGAGCCAGTCTTCCAACGATACGTTCCCCACTGCAATGCATATCTCCGCAGTTCTGGCGGTTGAGGATAAGGTTCTGCCGGCAATTGACGAATTGGTGGCAACTTTCCGCCGTCTGGAAGAAGAGCATGAAGGCATTGTAAAGAGCGGCAGAACCCATCTGCAGGATGCAACACCGATCAAGTTCTCTCAGGAGATCAGCGGATGGCGCACTTCTCTCGAGCGTGATCGCGAGATGCTCGTTTCTGCGCTGCCGTATCTGAAGACTCTGGCACTGGGCGGTACAGCTGTTGGTACCGGTCTGAATGCGCCGGAAGGCTTTGATGTAGAGGTTGCAAAGGCAGTTTCTGAACTGACCGGCAAGGAGTTTGTGACCGCTTCTAACAAGTTCCATGCTCTGACCAGCAAGGATGAGATCGTATTTGCACACGGCGCTTTGAAGGCTCTGGCAGCAGATATGATGAAGATCGCAAATGACGTGCGCTGGCTGGCAAGCGGCCCGAGAGACGGTCTGGGAGAGATCACCATTCCGGAAAATGAACCGGGTTCTTCCATTATGCCGGGCAAGGTAAATCCGACCCAGTGTGAGCAGGCAACTATGGTGGCTGTTCAGGTAATGGGCAACGATGTGGCAGTTGGCATGGCAGCTTCTCAGGGCAACTTTGAGTTGAATGTATTTATGCCGGTCTGCGCTTACAACTTCCTGCAGTCTGCACGTCTGCTGGCTGAGTCCATCATCTCCTTCAACAAGAACTGTGCAGTCGGCATCTGCGCAAACCGCGAGAAGATGCATCACAATCTGCACAATTCTCTGATGCTGGTAACAGCACTGAACCCCTATATCGGTTATGAGAATGCTGCAAAGACTGCAAAGAAGGCATTCCGTGACAACATCTCGCTGAAGGAAGCCTGTGTTGAGTTGGGATTCCTGACAGCTGAACGGTTCGACGAAGTGTTCCACCCGGAACAGATGGTCTGAACCGTCTGCGCTTCGGCGCAAAAAAACAGGAAGGAAAGGTAGTTTTGCTATGACATACAGTTATTTTCCGGGCTGTACCTTAAAGACCAAGGCGAAAGACCTCGATCACTATGCCCGGATCTCTGCTGAAGCACTGGGCTTTACGCTGGAAGAACTTCCGGATTGGCAGTGCTGCGGCGGTGTGTATCCAATGGCGAAGAATGAGATCGCAACCAAGCTCTCATCCATTCGTGCACTGGCAAAAGCAAAGGAACTGGGCCAGCCGCTGGTCACCCTCTGCTCTGCCTGTCATAATGTCATCAAGCAGGTCAATCACGACATGCAGACGGATGACAACATCGTACTGAAAGCAAACAATTATCTGAAGCTGGATGAGCCGTATCAGGGCGAGACCGAAGTTCTGCACTATCTCGAAGTGCTGCGTGACAAGGTCGGCTTCGATGAACTGAAAAAGAAAGTGGTCAATCCGCTGAAGGGCAAGAAGATCGCCGCATATTACGGATGTCTGCTGCTCCGCCCGGGAAAGACCATGCAGATGGATAATCCGGAAAATCCGAAGATCCTGGAAGATTTCATCCGTGCCATCGGTGCAACACCGGTGCTGTATCCCATGCGCAATGAGTGCTGCGGCGGATATCTGACACTGGACGAAAAGTCTGTGGCACAGTCCAGAAGCAACAAGGTGATGACCAGCGCCAAGGATCACGGCGCTGATATGGTAATCACCGCATGTCCGCTCTGTCTGTACAACCTCCAGAAGAATTCCGGCGTTTCGGATCTGCCGGTCGTATACTTTACCGAGCTGCTGGCTGAAGCACTCGGTCTGAAATAAGGAGGAACGGAAATGGCAGATTTGAAAGAACTCGTTCTGACAACCAGCGGCGTCAATCCGCTGAAGTGCATGCGCTGCGGTAAGTGCAGCGGCACTTGTCCGTCTTATGATGCAATGGAATATCATCCGCATCAGTTCGTGTATATGGTGGAAAAGGGCGATATCGAAAAGCTGATGGCATCGAAGTCCATCTATACATGTCTCTCCTGCTTTGCCTGCGTAGAACGCTGCCCGCGTGACGTAGAACCGGCAAAACTGGTGGAAGCAGTTCGTCTGGCTGTTGTCCGTCAGCAGGGACAGAATCACCTGAAATCGGATCAGATCCCCGAGATGCTGGACGACGATTTGCCGCAGCAGGCAATTGTCAGTGCGTTCCGGAAATACAGCAAATAAGGAGGCATAAAAATGCGGAGAATTGGTGTTTTTGTATGCCACTGCGGTACGAACATTGCGGCGACCGTTGATGTAAAAACCGTTGCAGAGACTCTTGGAAAAGAGCCGGCAGTCGTTTTTGCAACCGACTATCCCTATATGTGCTCAGAGGCAGGCCAAAACATAATCAAAGATGCGATTAAGGAGTATCAGCTGGAGGGCGTTGTAGTATGTTCATGTTCCCCTCGTATGCATGAGGCAACTTTCCGTAAGACAGTTGCAGCAGCCGGCCTGAACCCCTATATGCTGGAAGTCGCAAATATCCGTGAGCAGTGCTCATGGATTCATAAAGATATTCAGGAAGCAACCGCAAAGGCAATTGTTCTCGGACGCGCCGCTATTGCAAAGGTGCTGCTGAATACACCGCTGATCGCAGGCGAAAGCCCGGTAACCAAGCGCGCTTTGGTCATCGGCGGCGGTATCGCAGGTATCCAGACTGCTCTGGATATCGCAGATGCAGGCTATCCGGTTGATATCGTAGAAAAAGAACCCACCATCGGCGGTAAGATGACACAGATCGATAAGACATTCCCGACTCTGGACTGCTCTTCCTGTATCCTGACTCCGAAGATGGTAGAATGTGCTCAGAACGACAAGATCACGATCTACTCCTATAGTGAAGTAGAAGCTGTGACAGGTTTCGTAGGCAACTTCAGCGTCAAGATCCGCCGCAAGGCTCGTTTTGTCGATGAGGATAAGTGTACCGGATGCGGCGCTTGTACAGAAAAGTGCCCGGTAAAGAACATTCCGGACGCATACAACCTGGGACTGAGCAACCGTCATGCAGCTTACATCCCGTTTGCACAGGCAATCCCGAACGTCGCTGTTCTGGACTCTACCCGCTGCATCAAGCTCACCAAGGGCAAGTGCGGTCTGTGCTCTAAGGTATGTTCTGCCGGCGCGATCAACTATGAGCAGCAGGAGACCATCGTAGAAGAAAAGTACGGTGCAATCGTCGCTGCAACTGGTTATAATCCCATCAACATCGACGGCTATGATGAATTTGCATATTCTCAGAGCAAGGATGTTGTGACTTCTCTGGAATTCGAGAGAATCCTCAAGGCAGATGGCCCGACCGACGGTCACCTGCAGCGTCTGTCCGACGGCAAACAGCCGAAGACACTGGTATTTGTACAGTGTGTCGGCAGCCGTGAATCCGGCTCTCAGCATGGCTGCGGTAAGGAATACTGCTCCAAGATCTGCTGCATGTATACTGCAAAGCACGCAATGCTGTGCCGTGAAAAATATCCGGATACTGACGTTTATGTATTCTATATCGATGTTCGTACACCGGGTAAGAACTATGATGAGTTCTATCGCCGCGCTGTAGAACAGTATGGCGTACACTATATTAAGGGCATGGTCGGCAAGGTAGCGCCTCAGGCTGACGGTTCACTGGATGTTCAGGCATCTGATCTGATTTCCAATGAGCAGCTGCATATCAAGGCAGACATGGTCGTTCTGGCTGCTGCAATTGAAGCTGACAAGAGCGCCCGCCCGCTGGCAACTATGCTGACAGCCAGCATGGATACCAACGACTTCTTTACCGAAGCACACGCAAAGCTGCGTCCGGTAGAGTCTCCGACTGCCGGCGTATTCCTCTCCGGCGTCTGCCAGGGACCGAAGGATATCCCGGAAACTGTTGCACAGGCTGGTGCAGCTGCTTCTAAGGTAATCGGCCTGCTGGCAAAGGATAAGCTGTCCTGCAACCCGTGCGTATCTCACTCGGATCCCATGAAGTGCAATGGCTGCTCGTCCTGCGCAAATGTTTGCCCGTATGGCGCAATCACATATGAGGAGAAGGACTTCAGCCGCCGTCAGGACGGCTCCATGATTCGTCGTGTGGCAATTGTCAATGAGGCAGTATGTCAGGGCTGCGGTGCTTGTACCGTTGCATGCCCGTCCGGCGCAATGGATCTGAAGGGCTTCGCAACCGGTCAGATTATGGCGGAGGTAGATGCAATATGCAAGTAAATCAGGAATTTAGACCGAAAATCGTCGCATTCTGCTGTAACTGGTGTTCTTATGCAGGTGCAGACCTTGCGGGTACAAACCGCTCCAACTATCCGGCAGACGTCAAGATCATTCGTGTACCTTGCTCCTGCCGTGTGAATCCGCTCTTTATTCTGCGCGCATTCCAGCGTGGTGCTGATGGTGTGATCCTCTGCGGCTGTCACCCGGGTGACTGCCACTACACCACTGGTAACTATTATGCTCGCCGCAGAATGACACTGCTGTTCTCTATGCTGGATTATCTGGGCATCGAGAAAGAGCGTACCCGTGTAGAATGGGTATCCGCCGCAGAAGGTGCAAAGTTTGCTGCAACCATGAATGAGTTTGTAGAAACAGTTACTGCACTGGGCGAGAACAAGAGACTGGAGGATCTGAGATGCAAAGCGAAATGATGAAAAGAGCCTCCGAGCTGTTGGCAGACGGCACTGTTGTCCGTGTGCTGGGTTGGAAAAACGGTGAGTTTGTCTACGATCCCACACCGGCCGTGTTCGATTCTGCAGAAGCTCTGGAAAAGGATTTTGTATATCACGATTTTTGCGGCAGCAATCTGTCGAAGTATCTGATCAAGCTGTCTAAGCTGGAGGGCAAGACTCTGGTTTTCCTGAAGCCCTGTGATTCCTACAGCTTCAACCAGCTGCTGACAGAACACCGCATCAAGCGGGAAAATGTCTACATTATCGGTATTCCCTGTGACGGAAAGCTGGATCCGGATACGGTTCGTGCTTCCGGCGCTGAGGGTATTCTGGGCGTCTCTACAGACGGTGATACCGTTAAGGTTGACACAATGTACGGTGAAGTGACACTCAGCAAGAAGGATTGCCTGCTGGAACGCTGTCAGGTCTGCAAGAGCCACAAGGTCGTTGTCTATGACGAAATGCTGGGCGAAAACGGAGAAGAAAATCCGGAGAGCGGCAGATTTGATATGGTTGAAAAGCTGGAGGCAATGACACCGGATGAGCGCTTTGCGTTCTGGCGCGGTGAACTGTCCCGCTGCATCCGCTGCAATGCCTGCCGCAATATCTGCCCGGCGTGCAGCTGCGAGCAGTGCGTATTTGACAACCCGGCTTCCGGTGTGTCTCAGAAGGCAGCAGCAGATTCCTTTGAAGAGAATATGTTCCACATCATCCGTGCGTTCCACGTTGCCGGCCGCTGTACCGACTGCGGAGAATGCTCCAGAGTATGTCCGCAGCACATTCCGCTCCATCTGTTGAACCGGAAGTTCATCAAGGATATTGACACCTATTATGGTGACTATCAGGCAGGCGCAGAGGCAGGAAGCCGTGCACCGCTGGTGAACTTCACGAAGGAAGACTGCGAGCCGAGCGTGGTTTATAAAGGAGGCAGCAAGTAATGAAAAAAGTATCTCGATCCAATCTGGACGCTTTGTTCGCTGCCATCGCAGAAGCAAAGAAGCTCTACCTGCCGGTTGCTGACGGAGATGACGAAAAGCGCGGCGCGAAGTATGCTGTATGGACACCGGAGGCAAAGTATGCTTCTGAAGCTGTCAATACCGTTCGCAGCGCAAAGGATTTCTTCTTCCCGCAGGTAGAGAACATGGTAAACTTCAAGGTAAACGGCAAGAAGATCGAAGTAGATGACATCCGGACAGAGTGCGAAGATTTCGTGATCTTTGGCGTTCGTGCCTGTGATGCAGCAAGCTTCAAGATCCTGGACAGCGTATATCTGTCTGAGCCGGTAGATACCTTCTATCAGAATCGCCGGGAGCATGGCGTTGTCATGACAATGTCCTGCACCAAGCCTAGCGAGACCTGTTTCTGTTCTGTATTCGGCATTGATGCGGCAGAGCCTGCGGGCGATGTCAGCTGCTGGATGACAGAGGATGCTGTTCTGATGCAGGCAAACACCGAAAAGGGTGAAGCACTGCTGGCATCCCTGCCTATGCTGGAAGATGCTGCAGACGATGCAGCAGAAGAATCCAAGGCAAAGACCAAGGCAATCCTGGAAAAGCTGCCGCTGAAGAACCTGTCTACAGATTCCTTCGGCGGAGACAAGCTCATGGAACTGTTCAATTCGGACAAGTGGGCTGGTCTGTCGGAAGCATGTCTGGGCTGCGGTACTTGTACTTTCGTTTGCCCGACTTGTCAGTGCTATGACATCCGCGACTATGATACTGGTCACGGCGTTCAGCGTTTCCGCTGCTGGGACAGCTGCATGTACTCTGACTTTACAAAGACAGCCGGCGGTCAGCCGCGTCCGACACAGATCGAGCGGTTCCGTCAGCGTTTCATGCACAAGCTGGTGTACTATCCGGCAAACAATGAAGGCGTATTCGGTTGTGTAGGCTGCGGCCGCTGCATGAAGAGCTGCCCGATTTCCATGAACATTGTAAAGGTCATGAAGACTTTAGGGGAGGGTAACGCATGAGACAAGAAGCATTGATTCCAAAAGTCGGCGTCGTAACTGACATCCGTCAGGATACCCCTGATGTAAAGACATTCCGTGTGGTTGGTCTGGACGGCAAAAAGCTGTTCGAGCATATGCCGGGTCAGTGTGCAATGGTTTCTATCCCCGGCATCGGCGAGGGTATGTTCTCCATCACCTCTTCTCCGACAAACACAGAATATATGGAATTCTCCATTAAGAAGTGCGGCTGCCTCACCAGCTGGCTGCACATGATGGACGTAGGACAGGAAGTCACCGTTCGCGGTCCGCTGGGAAAGAACTTCCCGGTAGAGACTGTCCCCACAGAAGAAAACGGCAACTATGGCCTGAAGGGCAAGGATCTGCTGTTTATCGCCGGTGGTATCGGTCTGGCGCCGCTGCGTTCTGTCATCAATTATTGCCGTGACAAAAAGCGCGAGAATCCAGATGCTTACGGTTCTCTGCATATCATCTACGGTTCTCGTTCCAAGGATGATCTGGTAGACTATCAGGAAATTCTGGATGAGTGGAGTCAGGACTGCAAGGTAGATCTGACCATCGACCGGGAACAGGAAGGCTGGGACGGTCACGTTGGCTTTATTCCGAACTATGTTAAGGAACTGAAGCCGGATCTGAACCGTACTGTTCTGATCTGCGGACCTCCGATCATGATCAAGTTCACACTGGATGGTCTGAAAGAACTGGGCTTCCAGGAAGAACAGGTTTATACCACAATGGAACTTCGTATGAAGTGCGGTATCGGTAAGTGCGGCCGCTGCAATATCGGTGATAAGTACGTCTGCAAGGATGGCCCGGTATTCCGCTTTGATGAGCTGTCCGAACTGCCGAATGAATATTAATGGTAAAGGAGAATTCACATGGAACAGATGGTTAATGTGTTCGTGATGGGCAAGAAGTATGAGGTTCCTGCCAGTCTGACCATCATGAAGGCTTTGGAATATGCCGGCTATAAGCTGGTTCGCGGCTGCGGCTGCCGAAATGGTTTCTGCGGCGCCTGTGCGACGATCTACCGGGTGAAGGGTGACAGAGAACTGCACACCTGTCTGGCTTGCTCGACACAGGTTGTTGACGGTATGTACATCACACAGCTGCCGTTCTTCCCGCTGATTAAGGAAATCTATGACATCAATGAGGTTCGTCCGGATGAAACTGTCATGATGAAGAACTATCCGGAGATCTATTCCTGCATCGGCTGTAACGCTTGTACAAACGCTTGTACACAGGGTCTGAATGTTATGCAGTATATCGCATATGCACAGCGTGCAGAGTACGCAAAGTGCGCAGAAGAGTCTTTCGACTGCGTAATGTGCGGCGTATGTTCTTCCCGCTGTCCGGCAGGCATCTCTCATCCGCAGGTTGCTATGCTGGCTCGCCGTCTGAACGGTAAGTACATTGAACCGAAATGTCAGCATCTGGCAGATCGTGTCAAGGAGATCGAAGAGGGCAAGTGCGAAGAGGCAATCCGTGCAAATATGGCACTGAGCGATGCTGAGATTCGTGAAAAGTATAACAATCGCGAGATTGAGAAGTAAGGAGGTGCGGTATCATGTATACGGAAGAAATGCTGGAATCCATTAAGAAGGTTGAAGCAAAGCGCGCTGAAAATGCTGCGATGGAACCGAGAAGAATGACCGCAGAGGAAAAGGATCAGGTTCTGAAGGAAAACCATCCGGACTATCGTGAGGATCAGTTTGACGTACTGTCTGTTGGCCCGAACAAGGGTGAAAAGGCTCCGAAGGAACTGGTAAAAATGCTCCAGTCTGACAGCCGTCTGAAGGATAATCTGCCGGATCTGTCCTGCCCGGACTATGAGACCGACGTTCTGATCATCGGCGGCGGCGGTGCCGGTGCATCTGCTGCCATCGAGGCAGATAACGCAGGCGAAAAGGTTATGATCGTTACCAAGCTGCGTATCGGTGATGCAAACACCATGATGGCAGAAGGCGGTATCCAGGCTGCGGACAAGCCGAACGACTCTCCGGCACAGCACTTCCTGGACTGCTACGGCGGCGGCCACTTTGCTGCGGATAAGGAACTGGTTTATAAGCTGGTTACCGAAGCTCCGGACGGCATTGAATGGCTCCAGGATCTGGGCGTTGAGTTCGATAAGGACGCAGAAGGCAACATGATTACCACTCACGGCGGCGGTACTTCTCGTAAGAGAATGCACGCTGCAAAGGACTATTCCGGTGCAGAGATCATGCGTACCCTGCGTGACGAGGTTCTGAACCGTAAGATTCCGGTTGTTGACTTTACTTCTGCAATCGAGCTGATTATGGATGATAAGGGTCACTGCGCAGGTGCAGTTCTGATGAACATGGAAACCGGCGAGATCCTGATCGCAAAGGCAAAGGTTGTGATTATTGCTACCGGTGGTGCAGGCAGAATGCACTACCAGGGCTTCCCGACATCTAACCACTATGGTGCAACTGCAGACGGTCTGGTTCTGGCATATCGTGTCGGCGCGCCGCTGCGCGAACAGTATACACTGCAGTATCACCCGACCGGTGCTGCATTCCCGGAACAGATCTTTGGCGCACTGGTTACCGAAAAGGTTCGTTCTCTGGGCGCAAAGCTGGTTAATGTAGACGGTGAAGTATTCATGAATCCGCTGGAGACTCGTGACGTAACTGCTTCTACCGTTATCCGTGAGTGCCGCCGCGGCAAGCAGGTGGATACTCCGACCGGCGGTCAGGGTGTATGGCTGGATGCTCCGATGATCGATATCATCCACGGTGAAGGCACGATCGAAAAGCGCATTCCGGCTATGCTGAGAATGTTCCTGAAGTATGGTATTGATATTCGTAAGCAGCCGATGCTGATCTATCCGACACTGCACTATCAGAACGGCGGCGTTAAGGTCGGCACAGATAGTCAGACCTGCGTAGAAAACCTGTTCGTTGCAGGTGAGGCTGCCGGCGGTGTACACGGCGAAAACAGACTGATGGGTAACTCTCTGCTGGATGTTATCGTATTCGGCCGTAACGCTGGTAAGTATGCTGCTGCAAAGGCTAAGACGGTTGAGGTCGGCAAGCTGACTCTGGATCACGTTGCAAAGTTCGAGAAAGAACTTGCAGACGCAGGCATCCAGCCGGACGAAGTTTCTCCGAAGCTTCTGCCGGATTATACCCGTAAGGTAAACGACTAAGATATTTTGCGCAGAATTGATTCTGATGCAATGAGAAAAGGCGGCGGCATTTCGATGCAGTCGCTTTTTCTTTGTGAATTTTTCGTGTATCCCTTGACAAAGCAGCTGAAATCCGCTATAATAGTAAGGTAAAAGAGAGTAGCTGGCAGGGCACGTCCCTGTTTATGCGGCGTCAGTACGGTTATTGTGCGAATAACCCGCTTCATATCTAAACGGCGAGACTTTTACGGAGCATACAGACAGGATCACTGTCGGTTCCGTAAGGTCTCGTCGTTTTTTGTTTCTGTGTGCTGCTTTCGTATCCGCCAGCTGCAAAAAGGAAAGGAATGTTGTGTATGAAAGAACGGTATCGGCAGACGCAAGAGGAACTATGTCAGGAACTGGAAACATGTCCAGAGGGACTCTCTTCTGAAACTGCGGCAAAACATTTGGAGAAATACGGCAAAAACGCCATTGCCGAAGCCAAGAAAACGCCTACCTGGCTGATCTTTTTAGAACAGTTCAAGGATTTTCTGGTTATCATTCTGATTATTGCGGCACTGATTTCGGCATTTACCGGTGATCTGGAAAGCTTTATCGTCATTATTGCGGTTATCACCATGAATGCGATTTTGGGAACTGTGCAAACGGTAAAGGCAGAAAAATCGCTGTCCAATCTGAAAAAACTCTCTTCGCCAACAGCGAAGGTACTTCGTGATGGTCAGACGGTAATTCTTCCGGCGGAAGAGATCACCGTGGGAGATGTGGTTCTGCTGGAAGCCGGCGACCAGATCCCGGCAGACGGCAGACTGATCGAATGCGCTTCGCTCCAGACGAACGAAAGCGCACTGACAGGAGAGAGCACCAATGTCGAAAAATCCATGGAACCCATTGCCGAAGAGGTGCCTTTGGCAGAACGGAAGAATATGGTGTATTCCGGCGGATTTGTCACCTATGGCAGAGGCGCATGTCTTGTTACCGAAGTGGGCATGCAAACCGAAGTGGGAAAGATCGCATCCCTGATTCAGAACGCAGAAGCACGGAAAACGCCGCTTCAGATCACACTGGATCAATTCGGAAAGCGGCTTTCTATTGGGATCATGATCGTTTGCGCATTGGTATTTGTGCTGAGTATGATTCGGGTAGATGTCATCAACTTTGATGCAGTTATGGATTCACTGATGTTTGCCATTGCACTGGCAGTTGCGGCGATCCCGGAGGCGCTCAGTTCTATTGTTACCATCGTACTGTCTTTCGGTACACAAAAAATGTCCCAGGAACACGCCATTATGCGAAAACTCCAGGCAGTCGAGGGACTGGGCTCAGTATCAGTTATTTGCTCGGATAAGACTGGCACACTGACCCAGAATAAGATGACCGTTCGGAAAATCGTAGTACAGGATCATATGATCGCTGCGGACGATGTCAGCCCGGAAAATCCGGAAGAACAAGAACTGATTCTGGCATCGGTGCTGTGTAGTGATGCCACTTATCAGGACGGCACAGAGATCGGTGACCCTACAGAGACTGCTCTGGTGCGGTTTGCACAGGATTGCGGACTGTCGGATGAGAAAATGCGTACGGAGCATCCGCGTATCAGCGAGATTCCCTTTGACTCTGACCGAAAGCTGATGTCTACCCTGAATCAGTGCGGCGATGTGCGGAAGATGTACACCAAAGGTGCAACAGATGTGCTGTTAAACCGCATGCAGGTTTCTGATGCAGAGAAACAGGAAATCATGAAACAGGTGGAGGAACTGTCAGAACAGGGACTTCGCGTGCTGTGCTTTGCGGCAAAGACATTTTCCGGAGAAGCGCTGGATGTAACGGATGAAAATGATCTGACTTATCTGGGATTGATCGCTGAGATGGATCCGCCTCGTGAAGAGTCTAAACAGGCAGTTGCAGAGTGTAAGTCAGCCGGCATCAAACCGGTAATGATTACCGGTGACCATATCGTCACAGCTTCCGCGATCGCGAAGGAGATCGGCATCCTGGAACGCAGGGAAGAGGCTGTTGAGGGCGCTGCATTGGATGCGTATACAGACGATCAATTGGTGGACTTTGTGGCAGATAAATCCGTTTATGCCCGCGTGACACCGGAGCACAAGATCCGTATTGTCCGCGCATGGCAGAAGCGCGGTAATATCGTTGCCATGACCGGTGACGGCGTTAACGATGCGCCAGCGCTGAAACAGGCAGATGTGGGCGTTGCCATGGGCATTACCGGTACAGAGGTTGCCAAGGATGCGGCAGCCATGGTACTGACCGATGATAATTTCGCCACCATTGTCAAAGCGGTGAAGAACGGCAGAAACATCTATGAGAATATCAAAAAGGCAATCCTGTTCCTGCTGTCTGGTAACCTGGCAGGTATCATTGCTGTGTTGTTCTGCTCTCTGGCAGGGCTGCCTGTCCCGTTTGCACCCATTCACTTGCTGTTTATCAACTTGCTGACAGATTCTCTCCCGGCAATTGCGCTGGGACTGGAACCACATTCCGATGACGTGATGAAAAAGAAGCCCCGTCCGGCGAATGAATCCATTCTGACAAAGGATTTTCTGGCAAAGGTGGGATATTCCGGTGTCATCATCAGCATTGCGACCATTGGCGCATTCCTGCTGGGATACTTCTACCAGGGCGCACACAATGCTGGTGCAGCCATGACGATGGCATTTACTACGCTGTGTATGTCTCGTCTGTTCCATGGATTCAGCTGTAAGGCTGAGAAGCCGGTGATCTTCTCGAAGCGTATGTGGGACAATAAATTTGCGATCCTGGCATTTCTGGCAGGTATGATATTGATTAATGCCGTGCTGTGGATTCCGGGACTGCACGAGCTGTTCCAGATCGAAAACGGGATGTCCGGCGTACTGCTCGGTGCAATCTATGGCTTTAGCTTTGGTTCCATGGTACTCATTCAGATTGTGAAAGCAATTGTTTCTGCTGTAAAAAAATCGAAATAAGCTATCGGCAGACTCCAAAAAAACTCCTCATTCTGTGTTTATCAGAACGAGGAGTTTTTGTTATGCTTCTATTGCAGTTAAAAAGGACAGACTACGCTTTAATATCCCATTGAGATAGGCGATCAGTACGCCATAGTTCGTATAGGGGACACCCTGTGAGGCAGCTCTTGCGGCGCGGCTTTCCATTTCTCGCTGGTTCAGCATGCAGCCGCCGCAGTGCACGATAAGCTGATAGGGAGAAAGATCTTCCGGAAAACTGTTGCCGGAGGAAAAATCAAACTGAAATGTTTTTCCAGTATGGGTCTGAATCCATTTGGGCAGTTTTACTGTGCCGATATCATTGCACTGACGATGGTGCGTACATCCCTCGGAAATCAAAATGCGGCTGTCTGCCGGGAGCGCTTCCAGTGCTTGCGCTGCCTGCATTGCCGGTGCAAGAACGCCTTTCAACCGGGCAAACAAAATAGAAAATGAGGTCAGCATGATCTCTTCCGGAACGATCTGTTTGACTTGTTCAAATGCCTGGCTGTCTGTAACGACCAGACAGGGCGGTTGCTTTAGAAGGTTAAGTGTGTGCGCCAGCTGATCTGTTTGCGTCACCAGACAGACCGCGGTGCGATCGAGAATCTCCCGGATCGCCTGCACCTGGGGCAGGATCATGCGGCCTTTTGGCGCAGATTCGTCAATGGGCGTTACCAAAACGACCAGATCTTCCTTTTTCAGCAGGCTGCCAAATAGGCTTCGGGGCTGTGTGGCATGTTTCTGATAGAAAGCGCCAAGCTGCGTCTTTAGCGCATCGATGCCTTGTCCGGTAAGTGCACTGACTGGGATTGCGTCAGCAGGGATACTTTGCGCAAGGTCACATTTGTTCCATGCTTGTAGAACTGGGATACCTTGCTGCTTTAGCAGCTGTAGAATGTCGCGGTCAGCTTCTGTGATTCCAACAGAAGCATCAATGACCAAAACAGCAATATCTGTGTGTGTGACCGCGCGCTTTGCCTGTTGGATGCGCAGCTCTCCCAGACTGCCGGAGTCATCCATGCCTGGCGTATCCACCAGAACTACTGCACCAATGGGCAGCAGTTCCATGGCTTTTTCTACTGTATCTGTGGTTGTTCCCAGCACAGGAGAAACAACAGATACGGTTTGTCCGGCGATGGCATTGATAAGACTGGATTTTCCGGCGTTGCGCCGCCCAAAAAAGCCAATGTGTACGCGATTGGCACGCGGTGTTTGGTTGCGGTCTTGTTCCATATGCCGTGCTCCTTAGAATCGGAAGTCTCTTGCGTCGTGTACGATTTCCCGGAGATAATTCTCTGTTTTAGCGCGGACTTTTTCATTGGGGATGGCGAGCAGCTGCCGCTGCAGCACTTCTTTTCCCAGTGCTTTGGTCTGCGGAGAAGCATAATCCTCCAAAAATTCCTGAAGCGTAATCAATGCGTTTGGATGGCAGCAGTTCTGGATCTGACCGCTCTTACATAGGGACATGAACCGGTCACCGGTGCGTCCTGCGCGATAGCAGGCGGTACAGAAACTGGGGATATAGTCCATTTCCATGAGCCAACGAACCACTTCGTCCAGAGAACGCTGGTCGCTGACATCGAACTGCGCGGAGTTGTCCTCCGGATCTTCCGGCATATCATAGCCGCCGACGCTTGTCCGCGAGCCACCGCTGATCTGAGAAATTCCCAACGGCAGCAGACGTTCACGAACGGCTTTGCTTTCCCGCGTGGAGATAATCATGCCGGTATAGGGAACAGAAATGCGGATGAGAGCGCAGATCTTGGCGAAGATATCATCGCTGATGCCATTGTCAAAATCGTCCGGGTTGATATCCTCTGCTTTTTTGATGCGGGGAATGCTGATGGTGTGAGGGCCGACGCCGTGGACAGCTTCCAGATGCTCTGCGTGCATCAAAAGCCCGACCAATTCATAAGGGTAGTTTTCCAAACCAAAGAGCACGCCCAGTCCCACATCATCGATACCTCCTGCCATAGCGCGATCCATTGCTTCGGTGTGATAGTCATAGTTATGCTTCGGGCCGGTGGGGTGCAGCTTTTCGTAGCTTTCCTTGTGATAGGTCTCCTGAAACAGGATGTAGGTACCAATGCCGGCTTCTTTCAGCATATGATACTCCTCTTCCGTTGTCGCAGCGATGTTGACATTTACCCGGCGAATCGCACCATTCTTGTGATGGATGTGATAGATGGTGTCGATGCACTCCAGAATGTAGGAGATGGGATTGTGCAGCGGATCTTCGCCGGCTTCGATGGCAAGCCGCTTGTGTCCCATATCCTGTAGGGCAGTAACTTCCCGCACAATATCTTCCTGAGACAGCTTCTTTCGGGAGATGTGCTTGTTTTTGGCATGGTACGGACAATAGGTACATCCGTTGACGCAGTAATTGGACAGATACAGCGGCGCAAAGATAACAATGCGGCTGCCGTAAAAGTCCAGTTTGATCTGCCGTGCCAACCGGTTCATTTGCTCTGTTACAGCTTCATCTTCACACAGCAATAGTACGGCTGCTTCCCGGTGATTCAATCCTTTGCGCCGTGCAGCTTTCGCCAGGATCTCAGATAAAAGAGCCTGATCGTTTTTATGCGCTGCTGCGTATTCCAGGGTATCCATAATCTCCGCGTGGTTGATAAACTCCTCTGCGCGGAGGGAATGTGGGTTGTACAATATAATCGCCTTCCTCTTTTTTCTCACTTGCCGCAAAACAGCTTTTGCGGTGCTTCAACACTATAAATATTATATCACTATCAAAAATCTTTGTCAATTGACGAAAATTAGCAGGATTTTCAGCTTTTTCTTTTGTGAGTATTGACAAATTTTCTTTCTGGGTGTATAATAGTTCTATGAAACAAGGCAATTTCGGATTGCTGACGGTTGGATGTGCGCGTTGCGCCGTATCTGGCTTGGAACGTGGAAAGGAAGATGAAATTATGCAGAAAATTTGGAAGCGCCTGGGCAGCGCAGGTGTTGCGGCGGCGATTTGTCTGGGAATGGCACAAGCTGTTCCGGCGGCAGTTGTTTCCGCAGAAGAGCCGCTGTTTGCTTCGGAGTGCGAGGACTTGAAGCTGGACAATGATGCGAAGGTGGCTACAGATGTATACGGAACGGAATATCCGGGCTATACCGGTTCTGGTTTTGTATGGGTAACCAATGCAGGCACGATGAGCTTTACGGTGGATGCGCCGGAGACCGGCATGTATCGCCTGATGACAAAGTGCATCATGTATCTGGGGGATAGTTCCAATGATATCCGCGAGGCAACAGTGACGGTAACACGCTCAGATGAGAGCACTGCTACCAAGACTGTCAAGATCGCACACACAGACACCTGGAACGATTACAACTGGGGTGATCTGAAGCTGACAAAGGGCGAGAACACCATCACATTCGGCGCAGGCTGGGGCTATTGTCTGTACGACAGCATGACACTGACACAGACACCAAAGCCGGAATATGCCAAGGCAACTGCTACACCGGTAGATTCCAAGGCAACCAAGGAGACAAAGGCACTGATGTCTTATCTCAAGAGCGTCTATGGTTCTCACATCATTTCCGGTCAGCAGGAAATCTACGGCGGCGGTAACGACGGTGATTCCGAAAAGGAATTTAACTATATCAAGGATACCACCGGAAAGCTTCCGGCAATTCGCGGATTTGATTTCATGAACTATAATCCGTTGTATGGCTGGGAAGACGGCACAACAGAGCGTGCCATTAAATGGGCGAAGGAGCAGAACGGTATCGTTACGGCATCGTGGCATATCAATGTCCCTATCGATTTTGACGGTTATACACTGGGCGATGCAGTAGACTGGAAGGAATGCACCTATAAGAACTACCAGGCGTCCAACAGCACATTCAATACAGCAAACGCTGTGAAGGAAGGCACAAAGGAATATGAATACTTCCAGGAGTGCATGAAGGATCTGGCAGAACAGCTTCAGAAGCTCCAGGATGCCAATGTGCCGATCATTCTCCGTCCGCTGCATGAAGCACAGGGTAACGAGGGCAACTATGGTGACGGTACTTCCTGGTTCTGGTGGGGCGACCGCGGCGCAGAGGTGTACAAGGAACTGTGGAAGCTGCTGTACACCACGCTGACAGAAAAGTATGACCTCCACAACATTATCTGGGAATACAACAGCTATAACTATGCGAATTCTGATACTTGGTATCCGGGCGATGATTATGTTGATATCGTCGCTTATGATAAGTATAACTGTGATTATAACCGGGATGACGGTCTTAGCTCCGGTACGCCAAACCTGAGTGCGATCTCTCCGATCTTCAACTATCTGTATGAACTGACCGGCGGCAAGAAGATGGTTGCCATGGCAGAAAATGACTCGATCCCGTCGGAAGAGAACATGGTGATCGAGAATGCCGGCTGGCTGTACTTCTGCCCGTGGTACGGCGATCACCTGATGTCCAGTCAGTACAATGACCCGGATCAGCTGAAAAAGATGTACACCAGTGATTACTGCATCACCTTGGATGAACTGCCGGATGATCTGTACACCAATACCGATGTAGAGCCGGGAACGACTGTTACAACAACAGAAAACGGCGGCGAAACGACTACAACCACGACAGAACCGGCTAAGTTTATCAAGGGTGACTTCGATCAGAACGGCACGGTTAACGGCATGGATCTGGTAATGGCAAGAGAAGTGCTTGAAGACAAACTGTTCAATCTGGCAGTTCGGCTGGACATCAGCGATGTAAACGGAGATGAGACGTTTAATATTGCGGATATCGTAGCATTGCTGAACTATCTGCTTGGAAAATAAAACAAATTTAACCCGAATGTAAGGGAGAAAAGCCCTGTTTCCGATTTAGACGGAGACAGGGCTTTTTGTTTGCGCAGTGTTGCTTTAAAAATCCATCGGTGCATGTGCCTGTAAATATTCCTCTTCCTGCTGTCGCCGCAGAGCGTATTTGCGTTTGGTGGCGAGACCGCCGCGAATATGCCGCTCTTGCTTGTTCTGTTCCAGAATTTCTTTCACCTGTGTATACAGATCCGGCTGGATCTGCTCCAACCGCTCGCTGACATCCTTATGCACGGTGCTCTTCGAGACACCAAACCATTCTGCGGCAGCGCGGACTGTGGCCTTTTGCCGGACGATATATTCGCCCAGAACGACAGCGCGCGCTTCGGACTGCTCATTCATATACCTCACTCCAATTGTGGTTTTGCTACAGCATATGCAGCAGACACGGGAATGAGAACGGGGCAGGTTATAAAAATGTGATGCGGTTTTTCAGAAAAGTTTATGAGAAAACATTGACGTATTCCGGTAATTGTGTTACAATAGAGAACAGCGGCATAAGGTGACTTATGCAAAAACAGAATGATCCCGAAAGGCGGATCATGGAAAGGACATTGTTACATATGGTTTGGGAACTCATCAAATCGCTGATATTCGGTATTGTGGAGGGCATTACAGAATGGCTACCCATCAGCAGCACCGGACATCTGATTTTGCTAGACGAATTTTTAAAGCTGGACGCTTCCGATAATTTCAAGGAGATGTTTGATGTTGTCATCCAGTTGGGTGCGATCATGGCGGTTGTAGTGATCTATTGGAAGAAGCTGTGGCCGTTCGGCAGACAGAACAATCCGCATCCCATGGCGCGGGATGGCTTTGGCGCGTGTCTGAAAAAGGATATTCTTCAGATGTGGTGCAAAGTCATTGTGGCAACTGTCCCGGCTGCGGTGATCGGCCTGCTTCTGGATGACTGGAGTCAGGCGCATTTGTACAACGCTTGGACTGTTGCAATCATGCTGATCTTGTTTGGTGTTGCTTTTATCTGGATCGAAAAGTGGCACAAGAATCGCACACCAAAAATGAACAGCATTGCTTCCTTGAAGTATAGCACAGTGCTTTTGATCGGCGTATTTCAGCTGATCGCAGCGATTTTCCCGGGAACTTCCCGTTCTGGCGCAACCATCGTCGGTGCTTTGCTGCTGGGTGTATCCAGAACGGCTGCGGCAGAGTTCACCTTCTTCCTGGCAATTCCGGCAATGTTTGGCGCAAGCCTGCTGAAACTGGTGAAGTGCGGACTCCCTGCCACTGGCATGGAAACCGCAATGCTGCTGATCGGCATGATCTCTGCATTTCTGGTATCTATCGTCGTCATTCGTTTCCTCATGAGCTATATTAAGAAGCATGACTTTACCGTGTTCGGTTGGTATCGCATTGTGCTGGGCGCTTTGGTGCTGATCGGCGGTATTACCGGATTTATTGGATAAACACATCCTTGGTTAAAAAATCCCCGTGTATCTTTCAATGGATACACGGGGATTTTACATACATAAAGGAATGTATTTATTTAGAGATTCCATTTATTCCACTGGTGTACAGCGTGTGAAT
>CAVAQT010000008.1:0-77164 GCA_963590855.1 Ruminococcus bromii
CTTACAAGGAGAACATGTACAGGAAAATGACTCAAAGGCATTTCAGTATTTTAAAAAAGCGGCAGAACAAGATTTTGCAGCAGCGCAATATAATTTGGGCATGTGTTATTACAATGGATGGGGCACACAGCCAAAAATGCAGCTTGCGCAATATTATATGAAAAAAGCAGCCGATCAGGATTATGAAGCCGCACAGGAATTTTTAGACGAAAATTTCTAATCTATCTCTATAACTCCAAAAATCTTTTTATTCTTTTTTCTAAATCCCGACAGAGTCCATCCTCTCTCGGGATTTTTCTTTTTCCCATTCGCTCCGCACACCCGAATATTTTCAATTTCCGCTTGAAATCCTGCAAAAAATATGCTATAATAAAATGCATTCCGGTCATGGAATACAATGCATATGCAAAACACAGGGAGGAACTGACAATGCCGCATATCACAATCAAAATGCTGAAAGGCAGAACCGATGAGCAAAAAAAGCTGGCAGCGGATAAAGTAGCTGCTGCACTGGTAGACGCGATCGGCTGCAATCCGGAACATATTTCCGTTGCCGTAGAGGATTTCACACCGCTGGAATGGCAGGATGAATTTCGGAAGGAAGTAACAGAAAGCAGCCATATTTACAAAGAACCGCAGTACGACCCGAAGGACGTTCTCTGATGGGGCTGATCTTAGCCTCTGCATCACCGCGGCGGCAGGAACTCCTGCGGCTGATCTCGGAAGACTTTACCGTTGTTCCGGCAGCTGTAGAAGAGTCTCTGCCGCCGATGCTGTCTGTGCAGGAGGCTGCACAATACCTGGCGCGGAAAAAGGCGCTTGCCGTCGCGGAGCAGCACCCGGCGGACATCGTCCTCGGCTCTGATACAACGGTGGTGCTGGAGAATACCATCCTAGGAAAGCCCGGCACACCAGAGCGCGCGGCAGATATGCTGCGGATGCTGTCCGGAAAAACGCACCACGTCATCACCGGCGTTGCGATCGTGCAGGGAGAGCGCATCGTCTCCTTTCAGACGGATACCGCAGTGACATTTTATCCGCTTTCCGAGACGCAGATACAGCAGTATGTTGCGACCAATGAACCGCTGGATAAAGCCGGCGGCTATGGGATACAGGGGTACGGTGCTCTGCTGGTGCAGAAGATCCAGGGCGACTTTTACGGCGTTGTCGGCCTGCCGGTGGCTGAGACCGCCAGAGCGCTGCGGCAGTTTCAAAAGGGAGAATGAGAAACAGAAAATATCAGATAGATTTTAGACAGCGCCGTCCGGCAGACCTTGTGCGGTGCTGTCTTTAGAATCTGTCTTCTGTTTTGTGAAGACAGATTCTTAGAAAGGAGCAGCCATGAATAAAAAAGAACTCTCTGAGATTCGGAAGAACTTTTCCGATACCAGTGACCTCTTTGTCCTGAATCAGGTGGCGACGGCATTTGTAGACAGTGAAAAGAACATTCGCTGTCAGACGAGCCGCGCGTATCACAATATCCCCTCCGAAGAAAGCGACTGCCTGATGGCAACCCTGAAACGGGTTCTTGCCGGAACATTGGGAAAAGGCTTGCTGGAATACGAGTTCCCGAAAGAGGCATATGAAGAGGGCGGCAGCCAGTCTATTTTATATGATGCCTTAAATACAAAGCTGGAAGAAGAGGGCGCGGTAAATAATCTGATGGAGCAGATCGTCCGTAATATGGACTATGTTTCTACATACGCGATCCTGATCGGACATTGTACCTATACCGTCTTTCAGAAATCCAAGAGCGATGAACTGGATCCGTATCAGAGCCATGACTATCGCTTCCTTGTGGCAGCCATCTGCCCGGTGGAGGTTCGCGTAGACGGCCTGATCTATAACGAGGATGAAAACGCCATCGAGAAAAAGAACGTCTACGACCGCATTGTCGCAGAGATCCCCACAGACGGCTTCCTCTATCCCACATTTACCGGAAGAGGGCCGGATGTCAACCATGTGCTGTATTCTGCCCATAAGCCGAAAGAGGTAAACATCAGCATCGTGGAAAATGTTCTGGGATGCCCGTTCAATCGCACAGCCCAGGAGCAGAAGGAAACCTTTCAGAGCATGATGCAGGAGATCGTATCCGATGAGCTCAGCTACTCCGTGATTACCGGAGTAAACGAAAAGCTGCGGGATATTGCGGCAGAATATGCCAATGAGCCAGACCTTCCGGTGGTGGATGACATCCATGTGCGTGATATTCTCCTGGATTCCGGCGTAAGCCAGGAGCGGGCGGAAGAGATGCAGATGGCATATCGGGAAGCGACCCAGGACAAACCAATCACCGTCAACAATCTGATTGAAAACAAAACCACCATCAGTCTGGACGGCATCACGGTCTCCATCGGAAAGGACGCGACCGATAAGGTGCGGACACAGTGCGTAAACGGCAGACGTTACCTGCTGATCGACCTGGATGATCCGGCGGTAGAGATCAACGGCCTGACTGCCCGTATTGCAGAACAGCTGCATTCGCCGTCCGAGTCGGATGAAGCAGAGGACTTTGACGAAGAGGCATAACATGGCATCGTTGCGCCTGTGGCGAAAAAATCCTTGCATTTCCAAATGAAATATGCTATAATAAAGCTTATGACAATACACATTTCAGGTGGACGTTCTAAGAACCCGGCTCAGCCTTTGATCTGAGGCAGAGTCTTGTAAAGAAAGGCAAATGAAATATGAGAAAACGTGGATTAAAAATTCTGGCATTCGGCATCAGCGCGGCGCTTCTGATGGGAACATTCGGCGCCTGCGGTTCTAAAAAATCGGATAGCACGGCAGATGCATCCGGAGATTCGTTTGTAATCACTCTGTATCCGGATATCGCGCCGATCACCTGCGAGAACTTTGAAAGCCTGGTGAAGGACGGCTTCTATGACGGCTTAAAGTTCCATCGCGTGGTAGAAGGCTTTATGGCACAGGGCGGCGACCCGAAGGGCGACGGCACCGGCGGCAGCGAAAACACCATCAAGGGCGAATTTTCTCAGAACGGCGTGGAGAACTCTCTCTCTCATACAAGAGGCGTTGTGTCCATGGCGCGTTCCAGCGATCCGGATAGCGCATCCAGCCAGTTCTTTATCTGCTATTCAGATGACGATACATTTCTGGACGGACAGTATGCCGCATTCGGAAAGGTGACAGAGGGCATGGACGTTGTGGATTCCTTCCTGGAGATCGAGCGCTCCATGGGCAGTGACGGTGCACAGTCTGCGCCGACGACCGATATCGTGATGGAAAAGGTAAAGATGATCGACGATGACTCTGACGGAAATCCCCGCGTAGAAGTTACTATGAACGATTTCCTGAAGGACAGCAAAAGCGCTGAATAAGAGTACGCGATAGGTTTTGTGAGACGAATACATTGCAGCAGGCACGAGTCCAATTGATCGTGCCTGCTGTTCTGTCCATACAGAGCAGGAGGAATTACGATGCATAATATTGCACATTTTTTTGAAACCATGCAAAAGAGCCGCGTTGCGTTTATCGGCACCGGCGTAACAAACGGAGATATCATTCGGCTGTTCCGGAAAAAAGGCATAGACGTAACGCTGTTGGATCGGAAGAGCCGGGAACAGCTTGGAGAAACCTATACAGAATTTGAAAAACTGGGCGTAAAGTTCTGCCTGGGCGACAGCTATCTGGACGCTCTGACAGACTATGATGTTGTTTTTCGTTCTCCCGGTATGTACTATCATAATGCAAAGCTGCAGGAAGCGCGGAAAAACGGCGTTGTAATCACTTCTGAGATGGAAGTCTTTTTCTCTCTTTGCCCCTGCAAGATCTATGCGGTAACGGGTTCAGACGGCAAGACCACCACAACAACCCTGATCTCAGAATTTCTCTCCCGTGCCGGATTCCGGGTGCATAAGGGCGGAAATATCGGCCGTGCATTGCTTCCGGTCATCGAAGAGATCCAGGAAAACGATGTGGCAGTGGTAGAGCTTTCCAGCTTCCAGCTGCTTTCCATGCGCCAGTCTCCCGATGTTGCCGTTATCACCAACATTGCACCGAACCATCTGGATGTGCACGGCACAATGGAAGAGTATATTTACGCAAAAACGAATATTCTGGCACACCAGGATGCATTCTCCAGAACCATTCTGAACCAGGATAATGCACCTACCATGGAACTGGCATCTATGGTGCGCGGAACATTGACCACTTTTTCCCGTCAGACAAAGCCGTCGTTCGGTACTTATCTTCGCGAGGACGGCATGCTGTGCTATACCAAAAACGGAGAGGATACTCCCATCGTCCATCAGAATGACATTCGTATCCCCGGCATGCACAACGTGGAAAACTACCTGGCAGCAGTCAATGCGGTGTGGGGTGTTGTCTCCATTGAGGACATTCAGTATGTTGCAAAGAACTTTGGCGGCGTAGAGCACCGCATCGAATTTGTACGGGAACTCAACGGCGTAAAATGGTACAACGACAGCATTGCCACCAGCCCTACACGCGTACTGGCAGGTCTGCGCTCTTTCCAGCAAAAGCTGATCGTAATCATGGGCGGCTATGATAAGAAGATCCCGTTTGAACCCATGGCAGACACCGTTTGCAAGCAGGTGAAACTGGTACTGCTGATGGGTGTGACAGCGGATAAGATCGAAGCTGCTATCCGCGGTAGTCAGTATTATCAGGAAGGCGCGCCGGAACTGGTGCACGTCGGCTCTATGGAAGAAGCTGTTCTGGAAGCACAGAAACGGGCGAAAGCAGGGGATATTGTAACACTGTCTCCGGCTTGCGCAAGTTTCGATCTGTACCCGAATTTTGAGGCGAGAGGAATCCACTATAAAAACCTGGTAAAGGAGCTGCACTAACGATGGATTGGATCAATTTACTGGGACAGCTGACAGAAGTCTCCGGTGTTTCCGGAAGGGAATGCAGCATTGCAGATAAAGTGCAAAAGCTTCTGGAGCCGTATTGTGACAGCGTAGAACAGCGCCAGGGAAATGTCCTTGGTACACTGGGAGAACGCCGTCCGGGAAAACCCCATGTTCTGCTGGATGCGCATATGGATCAGGTAGGATTCCTGGTGACTGCGATCACAGAAGACGGATTCCTTCGGGTCGGAAATGTAGGCGGACTTGACCTGCGCCTGATGCCGGCACAGCGTGTCCTGATTCACGGCAAAAAAGAAATCCCCGGTGTGATCTGCTGCATTCCGCCGCACCTGCAGGGCGGTGAGGAACACGTTTTGTCCGTTGCGGAGATCGCGATCGATACCGGGTATTCTAAAGCAGCACTGGAGGAGATCGTATCGCCGGGTGATGCGGTTTCGTTTGCAATGCCGTTTGCGGCACTGGAAAACGATCGCGTTTCCGGACGTTCTCTGGATGACCGCTGCGGTGTTGCAGCGATTCTCTATGCATTGTCTCTGGTACAGGGTGAAGCGCTTCCGTGCAGCTGTTCCGTGCTGTTTTCGACACAGGAAGAAACCGGCGAGCGCGGCGCAATGATCGGCGCATATACCATCAATCCGGATATTGCCCTTGCCGTAGATGTGACATTTGCACTGGGACACGGTGATGATCCGACAAAATGCGGAAAAATGGGCGGCGGCCCTATGATCGGCATCTCGCCTTCGCTTTCCCGGGATGTTGCCAATGCGCTGATCGCGGCGGCGGAAGCAGAGCAGATCCCGTGGCAGCCGGAAGTGATGTCCGGCATGACGGGAACCAATGCAGACCGTTTTTCTGTGACACGGGGCGGCGTCTGCGCCGGAACGGTTTCGATTCCGCTTCGCTATATGCATACGCCATCAGAGGTGATCGCGCTGTCTGATGTCAAACAGACCGGAGAACTTCTGGCGGCTTATTTGAGGAGGTGCGGAGTATGCTGAAACATTTTGAAACGCTCTGTAATTTGTGTGCATCATCCGGCGATGAAAATGCAGTTCGCAGCTATCTGATTGCGGAACTTGCCAAACTGGACGGCGTAACCTGGTCTGTCGATCCGCTCGGCAATCTGCTGGTGGAAAAACGCGGTCAAAAGCGTGCACCGCATAAGCTGATGGTCAGCGCACATATGGATGAAGTCGGAATGATCGTGACACACATCAACGGCGACGGCACACTGTGTGTCCAGCCGGTCGGCGGCGTGGATGCTTCTGTTGCAATTGGCAGACAGGTCTGGGTAGGAGAAAAGCATATTCCAGGCGTTGTCGGCGCAAAGCCGATACATCTGCTCAGCCCGGAAGAAAAGAAAGTGCTTCCCAAATGGAGCGGACTCGTCCTGGACATTGGCGCAGATTCTGCCGCAGAAGCCAGAAACGCTGCACCGGAGGGAACATACGCTTATTTCATGCCCAACTTTACAAAAATGGGAGAAACTTGCGTGTGCAGCAAGGCAATCGACGATCGTGCCGGATGCGCCATGCTGCTGAACTTGTTGGAACAGGATGCAGCATATGATTTTACAGCGGCATTTCTGGTACAGGAGGAGATCGGACTTCGCGGTGCTAAAGCAGCGGCATATACCGTAGACCCGGACTTTGCCCTTGTCTTGGAAGCAACAACTGCGGCGGATATTGTCGGCGCAGAAGAGGATGCAAAGGTCTGCTGCCTGGGCAGTGGCCCCGTGGTTTCTTTCATGGATCGCAGCACGATTTATGACCGGGAATTATATCAGCTGGCATTCTCCATCTGCAAAGCTGCCGGCATTCCCTGCCAGACAAAGTCACGGATCGCAGGCGGAAATGACAGCGGTGCAATTCATGTCAGCCGCGGCGGTGTCCGGACACTGGCGGTGTCTCTGCCCTGCCGCTATCTGCATTCGCCGTCCTGCTTCGCAGATCTGACAGATCTTGATGCATGCATGACGCTTTTGCCGATGCTGATAAAATCCATAATGGAAGAAGTTTAACTTTTATGATACAACAGATCACTGCGTTTTCTCCGGAAGAAACTGCTGTTTTGGAACAGAGCTGGCGGGGAAGACAAATACTTGCTTATCAAAAAGCTTACGGCGGCAGCTATGACTTTTGCCGTTTTTTTCGAGTGACCGGCTGCGGCGGCACAGGATGGCTTTTTTTGTTTAACGCTACACTTCTGATTTGCACAGACGGAGAGGTTCCGGCGGAGGAAATTCGTACATTTGCAGCAATGCATCTGCCGTTTCGGATCGAATGCCCGGCATCGCTTTTGCCGGTGCTGGCACAGATTCCCAATTATCAGAAGCTTCACCGCGCCACATTTCAGCTGACGCCGTCTGCACCGTCACAGGCGTTCTGCTCGGCGGAGGTCAATGAAAACCCCAAACTGCAGGATGTCTATCATATTTTGCAGGAGGGCTTCCCGAATCTGCTGGAATATTCTCTTTGGCTGACGGATGTTTCACATCGCTGCCGTCATGGAATGAGCAAGGTCTTGACTTATAAAGATAGTTCCACGCTGACGATGGTATATGACTGGAAGGGAAATGTCCTGGTGGGACAGGTCGCAACCAAGCTTGCACAGCGCGGCAGCGGCTATGCCCGTGATTTCCTTCGCTGGGTCGCTGAAAAATTGGCGCAGGAGGGAAAACGAGCTGTGCTGTACGCGCTGGACATTCGCATCAGCTTTTATCGGGAGATCGGCTTTCAGGAGATCGGATCGGAATATGTGCTGGAACGGCAGGATGTGCCTAAGGAACAGCAAGAGAAAGGAGCGCTGTAAAAAGTGCGGATACAGGAATTTTTCCCCATTGACGAGAAATTGATACAGGCGGCAGAAGCCGCAGAGGAACGGTGCCGGGAGGATTTTGCGCGCATTGAAGAAAACGCCGTCTATAACGGCGCAAAGGTGCTCGCTGCCTTTCAAAAAAGCCGCGTGAGCGAGCCTTGCTTTTACGGTACGACTGGCTATGGTTATGGAGACCAGGGCCGCGAGGTGCTGGACAAAGTCGTTGCAGCGACATTTCATACAGAAGATGCCCTGGTGCGCCACAATTTTGTCTCCGGAACACATGCGCTGAGCGTGGCGCTGTTCGGAATCCTTCGCAGCGGCGACACCATGGTTTCCTTGACCGGGAGACCTTATGACACCCTGGAAGGTGTTATCGGATTAAACGATGACTCCGAAAGCGGTTCATTGAAAAACTTTGGCGTAAAGTATCAGGAAGTTGCCCTGACGGCGGATGGTACGCCGAATTATGCAGAGATCCCCGAAGCGGTGCGCGGCGCAAAGGTAGCGTATATTCAGCGATCCCGCGGCTATTCGCTCCGGCCGGCGCTGACGGTGGCGGAGATCCGGCGCATGGCAGAACTGGTACGCAGTACAAATCCGGATGCCGTGATTATGGTGGATAACTGCTACGGTGAATTTGTAGAGACAAGTGAACCGGTAGAAGTGGGCTGTGACTTGATGATCGGTTCTATGATCAAAAATGTGGGCGGCGGCATTGCTAGAACCGGCGGTTATATTGCCGGAAAAGAACGCTATGTACAGCAGTGCGCAGAACGTCTCACATGCATTGGCATGGGAAAAGAAGTCGGCTGTACCCTGGACATGAACCGTGAACTGTACCTGGGCTTTTTCCATGCGCCGGATACAACTGCAAACGCATTGAAAACGGCTGACTTTGCAGCTTCGCTGTTCGGCGGATTTGGCTTCTCCTGCCATCCGCCGATCGGAACGGTGCGCGGCGATATTGTCGAAGCAATCTGCCTGGGGGATGAAGCACACCTGACCGCATTTTGTCAGGGCATCCAGCAGGGCTCTCCGGTAGATTCCTTTGTTGTGCCGGAGGCGTGGGATATGCCTGGATATACCAGTAAGGTAATCATGGCAGCCGGTGCTTTCACAATGGGCGCTTCCATTGAACTTTCCGCAGATGCACCGATTCGTGAGCCGTTTGCCGTATGGATGCAGGGCGGCATGACATACACCAGCGGGAAGATCGGTGTTTTACTGGCAGCACAGAAAATGCTGGAACAAGGCTTGCTCTCACTGTAATGTGCAAAAATAGTATCAAAATTGTTACAAATGGATACAATTCGGACAGAATGAAGTGAAATTTCAGGGAAAACAGTTGACATCGCTCTGTATTACTGGTAGAATAAAAGGTACGAAATTCTCATTGATAATGAAAACTCGTCTGTTCCTTGCAGAAACGAGTTCTGAGATCATTTATGCGGAATAGGCTTCGAGAGTTTCGTCGGCAGAGATGCGGAATGAAAAAACAGGAGGTATCGCTTTGGGAGAACGGAAATTATGCTATGGCTGCATGGAACGCACAGAGTTTTCTGGCGGAGTCTGCCCCAATTGTGGATATTACGACAAATCTCCGAGTGACCCGTCTTTCATTATCCCGGGAACTCAATTAAATAATCGCTATATTGTCGGCGTTGCGCTGGCTGTCAATGGTGAGGGAATTACTTATCTGGCTTACGATCAGTCTATTGGCTGTAAGGTTTATCTGCGCGAGTATATGCCGCCTAATTTGTGCAATCGTGTGGCAGGTTCTCCGGTAATCAGCGTGATCCCGGCGCGGCTGGCACAGTATAAAGCACTGATGGCCGAGTTTACAGAACTGCATAAGTCTCTGGCGCGTCTGCGCGGACAAGTACATGTCAATACCGTTGTTGACTTGTTTGCCGAAAATAACACGACATATGTTGTGGATGAATATGTCCAGAGCATCCGCTTTGTGGACTACTTAAAGGATAATGCCGGCGAGCTGACCTGGGGACAGCTGTCCCGCATGCTGCCGCCGCTTTTGACGACGCTTAGCTTGCTGCATAATTCCGGCGTTGTACACCGCGCAATATCTCCGGATACCATTTATGTTACCGATAAGGGAGAACTGATCCTGACAGCCTTTTCTATTGCTGCGGTGCGTACTGCCAATACGGAGCTGGAATGTGAGATCTATAACGGCTATGCTGCACCGGAACAATATTCTGTCAGTGAGCGTCAGGGAATATGGACGGATGTCTACGGTGTCTGTGCCGTGATCTATCGTGTCCTGACCGGCTCTATGCCGCCGACGGCGATCAGCCGCATGGAAAACGATAATCTGGTGGCGCCGTCTGTGCTGAACCCCAATGTGCCGCGTCACGTTTCCAATGTAATCATGCAGGGGTTGGATCTGAACAGCGGTAACCGGATCCAAACTGTCACAGAACTGGTCACACGCCTTTTTGATGAACATGCAGAAGAAGAGGATGCGATCTACGGCGGCTATGCAAATGGATATGCGCCGCCCAATCAGCAGGGCTATCCGGAACAAATGCCGTATGACGATCCTTCTTACGCAAACTACGATGACTCACAGGGCTATGACAACCAGAACTATCCGGATTACGATACCGGCTATTCCGATGATTATTCCTACGATGATTATCAGGAAGAGGGCGATTATTCGGCACCCCAGAAAGCAGGTGCAGTGGATCGCTTGAAAGTACCGATCATTGTCGGCATCGTGCTGCTTTTGATTCTGCTGATCGTTGTCTTTGTTGTAGCAGGTGATCTGTTTAAGAGTGACTCTTCGGATTCCAGCAAAATGACAACAACGGTTTCTGAAACCACCGCAGCTTCTGAAGAACAGGAAGCCACAACGACTGCGGCGGTCGGAGACAGTGTCATGCCTGCGCTGCTGGGAAAGAACTTTGAAAATGCCAAAACACAGTATGCCTCCTGGATTACTTTTGATGCAGAAGAAGTGTTCAGCGACGAATATGCAGCCGGACAGATCTGCTGGCAGGAATACGAAGAGGGTGCAACCTTTGACTCTTCTAAAAAAGTAAAAGTCCAGGTGAGCAAGGGCTCGGCAACGGTCGAGATTCCTTCCTATTCCGGTACAGGACACAATTCCTATGCGGAAAAACTGGAGGAACTGAACATTCCCTATACAGAGAGTGCAGAAACCAATTCCGGCTATAGCAATGGCAGCGTGATCCGTATTGAGGTAACCAAAAACGGACAGACAGTAGATCTGGATGCCGGGGATTCGATCAACTTGAATGATAAGTACCAGGTGATCGTTTATTACGCATATAATCCGGAACCGGAGACCACTGCACCGCCGGAAACCACTGCTCCGGAAGAAACGACTGCCGCACAAACAGAAGCGCCGACAGATGCTCCTACAGATGCAACGCAAGCGCCAGATGCTCCGGCACAGTAACACTGAAATAAATTTTATTGATATTTTGGAAAGCAGATCATGTTGTGTGATCTGCTTTCTTTTTTTACCCTCTGTATTACTGCTTTCGCAGGTCGGGCAATTCTGTCCACGCATCCGTGTGTTTACAAGAAAAGATACATTATATAGCAAAGCTGCATGATTTAACTGCAAAATCAATAGTAAAAGTCAACCATAATAATAAAATAATGAATGACATATACAGAATAAAATCTTGCTTATACAAAACAAACGAAAGCAATTCTGCCGATTTTCTTGATTTTGTTCAAACAGTACAAAACAATCAAAAAAATCGGGATAAAACTATTGACATTATCCTTGCAATGTGATATGATATATACAACGAAAGGGAACAGCGATAAGGAGTTGGCGAGAAGCTCCGAGTTGATTGGTTTCCAACCGATAGGTTTCCCAAGGTTTAAGGTTCATCCTTTTGCGGAAACGATTTTACATCAAAAGGGAGGGCGAGATCCGATGGCAAGTGAAGAATCACAGCTGCATATGCTGTCAGCGTCAAGGGTATCGCCGGTGATGCAGAACAAGTGACACAGCGAGGAGCCATGCATATGGCTGAGTGCGTGTAAGAAATGATGAATGAAACTGTAAACCGGATGCACTTGATGAATGATGCAAGCAACTGTTTGCACCACAAATCTGTTATTTGAATTGGCAGCATATTTTCTCCAATTCAATGCGATGACGGCGTTGAATCTTCGGTACGATAAGTGCCTTTACATAGTATGCTGATCTTACAGGTAACAATCTCAGGTGATTCCCATGAAGTAAAATGTTTTGATTTTTCGATCACTTTGAATGAAAAAGGTGAGTCCCATGGAAAGTGAGTCTTTTTCTTAAAATAAAATAGAAAAGGTGAGTCCCATGGCTTGATGGTATTGTACTTGCGAAGATCATAGGAAACGTGTTCTCTCGGAAAGGACGTGTTTTGCATGTGGCTTTTGAAAAGACGACTTGTACGATACGAAACAACGTGAGGAGTGAGTCCAATCGAAACAAAAGCGAAAGAATGAAAGTTCTTTCACCAAAATGAACTGAAAAATGAATCCGGAATGGAGGTCTCCTGTTCCGGATTTTTTGTACCAAAAAAGCAAGACAAACATGGATGCACACATGTCTGTCTTGCTTTTTGCGTTTTAAAAGTATTTTCCCTGCCAGCTGTCGGTTCGCTTTAAGTGCTGTGCGATGGCATTTTTCACTGCACGCTTTTCAACGCTCCAGAGCGGTGCTAACAATCGATCAGATGCTCCGTCTCCGGTCAGTCGTTCGATCACGGCCTCCGGTGGGAGAAGGGCGAGCTGCGCAGCAGTGATCTGCACATATTCCGCCATGGAAAGCACCTCAACTGCTCCGGATCTCCAAAGCTTTTCGAGGGGAGTGCCACGCAGAATATGCAGCAGATGGATTTTTACACCGTCTGGACGGAGCTTCCCCAGAACTCTGGCAGATTCCAGCATGTCTGCATCCATTTCTCCTGGCAAACCGTTGATTAAATGCACGCAAACGCGGATGCCGCGCCGCCGAAGCTTTTCCACAGCCTGAACAAATACCGGAAAGTCATAGCCTCGATGAAATAAACGTGCTGTTTTGTCGTGAATGGTTTGAAGCCCAAATTCCACCGTGAGATTTGTCTTTGCGGTAACCTCTTCCAGAACCGATAGGATCGCGTCAGAAAGACAGTCCGGCCGAGTGCCGATGGAGATTCCCACAACATTCGGATGCTGTAACGCCTCCAGATAGCATTTCCGCAAGAAAATGGGATCTCCGTAGGTGTTGGTATGCGCCTGGAAATAGGCGATCATGCCTGCATCGGGATGTGCTTTCTGGATTCTTTGCTGTTCGGCTTCCAACTGCTGTGTGACTGTTCCAGGATGGGTGAAATGTCCGCTTCCGCCGTCGCAGAACAAACAGCCGCCCACAGAGATCGTGCCGTCAATGTTGGGACAAGTACAGCCGATGTCCAATACAGCCTTTTGTATCGGTCTGCCGAAAACGGAATGATAGTAGGCTGATGCGGCATAATAACGCTCGTGCAAGAAAATCCCTCCTACTGTACATGCTGAGATGCGAAACTGGCTTAAAACAATAGGAAACCGGCAGGGAAAAGGAGAGGAGACCCGCCGGTTTCAGTTCGCTTTATGGAAACGTACAAGAATAGAAGGATGAAGACTTTTCATGGAAAATGGAAATGAAAGGAGTAAGCATTCCTGTACGGTATTGTTGGTCCGCTTCTTTCAAGAAACGGTAAGAATGCGGCAGAGCATCTGCTCTGCGTTTATGTACATGTGAAACAATTGCTTCAAATGACGATGGTATTAGTATACCAGTGCTTTGTGTTTGCTTTGTGAAAAACGGCTGGAAATTATCTGAAAATCGCCTTCCAGAATATTTTTCTTTTTCAATCTCAGAAGGCGCTGACGCCTTGCTTTTTGCAGAAAGTTTGAAAAAAATCCTTGCAAAACAAAATGAATTATGCTATAATAAAGTGAAATGTTGTTTTTTATCTGCGCAGGCAGATGAAGAAAGTCGATGAGAAACGGAGAAGAAAAAATCTATGGAACGTCAGAAAGAACCGCTTGCAGCTGTAACAGAAACCATGCGCACACAGCTGCGTTCTTATTTGTGCGGAACACCATCCGCATATGTGCACAGCTTCGGATGCCAGTTGAATGTTTCTGACGGCGAGCGGATTCGCGGCATTTTAACTGAAATCGGTTATACAATGACGGATTCTCCGGAAAATGCAGATCTGATCTTGTTCAATACATGTGCTGTGCGGGAAAGCGCAGAGGATCGCGTCTACGGTATGCTGGGCAATGTAAAAAAATATAAGAAAAGCAACCCAGATCTGGTTTTGGTTTTATGCGGCTGTATGGCGTCGGAAGAGCATACATCGGAGTATGTCCGCAGCCACTACCCATATGTGGATATTGTCTTTGGAACGGCTTCATTAAGCCGTTTTCCGCACCTTCTGCTGGAGCACTTCCGCGGCAGAAAATTCGCCTGTGACACAGGAGAATATGATGCAATGTACGAAGGGATTGTTCCGTCCCGGGAGCATCCCTTTAAGGCGTCTGTTCCGATCATGTTTGGCTGCAACAATTTCTGTACCTATTGTATTGTGCCGTATGTGCGCGGCAGAGAGCGCAGCCGGGATCCGGAGCAGATCTTGAAAGAAGTGCGCCAGTTGGTTGCAGATGGCTATAAAGAGATCATGCTGCTGGGACAGAACGTAAACTCCTACGGAAAGGATCTGGAAACACCGCTTTCGTTTGCAGAGCTGCTGCGAAAGGTCAGCGAGATTCCGGGTGAATTTATCGTTCGGTTTATGTCGTCTCACCCCAAAGATGCAACACCTGAACTGCTGGATACCATTCTGGAATGTCCCAAGGTCGGACACCATCTGCACTTGCCGGTGCAAAGCGGCAGCAACGATGTGCTTCGCCGCATGAACCGGCGGTATACGGTGGAAAAATACCTGGAGAGCGTTTCGTATCTTCGCCAGCGTGATCCGGATTTTTCTTTGACGACAGATCTGATCGTGGGATTCCCGAATGAGACTGAGGCGGAATTTCAGGATACCCTGAATTTGATTCGCCGGGTGCAGTACGATAATATTTACACGTTTATTTATTCCAAGCGCCGCGGCACAAAAGCAGCAGAAATGGAAGATCGTACTACAGATGCCGAAAAGCGCGACCGGATGGAACGTCTGCTGACATTGCAGCGAGATATCGCCTCGGAGCACAACCGGCGCTTTATCGGAAGAACCCTTCGCGTTCTGGTGGATGGCGAAAGCAAGCGAAAGGGCAACCTCGTCGGAAAAGACAGCGCATTTATTATCGTTGAATTTCCGGGAGATAAGTCTCTGATCGGAACATTCCAGAATGTCCGCATTACAGAGGCGCGCAACTGGGCTGTTTTAGGTGAACTCGCAGAGGAGGAGCAAAAATGACAGAAGTAGAAGCAGCAGTACGCCAGCTGGGAAAGGCGATTCAGGCAGATCCTCGGTATGCTGCCTATTGGAATGCCAAGGCGGATAATGATGCAGATACAGAACTGCAAAATGACATCCAGGCTTTTAATTTCAAGAAGATGTCCTATCAGCATGAAGCGGAAAAGCTGGAAGAAAAACGCAATCCGGAAAAGATGGAAAAACTGGAACATGAAGTGCAGGAATTGTACCTGAAAATTATGGATAATCCCAACATGCGCGCATTTGAAACGGCAAAGCAGGCAATGAATGCGATGATGCAGGAAGTGGACACGATTCTCTCCTTGTGCGCAAACGGAGAAGATCCGGATAAGTGCCATCCCGATTTGACAAATTGCACCGGGAACTGTTCCGGCTGCAGCGGCTGCCATTAAAATGTTTGAAGTAACACCGCACAAGCTCTGTGCGGTGTTACCTTGAAAATGTATTATGATTTTCAGAGGTGAAATCCATTGAATTTAGCAGATGTCCCAAAAGAAAAGCTGTCACCAATGATGCAGCAGTACGCAGCAACGAAGGAAAAATACAAGGATTGTATCCTGTTCTTCCGGCTGGGTGACTTTTATGAAATGTTTTTTGAGGATGCGATCCTGGTCTCCAGAGAATTGGAACTGACGCTTACCGGAAAAGAATGCGGTTTGGAAGAACGCGCCCCGATGTGCGGCATTCCTTATCACAGCGCAGAATTGTATTTAAAGCGCCTGGTGGACAAGGGTCATAAAATCGCAATATGCGAGCAGATGACAGACCCGGCTCTGAGCAAAGGCCTGGTAGAACGGGATGTGATCCGGATCGTCACGCCTGGCACTCTGATTGAAAGCAGTATGCTGGAGGACGACTCCAACAACTACATCTGCACGCTGTATTACGGAAACGATGGCTCCTGCGCCCTTTGCTTTGCAGACCTGTCCACCGGTGAAATGTCGTTGACTGTACCGCAGGAAGCGGCAGACTTGTCTGTTCGTATCATGGATGTGCTCTCACGTTATATGCCGTCCGAATTGGTCATGAACAGCCAGGCACTGTCTTTAAAATCGGTTATGGATTTCATCAAGGTTCGTCTGCAATGTGCGGTTTCGCTTCGTGATGACATTTGCTTTGATCCGGTGCAAAACCGGGAACTCATTTGTCAGCAGTTCGGTGTCTCCTCACTGGATCTGCTGGGCATGACCGAGGACGGCGCAGATGTCAGTGCTGTCTGCGGCATGCTGGACTATATCCGGGAAACCCAAAAGCGCAATATCGCCCGGTTCGTCTCCATTGAAGTTGCAGACAGCGCATCTGCAATGGGTCTGGATCTCAACGCCAGACGCAATCTGGAACTGACAGAGACGATCCGGAACAAGGAACGAAAAGGTTCACTGCTGTGGCTGCTGGATGATGCCAGAACGGCAATGGGAAAGCGTCTTTTAAAGACCTGGATCGAACAGCCTCTGGTGCAGCCGGTAAAAATCATGGCACGATTAGATGCAGTCGGTGCATTTGTGAAGAAGAGCATCGTCTTGATGGAAGTGCGCGACTTGCTGGATCATGTCTATGATTTAGAGCGTCTTATGACGCGGGTGATCTATCAGAAGGCAACACCGCGTGACTTGAAGTCTCTTTCCATGACGGCACAGCAGCTTCCCGAATTGAAGATGCAGCTGCAAAAACTGGCAGGGGATTCCCGTCTGCTTTCCACATTGGAGCAGCAGATCTCTCCGTTGGAGCGTGTCACAAACCTGGTAGAAAATGCAATTGTAGATGATCCGCCGATGACCCTGAAAGACGGCGGCGTCATTCGTGACGGCTTCCACGAAGAACTGGATCGCCAGCGCCGTATTATGAACGGCGGTACGCAGATCATCGATGAGATTCTGCAAAGAGAACGGGAACGTACCGGCATAAAAGGCCTAAAGATCGGCTACAATCGTGTTTTCGGTTACTACCTGGAAGTAACACGTTCTTACTACGATCTTGTGCCGTCAGATTATATCCGGAAGCAGACACTTGCAAACAGCGAGCGTTTCATTACAGAAGAACTGAAAAATGTAGAAAATGAGATACTTGGTGCAAAGGATCGTGTCCTGCGGTTGGAAGAAGGCATTTTCTCTGAGGTGCGCGACTGTCTGGCGGCAATGCTGAAAAAAGTGCAGGAAACTGCTGCTGCTGTGGCACAGGTGGACGTGCTCGCTTCTTTTGCAAATGTGGCGATCGAAAATGATTACACCAAACCTGAAATCGCTGTGGACGGGAGCATTCAGATCACAGGCGGCCGTCACCCGGTAGTGGAGCGCATGCTGACCGAGGAAATGTTTGTCCCGAATGATACCTACTTGGATACCAAGGCACAGCGAATGCTGATGATTACCGGGCCGAATATGGCAGGTAAATCCACCTATATGCGTCAGGTTGCTTTGATTACATTGATGGCACAGATCGGTTCGTTTGTTCCGGCTGAATATGCAAAAATCTCGGTGGTAGATAAGATCTTTACCCGCATCGGTGCTTCTGATGATCTGACTGCCGGACAGAGTACCTTCATGGTGGAGATGAAGGAAGTTTCCGATATTCTGAACTATGCCACCAAAAACAGCCTGGTAATCTTGGACGAAGTGGGACGTGGCACTTCAACCCTGGACGGCGTCAGCATCGCCCGTGCAGTTGCAGAATATATCAGCGGCAGAAAGATCGGCTGCAAAACGCTGTTTGCCACCCATTATCACGAATTGCTGGATCTGGAGCAGGAGATTGACGGCGTAAAAAATTACAGCATTGCCGTGAAAAAACATGGGGATTCCATTCGCTTTCTGCGAAAGATCGTTCCCGGCGGCGTGGATGACAGTTATGGCATTGCAGTAGCCAAGCTTGCCGGACTGCCGGATCAGGTGGTGAAACGCGCAAAGCAGCTCCTTTCCGAAATGGAGGCACAGGCGGTATCCAATCTGCCGAATCATACGGCACAAAATGGTCAGATCAGCTTTGCGGCAATGCAGCAGGAAAGGGTCATTACAACATTGCAGAAAACGCATCTGGCTGAACTGAGCGATGCAGAATGCCGGGAACTGCTGGCAGATCTTACAGCAATGTTAAACTAAAAGAGCGCGAAAAGCTCTGTGGACTGCGGCGAATTTGCCGCTTAGAAAGAAGGTGTTTGTCATGCCGCACATTACAGTTTTGCGAAAAGAAATCTCTGAATTGATTGCGGCCGGTGAGGTGATTGAGCGTCCCTCTTCTGTAATCAAGGAAGTTGTGGAGAACGCCATTGATGCCGGCGCAAAACATATTACCGTAGAGATCCAGCATGGCGGAACAACCTATATGCGTATTGTGGACGACGGCTGCGGCATGGCAGCAGAAGAAGTACCGACTGCCTTCCTGCGGCATGCCACCAGCAAAATATCAGATAAGGCAGACTTGGATCACATTTTTACACTGGGCTTTCGCGGCGAGGCGCTTGCTTCCATTGCAGCGGTCGCAAAAGTCACAGTGCTGACCAAGCGAAAGGAAGACGAATACGGTACAAGCTATCATATTTCAGGCGGAGTTGCTGAAGCGCCGGAACAAACCGGATGCCCGGATGGAACGACGCTTTTGATCCGGGATCTGTTTTATAATGTCCCGGTGCGGCAGAAGTTCATGAAACGGGATGTTACAGAAGCCAATGCGGTGAGTCAGATCGTACAGAAGATTGCCTTGTCTCATCCGGAAATTGCGTTCCGGATGATCCGCGATAATCGTACAGAATTTCGCACGGACGGCAGCGGCGATCTTTACACGGCGATCTACTCCATTCTCGGAAAAGAATTTGCACATGACCTGATTCCCGTTTCTTATGAGGATGGCATGCACCAGGTCACCGGATTTGTGGGGAAGCCGCTCTATTCTCGTTCCAATCGGTCGTTTCAAAACTTTTTCATCAATGGAAGATATGTTCGCTCCAGACAGTGCAGCGTCGCCCTGGAAAATGCCTATCAGAATTTGATTATGGTCGGAAAATTCCCGACCTGTGTTTTGATGCTGCAAGTTCCACCGGAACATGTAGATGTCAATATCCATCCTGCCAAAGCGGAGGTGCGCTTTTCAGATGAAAAATCGGTGATGGACAGCTTGTTCTTCGCGGTAAAAAATGCACTGATGAACAACGGCTTGATCTACGAGTTTCAGATGGATCATGTCCCGCAGCGGGACTGGACAGCGCAGCCGGAAGTACAGCAGGAATTTGTACAGCCGGCTATTCCGGAAACAGATGCAGTATCTGAGCCGGAGGTGCTTCTTCCGCCCGCGGTTTCAACAGCAACAGCAAGGGAAAAGGAGATCGTTTCACCCTTGGTGCGTACAGCTCCGGCGGCAATCGCAGTGCAGCACGCAGTTCCACCTGAGATACCAGAACTCGTGCAGAGGGCGGAAAATCCGGAAGCGAGTCCAAAGACAGTTCCGGATTCATCGCCGATCGCGGAACTCCCGGAGAAAAAATATACATTCCTCAGCGATAAGTCGTTTTCGGAGAGACCGGCGCCAGTCCCTGAAACGCAGCTTCCCCAATTACCGGAAAAGCCAAAGACAAGAATCCGCGTGATCGGAGAGATCTTTGAGAATTATATCATTGCAGAAGCCTCAGACAGAGAGGAACTGCTGATTTTTGACAAGCATGCAGCACATGAGCGCGTCATATTTGAACAGCTGAAATCCGGTGCTGCAAAGCAAACCAGTCAGATGCTGCTGCGCCCGAGCGAAACGCTGCTTTCGATGGAAGAGTTTTCAGCGGTTCAGGAAAACCTGCCGCGCCTGTCAGAGATGGGCTTTACCTTTGATTGCAGTACCCCGCCGCGGCTTCGCGCATCCGCTGTGCCGTCTTTTGTGCTTCCTTTGAATATTGACGAGGTGGTAACGGAGATCGCACATAATCTGGTGTTAGGGAAACGTGATCCGCAGGTGCACACGTTTAATGACACACTGCATACCATCGCATGCAAATCTGCAATCCGTTCCGGAGATCATTCTACGATCCAGGAATTGCAGAAATTAGCACAGCAGGTATGGGACGATGAACATATCCGGCACTGTCCGCATGGGAGACCGGTGATGTTTGTCATTCGCAAGTATGATCTGGAAAAACAATTTCGTCGAAAGGTATAAAGTTTATGGGTGAAGCAAAGAAAATACCTGTGCTTGCAATTGTCGGCCCGACTGCTTCCGGAAAAACCGCATTGGGTGTCATGCTGGCAAAACAATATCACGGAGAAATTGTTTCGGCAGACTCCATGCAGATCTATCAGGGATTGGATATTGCAACGGCAAAGCCGTCACCGGAAGAGCAGGAGGGAATACCGCATCATTTGATCGGCTGTGTCCCGATGGATGTTTCGTTTAGCGTTGCTGATTATCTGGCGCTGGCAAAGCCGCTGATCGCCGATATCCATCGTCGCGATCGTTTGCCCATCATTGTCGGCGGAACAGGACTTTACGTTTCCTCATTGCTTTCCAATGTACAGCTTGCCCCCACCAAACAAGATCCTGCACTGCGGGAACAGCTGAAAGCTTACGCCGTACAGCACGGAAATGACGCGCTGCATGCAAAGCTGGTGCAGCTGGATCCACAGGCGGCTGCGGAAATCCACCCCAATAATCTTGTTCGTGTGATCCGGGCACTGGAGGTATGCATGCTTACTGGCAAAACTTTCAGCGAATGCAAAGCAGAAAGCCACCAGCTCCCCAGTCCGTATCAGTCTTTGCAGATCGGATTGACTTATCCGCGGGATGTGTTGTATGAACGCATCAACGAGAGAGTGGATCTGATGGTACAGCAGGGAATGGTAGAAGAAGCCTATGCGGTGTACCAGAACGAAGCACTCCGAACGGCCTATCACGCGATTGGATACAAGGAACTGATTCCATATTTTAAAAATGAAGAAACATTGCAGACATGTATCGACAAAATCAAACAAGAAACACGCAGATATGCCAAAAGACAATTGACGTGGTTTCGCAAAAACGAGCATATACAGTGGATTATTTTAGACAAATTTGACAAGAAACCAGAAATTTTGGAAAAGTGTCAAAAAATTATAGCCAAGTCCGGCGAAATGTGCTATAATATAGATTGAGCTTTTATAGACAAAGAGAAAAGCCAGGAACAAACTCTGCTTTTGCGGAAAAGGAGTATGACAATGAATAAACTTATGAATTTGCAGGATGTATTTTTAAACCAGGCGCGGAAAGAACGCTTAAATGTTACGATCTTTCTGACAAACGGCTTCCAGTTCAAAGGCATCGTCAAAGGGTTTGACAGCTACATTGTGATTTTGGAGTGCGAAGGGAAACAGAACCTGGTGTATAAGCATGCGATTTCTACGATCATTCCTGCGCATCCCATTTCCATTTTAGAGGAAGATGAAATGCTTTGAGAAAATCTGAAGAAGAAAACATTGTTCTGTTTGTGAGGTAGCCAGAAAATGAATTCCAGCAATAAAATGAATAATGTTCTGCTTGTGTTGCTTTCGGCTTCTGTGATTGCAACGATCGGTACGATTTTTTATCACTTCGTGGACACTAGCTATGAGACAGAAACGGCAATTCGTGCAACAGCAGATGAGTCTAAGTTTTTTGAAGGCGTCTACGTTCGCGATGAAAAAGTGCTGACATACGGAGGAACTGGCGCAGTTAGCTACCAGGTTCCGGACGGCGGCAAGATCGCGGTAAATGATGTGATCGCAGAAATATACCCCGATGAAAGTGCTATTGAAAAAGAACAGCAGATCAGCGCGCTGCAGGCAAAGTTAGACGTGCTGGAACGCATTTCAAATCCGGGTACTCTGGAACAGGCGCAGCCGGCTGACCTGTCGCGCCAGATTTCTCAGTATTACGAAAAGATCGTGCAGTGCCGCGACAAAGGAAGCCTGGATGATATGACCGCTGCCCAGCAGCAGTTTGTGGAGTCCTACAGTACCTATCAGATTGTCATCAGCAAGGGCGCTGTTTCCTTTGCGCAGCAGATCTCGGATCTGACATCGCAGATTCAGACCTTGCAAAGTGAGCAGGAAACGCCGATCGATACGGTGACTTCAGACAGCTCTGCTTATTTTGTCAGTCATACCGACGGCCTTGAATCCACCCTGACGGCGGAAAAGCTTTCTGAGATTACACCAGACCAAGTTCAGCAGGTTATTCAGGACAGCAAAGACAAACAAAATGAAACCAACCCTAATATCGTTGGAAAGTCTATTGCACAGTACGGATGGTATATGCTGGGAATCATCGACAATAAAGACCAGAAATATCAGGTTGGAGATGCCGTAAAGATTCGGCTTATGACCTCTTCTGCGACTGCGGATGCAACTATCCAGGAACTGCGCAACACCAATGAAGACGGCAAAGTCATGGTCGTTCTTTACAGCGACATGCTGACTTCCGATTTTGTGCAGAACCGCACGGAAGATGTTGAAATGGTTTTAGGGGAATATAAGGGAATCAAGGTACCTCGAAATGCGATTCGTTTCAAAGACATAGAAGAAACTGTTACTGACGAAGAAACCGGCGAGAAAAAAACGGAAACCGTAAACTGCCGGGGCGTTTATGTACAGGATGGCGAAAAGATTGAATTTCGTCGCTTGGATGTGGTTTATGAAGGAAGCGATTATGTTCTTTCAAAACTGAATGCTGGCGATGGGTATTTAATGCTTTATGATTCCATAATTGTAGAAGGGATTGATGCAAATGGAAACTAATTTTGCTTATATCGACGAAAACTACAAACGGATCGTCGATGCCATGGAAGAAGCGAAAGCGAAATATCGTAAGCCTTCTGATGAAATTACGCTGATGGCTGTGACAAAAACAGTTGCGCCGGAAGCGGTAAATCATGCGATCGGCTGCGGTATACATACTTTGGGCGAAAACCGCGTACAGGAATATTTGTCCAAAAAGGATTTCTATGAAAAAAATGCGAGTGTACACTTTATCGGTCATTTGCAGACCAATAAAGTCAAGTACATCATTGAAGATATGGATCTGATCCATTCTGTTGACAGCGTGAAGCTGGCAGCAGAGATCGATCGCCATGCTGCCCGCGTCAATAAGATTCAGGATATCCTGATTGAAGTCAATGTGGGCGGTGAAGCGTCGAAAAGCGGTGTTTCACCGGATCAGCTGGAGGATCTGTTGCAGCAGGCAGGACAGTTGTCCCATGTACATGTACGGGGACTGATGACGATCCCGCCGGTAGAGGGTGATGAAAAATTTCTTTACAAAATGCAACAACTTTATCTTGACATTTCCTCCAAAAAAATGGATAATATAGATATGGAGATTTTGTCGATGGGGATGTCGGGGGACTTTGCGACCGCAATTCGGTATGGTTCTACACTTGTCCGGATTGGGACAGCCCTGTTTGGCGCAAGAAATTATCAAAAGTAAAATAACATCCGCCATCCTGATGTGTGTGATGAAAATGCACTGCTGTACCCGCACCACTCACAGCAGTACAGCAATATCAACTTGTGCGGAGAATGGAGAGTATTATGAACGTATTGGATAGTCTGAAAGATTTTTTTATGCCGGCTGATGACAGCGAGCCGGAGACCCCGAATATGACTCCGCAGGAAGAAGAACCGGCTCCGGCTCCTTCTGCTGCACCCAACTCCGGATACAGCAATTCCGGATATTCCAGAAGCGCTTCGTCATATGAAGAGCGCAAGAATGAGCGCTATGCGACAATTAAAGCAACTGCACAGTTCCAGGTCGTTCTGGTTAAGGCTTCCACATATACAGCAGATTCCAAGAAGGTTGCGGATTACCTGATGCAGAATAAAACAGTTGTTCTGAACCTGGAGGCAATTCAGGAGCCGGACAAGCGCCGGATCATCGACTTCGTTGTAGGCGCAGCTTATGCAATGCACGGCAGAATCCGTCCCATCGCAAACCAGACATTTTTGATTATTCCGCAGAATGTCGGATTTGACGGTGACAGCATTGTGGGAGAGCTGCAGGACAGCGGTCTGGTATAATTTCTGTCAATGGCAAGCCGAAATATGAAAGCGTCGGATACGATCCAGGCATACCGGGCGCATTGGAGTGATCTGGCGGCGCGCTGCGTGCGAGACAATCGTCCGTATTTCACAAGCTTTGTTCCGGAAGAAGATCTTGCATTGGCTGAGCCTATCGCCGGAAAAGCCGGTGCTGTTTGTACGGCTTGGGGCGGCACAGAAAACACCTCTCGTGTCATCCTTTGCTTTGCACCGGATTTTATTCCCATCGAGCCGGCTCAGTTTCCGATACAATGCCTGACGCTTTCTTATCGTTCTCCGCAGCCGCCTGCACACCGTGACATTCTCGGCGCATGCATGGGCTGTAATTTGGAACGGGATACCATTGGGGACATCCTGATCGACGCAAAAAAGGCACAGATATTTGTCTGTACAGCGGTTGCGCCTGTACTTTTGCAGGAATTGCACCAGATTGGACGGATCGGTGTCAGCGTGACGGGAGATGATCCGGTCTGCCTGTCGGTAAAAGCGGATTTTCTGCCGATACAGGGTACAATTGCTTCTCTTCGGGCGGATGCTGTTGCAGCCTTTGTAACGCGTTTGAGCCGGGAAAAGGCAGTACAGTTGATCCGACAAGGCCGGCTGACCTGCCGTCATGCAACGATTGAAACTCCTTCTGCTTCCATGCAGATCGGTGATGTATTTTCAGTGCGGGGATACGGAAAATTTCGTATCGAAGCAATTGATGGTATGAGCCGAAAGGGGAGATACCATATCACAATTCAAAAATATCAGGGCTAGCGCTGCCGAGAAAATGACAGCGAGGCTCTTATGAGAGGAGATATCATAATGATTAGCGCAAGTGAGATCCATGAACTGCGATTTGAAAAAGCAGCTTTCGGCTATAAGCAGGAAGACATCGATGAGTTCCTGAACAAGTTGGAAGAAGAAGTTGCACTGGCTCAGCGTGAGTTAGACGACAGCAACAACAAGATTCAGGTTCTGGCAGATAAAGTCCGTGAATATATGCGTGACGAAGATGCCCTGAAAGATGCTCTTCTGGGCGCACAAAAAGAAGGTCACCGCATCATCGCAGAGGCAAATGCCAAGGCTGATGAGATCATTGCACAGGCAAAAGAGAAAGCGGATGCAATGATGGATGAAGTGACTGTTCAGCATGATGCCCTCATTGAAAAGAATGAGGCTGAGATCGAGGAAGAACACAAAAAGCTGGCTGCTGCGAAGAAGCAGGTCGCTGACTTTAAGAAGGCACTCTTCGATATGTATAAGGAACATTTAAACATGCTCTCCGCGATGCCGGATGAGGATGATACTACATTTGGCGTGTCAGAAGACACCGAACCGTCTGAGCCGAAGAAGTCGGAAGAAGCAGCTCCGTCTGCAACAGATCCGTTTGCTTCTGCACAGTTTTCTGCAAAAACGATCCAGGGAGCATATGACTCCAGATTTGGTGATTTGCAGGACAAAGACTAATTTCAGGGAAAGGAGCGGCTCTCTTTGATCGGCATGCAGCCGATAAAGAATATGAGCCGGATCAAGTTATGTCACAGGATTACACAAAGACCTTAAATTTGCCCAAGACAGACTTCCCCATGCGCGGAAATCTGCCGAAGCGGGAACCGGACACCTTGCAGAAATGGGAAGACGAAGATCTGTATGAGCAGATGATCGCCAAAAATGAAGGAAAGCCGAAGTATATTCTTCATGACGGCCCTCCCTATGCCAATGGCGAGATTCACCTGGGTACTGCGTTGAATAAAACGCTGAAAGATTTCATTGTAAAGTACAAAAACATGAGCGGTTTTTGTGCGCCATATGTTCCCGGCTGGGACACTCATGGTCTGCCGATCGAACTGAAGGCAGTGAAGTCTATCGGTGTGGAAAATGGCGCAATTCCGCCGGTTGAACTTCGGAAGCACTGCAAGGATTTTGCAATGATGCACGTCAAGAATCAGATGGCACAGTTTAAGCGTCTGGGAAGCCTGGGACATTACTGTGATCCCTATCTGACCTTGAAGCCGGAATATGAAGCGCGTCAGGTCGAAGTATTCGGCGAGATGGCAAAGCGCGGCTATATGTATAAGGGCTTGAAGCCGGTTTACTGGTGCCCGGACTGCAACACTGCTTTGGCAGAAGCAGAGATCGAATATGAAAACGATCCGTGCTATTCTATCTATGTAAAGTTCCAGGTAACAGATGATAAGGGCGTGTTCACTAAACTGGGCATTGCGAAGGAAAAGATCTACTTTGTGATTTGGACAACCACCACATGGACGATCCCGGGCAACCTGGCGATCTGTGTTGGCCCTTCTTATGATTATACCCTGGTAAAGGTCGGCGACGAGTATTACTGCATGGCAGCAGAACTGGTCAGCGCAACCATGAAGGCAGCCGGCATCACGGAATATGAAATGGTCGGCAGCTTTAGCGGCGCAGAACTGGAACATATGAAGACCAAGCATCCGCTGTACGACCGCCTTTCTCCGGTAATCGTAGGCGACCATGTCACACTGGAAAGCGGTACCGGATGCGTACACACTGCACCTGGCTATGGTGTAGAGGACTTTGAGGTCTGCAAAAACTATGATGACATCGGCATTTTGGTATGCGTTGACGATAAGGGTCGCCAGACCAAGGAAGCCGGCGAATTTGAGGGCATGGATACCGATGAGGCAAACCGTGCCATTGCCGCAAAGCTGACCGAAGTTGGCGCAATGCTGGCAACGGAAAAGATCGTCCACCAGTATCCGCACTGCTGGCGCTGCCATAAGCCGATCATCTACCGCGCAACCGAGCAGTGGTTCTGCTCTGTAAACGGTTTTAAGGATGAAGCAATCAAGGCGATCGAGAATGTGAAGTGGATTCCGGCATGGGGCGAAGAGCGCATCAAGGGCATGGTTCGTGACCGCAGCGACTGGTGCATTTCCCGTCAGCGTACCTGGGGCGTTCCGATTCCGATCATCTATTGCAAAAACTGCAAAAAGCCCATTGTCAATGACACCACCATCCACGATATTGCAGCGCTGTTCCGTAAGGAGGGCGCAGATGCATGGTGGACAAAGGAGCTTTCTGAATTTCTTTCTCCGGAAGTACAGTGCGAATGCGGCTGCAAGGAATTTACCAAGGAATATGACATCATGGATGTCTGGTTTGACAGCGGTGTTTCCCACAGTGCTGTCATGGAACAGTATGACTGTCTCCAGTGGCCGGCTGATTTGTACCTGGAAGGCGCAGACCAGTACCGCGGCTGGTTCCAGTCCTCTCTGCTGACTTCTGTAGTTTATAAGGGCAGCGCACCGTATAAGGCTGTCTGCACACACGGCTGGGTCGTTGACGGCGAGGGCAGAAAGATGTCCAAATCTCTGGGCAACGGTATCATGCCGGAAGAGATCGTAAAGCAGTACGGCGCAGACATTCTCCGCCTGTGGGTTGCTTCTTCGGATTATCATTCAGATATCCGTATTTCCAAGGCAATCCTGGGACAGCTTTCGGATGCGTATAAGAAAATCCGTAACACTGCCCGCTACATTCTGGGCAATCTGGGCAATGGCGATGGCTTCCACCCGGATCGGGACAGCGTTTCCGACGACCAGCTGATGGAACTGGATCGCTGGGCACTGATGCGTCTGGACAACGTGATCCAGAAAGCGCATGAGGGCTATGAAGCATTCGATTTCCATATTGTATTCCATGCAATTCACAATTACTGCACTACAGATCTGTCCAACTTCTATCTGGATATCATCAAGGATCGCCTGTACTGCGAAAAGGAAAACTCTGTAGAGCGCCGTGCGGCACAGACAACGATCTATCGCATTCTGAGCGCACTGACAAGACTGATCGCACCGATTCTGTCCTTTACCGCAGAAGAGATCTGGTCTTATCTGCCGCATGCAGCAAGCGATGATGCCAAGAGTGTGTTCCTGAATGATATGCCGAAGGCAAGCGGCCTGACAGAAGATGCTGACTTTATGGCAAAGTGGGATCTGATCTATCAGACTCGTATGGAAGCCAATAAGGTATTGGAAGAAAAGAGAAATGAAAAGCTGATCGGTAAATCTTTGGAAGCAAAGGTGACCATTTCAGTTGCGGATGATGCACAGTTTGCAATTTTGTCTGAAGCAGAAGAGATCCTGGCGAAGGTTCTCATTGTTTCTGCGGTTTCTGTGGTCAAGGCAGAATCCGGCGAAACAGTTTATACCGTAGAACATGCTTCCGGTGAAAAGTGCGATCGCTGCTGGATGTATCTGGACAGCGTCGGAAAGAATGCTGCGCATCCGACACTTTGCGCACGTTGTGCTTCCGTTATCGAAAAACAGTAATCGGGAAAGGAAATATTCTGTGCTGATTGCAGCGATAATTGGAATTGTTTTATTGACAACAGCAGATCAGCTGATTAAGTATTGGGCAATTCAGGAATTAAAACCGGTAGGTACAATGTCATTTCTGCACATTGGCAATACTAAGATCATGGATCTGACCTATTTGGAAAATAACGGTGCTGTTTTCAGCAGCTTTGCCGGAATGCGCTGGTTGTTGATCGGAACGACTGCTGTTCTAATGGCTTTCTGTGCGTACTGGCTGGTGCGGCATGGAAAGAAATCGAAGCTGCTGACAGCCAGTCTCACTCTGATCCTGAGCGGAGGTCTCGGAAATCTCATTGACCGTCTATTTCGCGGCGGACTCGTTGTTGATTATTTTGACGTCAAGCTGTTTCGATTTGCTGTATTCAACTTCGCAGATTGCTGCGTTGTTATCGGAGTGATCCTGTTTGCGTTGTATTTTCTTTTCATAGAGCCGAAGCTTAGCAAACAAGAGGAATCGGCGAAAAAAAAGGAGGGCGATTCCAATGCCTGAAACAGTATCTTTTCTGGTTCCTTCAGATGCAGACGGAGAGCGTCTGGACAAGTGGCTTTCCGGACAGGAAATGCTTGAAATGACGCGTTCTGCGCTGCAAAATCAGATGGAACGGGGAAATGTAACTGTCAATGGCAAGGCGGTCTCCAAAAATTATCGCCAAAAAAGCGGAGATACTGTTCTGGTAACATTGCCGGATCCGGAGCCGCTGGAACTGCAGCCAGAAAATATTCCGTTGGATATTGTGTACGAGGACGATGACCTTCTGGTTGTCAATAAGCCCAAGGGAATGGTCGTCCATCCGGCGCCGGGGCATTCCACCGGAACGCTGGTGCATGCGCTGCTCTATCACTGCGGTGACCGTCTGTCCAGCATCAATGGCGTGATACGTCCTGGAATCGTACACCGCATCGACCGCTTTACCAGCGGATTGCTGATGGTGGCAAAAAACGATATCGCGCACCAGTCTCTCTCCGCACAGATCGCTGCCCACTCCTTTACGCGAGAGTACCAGGCAGTCGCTATGGGACGCTTTCGGGAAACCGAGGGCACGATCAACGCACCCATCGGCAGACATCCGGTGGATCGTAAAAAAATGTGCGTTACCGAAAAAAATTCCAAGCCGGCTGTGACCCACTATTCAGTGATTACCGAATATGCGCGGGCAACGCATCTGCGGCTGCGATTGGAGACCGGGCGAACGCATCAAATTCGTGTACATCTGGCATACCTGGGACATCCGGTGCTGGGAGACGATGTCTACGGCAAGCCGTTTCCCGGGATAGAAGGGCAGTGTCTGCACGCTGCCAAGATCGGATTTGTGCATCCCACATCCGGTGCCTATATGGAGTTTGAAAGCCCTCTGCCGGAATATTTTGAAAAGGTTCTGCGCAAGCTGAGATCCTGAAAGGGTGATTTGAATGCAGTCTTTGGAAAACATCATGCTCATCACAGATCTGGATGGCACGCTTTTGCCGTCCAGCAAGGAAATATCTGCGGCAGATGCTGCGGCAATTTCACAGTTTCGCGCAATGGGCGGTAAATTTGCCGTTGCGACTGGGCGTACCCTGCAAGCTGCACAGCGCTATTTGGATCAGCTGAAGCCGAATATCCCCGTGATCTTGTTTAACGGCGCAGCGATTTATGATCCCGTCGCAAAAACGTGGCTGTATACGGAAAAGCTGCCGGCTGATGCTGTAGCGATTACCCGGCAGGTGTTGGACGCATTTCCGGATGTTTCCGCAGAGATCCTGCGAACAGACGGTACTTATGTGGCAAGATTGACACCTTATGAAAAAGAGCATCTGGCGATCTGTCAGGTAGAACCGATCCTGGAAGAACCGGAAGAGATCCCGGACGGCTGGCTCAAAGTGCTGTTTGCCATTGCACCGGAACGAATGCCGGATCTGATCGCATACTTTGCAGAGCAGAACTGGGACTGTGCCGATTTTGTACAGTCCGAGGCACGTTTTTATGAAATGCTGCCAAAGGGTGCGACCAAGGGCAGCGCGCTCCGGCGCTACCGGACATTGTGTAATGCAGAGAACTGGAAGATTACAGCGGCAGGAGATTTTGACAATGACCTGGAAATGCTCCGCGCAGCAGACGTCAGCGCCTGCCCGTCAAATGCACAGCCTTGTGTAAAGAACATCGTTGATATTCAGTTGACGCAATCCTGCGATACCAATGCAATTGCGGAACTGATCCATCATATTACGAAATCATTGGAGGTTCATAGTATGGATGAAATGACCAAGAAACAGCTACAGGCAACAGCTTGTCGCATTCGCATGGGTGTTGTGGAAGGCACCTATCATGCAAAGTCCGGCCATCCGGGCGGTTCGCTTTCGATTTGTGACACACTGACCTATTTATATTTTGCAAAAATGCATGTAGACCCGAAACAGCCGGAAATGGCAGATCGTGACCGTCTGGTACTGTCCAAGGGTCATTGTGCACCTGCACTGTACTCTGCACTGGCAGAACGCGGCTTTTTCTCCAAGGACGAGTTGAAGTCTCTGCGTCATATCGGCGCATTGCTGCAAGGTCACCCCTGCATCCATATTCCGGGCGTGGATATGTCCAGCGGTTCTCTGGGACAGGGCATTTCCGCTGCTTGCGGCATGGCACTTGCCGGAAAACTGGACAATGCAGCTTATAAAGTATATACAATTCTGGGCGACGGCGAGATCGAAGAGGGACAGGTTTGGGAAGCAGCTATGTTCGCAAACCAGTATCACCTGGATAACCTGGTAGCGATCGTTGACAACAACGGCCTCCAGATCGACGGCAAGATTTCCGAAGTTTGCTCGCCCGAGCCGATTCCGGAAAAGTTTGAAGCATTCGGCTGGCATGTCATCCGGATGGATGCGCACGATTTTGATTCCATTGATGCAGCGATGCAGGAAGCAGAATCGATCGTCGGCAAGCCGGTAGCGATCATCCAGAAGAGTGTCAAGGGCAAGGGTGTTTCCTTTATGGAAAACCAGGTCGGCTGGCACGGCAAAGCGCCGAATCAGGCAGAATACGAACAGGCAATGGCTGAACTGACAGCACAGCTGAAGGAACTGGAGGGTTAAACGATGGCAGAATTGCAGAAAAAGGCAACAAGAGAAAGCTATGGTGAGGCGCTTCGTGATCTCGCAGAAAAATATCCGGAACTGGTCGTTCTGGATGCTGACCTGGCTGCCGCAACCAAAACCGGCATCTTTAAGAAGGCATACCCGGAGCGTTTCTTCGACTGCGGTATTGCTGAGGCGAACATGATGGGCGTAGCTGCCGGCTTGTCTACCGCAGGCAAGATCCCGTTTGCAAGCACATTTGCAATGTTTGCTGCCGGCAGAGCATTTGAGATCGTTCGTAACTCTATTGGCTATCCGCACCTGAATGTAAAGATCGGTGCGACCCACGCCGGCATTTCTGTCGGCGAAGATGGCGCGACCCACCAGTGCAACGAAGATATTGCGCTGATGCGTACCATTCCCGGCATGACCATTTTGAATCCGGCAGATGACGTAGAAGCAAAGGCAGCTGTTGAAGCTGCGATCCAGTATGAAGGCCCGGTATATCTGCGATTCGGCAGACTGGCAACACCGATCTTTAACGACCCGGCAACCTATCAGTTCACCATCGGAAAGGGCATCACACTGCATGAGGGCACAGATGTCACTTTGGTGGCAACCGGTCTGATGGTATGGGAGTCGATGAAGGCCGCTGAACTGCTGGAGGCAGAAGGCATCCACGCACGGGTACTGAACATCCATACCATCAAGCCTCTGGATACCGAGCTGATCTGTAAGGCAACATCGGAAACCGGTTTGTTGGTAACTGTCGAAGAGCATAGCATCATCGGCGGTCTGGGCGGTGCCGTGGCAGAAGCAGTCACTTCCTGCTGTCCGGTTCCGGTCGTTCGCATCGGCGTAAATGACGAATTTGGTCATTCCGGCCCGGCAGTTGATCTGCTGAAGGAATTTGGTCTGTGTGCAGAGAACATTGCAGCGGTTACCAAGAAGGCTCTGGCTGAAAAGAAATAAGTCTGGCGAAATTTTGAAAATAGAAAAAGCAGGCGTTCCCGTTTTTCGAGCGCCTGCTTTTTTGCAAATTGGGGAAAGATAACGGAGGAAAGTGAGATGAGCAAAAAGCAATCAAAAGTACAAACAGTGGAGAAACTGTTTCTTTATTTTCTCATGGCGGCAGTGATCGGCTGGTGTTACGAAGTTTTTCTGGAAGTCGTGGTCTATCACTGGGGATTCCATAACCGCGGGATACTGTTCGGGCCATACTGTCCGGTATACGGCGTTGGAATGCTGGCATTTTTGCTCTGCTTCGGAAAGCTTGCACAAAAGCCCATGAAATGGAGTATTCGCTGGGCGAGACCGCTCCTGATCTTTCTGGGATGCGGCGCAGTGGCGACACTGATCGAGCTATGCGTCAGTTACTTATTGGAATGGACAACGGGCAGCTGGCCGTGGCAGACTTATGCGGATTATGCGGTCAACTTCCAGGCGCGAATCGCGCTTTCGCCATCGGTACGATTCGGCATCGGCGGCGTGTTGTTTCTGTATCTGCTCCGTCCGCTGTTTGCCAAAATAACCGGATGCATGTCACCAAAAGTCTTGAAATACACCAGCATTGTCTGCACCGTGATCCTGGCAGTCGATTTGATCTGTACCATTGCTTTTAAACTGGCCGCATGAAAGAAACGCTCAAAAGCTGCATATTCTTTTCCAGAGGTGATATCCTATGGTTTGTACGTTGGAAGAACTGCGCAACAAAGATGTAATCAATGTGGTGAATGGCGAAAACCTCGGACGGATCGATGACTTGCAGATGGATGCGCAGACCGCGTCAGTGACCGCATTGATTTTGTACGGCAGACCGCGGTTCTGGGGTATTCTCGGCCCGCGGGATAACTGCATCATTGATTTCCACCAGATTCGCTTGGTCGGTAAGGACGTGATTCTGGTGGAATTGGGACGATTGTGTACAGACTGCACAAATATCAAGATAAACTAACAGAAAATTTCTGCATAGAGAAACTTGACCGGACAGCACGTTTTTTGGTATAATAATAAGGCAGTTCACACGTCTTTCTTGGCATATGCGGGTGCTTTGCGGCGATGCAGAGCCGGATATGCCCATAAGAAAGGCGGAGGAAGCAAAACCATTTTATTTAGGAGGACTACACAATGGGCGTAGTATCTATGAAGCAGCTCTTGGAAGCTGGCGTACACTTTGGTCACCAGACCAGAAGATGGAACCCGAAAATGGCTCCGTACATTTTCACCGAACGTAACGGCATCTACATCATCGACCTGCAGAAGACCGTAAAGAAGCTGGATGAAGCTTATATGTTCATCCGCGACCTGTCTGCACAGGGTGAGTCTGTACTGTTCGTTGGTACAAAGAAGCAGGCTGGCGATTCCATCAAGGAAGAAGCTACCCGTGCCGGCGCATACTATGTAAATGCACGTTGGCTGGGCGGTATGATGACAAACTTTACAACCATCCAGAGAAGAATCAAGCGTCTGGAACAGCTGCACGAGATGGAAAACGACGGCACATTTGATCTGTTGCCGAAGAAGGAAGTTGGTAAGCTGCAGCTGGAGATCGAAAAGCTGGAGAAATTCCTGGGCGGTATCAAGGATATGAAGAAGCTGCCGGGCGCACTGTTCATCGTTGACCCTCGCAAGGAGCGCATTGCTGTTGCCGAGGCAAAGAAGCTGAACATCCCGATCGTAGCTATCGTAGACACCAACTGTGATCCGGACGAGATCGATTATGTTATCCCGGGTAACGATGATGCAATCCGTGCCGTTAAGCTGATCGCTGGCGTTATGGCTGATGCAATCATCGAAGGCCGTCAGGGCGCTGACGCTGCTGCTGCCGAAGCTGCTGAAACTGCAGAAGCAGAGGCTGCTGAATAAGCAAAACTGAAATATCTGTGAAATCAAGAACCCGAATATGTCTGGCGATTCTGCCTCTATTCGGGTTTTTTGAGACAAACATTTTGAAATAGGATTAGGAGGAAACATCCAATGGCTAATTTTACTGCAAAAGATGTCAATGAACTGCGTAAGTCCACTGGCGTTGGCATGATGGACTGCAAGAAGGCTCTGACTGAGGCTGACGGCGATGTAGAAAAGGCAATCGAACTGCTGCGCGAAAAGGGACTGGCTACTCAGGCAAAGAAGGCTGGCCGTGTTGCTGCAGAAGGTATGGTTGTTGCTAAGGTAAACGCTGACAACACTGTAGGCTGCGTTGTTGAAGTAAACTCTGAGACTGACTTCGTTGCAAATACCGATGAATTCAAGGCATTTGTAAACCAGGTTGCAGATACTATCATCGAAAAGAATCCGGCAGATGTAGAAGCACTGAAGGCTACCACTGTATCCGGCGGTACAATGACTGTTGACGAAGCACTCCAGGAACTGTTCCTGAAGATTCGTGAGAACCTGCAGATCCGTCGTTTTGTTCGCATGGAAGGTATCCTCGTACCGTATATCCACGGCGGCGGCAAGATCGGCGTTATGGTTCGTGCAGAGTCTCCGGCTGGCGCAACACCGGAAGTTCTGGCAGCTGCAAAGGACTGCGCACTGCAGGTAGCTGCAATGAACCCGCCGTATCTGAAGCGCGAAGATGTTCCGGCTGCTGTTCTGGATGAAGAGAAGAAGATCATCCTGGCTCAGATGGCAGAAGACCCGAAGATGGCAAATAAGCCGGAACAGGTCAAGGAAAAGATCGCTGCTGGTAAGGTTGGCAAGTATTATGGCGAAAACTGCCTGCTGGAACAGGCTTTCGTAAAGGAAAACAAGGAAACTGTTCAGAGCTATGTAGATGGCGTTGCAAAGGCAGCAGGCACTACAATTGCAATCACTGATTTCGTTCGTTTTGAGCGCGGCGAGGGCATTGAGAAGAAGGCTGACAATTTCGCAGAAGAAATTGCTAGCATGATCAAGTAAGAATATTTTTTACAAGGCGATAATGCCGAAAAAAGGGAGCGTGGCGTTTGCCATGCTCTTTTTTTATTTTTTTGCGAAAATCACTTTACTTTTCCCGTGAAATAGTGTAAAATAAAGATATAGACTGTCTTTCTATCGAAATGACGATTTTGAGAGACGAACTGTTTCGTCCGAATTTATTGCATAAGCGAAAGGAAACAAGAAATATGGAACCTAAGTATCATCGAGTTCTTTTGAAATTGAGCGGTGAGGCACTTGCCGGCCCGAAAAAAACGGGATTAGATCCGGTTACAATGATGCCAATTTGTAAGAGCATCAAAAAGTGCGTCGATGCCGGCATACAGATGGGTATCGTTGTTGGCGGCGGAAACTTCTGGCGCGGCCGTTCCAGCGAAAATATGGATCGTACCAGAGCCGATCACATCGGAATGCTGGCAACCACAATGAATGCACTGGCTGTTGCCGATATGCTGGAATCTCTGGGCCTGGAAGTTCGCGTGCAGACTGCAATCAGCATGCAGCAGATCGCAGAACCGTATATCCGTAATCGTGCCATCACACACCTGAAAAAGGGAAGAGTCGTGATTTTCGGCTGCGGCACAGGCAGTCCGTTCTTCTCCACAGATACTGCAGCAACACTGCGCGCTGTTGAGATCGAAGCGGATATCCTGCTGAAGGCAACGATGGTAGACGGCGTTTATGATAAGGATCCTCATAAGTATGAAGACGCGGTTCGCTATTCTCGTCTGACATTCAGCGACGTTCTCGGCAGCGCTCTGCAGGTCATGGACAGCACCGCTGCATCTATGTGCCGTGACAACAAAATGCCGATGCTGGTGTTCGATCTGAACCGTCCGGAAAACATTTACGATGCTGTGATGGGCGAAGATGTTGGTACTGTTGTTTCCGAAGTAGATCCCATTGCGTCCAAAGCATAAACGATTTTTCTAACGCATATTTTAAAAAATGAAAGGAGCCCCATTTTGGGGAATATCGCTATGAAAGAGATCATGAAAGAAACTGAAGACAAAATGAAGAAGTCCACAGACCGCCTGGCACACGAGTTTACAACCATTCGTGCAGGCCGTGCAAATCCGGCTGTTCTGGATAAGGTACAGGTTGATTACTACGGCGTACCGACACCGATTCAGCAGATGGCAGCTGTATCCGTATCGGAAGCTCGTATCCTGGTGATCCAGCCGTGGGATGTGACTTCTCTGAAAGCAATCGAAAAAGCGATCCTCTCCTCTGATGTAGGCATCACTCCCACAAACGACGGCAAGGTTCTGCGTCTGGTATTCCCGCAGCTCACCGAAGATCGCCGTAAGGAACTCTGCAAGGAGATCAAGAAGCTGGGCGAGGAGTGCAAGGTTGCAGTTCGTAATGTTCGCCGGGATTCCATCGAAAAACTGAAAGCAAAGAAAAAGGCATCCGAACTGACTGAGGACGAAGTAAAAGACGGCGAAAAGCAGATTCAGGATGTAACCGATAAGTACGTTGCTGAGATCGATAAGATGGTAGCGGAAAAGGATAAGGAGATCATGAGCATCTAACCAGGATGCCATTTCCCATCCGGTCCTAGGAAACAGAATAGGAGATGAAACAACATGGCTCTGCCATTTTTCAACAAAAAAATTTCCCCCAAGGACGAATCCAACACGGGCGCAATCGCTCTGCCGGAACAGCTTCCGCAGCATGTCGGCTTCATTATGGACGGCAACGGCAGATGGGCGACCAAACGCGGCATGCCCCGAAAATTCGGACACCGTGAAGGTGCAAAGAACTTTAAAGATCTGTCATTGTATTGCCGCGATATCGGTCTGCGCAATGCCTCTTTCTATGTGTTTTCCACAGAGAACTGGAAGCGTCCTCAGGATGAGGTAGATGCGATCATGGATCTGTTCTGGGATTATCTCTGCGAGGCGGATCAGTATCTGGAGCGGCGCGTCCGCATGGTGTTCGTGGGAGACAGAAGCCGCCTACAGGATCGCCTGCAAAAGAAAATGGAAGAATTGGAACATGATTCCCGTGATTTCGAGAAAATGAACCTGATTCTTGCCATCAACTACGGCGGCAGAGATGAGATCAAGCATGCAACACAGGAAATCGCAAAGGAAGTGCAGTCGGGAATACTGTCTCCGGATGCGATCACTGAGCAGACGATCGCAGATCATTTGTATACGGCCGGTCTGCCGGATGTCGATCTGCTGATCCGTCCTAGCGGCGAACTGCGGCTGTCCAACTATCTGATCTGGCAGTGTGCCTATGCCGAGTATTATTTCACCAACATTTTGTGGCCTGATTTCAACCGGAATGAATTGAACCGTGCCCTCGTTGATTTTGCGCAGCGCGGCAGACGTTTTGGGGGAATTTGAGCATGAAAGTACGAATTATTTCTGGTGTTGTCGGCGGCATTTTAGCGGTTTTGATTTTGCTTTTGCATAAGACATTCGTATTTCCGCTGGCGATTGCAGCGCTCATTTGCATTGCACTGTTTGAACTGTTTCGTGCCGGAAAATGCATGCATTGCCGCATCTCCATCGGCGCAGGTTTTCTCTATGGCGCAGCACTTCCTTTTCTGCAATATTATGGAAATTATACCGCAGTGATTGCGCTGACATTCCTGTGTATTGTTGCCATGTTTGCCGAGATGGTATTGCTGCATAAGCACATCACCTATCAGTGTACACTCTTCATCGCTGCGATCACACTGCTGGTCTCACACTCTCTGAGCATGCTGAACACACTTTTGCATATCAGCAGTTTTGGCCTGGCAAGCGTGATCCTGGCGCTCTGCTCCGCGTGGATCGCAGACACAGGCGCGTATTTTGCCGGAACATTTCTGGGGAAGCATAAGCTCTGCCCGGAGATCAGCCCCAAAAAAACGGTGGAAGGCTTCTTCGGCGGCATTGTTGCAGACGTGATCTTCATGGTGATTTTTGCGCTGATCTATAGCCTGATTGCGCATGCACATGTACATTACCTCTGGCTGATCTTTATTGGTATGGTCTGCGCCGTTATCAGCGTCTTAGGCGATCTGAGCGCATCCGTTTTAAAGCGCCAGCAGGGAATCAAAGATTTTGGCAATATTATGCCCGGACACGGCGGTGTCATGGATCGCTTCGACAGTGTGCTTTTCACTGTTCCGGCTTTCTATGCGCTGGAAATGATGTATCCGGTGTTCTTTGGATAATTGCATGACTTCATGCACAAATCACACGATGCGAGGCTCTCTGTGCGTTGCATCGTGTGTGGTGTTTATAAGAGCCTGCCGGCGTATCTTTTCGCGCGCAAGGCTTGTTAAAGAAGGAGACAGTAAAAATGGGAAAACGTATCTCGATTCTTGGCTCGACTGGTTCTATCGGTACCCAGTCCCTGGAAGTTGCAAAAGCACATCATATGCAGGTCTATGCCCTGGCAGCAAATCGAAATATCAAGCTGCTGGAACAGCAGACAAGAGAATTTCAGCCCAAAAAGGTTTGCATTTTTGAACCGGATCAGTATGCAGAGCTGAATCAGCGCTTGTCAGATCTGCCTGTTCAGGTGCTTTGCGGCATGGAGGGGCTATGCGACATTGCTTCCGATACAAATGCGGACATTCTGATCAATTCGGTTGTCGGCATGGTTGGCCTGCTTCCGACATTGACCGCAATTTCTGCCGGATTGGACATTGCTCTTGCCAATAAAGAGACGCTGGTTGCCGGCGGTTCTCTGGTCATGGATCAGGCTGCGAAAAAGGGCGTACATATCTATCCCGTGGACAGCGAGCACTCTGCGATTTTCCAGTGCTTGCAGGGAAACAAGCGGGAACAGCTGAATAAGATCATTCTGACTGCATCTGGCGGCCCGTTCTTTGGAAAGACTCGTGCCGAACTGGAAAGCGTCACCGTAGCAGATGCCTTGAACCATCCCAATTGGAGCATGGGCAATAAGATTACCATTGACTCTGCAACGCTGATGAACAAGGGACTGGAATTTATCGAAGCAAAGTGGCTCTTTGACCTGACACCGGATCAGATCGAGATCGTTGTACACCGCCAGAGCGTTGTGCATTCCGCAGTAGAATACCAGGATTGCTCTGTGATCGCACAGCTGGGCGTTCCGGATATGAAGATCCCGATCCAGTATGCACTGCTGTATCCGGATCGCATGTCCTGCCCAACAAAGCAGCTGTCCCTGACAGATTACGGGACATTGACATTCGAGAAACCGGATATGGAGACCTTTACATGCTTAAAGACTGCCATTGCAGCAATTACAGTGGGCGGCACTGCGCCGTGTATTGTAAACGGGGCGAATGAAGTAGCTGTAGCAGCCTTTTTAGCCGGAAAAATTCCGTTTTTGGAGATCGGGGCGCTGGCACAGCAGGCAATGCAGTCCATTCCGGCTGTCAAGATCGAAACTTATGAGGATGTGATGAAGGCTGACACCAAGGCGCGCGAATTTGTCCGCGGCGCCATTGCATAGAAAGGAATCTGTAGATGCAGCATATTGTAACCATCCTGATTGCGATCATTATCTTTGGTCTCATTATCGGAATCCATGAGTTTGGTCATTTTATCGTTGCAAAATTAAATAAGATTCAAGTGAATCAGTTTGCGATCGGTATGGGGCCGAAGCTCCTGCATTTTCAAAAAGGAGAGACAGAATACTCTCTTCGCCTGTTTCCGATCGGCGGATTTTGCGCCATGGAGGGCGAAGACCAGTCCAGTGATAACCCGAATGCCTTTGAGAAAAAGGCGGTGTGGCGGCGGATGACTGTCGTTCTTGCCGGGGCATTTATGAACCTGGTATTGGGCTTTCTGCTGATTGCAATTTTGCTGTGTACCGCACAGAAAGTGCCTTCTCTGACCATTGCCCGCTTTGCAGAAACGACCAATGCATCGGGAGAAACGATCAGTGCAGCAGAAAGCGAACGCTCCGGATTGCAAGTGGGAGATAAAATCGTTGCCATTGACGGCAGCCATATTTTTTCTACCACTGACCTGATCTATAAGCTGAAAACCACAGACAGCGAGACATATGACATTACCGTAAAACGTGACGGCGAACGCGTTACACTTCAGGATGTCAAATTCCATAACGATAATACAGATGGCTTGCTGGACTTTGCAGTAGAAGGAAAAGCCAAGAATCCGATCACCATCGTCTCTTATGCAGCAAAAGATACCGTAGCGACTGCAAAGCTGATCTGGATGTCTCTGGTCGAATTGGTCAGCGGAAAGTACAGCCTAAAGGATCTTTCCGGCCCGGTGGGCACTGTCAGCGTGATCGAACAGGCGGCCTCCAGCGGCGATAATCTTCTGGAACGAATACAGTCCGTCATGAACCTGACCATTTTCATTACAGTAAATGTCGGCGTATTCAATTTGCTTCCGATTCCCGGACTGGATGGCAGCCGGTTTGTATTCCTTTTGATTGAAGCGATTCGCAGAAAGCCCATCGCCAAAGAACGGGAAGCAATGGTGCACTTTGTGGGAATGGCAGCGCTGTTTCTGCTGATGATCCTGGTGACAGTACAAGATGTAGGGCGCTTTTTCAAAAATTAGGGAGTGACATTTTATGAGAGATATAAAACCGGTAAAAGTGGGGAACTGCGTCTTAGACGGCAGTCATATTTACATTCAGTCCATGCTGAATACACGTTCAGATGACATTGCAGGCAGCGTGGCGCAGGCGGTCGCCCTGGAACAGGCAGGCTGTGAGATCGTTCGCGCAGCAATTCCCAATCGCGAAGCCATCGCGCTGATTCCGGCCATCAAGGAAAAGATCACGATTCCGCTTGTTGCGGATATTCACTTTGACTATCGCCTGGCGCTGGAGGCTGCTGCCGCTGGCATCGATAAAATACGCATCAATCCCGGAAATATCGGCGGCATGAGCCGTGTCCGCGAGGTAGTGAAGGCTTGTCAGAGCAGACATATCCCTATCCGGATCGGCGTAAATTCCGGCTCGCTGGAAAAGGAGATCCTCGCAAAGTACGGCGCACCCACTGCCGAAGCTTTGGTTGAAAGCGCAATGGGACATGTGCGTATGCTGGAAGAATGTGACTTCGATGACATTGTCATTTCCATGAAATCTTCGGATGTCAACACCATGATCGATGCCTATCGTCTTTGCGCGCAGCAGTGCCGCTATCCGCTGCATTTGGGCGTGACAGAAGCCGGTACAGAGCGCATGGGCCTAATCAAATCTGCGATCGGTATCGGCGCACTTCTGCATGACGGCATCGGAGAAACCATTCGTGTTTCCCTGACAGAAGACCCGGTAAAGGAAATCAAAGCTGCCAGAGATATCCTCAAGTGTATCGGCAAACGGGGCGGCCCGCAGATCGTCTCCTGTCCGACCTGTGGCAGAACGAGGATCGACCTTGTAAAAACCGCCAAAGAAGTCGAAGCTGCATTGGAAAATGTAGATAAGGACATTAAGGTTGCTGTCATGGGCTGCGTTGTCAATGGCCCGGGAGAAGCCCGTGAAGCAGACATCGGCATTGCCGGCGGCGATGGATGCGCCATGCTGTTCCGCAAGGGAACTGTCCTGCGAAAGGTCGCAGAAGCAGACATTGTTCCGGAACTCATGGCGGAAATTGAAAAAATGTAAGAACTGTGTTTTGCATCTGGGGCAACACTGTACAAAGCCGTAAAGCAGGGCTTCGTGCGGTGTTGCTCTGAGTATGAAAGCGGAGAAATGAAAACAGGCTCGAAAAGGCATTTGCAGAATGCTTTTTTGCTAAGCTGTAGGAGTGGAAAGTATGGATTTGAATTTCGCAGAGTTTCTGGAAGAATATGTGCCGATATTGCCGTCGTCTGTGCAGGACGGTATCTTAAAGAAGATGACATATTCCGAAAATCTGACGAAAATTTCGTTTTATGTTGCATTTCCCCATCTGGTTCCGGCACAGGATCTGATCGCACTGGAACACGAGCTGGAAATCCGCTTGGAAATTCACGCAGTGCGGCTGCATCCCCGCTATGCGCCGGAACTGTTTTCGATGGCGTATTTCCCGGATCTGGTCATGATCTTAAAGCGCGAAATGACAGTTGTCAATGGTTTTGTAGATGGTGCAGAAGTGACACAAGACGGAGACGATCTCCGCATTCAGCTGCATAACGGCGGCTATGACATTCTGCAAAAATATCATGTGGCAGACTTCTTTTCCGGCTTGCTGGAACAGCTTTTTTCCAAACCGTTTCATGTCACATTTCTGGGGGATGCCAGTGTCAGTGATGATGCATTTCAGGCAATGATCGCCCGTGCCGAAAAAGAACTGCCAAAGCATAACGAACAGTTGCAGGCACAATCTTCTGCACCTGCGCCGGCTTCGGGAGGCGACAAAAAGCCGAAGCCTACTGCCCAGAGCGTTTCCATGAATGAAGACATCCCCGGGGTAGTTCCCGGAAGCGCTGTCCTGATTAAGGGAAGACCGATCCGGGATATCCCGATGTCTATTCGTGAAGCCGTTGAAGTTCAAAATCAGCGCGTGGTTGTGATGGGCGATGTTTTTGCCATGGATTCCCGCGAGGTGCGCGGCGAGAGAACGATCCTGACGTATCAGATCACCGATGGTACATATTCCGTTTTGGTGAAAATTTTTGATACCACAGAGAATATTTCCAAATTCCCGTTCGGCGATATCAAGAAGGGTAGTACCCTTTTGATAATCGGCAGAATCAACTATGATGATTTCGCACGGGAAGAAGTGCTGAAGCCGGAATCCATCGTTATGGTAAAGCGCCAGCGAAAAATGGACAATGCGCCGAAAAAGCGTGTGGAACTGCATTGCCATACCAACATGTCCCAGATGGATGCCGTCACGCCCTGTGAACGTCTGGTGCAGCGTGCACACGACTGGGGACACCCTGCCATTGCCATTACCGACCACGGCATTGCGCAGGCGTTTCCAGATGCAATGAATGCATGGCGCGGTTTTAAAGACAAAGATTTTAAAGTGATCTTCGGCTGCGAAGCATACGTTGTCAATGACTTGAACCGTCTGCTTGTCGTCGATAAACCGGGAGACCGCACCCTGCAGGACGAGATCATCATTTTCGATGTTGAGACGACCGGCCTTAGCCCGTCCAATGACCGGCTGACCGAGATCGGTGCTGTGCGGATGCGCGGAATGCAGATCGTTGACACATTCAACACCATGGTCGATCCGGAACGCCCCATTCCGGCGAAAATCGTCGAACTGACAGGAATCACAGACTCCATGGTCGAACAAGCACCCAAAGAAGCCGAAGCCTTGAAAAAGTTTATGGACTTCTGCGGCGAAAATCCCGTTCTGGCGGCACACAATGCAAAATTCGATACGTCATTCGTGCGCAATGTCTGCAAACGGCATAACATCTCCTTTGAATTCGCCACATTGGATACATTGATCCTCTGCAAATGCATGCTGCCCACGATGTCAAGACATCGTCTGGACGGCGTTGCAAAAGCACTGAAACTGGGAAAATTCGATCATCACCGCGCTTCTGATGATGCGCAAATGCTGGCAAAGATCTATAAGGAACTGGTGAGCCGTCTGATCCAGGAAAAGGGCGCAGTGCTGCTCTCCGACTTGAACAGCAAGACACAGGAAATCGATGTCAAAAAGCTGAAATCCTTCCATCAGATCATTTTGGTGCGCAATCATATCGGACTGAAAAACCTGTATAAGCTGATTTCGTATGGCCATGTGGAGTGCTTTTACCGGAAGCCGCTGATTCCCAAATCGGTGCTGATGCAGCACCGGGAGGGACTGATCTTCGGCAGCGCCTGTGAAGCAGGTGAATTGTTCCGCGCATTTGTCGATGAAAAGCCGCATGAAGAGATCGTAGAACTGGCGAAGTTTTATGACTATCTGGAAATTCAGCCGGTGGGGAACAATGCGTTTATGATCCGAAACGGCACAGCCGCCAATGTAGAAGAACTCCAGGAATACAACCGAAAGATCGTAGCGCTTGGCGAAGAACTGGGGATTCCGGTTTGTGCAACCTGTGACGTGCACTTTATGGATAAAGAAGACGCCATTTACCGTGAGATCCTTCAGGCAGGACAGGGCTATGACGATGCCAAATTCCAGCCGCCGCTGTATCTTCGGACAACAGAAGAAATGCTGGAGGAGTTTTCCTATCTTGGCGAAGAAAAAGCGTACGAAATCGTAGTTGAAAACACCAATGCCATTGCCGACCAGATCGAAAAGATCCAGCCGTTCCCGAACGGCACATTTACGCCGACAATTGACGGTGCGGAAGAAGACCTGGTGCGGATTACCAATACAAAGGCCAAAGAGATCTACGGCGATCCGCTGCCGGAACTGGTAGAAAAGCGGCTGAACCGCGAGCTTTCATCCATTATCAAGCACGGCTTCTCGGTGCTGTATATCATTGCGCAGAAACTTGTGTGGGACAGCGTGGCACATGGCTATCAGGTCGGCTCGCGTGGTTCTGTCGGCTCGTCCTTTGTCGCTTCCATGGCAGGAATCTCGGAAGTCAACCCGTTAGCGCCCCACTATGTCTGCCCGAAGTGCAAGCACAGCGAGTTTATCACAGACGGCAGTGTCGGCTCCGGTTTTGACCTGCCGCCGAAGAACTGCCCGGAATGCGGCACAGAAATGAACCGGGACGGCCACGACATTCCTTTTGAAACCTTCCTGGGATTTGACGGCGATAAAGCGCCGGATATCGACCTGAACTTCTCCGGTGAATACCAGTCCTCTGCCCATCGGTATACAGAAGAACTTTTCGGACGCGATAACGTGTTTAAGGCAGGAACGATCTCTGCCGTTGCCGATAAAACGGCGTATGGCTATGTCAAAAAGTACCTGGAAGAAAGAGGCCTGCACTATAGCCCCACAGAGACAAACCGCCTTTCCATTGGCTGTACCGGCATCAAGCGGACGACTGGCCAGCATCCCGGCGGCATGGTCGTTGTTCCCGGCGATTATGATGTCTATGACTTTACCCCTGTGCAGCACCCGGCAGACGATGCAGAGTCCGACATTCTGACGACGCACTTCGACTTCCATTCGCTGCACGATACGATCTTGAAACTGGATGAGCTGGGACATGTCGTTCCTACAATGTATAAGCATCTGGAGGATATGACGGGGCTCTCCATTCACGATGTCCCCACCACTGACCCCAAAGTCATCCAGATGTGTACAGACGCAAGTGTGCTCGGCGTCACCCCGGAAGAGATCTACTGCCAGACCGGAAGTCTCGGCATTCCGGAAATGGGAACTGGCTTTACCATTCAGATGCTTTTGGATTCCAAACCGAAAAAATTCAGTGATTTCCTGCAAGTCAGCGGACTTTCCCACGGTACTGATGTATGGCTGGGCAATGCAAAGGATCTGATCGACAACGGTACCTGTACCATTTCCGATGTTATTGGTACGCGTGACAGTATCATGACATACCTGCTGCATAAGGGCGTAGAGCCGAAACAGGCATTCCAGATCATGGAGGACACCCGAAAGGGAAAAGCGCCTAAGACCTTTACGCCGGAACGGGTGCAAATGCTGAAAGATCACAATGTGCCGCAGTGGTATATCGACAGCTGCCTGAAGATCAAGTACATGTTCCCGAAGGCGCACGCTGCCGCTTATGTTACCGCCGCGATCAAACTGGGCTGGTTCAAGCTGTATCATCCGCTGGCATATTATGCGGTATATTTCAGTACGCGCGGCGATGATTTCGATGCTGTCCTGGCACTTCAGGGAAAAGAAGCAGTCCGTGCGAAGATCGAAGAACTGAAAGAAAAAGGAAACGACCGCTCGAAAAAAGAAACCGATTTGCTGGACACCTTGCTGATCGTAAATGAAATGCTGAGCCGCGGCTGCGAGTTCCTGCCGATCGATCTGTATAAGTCCCACGCCACCAAATATCTGGTAGAGGACAATAAGGTGCGGATTCCGTTCAGTGCCATTCCGGGTATCGGCATTTCGGCGGCACAAAATCTCTATGAAACAGCGCAAAAACGCGATTTTATCTCCATAGAGGAATTTCAGAAGCAGAGCGGCGCATCAAAAACAATAATTGAGACTCTGGAACAGTTGAATGCTATGGGCGATTTGCCGAAATCTAGCCAAATGACACTCTTTTGATAGATTTTCCTTGACATTGAATATCTGATGTGCTACTATAGTATTATAGTAGTGTGATAAAGCGTTAGGAGGAACGTATGAGAAAGTATGATCTGATTACCCCGGAGGGGACAAAAGACTTCTTGTTTGAAGAATGCCTGGTACGCCGGGAAATCGAAGAGAACCTGCATGCATTATTTCAGAGCAAAGGCTATTCGGAGCTGACGACACCGGGACTGGAATTTTTTGATGTGTTCCAGTCGGAGTCCGGCCATTATCCCCAGGAACGGCTGTACAAGCTAACAGACAGCAAGGGCCGCCTTCTGGTGCTGCGGCCGGAATCCACCATGCCTATCGCACGAGTGGCTGCAACACGTTTGCGGGATGCTTCGCTTCCGCTGCGCCTTTGCTATAACCAGACCGTTTATCGCTTTGAGCCGGCGCTGAAGGGCAGAAGCGACGAGATCACACAGGCAGGTATCGAACTGCTTGGCTCATCGTCTTATCTGGCAGATGTGGAAATGATTACAACTGCAATTGAAGCCCTGGCTTCTTTCAGCAGTGAAAATGTCAGCTTCTCATTAGAACTTGGCGATGCAGGCGTATTTAAGGAATTGATGCGCGAACTGAATGCCACACCGGAAGAACGGGAGAATATCCGCTATCTGATCGAGACCAAAAACTATCCTGCGTTGAATGATGTCCTGGATACGATGGATGACGTCAAGGTTGCAGGCGCACTGAAAAAACTGCCGGCGCTGTTTGGCGGTGAAGAGGTCTTTGATAAGGCTTCCCAGCTGTACTCCAACGAGCGCATTGATGAGATCCTGATGGATCTGCGAAAGTTGTATCAGGATATCTCTACCGTGATCGGCAGCGGCAGACTGACCGTAGATCTCGGTATGGTCAACAATGCGGATTACTATACCGGCGTTATCATCAAGGGCTACCTGGAAGGCTATGGAGAAGAAGTTCTCTCCGGCGGACGCTATAATAAGCTGCTGTCTGATTTTGGCTATGACATCCCGGCGACCGGATTCGCTGTGAATGTAGATGCTGTGGCAAATGTGCGCGTCAAGGACAAGCCGGCAGAGAAAAAGCCGTCTGATGCAGTGATTTTTGCGGCACCCGGCTATGAAATGAAAGCCGCTAAGGTTTCTCAGGAACTGCGCCGCAGCGGACAGGTCGTAGAGTTTGCATTTTTTGACAGCCTGGATCTGGTTCGGGAATACGCACGGGAAAACAAGATCGGAAGAGTTGTTGTCGTAGACGAAGAAATCACGGAGGTAAGATAAATGGCAAAGCCGCTTAGAATTGCATTGACAAAAGGCAGACTGGAAAAGGATACCGTCGGACTGTTGGAACGGCTGGGCTATGACTGCACCGCAGTACGGGAAAAAGGCCGCCGTCTGATCCTGCCGATTCCGGACGGCAATATGGAAGTTGTCCTGGCAAAGGCAAATGACGTTATCACCTATGTGGAACACGGCGTTTGCGATATGGGTGTTGTGGGAAAAGATACGATCATCGAGATGCAGGGCAAGTTTTTTGAATTGGTAGACCTGGGATTTGGCAGATGCCGATTTGCTCTGGCATGCAAAAAGGGAACTGATTTCTACAGCGGTTTCGGTGTCAAGTGCATCGCTACCAAGTATCCGAATGTGGCACGCCGCTTTTTTGAGAGCAAGGGCATGGACGTAGACATTGTCAAGATCGAAGGCTCTGTGGAACTTGCTCCGCTGCTGGGACTGGCAGACGGTATCGTGGATATCGTAGAGACCGGCGTGACACTCCGTGAAAACGGCCTGGAAGTGGTCGAAGATGTCGTTCCCATTTCCGCACGCCTGATCGCCAACACCGTTAGCCTGAAGCTGCGGCAAACCGAAATTGAAGCTTTGATTCAGAAAATTGAGGAGGCTTTATAATATGATTACCATGAAAACCATTAACGCCAGTGATCTGGCACAGCGCGACGCGTTCTTTGAAAGTTTGGACAAGCGTACCGGTGAGACCAACCAGAGAGTTACCGAAACCGTAAGCGAGATCATCCGCACCGTAAAAGCCGGCGGCGATGAAGCAGTAAAAAACTATACGCTGAAATTTGACGGCAACCTGCCCCAGTATTACGAGGTGCCGCGCGATGTCATCAATGATGCGCTGACCAATGCAGACCCGGCATTTGTTGATGCGATGCTGAATGCCATTGAGAACGTCCGCGATTTCCACCAGCGCCAGGTGCAGGAGGGCTTTATCCACGCACTGCCGAACGGTGTGATCCTGGGACAGCGTGTCCGCGGTCTGGAGCGTGTCGGTCTGTATGTGCCGGGCGGTACGGCAGCGTATCCGTCCAGCGTTATCATGAACGCTGTTCCGGCAAAGATCGCCGGCGTGAAGGAGATCATCATGGTAACACCGCCCTGCAAGGACGGTACACCGAACCCGGATATCCTGGTGGCAGCCGGCCTCTGCGGCGTAGACCGTGTATTCCTCTCCGGCGGCGCACAGGCGATCGCAGCCCTGGCATACGGCACAGAGGAGATCCCGAAAGTAGACAAGATCGTCGGCCCTGGCAATATTTTCGTGGCTACCGCAAAGAAATTGCTGTACGGCGTTGTGGACATTGACATGATCGCAGGCCCCAGCGAAGTACTGGTCATGGCAGATGAAACGGCAGACCCGAAATTTGTTGCCGCAGACCTGATGTCTCAGGCAGAACATGATGTTCTGGCATCTGCGATCCTGGTAACGACCTGCCCGGAACTGGCAGAAAAGGTACAGGCAGAGATCAACCGCCAGGCATCCTACCTTTCCAGAAAAGAAATCATCGAAAAATCCATGAATGAGTACGGCGCAGTTCTGCTGTGCGATACGCGTGAAGAGGCAGTTGTCCTGGCAAATATGGTTGCACCGGAACACCTGGAAGTCCTCATGGAGAACCCCATGGAACTGCTGGGTGCACTGGACAACGCCGGTTCGGTATTCCTGGGTGCATACGCATCGGAACCGCTGGGCGACTACTACGCCGGCCCGAACCACGTTCTGCCCACCAGCGGAACAGCTCGTTTCTTCTCTCCGCTGGGCGTACAGAGCTTTACCAAGCGTTCCAGCTATACCTACTATACCAAGGATGCCCTGCGTGCAGCCAAGGATGACATCGTGCTGATTGCCAACAAGGAAGGCCTGACCGCACACGCCAATGCAATTACCGTTCGGTTTGAGGATGAAAAGCAGTAATGAGAATCCAATTGTAAAAATCCTTGGGACTTCCGACAAGATCTTTTTTCAGTTTGAACAGGGCGAAATTGTTCTTGGCAGTGGGGAGTTTATGGCAAAGAGCGGATCCATTGACGGGTTTTATGTGTATACAGACAGTCTGAGATACAGAGATTCTCATATCCCTCTTACAAAAATCCAGAAAATGGAATTAATAGAAAAACAGCAGCTTATCCGTGCGGCAGGAATTTTTCAATTGAATTTATCTAACACAAGGAGGAATCCATATGCGGCAAGCACAACTTGCACGAAAGACCAAAGAGACAGACATACAGGTAGCCGTAAAACTAGACAACAAGGGGACTGCCAACATCGATACCGGCATCGGCTTTTTTGACCATATGCTGACAGCACTGTCTGTTCACAGCGGTATCAGCATGGACATTGCCGTCAAAGGAGACCTCTATGTGGACGGACACCACACCGTAGAGGACACTGGCATTGTTCTGGGTAAGGCACTGGGCGAAGCACTGGGCGATAAATCCGGCATCACGCGCTATGGCAGCGCTTTCATTCCCATGGACGAAGCACTGGCATTTTGCAGCCTGGACATCAGCAACCGTCCGTTCCTGGTGTTTCAGGGAACATTCACCAACGCCATGATCGGACAGTATGATGCCTGCCTGACAGAAGAATTTTTCCGCGCCTTTGCCTTCAACGCAGGAATCACACTGCACGTCAACATGATGTATGGTTCCAACGACCACCATAAATGTGAAGCAGCTTTCAAGGCAGTCGCACACGCACTGAAAACCGCCGTCACGCCTCTGAAAGACGGCATGACCTTGTCCACGAAAGGAGTCCTCTGAGATGATCGCAATTATCGACTATGGCGCAGGCAATATTTTCAGCGTCAAGAATGCACTGGACTATCTGGGACTTCCAGGAGAACTGACCGCTGATCCGGAAGCGATCCGCAAAGCGGATGCCCTGATCCTGCCCGGCGTGGGCGCATTCCCCAGTGCCATGCAGATGCTGCACGACAGCGGCTTGACCGATGTGATCCGGGAAGAATCCCATAAAAAGCCGTTCCTCGGCATTTGCCTGGGCATGCAGCTCATCTTTGAAAAGGGATACGAATTTGAAGAATGCGACGGCCTCGGACTCGTTCCCGGCAAGGTGAAAAAAATCGAAGCGCCGGGCATGGTGATTCCGCACATGGGCTGGAACAAGCTGGAAATGCAGCATGACTGCCCGATTCTCCGGAATCTGCCGGAAGAATCCTATGTGTACTTCGTACATTCCTACCAGGCAGTTGTGCCGGACGAATATCTGGCAGCCTATGTAGAATACGGCACAGCAAAGATCCCGGCAATGGTCTATGACGGCAAAACCGTCTACGGCGCGCAGTTCCATCCGGAAAAGAGCGGCGAAGTCGGCTTGCAGATACTGCGAAATTTTGGAGGGCTGATCGGATGATTATTTTACCTGCAATTGATATCAAAGACGGCAACTGCGTCCGCCTGTTCAAGGGCGATTTCTCCACCGTGGAAAAAGTCGCAGCAGATTATATGGAAACCGCAAAGGGCTTTGAAGCCGCCGGCGCAACCTGGATTCACATGGTAGATCTGGACGGCGCCAAAGAGGGCAGACCGGTAAACCAGCATATCTATGAAGATGTTGTAGCAAAAACTGGTTTGAAAGTAGAAGTCGGCGGCGGTATCCGGAACCTGGAGACCATCGACACTTACCTGAAAAGCGGCGTCGAACGTGTGATCCTTGGCTCTGCGGCTCTGAAAAATCCACAGCTGGTGAAGGATGCCGTGCAGAAGTTCGGCAGTCAGCATATTGCAGTGGGCATTGACGCCAAAAACGGCATGGTTGCCACAGAGGGCTGGCTGGAAGAATCCGACACAGATTACATCACGCTGGCAAAAGAGATGATCGCAGTTGGTGTGCAGTATTTTATCGTGACAGATATCGCCAAGGACGGCACACTGTCCGGCGTGAATCTGGAACAGCTGAAAGCTCTGCGGGATGCCACAGAGGGCAAGTGTAACATCATCGCCAGCGGCGGCGTTCACACCATTGCAGATATTCGCGGCTGCAAAGAACTGGGACTGTACGGTACGATCTGCGGAAAGTCGATCTATAAGGGCACACTGGATCTGCGGGAAGCCATTGCCCTTGCGGAAGGAGTGTAACATATGCTGGCAAAACGAATCATCCCTTGCCTGGATGTGCGAAACGGCAAGGTTGTCAAAGGCGTAAACTTTGAGGGTATCAAAGATGTAGGCGATCCGGTAGAATGCGCCTATGCCTATAATCAGCAGGGTGCAGATGAGATCGTGTTCTATGATATCACTGCGTCCTATGAAGGCAGAGGTGTCATGCTGGATGTTGTCCGGGAAACGGCAAAGAAAGTGTTCGTCCCTCTGACCGTAGGCGGCGGCATCAAAACGGTAGATGATATCCGGGATACACTTCGTGCCGGCGCAGATAAAGTGTCTGTTAACTCTCAGGCAGTGCAGAATCCGCAGCTCATCAAAGACGGCGCTGATATTTTCGGCTGCCAGTGCATCTGCGTTGGCGTGGATGCCAAAAAGGTCGGCGAAAACAAGTGGACAGTGTTCATTAATGGCGGCCGTGTGGATATGCAGCTGGATCTGGTCGATTGGGTAAAACAGTGCGAGCAGCTGGGTGCCGGGGAGATCTGCCTGAACTCTATTGATACAGACGGCGTGCGCGGCGGTTTTGATCTGCCGATGCTGAAAGCGGTCTGCGATGCAGTACAGATTCCGGTTATCGCCAGCGGCGGCGCAGGAAAGCTTTCTGATTTTGCAGATGCTTTCCTGGAAACCGGATGCTCTGCGGCACTGGCGGCATCTCTGTTCCACTTCCGAGAACTGACAGTCCAGGAAGTCAAAGCAGACTGCCGCGCAAAGGGCATTCCCATGCGGTAACATGAATCCCAAAGCAGATTCACATAAAAGCAAGGAGGAATGTTCTCATGGTACTTCTGATGATCTGTACATTTCTGATTCCGGTGATCCAGGTGATTGCTGGGTGGATGATGCGTTATCACACGCCGAAACAGATCAGCAGCTGGATCGGCTATCGCACCATGCGTTCGACAAAAAATGAAGCTGCCTGGTTCTTTGCCAATCGCTATTGCGGAAAACTATGGCTGACTGCCGGCGTTGGAATGCTGGCACTTACGGCAGTTGCCTGCGGATGCAGTCTGTTGCTGTCCCGGAAAGCTGCCGATATGGTCTCGCTTGTGATGATCGGCGTGCAGACACTGGAAATCCTGCTGACCATTCCCTTTGTAGAAAACGCCCTGAAACAAAACGAAAGAGGAGACACTCATGCTCAAAATTGACATCAACGACTTGGATAAATATTTTCAGAAAGGCGAACTGATTCCGGCAATTGCATTTGATGTGGATACAAAAACCGTTCTGATGCTGGCATACATGAACAAGGAAAGCCTGCGCAAAACCCTGGAAACCGGCTACACCTGGTACTGGAGCCGTTCCCGTCAGGAACTGTGGAACAAGGGCGCGACCAGCGGCCACCTGCAAAAGGTCATCTCCATTTACAGCGACTGCGATGATGACACATTGCTGCTCAATGTCAAGCAGACCGGCGCGGCATGCCATACCGGTTCGTACAGCTGCTTTTTCAACGAGATGTACACTGATGATGCGGCAGCGGAATAAAATTTAGAAAAACAGTCACATTTTTCAAAACCTCCGAATACACTGTAGAGAAGCATCTATCAGGGAACTGATAGGCTTAACAGTGCTGAAGGAGGTTTTTTCAATGAGCCAATATCACCCTTTACCGGAACACTGCGCTGACACTGTGCCCATCAAAGTGAACCGTGTATTTGACAGCTGCAGTGATCGGGATTGTTTCTCGAACATTCAAATATTGATGGATGGGGGAGAACTGCCGCCAAATGTCACCATGGTAAAAAGCCGCTGCGTTCGTGTCTCGGATATCTGCATGAACATCGAGCCGGTTCCCTTTAACCGTGGATTCTACTCCATTGATTTAACTTACACATTCCGGGTAGAGCTTATGGCATACGAACGTGCATGCAGCAGTCCCGTATTGCTGACCGGTACAGCCTATGCCAGCAAGAATGTGATCCTCTACGGCGGCGAGAGCAACACACAGACATTTTTCAGCAGCGGCGAACAATTGGGGGACACCAATGCCTGCTGCGAGACCATCAATCTCCCCACCGCAGCGGTGCAGGTCGTTGCACCCATTGCGCTGGAAGCACGCATCGGTTCGGTTTGTGCAGCAGACGGCACAACGCCGGTTCGCACTGTCATCATGACGCTGGGTCTCTTCTCTGTGGTAGAGGTGTTCCGTCCGGTAACCATTCTGGTTCCCACTTATGAGTACACCATACCGACCAAGGAATGCCATACGGATACAGAGTCGCCCTGTGCTGTCTTTGATAAGATCCGTTTTCCGGCAGAGGAGTTTTCACCGGGAACATTGGATGCAGTTCCAAAGGAAAAGACCTGCGGCTGCGGAGAGCCAACAGAATGCGGCGATATGTCTGCGTCGGAATAACGTGTAAAACGGGCGGCTGTTTGTCGTCCGTTTCTTGTTTCATTGAGGGTGGAAAATGCGAAAACAAGTGTATCAAAAACGGCGCGCCAGACTGCGCTCCCTGCTGATTTTCTGTACTGCTGCCGGAATCCTGCTCGCCCTGTTCCTGCGGATGGATCGCATGATCCGCCCGGAACTCTGCGCCGTCTGTGAAAGTGAAACCAAGCGGTTTACCGCCGGACTGATGGCAGACAGCATTTCTGAAGTCCTGCAACAGGAGCAGTTCCAGTACAGCGACTTTGTGACCATGACATATGACACCTCCGGAAATGTGACAGCCGTTGAAACGAAAACAGATCAGATCAACCGCTTGCAGGCGGCGATCTATCAGGAGGTGCAGGAAGAACTGGAACAGTGCCGGGATGCGTCTCTCTGCGTCTCTCTGGGAACAGCGTCTGGAGTGTGGCTCTTTGCAGGACACGGGCCGCAGCTTTCGGTTCGCCTGTTGCCGGTCGGTCATGCTTCTGTTAAGCTCATCAGCGCATTGGAATCCGCAGGCGTGAACCAGACCTGCCATACCATCCGTGTTGAAATTACCGCCGAAGTCCAGGCGGCGATCCCGTTTTCTAAGGTGACAGCAACGGCGGCCTACGATTGCCTGCTTTCTGAAACTGTTATTGTAGGGAATGTGCCGGATTCTTATCTGGAATTTGGCAGTGCTGACACACAGTCGGAAAACCGCAATTTTAGAGAATAAAAAATGAAATATTTGTAAAACCACTAGCATATATCCTGATTTTGTGGTATAATACAAGTGTATGCCAAGTGGGCAAATCCAAATGGCGGCACAAGGAGACGTAACCATGGACGAAACGACAGCAAAACAGCGTATTGCAGAGCTGAAGCAGCTGCTGGAACGCTATAACGAAGAATACTATGTGCAGGATGCTCCGTCCGTAACGGACTATGAGTACGATATGCTGATGCGGGAACTGGAAACCCTGGAAGGGGAATATCCCCAGTTTGCAGCAGCAGATTCGCCTACCAAGCATGTGGGCGGCGCAGCATCCAGAACATTTGAAAAGGTGTCCCATGCAGTGCAGATGATGAGCCTGCAGGATGTTTTTTCTTACGCAGAAATGGATGCTTTTGTACAGCGGTGTCAGGAAGAACTGGTGCATCCGGCATTCAGCGCAGAGCCGAAGATCGACGGCTTGTCGGTGTCTTTGGAATACACCAACGGCATCTTCACTCGCGGCTCGACCCGCGGAGACGGCTTTGTTGGAGAAGATGTCACAGCGAACCTGATGACCATTTCCAATATTCCGAAGCAGCTGAAAGACGCGCCGGCATTTCTGGAAGTGCGCGGCGAAGTCTATATGCCGCGGAAAAGCTTTGCGGCGCTTGTGGAACAGCAGGAGCTAGAAGGCGAAACACCGGCGAAGAATCCCCGTAACGCTGCCGCCGGCTCTCTGCGCCAGAAAAATGCAGCCGTTACGGCGAAACGCAGCCTGGATATCTGGATCTTCAACATCCAGCAGATCGAGGGCGTGTCTTTGGAAACACATATCGAATCTCTGGAATATCTCAAAAAGCTGGGCTTCCCCACGGTGATTCCTCATAGCAAGCCGCTGCATACTGCGGAGGAAGTCCGCGCAGAGATCGCGGCGATCGGCGAAGCGAAGCTGCACTATGCCTATGACACGGACGGCGTTGTTGTGAAAGTGGATTCCTTTGCACAGCGGGAAGAAATGGGCGCTACATCAAAAGTCCCGAAATGGGCTGCGGCGTTTAAGTTCCCACCGGAGGAGAAAGAGACTACACTTCGTGAGATCCTGCTGAGCGTTGGCAGAACCGGCGTCATCACACCGGTGGCAATTTTTGATTCGGTACAGCTTGCCGGAACAGAGGTTTCCCGTGCCACGCTGCATAACCAGGACTTTATCACGGAGCGTGACATCCGTCTTGGAGACACTATCGTTGTCCGAAAGGCAGGGGAGATCATTCCGGAAGTGCTGCGCGTGAAAACGCATGCAGACGGCGCAGAACCGTATCATCTGCCGGAACAGTGCCCTGTCTGTCATACGCCTGCGGTGCGCGATCCGGATGAAGCGGCGCTGCGCTGCCCGAATCCAGACTGCCCGGCACAGCTGATGAAGCGTATGATTCACTTTGTGTCTAAGGATGCCATGAACATTGACGGTCTCGGGCCGCAGAATTTGGCGGCACTTCAGGCAAATGGACTGGTGCACTCTGTAGCAGATCTGTACGCTTTGACCGAATCGGAACTGACAGAACTGGATCGCTTTGCAGAAAAGTCTGCGGAAAATCTGGTACGCGCCATTGCCGCTTCCAAAGAGAACTCTCTGGATCGCCTGATCTATGCCCTGGGAATCCGCGGCATCGGCAGTCGTGCCGCAAAACTGCTCTGTGAGCGATTCCCGACCATGGAAGCACTGCTCGGTGCATCTGCTGCGGAGATCCAGGAAATCGATGGATTCGGAGAGACGATGGCGGAGAGCGTGGTCTCTGCACTGGCAGAACCGCATATGCATCAGCTGATCGAACACCTGCAGGCGGCTGGCTGTAATATGACCTATCACGGAACAGCTGTGGAGGACACACGCTTTGCCGGCATGACATTCGTTCTGACTGGAACGCTTTCCACCATGAAACGCAGCGAGGCGAAGGAACTGATCCTGCGGTACGGCGGAAAGGTCAGCGGCAGCGTTTCCAAAAAAACCACCTTCGTTGTTGCCGGAGAAGCTGCCGGCAGCAAACTGGATAAGGCAAACGAACTGGGTATTCCGGTACTCAGCGAAGATGAATTTCGTCAAAAAATCAATGAGGATTGATCCGGCGATACGGTTTCGCTGCAATTCTCAAGGAAAGGATTTTTATATATGAAAATTGATATTGCACACATCGCAAAGCTTTCCCGGCTTCATATTGAGCCGGAAAAAATGGACAAGTTTGAAAAGGACATGGCTGCCATTGTGGATATGGTAGACCGTCTGCCGGATGTGGAGGATGAACTGACTCTGGACGCAGAGCATCCTATGAAGCTCCGGGAAGATGTGGCTGTGGAACATAAGTTCCGCCGGGAAGAGATGCTGGCAAATGCACCGGAAGTACAGTCCGGTTGTCTCGTCGTTCCGAAAACGGTAGAATAAGGAGGAAGTACACAAATGAAGCTGTTTGAAAAAAATGCCGCAGAATTGTCTGCAATGCTGCAAAATAAAGAGTGCAGCGCAGTTGAACTGACTAAGGATGTCCTGGACAGAATCGATGCCAAGGAATCGGCTGTAGGCGCTTATGTGACACGCTGTGAGGATTGCCTGGAGCAGGCTGAGGCAGTGGACAATGCCCGCGCAGCCGGCGAAGAACTGCATCCGCTGGCAGGTATCCCCATCGGCATTAAGGATAACATTTCCACAAAGGGCATCCGCACCACCTGCTCCTCTAAAATGCTGGAAAACTATGTTCCTCCCTTTGATGCAACTGTGATGCAGCCGGTTCGCAAGGCTGGCATGGTAATCACCGGTAAAATGAACATGGACGAATTTGCCATGGGTTCTTCCACCGAGACTTCCTACTTCCACACCACCCACAATCCGCATAACCTGGACTGTGTTCCGGGCGGTTCTTCCGGCGGCAGCGCAGCAACCGTTGCAGCAGGAGAAGCGATCCTCACCCTGGGTTCTGATACCGGCGGATCCATTCGTCAGCCGGCATCCCTCTGCGGCGTTGTTGGCCTGAAGCCCACATACGGCAGCGTATCCCGTTACGGTCTGGTGGCATTTGCATCCTCTCTGGATCAGATCGGCCCGTTCGGCAAGTCTGTCAAGGATGTTGCCCTGCTCCAGAGCCTGATCCAGGGGCATGACAATATGGATGCCACCTCTGCATACCGCACCTATGCCAACCTGTACGAGAACCTGAACGGCAATGTTCAGGGACTGCGCATCGGTGTTCCCAAGGAATATTTCGGCGAGGGCATCGACGCAGAGGTCAAGGATGCTGTGTTCGCTGCCATTAAGCTGTTGGAACAGAACGGCGCAGTCATCAAGGAAATTTCCCTGCCCAGCACCGAGTATGCGATCAACACCTACTACATCATCGCATCTGCTGAGGCATCTTCCAACCTGGCTCGTTTCGACGGCGTGAAGTACGGCTTCCGTGCAGCAAACTACGATGGCCTGACGGATATGTATGAAAAAACCAGAAGCGAAGGCTTCGGCGATGAAGTCAAGCGCCGGATCATGCTGGGTACATTCGTGCTGAGTTCTGGTTTCTACGATGCCTATTATAAAAAGGCAAAGCTGGTACAGCGCCGCATCGGCCAGGAATTTGCTGCCGCATTCCAGGACTGCGATGTCATCCTGACACCGACTGCACCGTCCGCTGCATTCCGGATCGGCGAAAATATCGGCGATCCGCTGAAAATGTATTATAGCGATGTCTGCACCGTTACTGTCAATATTGCAGGTCTGCCGGCTGTCAGCGTTCCGTGCGGAAAGTCTGCGTCCGGTCTGCCGCTGGGAATGCAGCTGATCGGTAATAAGTTTGCAGAGCAGACGATTCTGAATGCCGCATATGGCTATGAACAGTTGGTAGGCGGTTTTCACGCCATTGCAGAAACCCTTTAAGCAGGAGGACGAAACAGATGAAAGATTATGAAATGGTCGTTGGGCTGGAAGTCCACGCTGAATTGAATACAAAATCCAAGATTTACTGTAACTGCCGCAATGCATTTGGTTTGGAAGTCAACAGCCAGGTCTGCCCGGTCTGCATGGGTATGCCGGGAACACTTCCGACACTGAATGAAAAAGTGGTAGAGTATGCTATTAAAATGGGACATGCCATGCACTGCCAGATCAATGGCGTGTGCAAGCAGGATCGAAAGAACTACTTCTACCCGGATCTGCCGAAAGCATACCAGATCTCTCAGGCAGAAGTACCGCTATGCGGCGAGGGCTACCTGGATGTCATGGTTGACGGTCAGATGAAGCGCATCGGTGTGACCCGTATCCATATCGAAGAAGATGCCGGCAAGCTGCTGCATGACGAGTCCTTCTCCGGCTCTCTGGTGGATCTGAACCGCTGCGGCGTTCCGCTGATCGAAATCGTTTCAGAACCGGACATCCGCAGCAGCGCCGAAGCAAAGGCATATCTGGAGACCATCAAGTCCATCCTCCAGTATCTGAACATCTCCGACTGTAAAATGCAGGAAGGCTCTATCCGCTGCGACGTAAACGTCTCTGTCCGCGAAAAAGGCGCAACGGAATTTGGTACACGCTGCGAGATGAAGAACGTCAATAGCTTTAGTGCAGCTGTCCGCGGCATTGAATATGAGGCAAAGCGCCAGATCGAGATCCTGGAAGCAGGCGGCACCATTGCACAGGAAACACGCCGCTGGGACGATGCCAAGGGTATGAGCATTCTGATGCGTACCAAGGAAGACGCACAGGATTACCGCTATTTCCCGGAGCCTGACCTTCTGACGATCGTTGTACCGGAAGAAAAGATCCAGGCACTGAAGGAAAGCATTCCGGAGCTGCCGAATGTCAAGCTGCAGCGCTATGTCTTTGACTTTGGACTGTCTCAGACAGATGCTTCTCTGATCGCAGAGGACATCTCCCGTTCCAAGCTGTTTGATGCCTGCGTTGCACTGGGCACCTGCAAGCCGAAGAGCGTCAGCAATTGGATTCTGGCAGACATTGCGAAATATACCAACGAGACCGGAAAGACGATCGAAGAAACCGCTCTGACACCGGAGCACCTGACCGCTCTCATTGAACAGGTAGAAAAGGGCGTTATCTCCAACGCATCTGCAAAGAAGGTCTTTGCGGTTATCGTAGAAGAGGACAAAGATCCGCTTGCGATCATCGAAGAAAAGGGCATGAAGCAGAATTCCGATACCGGCTTCCTGGAACAGCTGGCAAAGGATGTTCTGGCGCAGAATGAGAAATCGGTTACTGACTATAAGAACGGTAAAACCAATGCGCTGGGCTATCTGGTTGGCCAGTGCATGAAGGCATCTAAGGGCAAGGCAAATCCGGGCATTGTCAAGGAAATCGTAACCAAGATGCTGAACGCATAAAATTTTCAAACAAAAAGAACAAGGCAGCTGCAAAAAAACGCAGTTGCCTTGCTCTCAATCGAATGCTGTTTCAGTGCAGTTTTACCTGCGGAAACTCTTTTGTGACGAATGCCGGCAGCGGTGTCTGGACCGTCAAGCCGTTTAGGTTTGCGAGACAGGAATCGCTGTCGGTTTCTAATTGCAGCTGATATGCCCATAACAGCTGATGCTTGCAGTGCAGCGCCCGGTTTTCCCGCATATTTCCGTATTTGGTGTCGCCCAGGATCGGCGCGTGGATGTGCGCGAGATGGGCACGGATCTGGTGTGTCCTGCCGGTAATCAGATCCACAGATAACAGCGCATGCCGCTCATTGGACGCCAGCACTTCATATGCGGTGATGATCTCCTGAAATCCTTCTTCCGGCGTGTCACGGACAGTGACCGTGTTGTGACTGGCGGATTTCTTGTGCCATCCATAAAGCGTAGCTTTCCGCTCTTTCGGAACGCCCACTGTGATGCACAGATACTTCTTGTGCACCTTGTTTTCCCGGATCAGCCGGTTTACTTCCCGAAGGGCGGCAGCCGTTTTTGCGGCGATCACAATGCCGCCGGTGTTGCGGTCTAGCCGATTGCACAGCGCAGGCGTAAAACTTTGCTCCTGCTCCGGATGAAATGCGCCGGTCTGGTAAAGATAATGAAGAACCCGATTGACCAGGGTGTCGGGAATTTGCCGGCTGTCGCAGTGGACAACAAGCCCTACCGGTTTGTTCACCATTAAGATTTGCTCGTCCTCATAGAGGATGTCCAGCTGATTCGGCGCCTGTAAAAATTCCGGAACGCCGCTTCGCTCTTCTTCTGTCTTGATCGTAAAATAAGAATCACTGACGAATAATGTGACAACATCACCGGGCATGAGACGCTGGTCGGGCGTACAGCGCTTTCGGTTCACCTTGATATGCTTGGTGCGGATCCATTTGTAGCAAAGACTTTTCGGCAACTCCGGCAAAGCTTTCTGTAAAAAGCGATCCAGACGCTGATTGCTGTCATTTTCCTGAATGTAAAATTCTTTCATATTTTCAACTTGCTGTCTAAGGCAGCATTCCTTTCGTAGAGTATTCGTAACTATAGTGCACATTTTGAAGGTAAAAACAGCACTGATACTGCTATTATAACATATTCTCATCAAAAAGAAAAGCTTTTCTTTCGGCAGATCGGAGGTCATCTCATGGAACAGTCAAAAAAGGGACAGCATCCCCGGGATGCGGCTGCGGACAAGCAGAGTACCTCAGAGCTGTCTGCTGTTCCGAAGCCCAAGCATAAACACTATGGTCATCGAGACCGAATGCGCGCACGCTTTCAGAGGGACGGATTGGAAAATTTTCAGTCTCATGAGATTCTGGAATTGCTTTTGTTTTATGCCTTGCCGCGGGTGGACACCAATCCTATCGCGCATGACCTGATCGCTGCGTTCCACTCCCTGTCCGGTGTGCTGGAAGCAGACATCCAGGACTTGAAGCAGATCAAAGGCATCAGCGAAAATGCGGCAGTATTCCTCAAGCTTTTGCCGGAGGTCTTTCAGCAGTACCAACTGGATAAGATCCGGGAGCACGCGGCGTTGGACACAACAGAAAAACTTTGCGAGTACATACGGGCAAAGCTGTGCAGTGCGGTTGAAGAAAAGGTGCTTCTGCTCTGCCTGGATGAGCACCTGCACTTGCTTCATTGCGAAACCATTTCCACCGGTACTGCCCAAAGTGCCATGCTGGATACGCACCGCATTGTGGAGTGCGCCATCCGGATGCGCAGCAACCGCGTTGTTCTGGCACACAATCATCCACAGGGAAAGGCATGTTTTTCGGATGCAGATCTGTTTGCGACGCAGCAGCTTCGGCGCATTTTAGACAGTATGCAGATACAGCTTTTCGACCACATTGTCCTTGGAAAACAAATGGATACAGTTTCCATGAGAACTATAATGGACTGGAATGACATGTAATGACACAGCTTCTCAGGGAGGGATTCCATGGATCATTTTGAACTGCATGCACCGTTTTCTCCGACAGGAGATCAGCCGGAAGCGATCGCCAGGCTGGTGCAGGGCATCAAAGACGGCGATCACGAACAGACACTTTTGGGCGTTACCGGCTCCGGTAAAACCTATACTGTTGCAAATGTCATTGCACAGGTAAATAAGCCGACACTGGTGCTGGCACACAATAAAATTCTGGCGGCACAGCTTTGCTCCGAATTTCGGGAATTTTTCCCGAACAATGCAGTAGAATACTTTGTTTCCTATTACGATTATTACCAGCCGGAAGCGTACATTCCCAGTACAGACAGCTATATCGAAAAGGATTCTTCCATCAATGATGAGATCGACAAAATGCGCCATAGTGCGACTGCGGCGCTGGCGGAGCGCAAGGATGTTATTATTGTTGCAAGCGTTTCCTGCATCTACTCCCTGGGAAGTCCGGAGGAATACCGCTCTATGATCGTTTCCATCCGTCCCGGCATGGAAAAGCCCAGAGATCAGCTCATCGATGAACTGGTGGCCATACAATATGAGCGAAATGACATCAACTTCGTCCGGAACAAATTTCGGGTTCGCGGCGATGTGGTCGAGATCTTTCCGGCATCCTCTACGGATAAGGCGATTCGGGTAGAATATTTCGGAGATGAAATTGACCGCATTTGCGAGATCAATGTTGTATCCGGCGAAGTGACCGCCGTCATGCAGTACGCTGCCATCATGCCTGCATCTCATTATGTTGTCGGAAGCGAAAAAGTCACAAAGGCCGTCAAAGAGATCCGTCAGGAGATGCTGCAGCGCGTGGCTTGGTTTACCGAAAATCATAAACTGATCGAAGCGCAGCGGATACAGCAGCGCACTCAATACGATATGGAAATGCTGGAAGAAATTGGATTTTGCAGCGGCATTGAGAACTATTCCCGTATCCTCGCCGGCAGACCGCCCGGAAGCGTGCCCTATACTTTGCTGGATCACTTCCCGGAGGATTTCCTTTTGATCGTGGATGAAAGCCATGTGACACTGCCTCAGGTACGCGCTATGTACGCCGGAGACCGTGCCAGAAAGCAAACTCTGGTAGATTACGGATTTCGTTTGCCCAGTGCATTTGATAACCGCCCGCTGAATTTTGACGAATTTTACAGCCATGTGCACCAGGCAATCTATGTGAGTGCAACGCCCGGGCCGTTTGAAAAGGAGCATTCCGTACAAACGGTAGAACAGGTGATTCGCCCAACCGGCCTTCTGGATCCGGAAATTATGGTGCGTCCGGTTGATGGACAAATAGAAGATCTGTTTTCCGAGATCAATATTCGCGCCGAAAAGAACGAGCGCGTTCTCGTGACGACGCTGACGAAAAAAATGGCAGAAGACCTGACCGCTTATCTGGAACGAATGGGCGTTCGCGTGCGCTATCTGCATCACGATATAGATACCGTAGAGCGTATGGAAATCATCCGCGATCTGCGGCTTGGCGAGTTTGATGTGTTGGTGGGAATCAACCTGCTCCGGGAAGGTCTGGACATTCCGGAGGTTTCCCTGGTTGCAATTCTCGATGCAGACAAGGAGGGCTTCCTGCGAAGCGAAACTTCAATGATTCAAACCATTGGACGTGCCGCCAGAAATGCCCATGGACAAGTAATCATGTACGCCGATGAAGTAACCGGCTCTATGGAACGCGCCATCACAGAAACAGAACGCCGTCGCGCAAAGCAGATGGCATACAATCAGGAGCATGGCATTATCCCGAAAACCATTCAAAAGGATGTGCGTGATGTGATCGAGATCACATCGAAAGCAGAAGTGGAAAAGAAAACATCCGGCAAAAAGCTGCGCGGCAAGGAAAAACGTGTCCTGATCGACCAGCTGACGGCACAGATGAAAGAAGCTGCAAAGCTGCTGGAATTTGAACACGCTGCTTACCTGCGGGATAAGATCAAACAATTAGAGGAGGAAAAGTGATTCATGTTAGATAAAATCATTGTACGCGGTGCCAGGGCGAACAATTTGAATAATATCGACGTAGAGATTCCGCGGGACAAGCTGGTGGTCATGACCGGATTGTCTGGATCCGGAAAGTCATCTCTGGCATTTGATACGATCTTTGCAGACGGCCAGCGCCGCTATATGGAGAGCCTATCCTCCTATGCCAGACAGTTTCTGGGACAGATGGAAAAGCCGGATGTGGACAGCATCGAAGGCCTTTCGCCGGCAATCTCCATCGACCAGAAAACTACCTCGAAAAACCCCCGCTCTACAGTCGGAACAGTGACGGAGATCTATGATTACCTTCGACTGCTCTATGCCCGGATCGGCATACCGCATTGTCCCATTTGCGGAAGAGAGATCAAGCAGCAGTCTGTAGATGAGATCGTTGATCGAATCTTGGCATTGGATGAAGGAACAAAAATCCAGCTGCTTGCGCCAATTGTCCGCGGAAAAAAGGGTCAGCATTTGAAAGCGTTGGAAACGGCTAAGAAGTCCGGTTATGTTCGTGTTCGGGTAGACGGCAATCAATACGATCTGTCCGAACAGATCACTCTGGATAAAAATAAAAAGCATACCATTGAGATCATTGTCGATCGTCTGGTAGTAAAGCCGTCGATCCGTACCAGACTGACAGATAGTCTGGAGACGGTTTTGGGACTGACCGGCGGATTGGTTGTTGTGGATGTGATCGGGGGAGAAGAACTGCTCTTTTCCCAGAGCTATGCTTGCCCCGAGCATGGTGTATCTGTGGAAGAACTCACCCCCCGGATGTTTTCTTTTAACAATCCGTTTGGCGCTTGTCCGCACTGTACCGGACTGGGTGTGTTCCAGGAAATTGACCCGAAGCTGGTTGTTCCCAACCGCGATCTGAGCATTCGGCAGGGGGCAATCAAGGCAGCAGGGTGGAACAGCCTGGATGATACCTCCATTGCAATGATGTACTATCAGGCAATCTCTGAAAAATACAACATTTCCTTGGATGTTCCCGTAAAGGAACTGACCAAAGAGCAGCTGGATCTGTTCCTCTACGGCACAAAGGAGGAACCGCTGTTTTTGCATCGTACCACAGCCGGCGGCAGAAGCGAGGGCTTCCGCGCACCGTTTGAGGGTGTTATTCCGAATCTGAAACGACGCTTTGCCGAAGGCAGCGAGTGGGCGAAAGACGAGATCGGTGCGGTTATGAGCGATGTTGCGTGTCCGGTTTGCCACGGGAAACGATTGAAACCAGAAGTTCTGGCGGTTACAGTCGGCGGAAAAAATATCATTGAACTGACAGAATTGTCTGTCACAAAGGCACTGGCATTTTTCGACAATCTCGAACTGTCCGAACGGGAGCAGTTTATCGCTGCGAGAATTGTCAAAGAAATCAAAGAACGCCTGGGATTCCTTAATAACGTGGGACTGGAATATCTGACACTGTCCCGAAATGCCGGAACGCTCTCCGGCGGAGAAAGCCAGCGTATTCGCCTGGCAACTCAGATCGGATCCTATCTGATGGGTGTCCTATATATTTTGGACGAGCCCAGCATCGGACTGCATCAACGTGATAACGATAAACTGATCGCAACGCTAAAACGCCTGCGTGATCTCGGAAATACGCTGATCGTGGTAGAGCATGATGATGATACGATCCTGGCGGCAGACTATGTGGTAGACATCGGGCCTGGAGCAGGAATCCACGGCGGTAATGTTGTATACGCCGGAGATGTCAAAGGTCTGCTTGCCTGCAAGAAATCCATAACAGGGCAGTACCTCAGCGGTCAGCGGCAGATTCCCTTGCCATTGGAACGCCGCCCCGGAAACGGCAACTATCTGACCATTCACGGGGCACGGGAGCATAATCTGAAAAATATAGATGTAACAATCCCTCTGGGCGCGTTCACTTGTGTGACTGGCGTCTCTGGTTCCGGAAAGTCCTCTCTCGTCAATGAAATTCTGTATAAGTACCTTGCCGCAAAGCTAAACCGTGCTAGAACACGCCATGGTGATTTCGACGGCATGGAGGGAACGGAATATCTGGATAAGGTGATCGACATTGACCAGTCTCCCATTGGCAGAACGCCTCGCTCCAATCCTGCAACATACACCGGCGTTTTTACAGATATCCGTGACCTCTTCGCAAAAACAAATGACGCAAAGGCGAAAGGCTATACCGCAGGACGGTTTTCTTTCAATGTGAAAGGCGGACGCTGCGAAGCATGCCAGGGAGATGGTATCCTGCGTATTGAAATGCATTTTCTGCCGGATGTCTATGTGCCCTGTGAAGTCTGCAAGGGCAAGCGGTATAACCGGGAAACATTGGCAGTCGAGTATAAGGGCAAGTCGATTTATGACATTCTGGAAATGACAGTAGATGAAGGCGTTGTATTCTTTGAGAACCATCCCAAAATCGCCAGAAAGCTGAAAACACTCCAGGAAGTCGGATTGGGCTATCTGAAAATCGGTCAGCCGGCGACAACGCTTTCCGGCGGTGAAGCACAGCGCGTCAAGCTCGCCACCGAACTTTCTAAGCGTCCAACCGGAAAAACCATCTATATTTTGGATGAGCCGACTACCGGACTGCATACCGCCGATGTGCACCGCCTTATTGATGTGCTTCAAAAATTGACGGATACCGGAAACACAATTGTGGTGATCGAGCACAATCTGAACGTCATCAAAATGGCGGATTGGATCATTGATCTCGGCCCGGAGGGCGGAGACCGCGGCGGCACGGTTGTCATCAGCGGCACACCGGAGCAGGTTGCCGCCTGTGAAAATTCCTATACGGGACAGTATCTGAAGCCCTATCTGACAAGCGCAGAAACAGCAAAACTGGCGGATTCCTAAAAAAAACAGATTTTCCCACAATCAAATTTGGAGTTTTCGGAAAATCTTGCGGAAAAGCTTGCAAAAATTTGTGAAATGGTGTATAATAAAACTGTATGAAATGCACCAAGCGGCATTTCAGAATATCTGTTAAATTAAAGGAAACATCGTCAATATTTACGGTGTAGCCTATCTCAGAAAGGATGTCAAACAATGGCAGAGTTAAACAAAGTATCTGTAGACGATCTGAAAGTTACCGGTAAGCGCGTTCTGGTTCGCGTAGACTTCAACGTTCCGATGAAGGACGGCGTGATCACAAACGATAACCGTATCCAGGCTGCACTGCCGACCATCAACAAGCTGGTCAGCGAGGGCGCAAAGGTAATCCTGTGCTCTCACCTGGGTAAGCCGAAGAATGGCCCGGAAGAGAAGTTCTCTCTGAAGGCTGCTGCTGCTCGTCTGGCTGAACTGGTTTCCGCAAAGGTTACTTTTGTTCCGTCTGATGTTGTAGTAGATGATACCGTGAAGGCTGCTGTCGATAAGATGCAGAACGGCGAGATCATTGTTCTGGAGAACACTCGTTTCCGCAAGGAAGAGACCAAGAACATCGAATCCTTCAGCAAGGATCTGGCTTCTATCGCAGATGCATTTGTAATGGATGCATTCGGCAGTGCACACAGAGCACATTGCTCCACAGTCGGCGTAACAGATTATGTAAAGGAAACTGCTGTTGGTTATCTGATGCAGAAGGAGATCAAGTTCCTGGGCAATGCAGTTGAGAATCCGGTTCGTCCGTTCGTTGCAATTCTGGGCGGCGCAAAGGTTGCAGATAAGCTGAATGTTATCTCCAATCTGCTGGAAAAGTGCGATACACTGATTATCGGCGGCGGCATGGCTTACACCTTCCTGAAGGCACAGGGTCATGAAGTTGGTACTTCTCTGGTAGACGACACCAAGATCGATTACTGCAAGGAAATGCTGGAAAAGGCAAAGGCAAACGGCAAGACTCTGCTGCTGCCGGTTGACACCGTAACAGCTGCTGATTTCCCGAATCCGATCGATGCTGAGATCGAAGTTGTTACCTATGATTCCAGCGAGATCCCGGCAGACAGAATGGGTCTGGACATCGGCGAAAAGACACAGGCATTGTTTGCAGATGCAGTTAAGACTGCAAAGACCGTTGTATGGAATGGGCCGATGGGCGTATTCGAGAACCCGGTTCTGAGCAAGGGTACTGTTGCAGTTGCACAGGCTCTGGCAGATACCGATGCAACCACCATTATCGGCGGCGGCGACTCTGCGGCAGCAGTAATGCAGCTGGGCTTTGCTGACAAGATGAGCCACATCTCTACTGGCGGCGGCGCTTCTCTGGAATATCTGGAAGGCAAGGTACTGCCGGGCGTTGCAGCAATTGCAGATAAGGACTAATTTTTAAAGCAGACAGGAGGATACTGTTTTCGACAGGCATCCTCCGTTTGTGTTGTCTTGGGAAAGGATGATTCTCATGAAAAAATGTGAATTGCAGAATTCTGTGAAAGAAGCGTTTCTGAACCCGGCAGCTGCATTTGCACTGGGTGCGTTCTGCGGTCTGGCGATCGGAATGCTCTGTATGCCTTTCTCCAAAGGCATCGTTATCGGCAGCCACAACGGCAGCAATAACAAAGAATCCCACGAAGAGGGAGACTATATTACGGATGCAGAAGCATCTGAATAAAAGAAAAGAGGAATTTGTCATGAACAAGGCACTGAGAAAGGCAATTATTGCCGGCAACTGGAAAATGAACAAGAACCGCAAGGAAGCTGCTGAGCTCATCAATGCTCTGAAGCCGATCGCAGCAGACAAGACCTGCGGCGTAATCATCTGCGTACCGTTCACAAACCTGGAAACTGCTCTGTCTCTGACTGAGGGCACTAACATCGAAGTTGGCGCTGAGAACGTACACTTTGAGAAGAGCGGTGCATTCACCGGCGAGATCTCTGCGGATATGCTGACTGAAATGGGCGTAAAGTACGTTATCGTTGGTCACTCTGAGCGCAGACAGTACTTCGGCGAAACCGATGAAACTGTAAACAAGCGTACCACTGCTGCAATCGAAGCTGGCATGACTGTTATCCTGTGCGTTGGCGAAACACTGGCTGAACGGGAACTGGGCATCACAGAAGAAGTTGTTGCAAAGCAGGTTAAGGTTGCTCTGCACGGTTTGACTGCTGACCAGGTAAAGAACATCGTAATCGCTTACGAGCCGGTATGGGCAATCGGTACTGGCAAGACTGCTACTGCAGAACAGGCTGAAGAAGTTTGCGCATTCATCCGCGCTACAGTTGCTTCTCTGTATGACAAGGCAATTGCAGACGGCATGACCATCCAGTACGGTGGTTCTATGAACGAAAAGAACTGCGCAGAGCTGCTGGCAAAGGAAAACATCGACGGCGGTCTGATCGGCGGTGCTTCTCTGGTTGCTGAAAAGTTTGGCGTGCTGCTGACTGAGGCTTCCAAGTAATTTTTCACATACACAATTGGATATTATCGGGCAGCGCCGTACAGAGCCGTAAGGCGAATGCACGGCGCTGCTTTTTTGAGGAAAAGGAGAATACAACATGAGTAAAAAACCTGTTGCATTGATTATCATGGACGGATTTGGCCATAATCCCAGCGATTACGGCAATGCGATCCATGCAGCAAAAAAGCCGAACCTGGACAAATTCATGCAAGGGCCGAATACACTGATCGGTGCCAGCGGTTTGGACGTTGGTCTGCCGGATGGTCAGATGGGCAACTCTGAGGTTGGACACACCAACATTGGCGCAGGCCGTATCGTTTATCAGATGCTGGTAAAGATCACAAAGGATATCGAAGATGGAAAGTTCTTTGAAAATCCGGCAATTTCTGCTGCAATGGATGCCTGCAAGGAAAAGGGAACTGCACTGCATCTCATGGGTCTGCTCTCTCCGGGCGGCGTTCACAGCCATATTTCTCACCTGTACGGACTGCTGGAAATGGCAAAGCGCAAGGGACTGTCTCAGGTATATGTTCATGCATTCCTGGATGGCCGTGATGAACCGCCGGCATCTGCTGCGGGTTTCATGAAGGATGCTGTTGCAAAACTCAACGAGATCGGCGTAGGTAAGGTTGCAACTATCTCTGGTCGTTACTATGCAATGGATCGTGACAATGCATGGGATCGTGTAGAAAAGGCATACGACGCAATCGTTCTGGGCGAAGGCGTACAGACAGATGCTGATCCGGTAAAGGCAATCGAGGACAGCTATGCAAATGATGTGACAGATGAATTTATGCTGCCCACCGTTCTGGATAAGAATGGCACTGTGAAGGAAGGCGACAGCATCGTATTCTTCAACTTCCGCCCGGATCGTGCAAGACAGCTGACCCGTTGCTTTGTTGACCCGGATTTCAGCGGATTCGAGAGAAAGAACGGTTACTTCCCGGTACAGTTTGTCTGCATGGCACAGTATGACGCAGCAATGCCGAATGTTTCTGTTGCATATCCGCCGGAAGATCTGCATATGACTCTGGGTGAATACTTGAGCAAGTGCGGCAAGACACAGCTCCGTATCGCTGAAACACAGAAGTATGCACATGTTACATTCTTCTTCAACGGCGGCAGAGAGCAGACCTTTGACGGTGAAGACCGTATCCTGGTCAAGAGTCCTGATGTGCCCACATTCGATCTGAAGCCGGAAATGAGCGCATATGAAGTAACTGATAAGGTTGTTGAAGCAATCGATAGCGACAAGTATGACGTTATCATTCTGAACTATGCGAACTGCGATATGGTTGGCCACACTGGCGTATTTGATGCTGCTGTTGCCGCCGTAGAGGCCGTTGATACTTGTGTTGGCCGTATGGTTGATGCCATCATGAAGAAGGGCGGTATTGCATTTATTACCGCCGATCACGGCAATGCGGATAAGATGCTGGAAGAGGACGGCACACCGTTCACCGCACACACCACCAATCCGGTTCCGTTTATTGTAGTTGGCAAGGATTGCAAGCTTCGTGAGGGTGGCGTACTGGCAGATATCGCTCCGACTATGCTGGAAGCAATGGAATTGCCGCAGCCGGAAGAAATGACTGGTAAGAGCTTGTTTGCATAAGTGTAAAGCATAGCTTTTCTGTAAAATAAAAGAATGGCACACATCTTGCAAAAAAACAAGATGTGTGCCATTCTTTTATGCATTTCTAATTGTTAAAATCAGAAATCGATTTCTGTATCATAATAGCAAGCCTTCAGCAGCTTTTCCATTTCCTCCTGAGAGGGCTGGCGCGGATTAGAGCCGGTGCAGGCATCTGCAATGGCGTTCTTTGCCACCTCCGGCAGCTTTTCCAGGAATTCCTTCTCATCAATGATGGAGGTATCAGCCTTTATGCCGCTCTTACCGTAATTCTTGATGCCCTGAGGAATATCCAACTGATCGTTCATCGCACGCAGTTCAGCAATCAGCGCATCGACCTTTGCTTCTGTTGTTGCTCCGGACAGTCCGATAAAGGATGCAATTTCTGCATATCGTTCAGCCGCTTCTGCATTCTTGGAATTGTACTTGATAACCTTTGGCAGATACATGGCGTTTGCACAGCCGTGAATAATATGATCTCCGGTATAAGCCGCACCGGTCTTGTGTGCCATAGAGTGAACAATACCCAGTAGCGCATTTGAGAAAGCCATACCAGCCAGGCACTGCGCATCATGCATTGCTGCACGCGCCTCCATGTCCCCATCATAAGACTTCTTCAAATTGTTGTGGATCATCTTGATCGCATGAAGCGCCAGGGGGTCAGTATAGTTGCAGTGCAGTGTAGAAACATATGCTTCAATGGCATGTGTCATGGCATCCATACCGGTATGTGCAACCAGCTTCTTCGGCATGGTTTCTGCCAACTCCGGATCTACGATCGCAACGTCCGGTGTGATGTTAAAGTCCGCCAGCGGATATTTGATGCCCTTGTGATAATCTGTGATGACAGAGAAAGCAGTCACTTCTGTCGCAGTACCGGAGGTAGACGGGATTGCGCAGAACTTTGCTTTTGTGCGCAGCGTGGGGAAGCTGAACGGCGTAATGATCTCTTCAAAAGTGGTGTTCGGATACTCATAGAATACCCACATCGCTTTTGCCGCATCGATCGGAGAACCGCCGCCCATTGCCACGATCCAATCTGGTTCAAACTGACGCATAACTTCTGCGCCCTTCATGACTGTTTCAACAGACGGGTCGGGTTCAACACCTTCAAACAGCTGCACTTCCATGCCGGCTTCCTTTAAGTAAGCGACAGCCTTGTCCAAAAAGCCAAAACGCTTCATAGAACCGCCGCCGACAACGACAATGGCTTTTTTGCCGGTCAGTGTTTTCAAAGTTTCCAAAGAACCTGCGCCATGATATAAATCTCTTGGCAATGTAAATCTACCCATGATACAAATACCTCCAGTTCACGATGTGTTTGCAGAAGCAAACTGCATTGCATTTTCATCTGTTTTAGAAACGGATACTTCTGGAAATTCGTGAGATTGTGCATATGTACACGATTTCCACCTATATTATAATCCTATTTCGTCAAAATGTAAAGATGTATCTGCGTAAATAGTCTGTGAATATGTTAATCGGGAGATGCAAAGCGGTATTGCAGCGGAGAAAACCCTGTTTGTTTGCGAAAGACGCGATTAAAATAGCTGACATTTTCATAGCCGCAAGCAAATGCAATTTCTAAAACGGTTTCATCCGTTTCTAAAAGTAAGGATTGTGCTTTTTCGATGCGAACCGTATTCAGATATGCCGTAAAATTTTGTCCAGTGGCAATGCGAAAATACCGGGAGAAGTATTTTTCTGACATATGAAACTGTTCCGCCATGACAGTGATGGTCAGGGGAGAAGCATAATACTGCCGAATATATTGCAGCATTTCTTTGAGACGCTGACTTTTTTCACTTGGAGCATGTTGGACGGAGATCATCTGGTGCTGACAAAACATCTGCGCGATCATTTGTAGCAGGAGTGCTTTTACCATCAGTTCGTATCCAAAACTTTTCTGCTCGATTGTAATTTGAATCTGATATAGTAGGCTATCGAGAAATTCACAGGGCATTTTGTGGTTCACTCGCGCCGGAAAGCGCTGTGTCCCTTGTATCATCTGTTCCAGATAAGCCTGTGATGCATCGCTTTCAGAAAAGGTGAGCGCCTGAAGCGGAAAAATTACAGTGCGATATACGAGTTGGTTGTCATCAGAAATGATGCGGTGTAGTTCTTCCTGATTGATGAAGAAGATATCACCTTCGTTTGCGGAAAAGGTTTCATTTCCGATAGTTACTTCTGCGTTGCCGCGAAGCACCTGCATGATCTCGATATTTCTGTGCCAGTGCAGAGGAAATTGAAAATGCTGTATTCCTTCTGTTCGCGTGATAAAGCACTCCATGGGAAATTGTGGTGTTCCATGGCGTCTGGTTTCATATAGTTTTTGCTTTTCCATGGGCATTTCTCCTTGTTTGATGTGCCATTTGCTGTGTCATATGAATCACAAGATCATAATGTAGAAAAAGTGCAAGAATCTGAGGATATAGTGCTAGATTTTGCGGATTGTTACAGATATAATATAACACAGAACAGAAAATCTGTCAACCATCTTTTCAGGAGGTTTTGTATAATGAAATTTCAGGATAATTTTATGTGGGGTACAGCGTCTGCTGCATATCAGGTAGAGGGCGCATATCAGGAAGACGGCAAGGGCTTGAATATCTGGGATGCATATACTCAGGAGAGCGGTCACGTTGCCCATGGCGAAAACGGCAATGTTGCCTGTGACCACTATCATCATTTTAAAGACGATGTCAAGATGATGAAAGAAATGGGAATCAAGAACTACCGGTTCTCTATCAGTTGGTCCAGAGTGCTGCCGAACGGCACAGGCGAAGTCAATGAAAAGGGCTTGCGGTTTTACTCAGATCTGGTAGATGAATTATTGGCGAACGGCATTGAACCGCTGGTAACGCTGTTTCACTGGGATTATCCGCTGGCACTGCATCAAAAAGGCGGCTGGCTGAATCGGGAATCCTCTGACTGGTTTGCTGAATACACCAAAGTGGTTGTGGATGCACTGTCTGATCGTGTTCAGTATTGGATGACGATCAATGAGCCACAGGTGTTTATTGGCTGCGGCTATGCCATTGGAAAATTTGCTCCGTTTGAGGTGCACCAGGCAAAAGATCTGACTCGTATGACACACAATGTTCTCTTGTCACACGGCAAAGCTGTACAAGTAATTCGCAAGTATGCAAAGCAGAAGCCGACCATTGGCTTTGCATTTGCAACACCTTGCTGCACACCGACCACTAATACACCGGAGGCAATTGCCGAGGCAAAACGAAAGAGCTTTGCCTTTACAAAGGATCGCTTCCCGTTTGAATTGTCCTGGTGGGCAGATCCCATTTTCTTTGGTAAGTATCCAGAAGATGCCTATCAGATTCTCGGAAGTGATATGCCGGAGATTTTGGAAGGGGATATGGAGATCATCTCCGAGCCGGTTGATTTCTATGGTGTCAATATCTACGAAAGTAAGGCAGCAGAGAATGCTTATGGTTACGCAGAAAATGCCTATATCGGCTGTGCACGCACACAGATGGGATGGCCGGTAACACCGGAAGTATTGTACTGGAGTCCGCTGTTTCTGTATGAACGGTATCAGAAGCCGGTTCTTCTCAGTGAGAACGGTATGGCAAGTCACGATTGGGTACAACTGGATGGAAAAGTACACGATCCGCAGCGTATTGACTTCATGAAGCGTTACCTTCGGGAACTGCATCATTCCATTGAAGACGGCGCACAGGTAATGGGCTATATGTACTGGTCTGTTATGGATAACTTTGAATGGGCAGACGGCTATGATAAGCGATTTGGTCTGGTACACGTTGATTACCAGACACAAAAGAGAACGATCAAAGACTCCGGTTACTTCTATGGCGATGTGATTCGTACCAACGGAGAGGCAATCTTTGAGGATATCTGGTCTGCACAGTAATCGAATAAAATAGAAAAATGCTCAGGGAACAGGGACAGACTGTTTCCCTGAGCATTTTTCTTTCTTGCCAATCTTAAAAAAACATGCTATAATAGAATGCAGCAATGCATAGGAGGGAATACAATGACTTATCGTATCTTTCTGATTGAAGATGACCGGAGTATCGCAGATGGTTTACAACATCAGCTGGAACAATGGAATTTTACCGTACAGGTGGTACAGAATTTCCGGGATGTGATAGGGGAGTTTACAGCGTTTGCGCCCCACTTGGTTCTGATGGATATCATGCTGCCCTGCTATGATGGCTATCACTGGTGCAGAGAGATTCGCCAGGTTTCTGAAGTGCCGATCGTTTTTCTTTCCTCTGCGTCAGATAATATGAATCTGATTATGGCAATGAATATGGGCGGAGACGACTTTATCGCAAAGCCTTTTGATTGGAATGTGCTCTTGGCAAAGATTCAGGCGCTGCTCCGGCGCACTTATGATTTTGGCGGTCAGACATCTTTACTGGAACATCGCGGTGCAATTCTTAACACAGCTGATGCTGTGCTGACCTATCATGGAGAACGGATTGATCTCACCAAAAATGAATACCGTATTTTACAAGCACTTCTGGAGCACAAAGGAAAAGTGGTCAGCCGCGAAGCGCTTATGGAACGTCTTTGGGCAACAGATAGCTTTGTAGATGAAAATACATTGACGGTCAACGTGAATCGCCTGCGAAAAAAATTGGCTGGTGTCGGCCTGCATGATTTTATTCGGACTAAAGTTGGCATGGGCTACCTGGTAGAATAGGGGAATGCGACATATGAAAATATTATGGGATTATTTCCGACGGCATGTTGGCAGCATTTTTACACTATTCATATGCACAGCGATTTTTTCTCTTGTCTTTTATCTATACGATCTTCCAACAGAGGCAATCTTATATGGATTTGTACTGTCTTTTGCCTTTTGTGTCGTTTGGTTTATTGCAGGCTTCGTTCGGTATTACCGAAAATGCATCGTCTTATTCCGATTACAGCAGGAAATTGCAATTACGACCCAACATTTGCCGAAACCACAGGATCTTCAGGAACAGGCGTATCAGCAGCTTTTAAATACTCTGTATCAGAAGCAACAGCAGCAGGAACAAAAGTGGCGGATACGCTATAGTGATATGATGGAATATTACACAGCTTGGACACATCAGATGAAAACACCAATTGCGGCGATGCAGCTGCACCTTCAGGCGGAAGATACGCCAGAAAATCGACTGCTTCTGGATGATCTGCAACGAATTGAGCAGTATGTAGAAATGGTGCTGTGCTATCTTCGATTGGATTCAGACTCTACAGATTATGTGTTTGCGGAATGTGATCTGGATCATATTGTACGGCAAACCATCCGAAAATTTTCTTCGCAATTCATCCATCGAAAAATTCGGTTGGTATATCAACCACTGCAGTGTACAGTGCTGACGGATGAAAAGTGGCTGCTGTTTGTTTTGGAGCAGGTTCTTTCCAATGCGCTGAAATACACACCGTCCGGCGGAACGGTTTCCGTGTTTCTAAAATCGCCGAAAGTGCTTTGTATCCAGGACACTGGAATTGGAATTGCTCCGGAAGATCTGCCGCGCATTTTTGAAAAGGGCTTCACAGGTTATAATGGCAGAACGGATAAAAAGGCCAGTGGCATTGGATTGTATTTGTGCCGACGGATTTGTCAAAACTTAAATCATACAATTACAGCAGAATCTCAAATGGATCAGGGAACTGTAATTTGTATTGACATGTCACGGGAAACGCGCGGCATTGAATGATGTGACAATAATGTAAGAAATCAGCGGGAAATGTAAGCCAAATCGATGGCGAAGCATTTCCCGCTTATGGTATACTAAAACTGTCAGCAAAACGAAATACAATCTATTATGGAAAGAGGAGGCCACTGCAAT
>CAVAQT010000009.1:0-76538 GCA_963590855.1 Ruminococcus bromii
TCTTGAACAACTTCCGCTCTACACTGTCGATCTCCCGATCCGTTTCAAGCTTCCCATTGCTCCTTTTTCTCTCGACTCCCGCTCTCGTGCGACAGCTTTATTATTATACCATGTCGCTCCCTCTTTGTCAAGTAAAATAGATGTAAAATATTCCTGTTGAATTTTGTTTATTTTGCTCTACTCGTCGTAATCATCAAACCAGTCTGCATCATAATCATCATAATCTGCACCCTCGTATTCATCGTCAATTTCATCCGTATCGCTGCGATACTCCGAAAAAGAATAAGAATACTCGCCCTTATGCTCGACTTCGCTGTCAGAATCCTCATGCGCACTGGTCTCATCCTGGCTCTCTTCATAGAAGGAATCAAAAGCGCTCGGCTCTGACGGTGTATCCGCACACAACTTTGCGATAATATAGATCAAAGAGATCACAGCAAGTATGACTGCAATTTTTTGTCCGTCCATATATTCTCCAGTAACAATATATCATAGTTCAACTAGCTTTTCATAGACCAATACAACTTGATCTTGTGTTGAATTTACACCACTGGAATAATTTCCAACACCTATTGTCATTGAATTTTTCCCTAATTCATTTGTAATCATTTCTTTTAAGCGATAGCCCTGCTCTCCATGCCAAGTTAAACTTCTCTTTAATGCCTCCACATCTGTTCCGCCATGCCGATTATCATAAATCACATCTACAGTGTATTGATATTTCCGTTCCTCAAAATTATTTTTCAATTCTGCCAGTTGTTCCAATATCTTTAACTGTAGAAATGTTGACAGATTTTCCTCGCTGATATCCTGCAAATCATTGTGTTCTACGGCTTTTTCTCGATTTACAATTATTTTTTCCTCATTTGATTCGTTTACCGGGAACTTTCTTGCTGCTATCTCCACATACTCCGGTGACATCCGATAACCGTTTTCTGTTAGATACTTGTATACCATTTTTTTATAGTATCTTGTTCCATCGTTAAGAATCCCAATATTTTCTTTATCATTTGCTTCTATTTCCTCTTGGTATTTCTCTACAGATATTTTCACATCCAAAGCGTCCATCTCTTTTAAGGTCTTCTCTATCATTTCCCTCAGTTCGCTCATAAGATGATTTCCTCCTTTTATATATTGTTTCTTTTTTCATTATACAATTCCAATTTCTTGTTGTCAAGCATTTCATAATAAAAACCGCCTGCGGAATCCAATCATTCCACAGGCGGTTTGCCTTATCTTGTATTTCTGATTCTGGCTCTTACGCCATCAGTTTCACCATAACTGCCTTCTGTGCGTGCAGACGGTTCTCTGCTTCCTCAAAGATCTCGTTTGCGTGTGCCTCGAATACCTTTGTGGTGATCTCTTCCTCACGGTGTGCCGGCAGGCAGTGCAGCACCATAGCGTCCTCGTGTGCCTGTGCCATGACTTCATCATTGATCTGATAGCCGTGGAATGCCTTTTTCCGCTTCTCTGCCTCGCCTTCCTGACCCATGGATGCCCATACGTCTGTGATTACCACATCGGCGTCCTTGGCTGCCTCCAGCGGCTTGTTGGTCATCTGGAACTTGTCGCCGTACTGTGCCGCAAAGTCCAGGACTGCCTTGTCCGGCTGATAATCGTCCGGGCAGGCGATAGCAACAGACATGCCCACCTTCAGACAGCCGACGATCAGAGAGTTCGCCATGTTGTTGCCGTCGCCGATAAAGCACATCTTCAAGCCGTCAAAACTACTCTTGAATTCCCGGATGGTCATCAGATCCGCCAGGATCTGGCACGGGTGACAGAAGTCGGTCAGACCGTTGATGATCGGGATCGAGCCGTATTCTGCCAGATCTTCTACCTCTTTCTGCTCAAAGGTACGGATCATGATGCCGTCCAGATAGCGGGACAGCACACGGGCAGTATCCTGCACCGGCTCGCCTCTGCCGATCTGCAGATCATTTGCAGACAGGAACAGCGGATGGCCGCCCAGCTGATACATACCGGTCTCAAAGGAAACACGGGTACGGGTGGATGCCTTCTGGAAGATCATGCCCAGAGACTTGCCCTTCAGATGGGGATGGGGAATGCCGTGCTTCAGCTCATATTTCAGCTGATCGGCAAGATCCAGGATCTCAATGATCTCTTCGGTGCTCAGGTCGAGCATTTTCAGTAAGTGCTTCATAGTAAAACTCCTCCATTTATTTCGACAGAACGTCCGCCAGAATGGCAACGCCCTTTTCGATCTCCTCGTCTGTGATGGTGAGCGGCGGCAGCAGACGCACCTTGGTCTTTGCCGTCAGCACCAGCAGACCCTCTTCCAATGCGGCATTTGCCACGTCGATGGCTTTCTTGTCCTTGAGGGCAATGCCGATCATAAGCCCCAGACCGCTGACGCTCTCCACGCCCGGCAGCTGTGCCAGCTTCTCCCGGAGCAGCGCCGCCTTGCGCTTTACCTCGTCCAGAAATCCCGGCGCTGTCACCGTGTTCAGCACCGCCAGACCGCCGGCACAGCAGACCGGATTGCCGCCGAAGGTCGAGCCGTGCGAGCCTTTGTCCAGTACGCCGGCGCACTTTTCACTGGCGAGACAAGCGCCCATGGGCAGACCACCTGCAATGCCCTTTGCCAGAGTCGTCACATCGGCGTGATGGCCGAACTGTTCCCCTGCGAGGAACGTACCAGTTCTGCCGACACCGGTCTGCACCTCGTCCGCAATGACCAGCACGTCCTTTGCGGCGCACTTTTCAAAGACAGCATCCACAAACGCCTGCTCCAGGGCATTCACGCCGCCTTCGCCCTGGATATATTCCAGCATAACAGCGCAGACGGTATCGTCCAGCTTGGCTTCCAGGTCGGCGATATCGTTTGCAGTTACATAGTCGAAGCCCTCCACGAACGGGAAGAAATAGTTGTGGAACACGTCCTGTCCCGTTGCAGACAGGGTGCAGAGGGTTCTGCCGTGGAACGAGTTCACCAGAGTCAGGATCTTGTGCCGCCCTGCGCCGTACTTGTCAAAGCTGTACTTCCGCGCCAGCTTGATGGCGCATTCGTTTGCCTCTGCGCCGCTGTTGCAGAAGAACACCTTTTCATAGCCTGCGGTCTGGCACAGCTTCTGGGCGAAGTCCGCCTGTACCTTGGTGTAGTACAGGTTCGAGGTGTGCTGCATGGTCTTGACCTGCTTGCAGACCGCCTCTGTCCACGCCTCGTTGCAGTAGCCCAGCGAAGTCGTGCCGATGCCGCTGCCGAAGTCGATGTAGGTCTTTCCGTTTTCATCTGCACAGGATTCCCCTGCGCCGTGGTCGATGACCACCGGAAACCGTCCGTATGTTCCCATGACGGACTGGTTCATTTGTTCTTGTGTTGTCATTTTCATGACCTCCTATATGTAAAAAGCAAATTACCGGAACTGCGTACCAATGCCCTCATTGGACAGGGTTTCGATCAGGATAGAGTGCGGGATTCTGCCGTCAATGATGGCAGTCTTTTTCACGCCCCGGCGCACTGCTTCTACACAGCAGTCGATCTTCGGGATCATGCCGCCGGAGATGATGCCCTTGCGCTTGAGGAACGGCACTTCGCTGACATTGACAAACGGGATCAGGGTGGACGGGTCGTCCTTGTCCCGGAGCAGTCCGGCAATGTCGGTCATGAGAATCAGGTTTTCCGCCCGAAGCTGCGCCGCGATGCGCGCCGCCGCTGTATCGGCGTTGACGTTGTACGCCTGGCCGAAGTCGTCCGTCGCCACCGTAGCGATGACCGGGATATAGCCGTTGTCCAGGGCATCCAGAATGGGCTGCTCATTGACCTTCACGATATCGCCCACAAAGCCCAGATCTTCGCCGTTAGGGCCAAGCTTGCGCTCTGCGGTCAGCATATGGCCGTCGATGCCGCACAGACCCAGTGCCTTGCCCCGTGTCCGTGTCAGAAGGCTGACCAATTCCTTGTTCACCTTGCCGGACAGCACCATCTTTACCACATCCACAGCCGCCTCATCGGTGTACCGCAGACCGCCGATAAACTTGGATTCGATGTTCAGCCGCTTGAGCATGTCGCTGATCTCCGGGCCGCCGCCGTGCACCAGGACGACCTTGACGCCGACCAGGGACAGCAGCACGATGTCGTCCATAACCGCCTGTTTCAGTTTGTTGTTGGTCATGGCGTTTCCGCCGTACTTGACCACCAGAATTTTGTTGTTGTACTTCTGAATGTAGGGCAGGGCATCCACCAGCACCTGCGCCCGCACATTGTTCAATATCTCTCCCATTTTTGAAAGCCTCTCTTAAGAACGATAGTCACCGTTGATTTTTACATAGTCATAGGTCAGGTCGCAGCCCCACGCCGTTGCTGCTGCCGGGCCGTCACCGATGGACACCAGGATCTCGATCTCGTCCTCCAGCAGGACAGTCTTGGCGATGTCCTCGGAAAACTCGATGCCTGCGCCGTTTTTGCACACATCCACAGAACCGGCACGGGATGCCAGTGTCACAGCCACCTGGTTGATGTCGAACTCTGCCGGGGCATAGCCCACCGCGCACAGCACGCGTCCCCAGTTGGCATCTGCGCCGAACATGGCGCATTTCAGCAGCGGCGAGCAAACCACGCTCTTTGCCACCGCAATGGCAGTGTCCAGATCCTTTGCGCCGGAGACCTTGCACTCCAGCAGCTTGGTCGCACCCTCGCCGTCATACGCCAGCATCCGGGTCAGATTCATCATAACGCAGTACAACGCGTTCCGGAACACGGTATATTCCGCAGAATCTGCCGCAACTTCCGGATTTCCTGCCGCGCCGGACGCCATGAGCAGACAGGTGTCGTTGGTGGACTGGTCGCCGTCCACAGACAGACAGTTATAGGTCACCTTTACCACGTCGGACAGTGCCTTTTGCAGCAGTTCTGCCGGCACAGCCGCGTCGGTGGTGATGCAGTTCAAAGTGGTCGCCATGTTCGGGTGGATCATGCCGCTGCCCTTTGCCATGCCGCCCAGGTGACAAGTCACGCCGCCCAGCGAAAATTCCACAGCGATCTCCTTGGCGAAGGTATCGGTGGTCATAATTGCCACAGCCGCCTCGTGTGCGCCCTCAGCACTGGCCTTCAGGCTTCTGCACAGCGCCGGCAGAGCACCCTGGATCGGCTCGATGGGCAGGATCTGTCCGATGACACCGGTAGACATGACCAGGATCTCTTCCGGCTTGACACCCAGTTCTCTGGCGGTCAGCGCGCACATGGTCTCCGCCTTTTCCTCGCCGTCTGCATTGCAGGTGTTGGCGTTCTTGGAGTTTGCCACAACGGCGATGGTCTTGCCGCAGGTGGCTTTCAGGTGTTTTTTCATCACCAGCACCGGCGCACCCTTGACCTTATTCTGGGTATAAACAGCCGCCGCATTGCACATGGCATCCGCCGCAACCACCATGAGGTCATTTTTCTTGTCCGGGTTGTCCTTGATGCCGCAGTATACGCCGCCGGCACGGAATCCCTTTGCGGCACAAACGCCGCCGTCCACGAAGGTATAGCCTTCCATTGCTACTTTTTCCATGAGGTATGACTCCTCTCTGATTGATTTCGATTTCTCTTTTTCAAGGCAGCATTGTACAAAGCCGACAGGCGGGACGATGTGGGCATCGTCCCCTGCTATGCCGCTCTGCTGATTGGCAGAATTCAAAAAGGGCAGTGTACTTCTGCTTATTTTACAGCAATCCTACAGTCTCATCCAGTCCCAGCATAATGTTCATGCACTGTACCGCTGCACCGGATGCGCCCTTGCCCAGATTGTCCAGACGGGAGCACAGCAAGATCTGCTCTGCATCACCGAACACGAAAATTTCCATCTGGTTGGTATCCCGCAGGTCATTGCAGCTCAGCTTGGTGGCTGTCATTTCTGCCGGTGTTTTCAGGGGCTGGACATGGACGAAGTTGGAGCCGGCATAGTGGCGTTCCAGCATTTCCTGCACCCGTTCCGGTTCCAGGGAGAAGCCGGAGACTGCCGCCTGGATGGGCATACAGACTACCATGCCGTTATAATAATCGTCCACAATGGGGGTGAACATGGGCTTCTTTTCCAGACCGGAGATCTTCTGCATCTCCGGCAGATGCTTGTGGTTGTTTGCCAGGCCGTAAAAGCGCGGGCTGTACAGCTCCGGTGCACGGTCGGGAGATTCGATCTCGGCGATCATCTTCTTGCCGCCGCCGCTGTAGCCGGACATGGCGAAGCACTGCACCGGATAGTCCTTGGGCAGCAGTCCGCTGTGTACCATGGGATATACCAGAGACGCAAAGCCGCTGGCATAGCAGCCCGGCACTGCCACACGGTTGGAGGTGCGGATCTTCTCCCGGTGCGCCGGGGACAGCTCCGGAAAGCCGTATGCCCAGTCCGGATTGGTGCGGTGCGCTGTAGACGCATCAATGATGCGCACATCCGCATCCCCTGCCAGTGCCACAGCTTCTCTTGCGGCATCGTCCGGCAGACACAGGAATGTCACGTCGCTTTCCAGAATGGCGGCGCGTCTTGCCTCCGGGTCTTTCCGGGTCTCTTCTGTCAAGGCGATCATGGTCAGATCCTTCCGGTCTGCCAGACGCTCATGGATACGCAGACCAGTCGTACCGGCCTGTCCGTCAATAAATACTTTTACAGCCATTTTTCCACCTCATTCCCCTGCCGCACAATTCGGGCAGGGCGTTTTTCCACCGACGATCATTGTTTTCGGCGATTTTGTTATGCGTGGCTTCGGTGCAGGCATTGTCTCTCCCTGCATATTGTACACAACGTGGACATAATCCTCTTCGGCGCATTCCTCCGATAGATGCCAATAAGAGCCAGTTGCACTATAGTATACCATTTCTATGGCAGTCGTACTCTGCGTTTCCACAGTTGTGATCTCCTGCTTTTCCACAGCATCCAGCGTTTGCTTTGGAGTCACCGCCGTCAGCTTTTTCCCGTTCGGCGCATCCACAGCCTTCTTCTTGGTCGTCACTGCCGCGGCATCGTCCTCCTGCACAGCAGCAGTTGTCTGCACCGCATCCAGTTGTACCTTTGCCGTTGTCACTGCGGACGATGTCGCCGTTTCCGAAGCTTCAGGCGAAGCCGTCCTGCCGCAGCCAGCGCAAAGGCAGAACCCGACCGCCATCAGGATCCCGATCCATTTTCTCATAATTTCTCCTATTCCCGCGGACACTTCCACAGACTAAAGGCACAGGTCAGCACGATAATGGCGATCGCCCAGATCCGGGACACCGTCAGCCCCAGATCCAGCACCAGACCCAACAGGATCTCTCCGCCGATCCAGAGCACCACCGCCGCCGAGCACAGCGCCAGAATAAACTTCATCTGCCGCTTTTTCATGCCAGACCCAGTTTCGCCTTGACCAGTTTCAGCTGCTCCGCCACAGCCTTCGGGGACGGGCCGCCCTGGGACACTCTGCCGCGGACACAGGTCTCCAGGCTGATGGCGTCATAGACATCCTCTGTGAACAGCGGTGTCATCTTCTGATATTCCTCCAGCGGCAGTGTCTCCAGGGTCAGACCCTTTGCAATGCACTCCGCTACCAGTGTGCCGGAGATCTTATAGGCATCCCGGAACGGCAGCCCCTTCTTGACCAGATAGTCTGCACAGTCGGTGGCGTTGATAAATCCCTTTGCCGCAGCAGCACGCATGTTGTCCTTCAGCACGCGCATGGTCTCCAGCATGGGGGTAAAGGTCTCCAGGCACAGCTTCACGTTGTCCACTGCGTCGAAGATCGCTTCCTTGTCCTCCTGCATATCCTTGTTGTATGCCAGCGGCAGACCCTTCATCATAGTCAGCAGGGTCTGGAGATCGCCGTACACTCTGGCAGTCTTGCCGCGGATCAGCTCGGTAATATCCGGATTTTTCTTCTGGGGCATGATGGACGAACCGGTTGCAAAGGCGTCGTCCAGTTCAATGAACTTGAATTCCCAGGAGCACCACAGAATGATCTCCTCAGAGAACCGGGACAGGTGCATCATGATGATGGAAAGGGTGTTTGCCAGTTCGATGCAGTAGTCACGGTCAGAAACACCGTCCAGGCTGTTTGCCATGGGCGCATCGAATCCCAGCAGGGATGCGGTCTCTTCCCGGTCGATGTGATAGGTCGTGCCTGCCAGCGCGCCGCTGCCCAGGGGGCATTCGTTCATGCGCTTTGCGGTGTCGTCCAGTCTGCCCAGGTCACGAAGCAGCATCTGCACATATGCCAGCAGATGGTGCGCAAAGGTCACCGGCTGGGCGCGCTGCAAATGGGTATAGCCCGGCAGTACGGTCTCGGTGTGCTGTTCCGCCAGCTTCACCAGTACCACGCACAGTTTTTCCACCAGTCCGCGCACCTCTTTGATCTCGTCCCGGAGATACAGACGGAGATCCAATGCCACCTGGTCATTTCTGGAACGGGAGGTGTGCAGACGCTTGCCCACATCACCATAGCGCTTGGTCAGCTCTGCCTCCACGAACATGTGAATATCTTCTGCATTGGGGTCAAATTCCAGCTTGCCGCTGTCCAGATCTGCCAGAATGGCAGTCAGCCCCTCGATAATGGTCTTGCTGTCCTCCTTGGAGATGATGCCGCAGTCACCCAGCATGGTGGCGTGAGCAATGCTGCCCTGAATGTCATGCCGGTACATCCGTGCATCAAATGCGATAGAGGAGTTGAACGCATTTACGCCTGCGTCGATCTCTTTGGAAAATCTTCCTGCCCAAAGTGCCATAATTTTATCCGTCCTTTTCTGATTCTGTATATTCCGTGTGCGGATGATAGTGTGCGATCCACTGCTGTGCCAGCCTGTATTTTTCTTCCAGCGGTTCCATATCGTCAAACAAAAGCGTACGCCGCTCGGGTTCTGCATGATCTTTTTTCACGCAGATCTGCAAAGATATCATATTCCGGTTTCCGTAATGTGTGCAGTACAGCTGGATCCGCTGTATCTCCTGCCAGGAAAACGACTCGAATCTCTCTCGATCCCAATAACAAATGCCATAACAAATGCCGGAGGGTGACAACCTCAGGCTGCACGGTACAGCTTTCTTTTTCTCTTTATAGAGGGCGTGTAAGGCACCGCACATAACGCCAATGCCGACAGCAGCCCAGCCAAAAATGGTAAGCACACAAAGCAGCAGCACAGAAACTGCTACCATGATCTTCTCACGCCGGCGGCGAAAAGCCATCATTTTCCATGTTGCTTTTTTGTAAAAGACCAGTGTCGGCTCTGCCGTTGCTTTGCTTTTCCGTTTCATACACGCCTCACAACAACAAAAGGCGACTGAACGCCGCCTTTTGCCTCCGGCAAAATCACCGGTTTTTATTTTCGCTGATTGGCTTACTTGTTGTTCCGCTTCTGATCCAGCACAGCCTTTACATGGATCGGCAGACCGAACAGGTTGATAAAGCCCTCTGCGTCCTTCTGGTTGTAAACATCTTCTGCATCGAAGGTTGCAACTTCTTCATCATACAGGGTGTACGGAGAAGTTACGCCGGCATTGATGATGTTGCCCTTGTACAGCTTCAGCTTGACATCACCGGTAACAGTCTTCTGGGTCTCGTTTACGAAAGCAGTCAGTGCTTCCCGCAGCGGAGTGTACCACTGACCGTTGTATACGATGTCAGCGAACTTGATGCTCAGATACTGCTTGGTTCTTGCAGTTTCCTTGTCCAGGGTGATGGTCTCCAGCACGTCGTGTGCGTGGTACAGAATGGTGCCGCCCGGAGTCTCATAAACGCCTCTGGACTTCATGCCGACCAGACGGTTTTCTACCAGGTCAGCCAGACCGATGCCGTTTGCGCCGCCCAGTTCGTTCAGCTTTTCTACCAGTTCTACTGCGCCCAGTTCCTTGCCGTCGATGGCAGTCGGGATACCCTTTTCAAAGTGAATGGTCACATAAGTGGGCTTGTCCGGAGCCTGGATCGGAGAAACGCCCAGTTCCAGGAAGCCTTCCTTCTCATACTGCGGCTCGTTTGCCGGATCTTCCAGATCCAGACCCTCATGGGACAGATGCCACAGGTTCTTATCCTTGGAGTAGTTGGTCTCACGGTTGATCTTCAGCGGAATGTTGTGTGCTTCTGCATAGTCGATCTCTTCGTCACGGCTCTTGATGGTCCATTCTCTCCACGGAGCGATGATCGCCATATCCGGAGCGTATGCCTTGATTGCCAGCTCGAAACGAACCTGGTCGTTGCCCTTGCCGGTTGCGCCGTGGCAGATGGCATCTGCGCCCTCTTCCAGCGCGATCCGTGCCAGTTCCTTACCGATGATCGGGCGTGCGAAAGAAGTCCCCAGCAGGTAACGGTTCTCATATACTGCGCCAGCCTGTACAGTCGGGAAGATGTAATCCTCTACGAAGGTCTTTTTCAGATCCAGTACGATCAGCTTGGAAGCGCCGGTCTTGATTGCCTTTTCTTCCAGACCGTCCAGCTCTGTGCCCTGTCCTACGTCTGCGGAAACTGCGATAACCTCGCAGTTGTTATAGTTTTCTTTCAGCCACGGAATGATAATCGAAGTATCCAGACCGCCGGAATATGCCAGAACGACTTTCTTAATGTCCTTTTTTGCCTTTGCCATGATGCAAACTCCTCCATCAGCGTAATTTATCACATCTGTCCGTCCAATCGGCTCGTCGCAAATGCTCTTGTCTTTTATTATACACCTTTTTCCGGCGTTGTCAAGCGTTTTTGCATAAATATACGGATTTTTTTCCCTTTTGCAACAAATCACGCATATTATGCATTGTTTTATGTATATTATCGTGCTTTCGTGAAAAAAATGCAGGTTTCGCCCCAGTATCCCCAGACACAAAAAAGCCCCTGTCCACAGACAGAGGCTTTTTGTATCAGAATCGCTTACAGCATTCTTTCATAATATGCCAGTACTTCGCCCACGAATTCCCGGTGCATCAGGTCCGTGCCGTACCATTTTTCATATGTCTCCGGCTGTACAAAGCCGTCTTTCTGCATCATTGCCGTATAGCGCTTCCGGCAGATCAGCACACGGCGCGCCTGTGCAAACGCAGTTGTTCCGTCCAGGAGAACGGGCCGCAATCCGGTTTCTTTTGCCTTATCGCAGTCCCGGCCAGAATGTGTGCCGCAGAATTGGAGCGCCGGCTTATAGCCGGGGTCAAAAAACGATGCAGAGAACAAATCGTTCTCATCCAGATACTTCAGGGTATGCCGGTTGGTTCTTACCACACAGTGGAAAGAGGGCGCACCCCAGATCTCACCCATCGCGCCCCAGGAGGCGGTCATGGTGTTATAATCCTCCGGCGTACCGGAAGTGAGTAAGTACCAGGTCTTTCCGATCATGTCAAAAGGGTTGCACTGCAGATCGCTGAGCGCCATTTTTTTAAAAATCATTTCTCCGTCAGTCATAAAATCTGATCCTTTCGCATAAGATAATACTATGTCCCTCTGCAAGACAGGCACCGCAGAGGGAACGCAGGGATAGAACCTGTATGCAGAAGCATATGCGCACATGGCGCGCATCTATGCCTCAGAGATACAAGTCCATCCATTATTGTACCACAAAACAGATGCAGACTGTAAGAAGATTTTGCACAGAGAAGATGAATTTTTTTACAAAATGCTTTTCGCTCAGGCGTGGCGCTGCATACCGGTTCTGCCGTACTGCAGCCGCAGCTTATCGGTAAGCAGTGCGATAAATTCCGAGTTGGTGGGTTTTCCCTTGCAGTTATTCACCGTATAGCCGAAAAAGGAATTGATGGTATCCAGATCGCCTCTGTCCCATGCGATCTCGATGGCATGGCGAATGGCGCGTTCCACCCGGGAAGAGGTGGTATCGAATTGTTTTGCAACTGTAGGATAGAGCATCTTGGTCACGCTCTCCAAAAGCGCCTGGTTCTCGATGGATGCCAGGATCGCCGCCCGCAGGTAATGATAGCCCTTGATGTGTGCCGGCACGCCCAGCTGATGGATCATCTCTGTCACCACAACCTCCATATTTCTGTGGGCAGAGTTCTTCGGTGTGGGCATGCCCCGTTCTGCGAGTTCCGTGATCCGGTTCCCCAGAGAGGAGATGTGAAAGGGTTTCAGCATGAAATAGGCTGCGCCTTTTTCCATGACCTGACGTTCAATAAAGGTGTTCTCATAGGACGATGTGATGATAAATGCCGGTGCGTTCTCGAATGTCTGAGATTTCTCAAGGATCTCTATGGCATCCATGCCCGGCAGGACAGCGTCCATCACAACAACGTCCGGTGTGTCATTCCGGATCGCATCCAGAATGACCTTGCCGTCTTTTCGCCGCGTCACGACGTAGAGACCGAGCGCGCGCAGCTCGTTGGCACAGGTGATGCCGTATTCTGCGCTGTCGTCTCCGATCAGGACTTTTATTTTTTTGTTGTCCATCTTGTTACCTCCTGTTTTTTTGTTCTACCCTATAATTTTACCACATTCCATGGGGAACTGCAAGACTGAATCCTGTCGAAAAAGAAATTTTCTTTGTAAAATCTGTGTAAAACACAGAGCGGAGGTCTCCCGCACGGCAGACCGGCGGAAATTTCTGGTTTTCCGGTTATTTTCTCTCCCGGCGGCGCTGTGCGGCTTCCGGCGAAAAGAACTGCATCAGCCCCAGCAGCACAGTGCAGACAAAGGGCAGCAGCACCGGCAGGATCTGGATGCGGTATAAAGTCGCCGCCGGCATCTGCATCAGCTGACTATAAAAGGAGTGCTCCTCTGCATAGGCTGTCACATGATACAGCGACAGCAGGCACAGCAGCAGTCCGGCGGCGGCACAGCCTGCCGCTGCCCAGTTGAGCCAGTTCTTCCGGCGCAGCAGGACAAGCACCGCGCCCACGGTCATCAGTCCTGAACCGACCAGCATCATCTGTCCATAGCCCACAAATTCCATGGGCCAGTTGCTGCCTGCTCTGGCGCGGTCGATCCAGCCCAGACCGCAGCCCCAGCAGGTGATCCAGGTGAACAGGATGGTGGACAGCACCAGCAGCACCCGCAAGAGCACGCTGCACACCCGGCGGACGCGCCGCCTTTTGATCTGCGCGGCGGTGGGGATGGGCGCAGACGGCGCGGTTTGATTTTTCATGGCGATCTCTCCTTACATTTTTCAAATTTTTTGAAATTATGGAATGTCAGTATTTTTTCCTTGCATTGTCGCTGATAAGTATCGCCGCACCGCATAGGATAGATACGGAACAGCAAAAACAAGCGCATGCGATGGGAACATGTGCCGGTACAGCACCGCGCTGTACCGCATCAGAAAGGCAGGATACCAAAAATGATACGATGGATGAAGTGCACGGCGGCGCTCGGTGCTGCCGTGCTGTTACAGCTTTACGGAACTGCGGCATACTATGCCTGGCAGCTCCCCGACAGTTATTATGTCCAGACCGGCAGCACACTGGAAGTAGACACCGCCCTGCACATTGCCGCAGTGCCCACTGCCCACACCGTCCAGGCGGCTGCCGCCTCCGCAGATGCCGAGACCACCTCGCTCCGGCTCTTCGGCGTGATCCCCGTCAAGGAAGTCGAAGTTCAGGAGATCGACACGCCCATGCTGGTGCCCTGCGGCGAACCCTTCGGCATCAAGCTCCGCATGGACGGCGCAATGGTCGTTGGCATGGAGCGCGTCGAGACCGCCGCCGGAAAGCGCTGTCCGGCACAGGAAGCCGGCATCCAGACCGGCGACCTCATTCGCTCGGTGGACGGACAGGCAGTGGACTCCAACCAGTCGCTTCAGGATGCCATGGCGGCTTCTGACGGCGCGCCGGTAGAAGTCACCCTCACCCGTGACGGCACTGACTGCACTGTCACGCTGACACCGGCATATGCCGAGGACGACTGCCGCTATGAAGCCGGCATCTGGGTACGGGACAGCAGCGCCGGCATCGGAACGATCACATTCTATGACCCGGAGACCGGAAGCTTCGGCGGTCTGGGACATCCCATCTGTGATGCCGACACCGGAGACATTCTCCCCTTTGGTTCGGGCGAAGCCGCCGCTGTTTCCATTTCACAGGTGGTAAAGGGCGTTTCCGGCAGCCCCGGCATGCTCCAGGGCAGCTTTTCTGAGGATGCCGCCATGGGCAGCCTGCTCTGCAACAACCGCTGCGGCGTGTTCGGGACGCTGTATCACGATCCCTCCGGCGAGGACGCCGTCCCCATGGCGCTGAAACAGGAGATCGAGACCGGCCCGGCGCAGATCCTCTGCACCGTCTCCGGCGAAACGCCCCGGGCATATGACATCACCCTGGAGGAGATCGACTACAGCGGCACCGACAGCACCCGAAACATGACCGTCTGCGTCACCGATCCGGAGCTGTTGGAGATCACCGGCGGCATTGTCCAGGGCATGAGCGGCAGCCCTATCCTCCAAAACGGCAAGCTGGTGGGCGCTGTGACCCATGTCTTTGTGGACGACCCCACACGGGGCTATGGCATCTTCTGTGAAAACATGGTGCGCTATGGACTGAACGGCAGCTGATACACTGCCGCAAAGTCACACAATGTGCACACCGGCGAAAACAAAAAACCTCACGGCGGACTCGTCTCCCCCGTGAGGTTCTCTTGTTGAAACCGCAGCGAATTAGTCGCTGAAGCCGCTCTCTACCAGATCAACCAGAGAGTTTACTGCGATCTGCTCGTCAGAACCGTCTGCAATGATCTTGATATCTGTGCCGCCGACGATACCCAGAGACAGGATACCCAGCAGGCTCTTTGCGTTTACACGGCGCTCTTCCTTTTCAATCCAGATCGAGGACTTGAACTCGTTTGCGCGCTGAATGAAAAATGTAGCCGGTCTTGCGTGCAGACCAACCTGATTCTGTACAGTTACTTCTTTTACAAACATGATAAAAACTCTCCCATCCTTATGATCCCGCACTTTCGTGCAGCATACGCTGATTTGAAGAAGCTTTGCTGTTCTCGTTTTCCGGAGAACGATCTGTGCATTCCTCTTCCCTGCTATGCTATCATTATACCGTTTTTTCCGGAGAACGTCAACGTATTTTTTGCAAGAAATGGGCGATTTTCCGGAATTTTCTACGAGTTGTTATAACCGTTCCGTCTTTTTGTTTCAATCTTTGTGAAACATGACAACAATGTCAAAATCTCATTTTCCGCAATTTTGAGAAGCGCACATTTTGTTCAAATCCCACAAGAGAAACAGTTATTTTTTGTCCAAATAGCTTGCATAAAGGTCGGGACGCTTGTTTTTTGTCTCCTCGATGCTCTGTGCATTCCGCCATTCTGCGATGTTTTTATGGTGTCCGGTGAGCAGCACCGGCGGCACCTCGCGGTCATGCCACACCGCCGGACGGGTATACTGAGGGTATTCCAGCAGGCCGCCGAAATGGCTCTCGTCCTCAAAGCAGAGATCCTCCGGCAGAACACCGGGCACCATCCGTGCAATGGTATCAGTCAGCACCAGCGCCGGCAGTTCTCCGCCGGTGAGCACATAGTCCCCGATGGAGATCTCCTCGTCCGCGATCTCGTCCAAAATGCGCTGATCTACACCTTCATAATGCCCACAAAGCACAAAAATATGCGGCATCACGGATAATTCCAGTGCGCGCTGCTGATCCAGCACCTTGCCCTTGGGTGACATATAGATCACATGGGGCTTTGCGCCGATGTCCGCGCACACCGCCTCATAGCAGCGGTAAATGGGATCTGCCTGCATGACCATGCCTCTGCCGCCGCCATAGGGCACATCATCCACCCGGCGGTGCTTGTCCAGGGTATAGTCCCGGATATTCCAGCAGCGCACGGAGATATACCCTGCCTTTCTGGCTCTGCCAATGATGCTCTCGGACAGCACCGCTTCACACATTTCCGGGAACAGGGTCGCAATCTCAATCTGCATCGAACAAGCCCTCCAACGGACGGATGCGCATGATGCCGCCGTCCAGGTCGGTCTCCTGCACCACATCGGAAATGGCAGGGATCAGCACGGTCTTTCCGGTCTCGTCCTTGATCTCGTACACATCGTTTGCGCCGGTCTGCATGACATCGGACAGCTTGCCGTAGCTTTTTCCGGTATCCGCGTCCAGCACCTCCAGCCCGATGAGATCCTGGATGAAGTACACGCCCTCTTCCAGCTCCACTTCGTCCCGATCCATGTACAGCACCTGATTGCGCAGCGCTTCTGCCGCTTCTGCGGTGTCCACGCCTTCCAGGTGCAGCAGCACATTGCCCTTTTGCAGCCGGGCGGCGGTCACGGTCACCGGCTTTTGCGCCTTGCCCAGATACAGGGTGTCAAATTCGCACAAAAATTCCGGGTCATCGCACCACGGCACGACCTTTACATCGCCGCGCAGCCCGTGGACGTTGACGATCTTTCCGATTTCCAAGTATTGTTTCATGGACAGTCCTTTCTCCATAGGAAACTGCACAAAGCAGTGTTTCCCATATACAAGAACAGGCGAACATTTCTGTCCGCCTGTATGGGTGTTTGCCGCTGTTTCTCAGTCGATCTCGACTGCGATCTTCTGATCGTTCTTTGCTGCACCGGCGCGCATGATCACGCGGATCGCCTTTGCGATACGTCCCTGCTTGCCGATGACGCGTCCGGTATCATCCGGTGCGACGTGCAAATGATAAACGATCACACCCTCTTCATTGGGTGCATCCTCTGTGATCTGGATCGCGGTCGGATCTTCTACCAGGCCGGCAACGATCACTTTCAACAGTTCCTGCATGATCTTTCCTCCTTCATGGTCATGATTGCTCCACTGGTCAGCCGTATGCAGCATGCCGATACGGCTCACCGGCGGAGCAATCCCGTTCTGCCTTTGCAGAACGACCCCGCACTCGGCTTATGCTCCAAGATAAACTTAGAGTACGCCTTCCTTCTTCAGGATCACCTTAACGGTATCAGTCGGCTGTGCGCCGTTCTTCAGCCAGGTCTTTGCCTTGTCAGCGTCCAGGCTTACAACAGTCGGCTCCTTGGTCGGATCGTAGTAACCGATCTCTTCGATGAAGCGGCCGTCTCTCGGATAACGCTCGTCAGCAACAACAATACGATAGAACGGAGCCTTCTTTGCGCCCATTCTTCTCAGTCTGATCTTTACTGCCATTTGAATTTACCTCCATGTATTTTTCTTGACGAATGTCAAATCTATCTCCAGCAGTTTCCTGCGGGATTTCTCACTTCTTCGGCGGCATCAGCCCCGGCGGAACGCCCGGGATGCCGCCCTGCATATTCTGAAGCTGTTCCGGACTCATATTTGCCAGACGCTTCATGGCGCGGCGGTTCATCTTTCCGCCCTTGCCGGATTTTCCGCCCAGCTGCTTCATCATCTTCTGCATCTGGTCGAACTGTTTCAGCAGACGGTTCACGTCCTCCACCTTTGTGCCGCTTCCGGCAGCGATACGCCGCTTGCGGGACGGGTTGATGATCGAGGGCTTTGCGCGCTCCGCCCTGGTCATAGATGTAATCATCGCCTCAATGCGCACAAACTGCCGCTCGTCGATGTCTGCATCTTTCAGCTTGCTGCCCACGCCGGGGAGCATGCCGATAATGGACTTGAGCGAGCCCATCTTCTGGATCTGGCGCAGCTGTTCCAGGAGATCGTCCATATCGAACCGGTTTTCCTCGAACTTTTTCGCCATCTTCTCGGCATCCTTCTGGCTGATGGTGCTCTCCGCCTTTTCGATCAGCGTCAGCATATCGCCCATGCCCAGGATACGGGAAGCCATCCGCTGGGGATGGAACTGCTCGAACTCATCCAGCTTTTCGCCCATACCCACATACTTGATGGGCTTGCCGGTGACCGCCAGCACGGACAGCGCCGCACCGCCGCGAGTGTCGGAGTCCAGCTTGGACATCAGCACGCTGTCAATGCCCAGGGCGTCGTCAAACGCCTTTGCCACATTGACGGCATCCTGACCGGTCATGGCGTCTACCACCAGCATGATCTCGTTGGGGTTGGTCAGTTCTTTCAGATCCTTCAGCTCATCCATCAGCTCGGTGTCGATGTGCAGACGGCCGGCGGTGTCCAGGATCACCACGTCATTGCCGTGATCCTTGGCGAATTTCAGCGCTTCCTTGGCGATGATCCGCGGGTCGATCTGTCCCATCTCAAAGACCTTGACCCCGGCGCGCTCGCCCACCACCTGCAACTGATTGATCGCCGCCGGGCGGTAGATATCGCACGCCACCAGCAGCGGAAAGTGCCCTTCCTTTTTCAGCATCTTCGCCAGCTTTGCAGAGTGAGTCGTCTTACCGGAGCCCTGGAGACCGCACATCATAATGACGCACGGCGGCTTGGACGGGAACTGGATCCGGGCATTTTCATTGCCCATGAGGTTGCACAGCTCTTCGTTAACGATCTTGATGACCTGCTGTGCCGGCGTGAGGCTGGTGAGCACTTCTTCGCCCACGGCGCGCTCAGAGACCTTTTTGACAAAATCCTTGACGACCTTATAGCTGACATCCGCCTCCAACAGCGCCATGCGCACTTCACGCATTGCCTCCTTGACATCGCTCTCCGTCAGCTTTCCGTGGGATTTCAGCTTTTTGAACACCTGGTTCAGCTTTCCCGACAGTCCTTCAAATGCCATATGATCTCCTCCTCTCAAAGCAGTTCCAGTCCGTGGTGCACCGCTTCCATTGCCTTCCGGCAGGCGTTCTGCACCGCCGGAACATCTGCTGTCTGCGCCTGGATCTCCCGGAGCGATGCTGCGATCGCGCCGTAGTTCTCCCGAAACGCACTGAGCCTTGCCGCAAACTGCAGCTTTTCTTCCATCTCCAGCAGGATCTGCTCGCCGCGCTTGATGCCGTCCCGGACGCCCTGACGGGTGATCCCGACGATCTCGGCGATCTCGCTCAGCGACAGATCTGCACAATAGTACAGCTCTGTAAGCCGGTACTGATGGGGTGTCAGAAATTCACCATAGCAGTCCAGCAGCATGGCAAACTTCAAGTCCTTGGACATATCCATGCCGCCTCCTGCCTGTAAAAGTAATCTGCTTTACAAGTATACTCCATTTTCTTCGGCTTGTCAAGGCTTTTTCTTTCGTGAAACTGCACAAATTTGAAGTCCCGCTTTTTCTCTTCATGCAATATATTTGCTTATTTTTCATGCTTTATCTGCATTCTTCTTGACATTTCGCGAAATTACGCCTATAATAGATAAGAAAAGCATACGAAATCCCGGCGTATTTCTGCCGGAGGTGACGAAAGGAATGACAAAAATGACTTTTGAAGAAATGTTCAAAGAAGCTCAGGCACTGCTGAATGCAGCAAGCGCAAAGGGTGCGCAGACACATCTGGCAGTACAGTTCGATGTATCCGGTGACGGCTGCGGTGCATTTTATGCAGAGGTCAGCGCAGACAGCGACGATCTGACCATTGCGCCGTATGACTACAAGGGACACGATGTTCTGGTTTCGGCAGATGCCGCAGAACTGCTGGATGCGCTGCGCTGCGCAGAGACCGCGGCACTGACCATGGACGGCGAATGGGACAAGGTCGCTGCATTCCGTGAGATCCTCGCGACTCTGCCGAAGCCGAAAAAGGCTGCTGCACCGAAGGCAAAGGCTCCGGCAAAGAAAGCCGCTGCCAAGGCTGCGCCGAAGAAGGCAGAGACTCCGAAAGCTACAACCGCAGCTGCAAAGAAAGCAGAACCGGTAAAGACCGCGCCGAAGAAAGCCGCAGCACCGAAGGCAGAAACAAAGCCTGCCGCAGCTGTGACCGCAGAAGCGCCGAAGGCAGAACCGGTAAAGGCTGCTGCAAAGACTGAACCGGTCACCACAGCAAAGACAGCCGCAACAACTGCAAAGCCGGCTGCCGCTGCGCCGAAGAGCACCGCAAACCGCAGCAAGCGCGGCAGAAGAAAGTAATATTTCCAGGATATACAAATCAGAAAAACCGTTTCGCCCACCGGAGCTTTCCGGCGGCGGAACGGTTTTTTGTTTTCTTTACGGGAATCGGGTCACGTTATTTGGTTTTGGTCTCCGCTTTTGCCGCAGGCTTTTTTCCCGTGGAAAAGCACACCCAGAAGATCACCGCCAGAAGCACCAGCGCGAACGCCATCCAGCCAATAAGCGTTCCCAGACCCTTTCCGGCGAACATGTCATAATAGCCCTTGAGATAGATCAGGCAGATCAGGGCAGGCACGACATAGGACATATAGCCGCGCAGCCAGCCCGGCAGCTTCGGGCCGGTGCCCTCGTTGACCTCTGCCAGGAACTTTTCCCAGCCCCAGCCGTTTTTCCGGACGCAGAACAGCACATACACCAGCGAGCCAAGCGGCAGGATGTTATAGGAGACCAGAAAGTCCTCCAGATCCATGACGGAAGAGCCGTCTCCGAAAGGCTGGAAGCCGGACAGCAGATTAAAGCCCAGAATCGCCGGCAGAGACAGCACGAAGATCAGCACCAGATTTACCAGGAGAGACTTTTTCCGTGTCCAGCTGCCCAGTTCCACCGTCATGGTGATGATGTTCTCGAACACGGCGATAACGGTAGAAAGCGCCGCAAAGGACATGAACACGAAGAAGCAGGTGCCCCAGATGCGTCCGCCCACCATATGGTGGAACACATTCGGCAGGGTGATAAACAGCAGAGACGGGCCGGCATCCGGCTGAACGTCATAGGCAAAGCATGCCGGGATGATAATGAGACCAGCCATAATTGCAACGAAAGTATCCAGGATCACCACATTGATCGCCTCGCCGGTGATGCGCCGGCCCTTTTTCAGATAGCTGCCGAAGATCTCCATTGCGCCAATGCCCACGCTCAGGGTAAAGAATGCGTGTGTCATGGCGGCGAACGCCACAGAGCCATAGCCGTTTTCTTTCAGGCGGGAGAAGCTGGGGACGAGGAAATATTTCAGGCCCTCGCCTGCGCCCTTCAGCCGGAGCGAATTCACCACGAGCACCAGCATCAGCACAATGAGGAGCATCATCATGACCTTTGTGACCTTTTCGATGCCGTTTTGCAGTCCCAGGGCGCAGATGCCGATACAGAGGGCGATGACGATCGCCGCAAAGAGGATCATCAGCCCCGGATTTTCCAGCATCCGGGAGAAAAAGCCGGAGGTCTCCTCCGCGGCAACAGCCGTGATCTTTCCTGAACCATACAGGAACGCATAGTAGAGCATCCAACCGGCGACCATGGTATAGAACATCATGAGCAGATAGTTTCCGGCGATGCCGGCGTATTTGGTGATATGCCAGCGGCTGCCCGGCTGTTCCAGGATATTCAGCGCCTGGGAGATACTCCGGCGGCTGCCGCGGCCGATGGCAAACTCACAGATGACGATAGGCAGTCCCAGTAGAAGCAGGCACAGCAGGTAAATGATAAGGAATGCGCCGCCGCCGTTTTCGCCGCAGATATACGGGAATTTCCAGACGTTGCCCAGACCCACGGCGCACCCGGCAGATACCAGGATAAAGCCCAGCCGGGAATGGAACGTGGCTCGGTTTTTGGTTGATGTACTCATAGCAGTTCTCCTTTGTTGTCTCCGCAATTGCAGAAAAATGTGATTGTTTTATTATACAACAAGATTGCGTTTTTGTCAAATACGCCAGGCAGCGTGGCGGCGTGCTCGCCGCCGAGCCTTACCCCCCAATATAACGGAGAGAAAAGGGCAGCGTTACGGCGGCAGCAGCCGCCTGTCTCCCCCTCCGGGGAATTTTTGTTGTGCGTGCGCTAAAACAACACTGCCTTTCGTGTGATGCGTTGCCGCACAAACAAGGGTAGGCGAGCGGCGTGCTCACCGCTGAGCCTTACCCCCCCCAATATAACGGAGAGAAAAGGGCAGTGTTACGGCAGGCAAGCTGCCTGTTCCCCCCTCCGGGGAATTTTTGTTGTGCGTGCGCTAAAACAACACTGCCTTTCGTGTGATGCGTTGCCGCACAAACAAGGGTAGGCGAGAGCTTTTCTTTTTTTGCTTCTTTTTTTCTTTTTAGCAAAGAAAAAAAGAAGGGAGTAATTGCGCAGCAAACGCCAAAGAATAATGTCAACCGTCTGCACAAGCAACAGACAGAAAGCCTGCGTAGCAAGCACCGGAAAAGGCAACCATGGGCGTTTGCAAGCCCCAGGCGGACAGCGAGAGCAGCGAGCGATTCCGCCGGATGGTTTCACGGTGTTTTCCCCAGGGCAGTGTTGCCAAGTACGTCAAAGTATCATCGGGCGAACGATGTTCGCCCCTACGGTGCAGTTGCCTTTCGTGTGATACATTGCCGCACATATAAGTGTTGGCGAGAGCAACGAGCGATTCCGCCGGATGGTTTCACAGTGTTTTCCCCAGGGCAGTGTTGCCGGGAGTGTCAAAGTATCATCGGGCGAACCATGAAAAAACGCACCTCACGGCCGTGAGATGCGTTTTCTCTGGGATAGAGTATATTAAATTATTGGAAAGATGTCAAGCATTACTTTTCCCACATCAGGATATCTGCGCCGGCATAGACAGCCTGCACCTGCTGCGGATCGACAGGCTCCAAAAAGCTGATATTCAGCGTGGTGTGCCCGTCATTCGGTGAACCTGCCTCACAGGAGACCTGGAAAATATTCATGGCGCTGTAGAACAGATTGTTGTCCTCTACCGGGATCTTTGTATGATGGGACTGATCTCCGGTCTTGGCATAGCCCAGACAATCCGCACTTCGGGTGAAGCCGGGGACACTAGTGCCGGTATAGCCAAACATCGCCGGCATGGGATCTTCATCGCTCCAGGTAAAGGATGCGCCCCAGGGTGTCAGTTCCATGGTCATGGGCGTCTCTTCTCCGTTTTTCGCGTCAGTATAGATAAAGTCCTCCTTCACGGATTCCACAACGGGATAATCCAGCCGGAAGCGCAGATGCAGGCTCCCCTCGGTGAGAACATCCTTCCTGCTCACATAGACCGTATCCTCGTCAGAATGGGAAGCAGCATCTTCATCGGCACTTTCTCCCGTGCTGTACGTTTCGTCCAGCGGCACAAAGTTTTCCCATACCAGCTGCTCTTCCTGTGCAGACAGCGCCTTTCGCGTGTTGATGTCTGCCACAGAATAGCCCAGCCAGTTCCGGATGCGCCGCATGTCATAGGTGTCATTATAAGACCCCAGGTAATAGTAAAAATTCTCTTCTCCGCTGTCCTCACGGGGCACAAGGAATTTGTCAATGTTCAGTTCATATGTGATCTCGTCACCGGAAAGATAGCTTTCCATTCCGCTGAAATGCTGCCTTACATACAGATGTCCGCCGTCCGATGCGTCATAGGTGACGGTTTCCTCCATGCTCTCGCCGCCGTTATAGCCAATCGTCGCCGCGCCGCTGCCCAGAAACCGGGTGTAATTGGGCAGTGTGAACCCATTCACCCCGGAAAACTCCAGCACCACGTTGACATTGTGCTCATCGCCGAACACGCCGAGCACCTGGCAGTCGATGCTGTCACAGGTGTTGGTCATTTCCACTTCAGGAACGGTATACAGTTCTTCCAGTGCGGACGGATACGAAACGTCCTTGCCGAATACCAGCTGCATCAGCTGTGCAAAGCCGCCGTTTGCCGCAGCCGCAGCCGTGATGGCACTGCCGCTCACCAGAACCGCCGCCGCTGTAATTGCCGCCGGAATGCGAAGCTTCCAGTGACGGCGTGCCGGCGCGCCTTCTGTCTCCGCATCCAAGGCATCCATGACCCGGCTGCGGACGGCACGGTGCGAGAACCTTGCGGTTTTCCGAATCTCCGGCAGATCCTCGTGTGTCATGTCCAAATGCGAAAAAATCTCAAACAAGTTCCATTTGCTCATAGCCATATCCCCTTTCTGTAAACAGCTGGCGCAGTTTTTTCCTGCTCCGGTGCATTCTGGTTTTCACGGTCGCCTCTTTCATGTGAAGCTCTCCGGCGATCTCTGCCACGGTCTGATGGTAGAAGTAATAGCGCAGCAGGATCTCCTGATCCCGTTCCGGCAGCTGCCCCATGACCTCCCGGAGGATCTCCGCCAGTTCGGTCTGTTCTGCCTGTGCCGAAACATCGGTGTCCGCGGCGATCACCACATCATCAATGGGCTGGGTGTCCAGCTGGCGTTTTCGCAGCCAGTTGCAGCCCTTTGACCGTGCAATACTGGCGAGATAGCCGGTGAGATGTTCCGTGCGCATTTCCGGGGCGTGATGCCACAGGGCGAGGAACACGTCCGCTGTCAATTCCTCGATGTCCTCCGGCGCAGTCTGTCCCCGGGTGGTGTTCCGCAGGATCGTGCCCACATAGGCGGTATAGCGCTTCATGACGCGTTCCAGTGCCCGGCGATCCCGGCGTTTCAGCTGTTCCAGCAGCCGTGCATCTTTTCCGGGAGACTCCGCGGCGGCTGCCGACAAAACAAGCTCTGCCGAACAGCTGTCCCATGTTGTTGCTTGCGGCATGATACCCGACCTCCTTTCGTGTTTTGCGCGTTCACTTAGATAGACACCAGTTCCGGGGAAAAGGTTTCACTTTTCTGCAAAAAAAGAAAAAGAGCCGCGAAAACGCTCCGCAGCTCTCCAAAATTATGCCGGCAATTTTGTGATATCCTGTATCAGAAAGCGCATCAGCAGCAATGCATCCGATGCATCTATTGCGCCGTCCCCATTGCAGTCTGCCTTTTTTCGCTGTGTTTCCGACAGTTCCACCGTACCGCTGACTGCCTGATGCAGCAGTACCGCATCTGCCACACAAATGGTGCCGTCCAAATTGACATCGCCCGTCAGAAGCGGTTGAATGTCCAGATAGACCGGCCGCCGGTCGCTGATGACCGTGTCATCCCGCAAGTCGTACAGTGTCCCTTCCAGAGACATGACCAAATCATATTGCTTCCCCTCGATCAGACAGTCCTTTGCCGAATAAAGCCGATATATCCTTTCATTGTATACTGCATCCAGATACAGCTGCGAATGCAGTGCGGTATAGGTGCAGTCCTGTGCTTCTCCATCAGAACAGGAAAAATAACCAATAATGGCATATGCATCGCTAGCCCTCAAAAACGTCACATACTCTCCTGCCGCAGTCATACCATCGTTTCCGACCTGTGCCATATCGAACAGCCGGTAGGCAAAAGTCAGGTCGGATTGTTCCAGCTGCATCTCATGCGCCGCTGCATAGGACAGGATTTTTTCTGTCACACGGGAATACGCGGTATCGTCCGCAATGGGATTATCTCCGTTTGGCCCGTATGCCGCATGAACAGAGAACGGAGAAAAAAGCATCCCCAAGATCATACAACAGGAAAGCAGTGCTGCAAAAAGTTTTTTCATCATCATCCCCCCATTCCTTTTCCGTCGTATATCTCAGCTTATCATAATTTCGTCATGTTTTCAATTGACAAAATGCACAATTATTTCTGCATTTTTTCTCACAAAAAAAAGAGCCACGAAAACGCTCCGCAGCTCTTCTGTTTATATCTTAGGACCTGTCTCCACAAGAAATATGTCGGGTATACGCTTGTGAAGCCAGGTTCTTATAGTTGTCTGATCTCAGCTTCGGGGATCTCCGGCTCTTCCGGCGACTCCGGCGGCACAATGTCCCGGATCTCAAACCAGAAGGTCGAGCCTTCTCCCAACTTGCTGTTGACACCATAGTTATAGTTGTGCATCTTCAGGATCTCCTTGACGATGGACAGCCCCAGCCCGGTTCCCACCACTTCGCGCTTGTGGTTCTCCGAGCGGTAATACTTGTCGAAGATCAGCTTGATCTTGTCCTCTTCGATGCCGTCGCCGGTGTCGCGCACCTCGATGCGCACACACTGTGGCAGATTGCGCTGTGTCACAAAGACCTGCTTGTCCTCTTTGGAGGTATAGTTGATGGCATTGTTGATGAGGTTGCCGATAACACGGTCGATCTTGCTCTCGTCGCACCGCACCATACAGGGCGCATCCAGGGTCAGGTGAATGTGATAGCCCATGCGCTCCGACACGCCCTCATAGCGGTGCACGATCTCTTCCATGCACTGGGCAATGTCAAAGGTGCTGTAGTCCAGCTTCTGTGCGCCGCTCTCCAGTTTGGACAGATCCAGCATATCGTTGACCAGCTGGGTGAGCCGGTCGGTCTCTTCGATGATGATGTTCAGATGCTGTTCCCGCTTTACCGGATTGTTGCCGGAGAGGTCGCGGATCATCTCCGCATATGCCTTCATCATGGTCAGCGGTGTCCGCAGGTCATGGGACACATTGGCGATGAGGTCGCGCTGCATCTGGTCTGTCTTGGACAGCTCATGCGCCGCATAGGTCAGCGTCTCCGCCAGATCATCCACCTCTGCATAGCCGCCGCCCTCAAACTTTACCGAATAGTCGCCGTGCGCCAGGCGCTTTGCCGACTTGGTGATGCGCGTAATGGGCGTGGAAATGTGATTTGCCGTATAGAACGAGATCAGAAACCCGAAGAATACCAGCATAATGGTAATCATCATGGTCTGGCGTTTCAGGATCGAAACCGTGGATTCCACCGGCACCAGCGGCGAGTTCAGCAGCAGATAGCCCAGGACGCTGCCGTCCTCCTTGCTGTACATGGTGCAGCCATAGACCAACATTTCATTTTGCAGGGTCGAATTGGACACCCGCCGGCAGATCACACCGGTGCTGCTGTTCTGGAGGTCGATGAGGTAGAAAAACGTCCCGTTTCCCGTGCCGTGCAGCAGACACTTTCCGTTATAAACACAGTTGTAGTACACCTCTCTGCCGTTTTCGTTCAGCAGCTCGATGCACATTTCATTCTGGAGCGAGATCTCCTGGGCATCCTGGGAGAAATCCTCGCTGCCGTAGTCGGAGACCAGCTGCTGCGCCAGCTTTGCCGTGTCCCGGATCTTCATGGACTCATAGAACCATTCCAGAAAGATGACCTGGAACAGCCACATGAGCAGAAAGACCACGCACACAAACAGCATGAAAAACAGCCAGATCTTGACACCGATACGGAGATTCCGCTCACCGAGATGATGACGCGGATGATGCTTCATTTTCCGGATCAAATTTATATCCCATTCCTCTCAAGGTCACAATATCCGTGCGATACGGCCCAAGGCTGCCGCGCAGCATCTTGATGTGCGTATCCACAGTACGGTCGTCCCCGAAGAAATCGTATCCCCAGACCTCTTCCAGAAGCTTGTCTCTGGAGAGTGCCAGTCCCTTGTTTTTCACCAGATAAAACAGCAGGTCATACTCTTTCGGCGTCATCGAAGCCCGAACGCCGTCCACATAGACCTCCCGTCCGGCGAGGTCGATCTCCAGCCCGCCGAATTTCAGCCGCTGCTGATCTCCGCTGTCGTTCTGCTTTGCCGCATGGCTCCGCGCAAGCACTGCGCGCACCCGTGCCATCAGTTCTCTGGGAGAAAAGGGTTTTACCACATAATCGTCGATACCAGTCTCAAAGCCGAACAGCTTGTCGTATTCCTCGCCCCGGGCAGAGAGCATAATGATGGGGATGCTCTTCTGCTTCCGGATCTCCTTGCAGGCAGAATAGCCGTCCAGCCGAGGCATCATCACGTCCATGATGATGATATCATAGTCATTTTCCCGGCAAAGCGCCACCGCCTCCATGCCGTCCCGCGCCTCGGTCACCTCAAAGTCCTCGAACTCTGCGTATTCCCGCACCACGGCACGAATCTTCTCTTCGTCGTCTACGATCAGCATTTTGCTCATGAATCACACCTCCCTGAGATGTCAGGGCAATACCGTATTGCCTCAGATCACTTCTTGTTCCGGTTTTTCAGCGCCGCGCCGATAAAGGACGCGAACAGCTTCTGCGGCTTGTTCGGACGGGACTTGAATTCCGGATGGAACTGTACGCCGATAAACCACGGGTGATCCGGCAGAGAAACGATCTCTACCAGGCGCTCGTCCGGAGACAGACCAGCGATCTGCAAGCCCTTTTCAGTGAGCTGCTTGCGGAAGTTGTTGTTGAATTCAAACCGGTGACGATGGCGCTCATAGATCAGCTCTTCGCCGTAGATCTGCTGTACCAGGCTGCCCGGTGTCAGCTTGCAGGGATACAGACCCAGACGCATGGTGCCGCCCATGTTCTCGATATCCTTCTGATCTTCCATGATGTGGATCACGCTGTGTGCGCCGTCCGGCTCGAACTCAGAGGAGTTGGCATCCGGGAAGCCAGCCACATTGCGCGCAAATTCCACCACTGCCATCTGCATGCCCAGGCAAATGCCGAACATGGGCACTTTGTTCAGACGTGCATAGCGGATCGCCTCGATCATGCCCTCGATGCCGCGGTCGCCGAAGCCACCCGGCACGATGATGCCGTCGCATTCCTTCAGCATTTCCGGTGCTGTCTCCCGTGTGATTTTCTCAGAATCGATCCACAGGATCTTCACTCTGGCATCATTGACAATGCCGCCGTGATGCAGCGCCTCTGCCACAGACAGATATGCATCCTGGAGCGCCACATACTTGCCCACCAGACCAATGGTCACATCCTTGTCCGCATTGTGCTGACGCTGGGTCATCGCCGTCCACTCGGTCAGATCCGGCTCCCGGTTTTCCAGTCCCAGGTGGTGGCAGACGCTGTCGGTCAGACCCTCGTTCTCCAGCATCATGGGCACTTCATACAGAGACGGCGCTGTCATATTCTGGATGATATCCTCTTCCCGGACATTGCAGAACATGCTGATCTTCCGCTTCATATCCTCCGGGATCTCCAGCTCGGTGCGGCAGACAACCACATGGGGCTGGATGCCGATAGACAGCAGTTCCTTGACGGAGTGCTGTGTGGGCTTGGATTTCAGCTCGTTAGAGCCGGCAATATAGGGCACCAGGGTAACGTGGATGTACATGGCATTGCCTCTGCCCACTTCGGTCACAAACTGGCGGATGGCTTCCAGGAACGGTGTGCTCTCGATGTCGCCTACTGTGCCGCCGATCTCGGTGATGACAACATCTGCATTGGACTCCTTGCCCACGCGGTAGATGCGGTCTTTGATCTCGTTGGTGATATGGGGAATAACCTGTACCGTACCGCCCAGATAGTCGCCCCGGCGCTCCTTGTTCAGAACTGTCCAGTAGACCTTGCCGGTGGTAACATTGTTGTTGATGGACAGGCTCTCGTCGATAAAGCGCTCATAGTGTCCCAGATCCAGGTCAGTCTCTGCGCCGTCGTCGGTGACGAACACTTCGCCGTGCTGATACGGGCTCATGGTGCCCGGGTCTACGTTGATATACGGGTCAAACTTCTGAATGGTGACCTTATAGCCGCGGGCTTTCAGCAGACGTCCCAGCGAAGCCGCAGTGATTCCCTTTCCCAATCCGGACACAACACCGCCGGTGACAAATACATATTTTGGCATATTGAATAATCCTCCCGTTTTTCAGAACCGCAAAAAATGCGCTCTGCTTCATGCATACATATTGATTCATCTTATTATACCGTATTCCGCAGAAAAAAGCAAGTCCTTATTTTGAACACCGCAAAATCCGTCGGGAAATGCCGCGCACCGGCGCGCCGGCGAACAAATTTCGCAGCCCTATAGACTTTTTCACACATTTATGTTATAATAGGAGCAATATCGAAGAGCCTGTTCCCCATCCAGAGGGTGCTTCCACACCGCATCTGCGCGGCAGCTGCATTTTAACGGGAGCACGCTCCGGGGCAACACGGAAAGGATTTGACATATGAAACGTGTAGTTTTTCTCGGTGCAGCGGCGGCGACGCTGGTGCAGTTTACAAGATATGATCTCACCGCCCTGCAAACCCTGGGCTGTGAGATCCACATGGTCTGTAACATGCAGGACGGCACACTCTCAGAGGAGGCGCTCTCCCGGTTTCAGGAGGAATTTCCCCACCTGCACTGGCACGACCTGCCCTTTCTCGACAGTGCCTGCGCCCTGCGGCAGAACCGAGAAGCATATACCCAGCTGGTCACGCTGCTGAAAGAACTGCAGCCGGCGCTGCTCCACTGCCGCGGCACCATCGCCGGACAGTACGGCCGCCGCGCCGCAGAAGCGCTTCAGATCCCGGTGTTCTATACCGCCCACGACTTCCGCGTCTTTCACGGCTGCCTGCTCTCTGAGCGTCTCTGGTTCTCCGCCGTGGAACGCCGCCACCGCAAGGCGACCGACCTGTTTTTTGCGGTGTGTCCCGAGGATGCTGCCTATGCCGAAAAGCACCTGGGCATCCCGCATGTGGTCTCGCTCCCGGACACCGGTCTGGACTGTGACAAATACGCCATGCCCAGCCGCACGCGGGAAGCCGTCCGGAAAGAGCTGGGCATCCCGCAGGATGCCATTGTGCTGCTGTCGGTGGGCACGCTGCGGATGCAGAAGCGGTTTCGCGTGGTCATGCAGGCGATGACCCGTCTGCGCACCCTGGAGCAGCTGCACTATGTCATCTGCGGCGACGGCCCGGATATGCCGTTTCTGCAAAAGCTTATCCGAAAGCTGCATCTGGAGTCCCGTGTACACCTCCTGGGCTACCGCACAGATATCCCGGATATGCTGGGCGCGGCAGATATTTTCTGCATGCCGTCCCGCCGGGAGGGCTGCGGCATGGCGGCGCTGGAAGCAATGGCTGCCGGGCTGCCCCTGATTACCGTGCGCAATCACGGCACAAAAACCTATGCCGAAAAGGGCGAAAGCGCATTCTGTCTCAAGGGTGATCTGGTCACCAGCTGCGCTGATGCCATTGCACAGCTGGCAGAGAACAAGCTGCTCCGGCGGCAGATGGGCGCACACAACCGCGCCGCCGCCACTGCCTTTTCCGACAAGGACAGAATGATGACGCTCCGGAAGTATTATCAGGAATATCTGGGCGACGCGGAGTAATGCACATTCCCTCCTCCTGCCGCATACCATAGCATTAAGGCATATGCCCCAGGAAGGAGGGAAAACGCCATGCCGCCTCAAACGCCTGCCCGTCCCCTGTGTACCCTGGCATACGGCGAAACCGCCGTGATCGCCAGCATCTATCTGCACGGCGCGATCCGTCAGCGCCTACAGGATCTGGGATGGATCCCCGGCACAGCCATTCGCCGGCTGCACACCGCCGGGAGCGGTGACCCTACTGCCTATGCCGTCCGCGGCGGTGTCATTGCACTGCGCCGCTGCGATGCGAAAATGATCCTGGTAGAACCACCGCAAACCAATGCCACACACAAAAGCCACACCCCGTAGGATGTGGCTTTTTTGACGTATATTTCATGTCAGACGCGTGCAGTGGTTCTTATTTTCCGTTTTCCTTTTTCCACGCCAGATACTCTTCATAAGTGCCCTGCCGGTCGATGCAGCCGTCCGGGGTGATCTCGATAATGCGGTTTGCCACCGTCTCCAGAATCTCGTGGTCGTGAGAGGACAGAATGACAACGCCCTTAAAGTTCACCAGGCCGTTATTCACCGCAGTGATGCTCTCCAGATCCAGGTGGTTGGTGGGTCTGTCCAGCAGCAGCACGTTGGAGTGGAACAGCATCATCCGGGCAAACATGCAGCGCACCTTTTCGCCGCCGGACAGCACCTTTACCGGCTTGTAGATGTCGTCGCCGGAGAACAGCATTCTCCCCAGGAAGCCCCGGAGGAAGGTCTCGGTCTCATCCGCAGTGGAATACTGCCGGATCCAGTCCAGAATAGAGTCATCGTTATCGTTGAAATAGGCGGAGTTGTCCACCGGGAAGTACGAGGTCGAAGTGGAAACGCCCCACTTGAATGTGCCCTCGTCCGGCGTTTCCTCCTCCATAAGGATCTTGAACAGCATGGTGATCGCCTGCTCGCTCTCCCCGATAAATGCCACCTTGTCGGTGCGTCCCAGGGTGAAGCTGACATTGTTCAGCAGCTTTACGCCGTCCACTGTTTTGGAGATGCCGCTGACCTGGAGCACTTCCTTACCCAGTTCCCGATCCATGTCGAATCCGATAAACGGATAACGGCGGCTGGATGCCGGCAGTTCCTCGACGGTCAGATTATCCAGCAGCTTCCGGCGCGAGGTCGCCTGCTTGGACTTGGACTTATTGGCAGAGAACCGGGCGATAAAGGTTTTCAGCTCGGCGATCTTGTCCTCTACCTTTTTGTTCTGCTGCTTGATGAGCCGCTGCATCATCTGGCTGGACTCATACCAGAACTCATAGTTGCCCACATACATCTTGATCTTGGTATAGTCGATATCGACAATATGGGTGCAGACGTCGTTGAGGAAGTGGCGGTCATGGGAAACCACGATAACTGTACCGAAATACTCGGACAGAAAGTCCTCCAGCCAGGCGATGGCATCGATGTCCAGGTGGTTGGTAGGCTCGTCCATGAGGATGATATCCGGATTGCCGAACAGCGCCTGCGCCAGCAGGACTTTCACCTTTTCATTACCGGAGAGGTCTGCCATCTGCTGATAGAGCAGCTCTTCCGGCAGACCCAGACCCTGGATCAGCTTGGAGGCATTGGCATCCGCCTCCCAGCCGTCCAGTTCGGCGAACTCCGCTTCCAGTTCAGACGCGAGAATGCCGTCCTCTTCGCTGAAATCCTCCTTGGCATAGAGGGCATCCTTCTGCTGCATGATATCATAGAGCCGCTGATTACCCATAATAATCGTATCCAGGACAGTATAGGCATCATAAGCGAAGTGATCCTGCTTGAGGACGCTCATGCGGAGATTTTTCGGGATCGTGACCTCACCGGTGGTAGGTTTCAGCTGACCGCAGAGGATTTTCAGGAATGTGGATTTTCCGGCACCGTTTGCGCCGATGACGCCGTAGCAGTTGCCGGGATTGAATTGAAGGTCTACATTTTTAAACAGCGTGTCGCCGCCGAATTGCAGACTGACATTGGAAACAGTAATCATATTGTACCTTTCTAATTGTAATCTCATATATATTGTATCACACTGCCAGTCGTGTGATACATTGCCGTTTTATAAAAGGGTAGGCGATAAGCTTTTCTTTTTTTGCTTCTTTTTTTCTTTTCAGTAAAGAAAAAAAGAAGGGTAATTTTTGCAAATCCCTCTGTCAGCTACGCTGACATCTCCCTTTTCAAGGGAGACAGAGGAGTCTCGGGCGAACGCTGTTCGCCCCTACGGTGATGATGCGGAGACTTTTTGCGCAGCAAACGCTATAAAAACAACAAAAACCATACCTCAAACAAACACCCAGAAAGCCACGCCGCAAGTACCGGCAAAGGCAACTATCAGCGTTTGCAAGCCAAAGGCGGACAGCGAGGGCAACGAGCGATTCCGCCGGATGGTTTCACAGCGTTTTCCCTAAAGCAGTGTTGCCGGGATGATTTCAGTTAACGGGCGAACACTGTTCGCCCCTACGGTAAGCCTTTTTCAAGAGGGACAAATCGACTCCTCTGCCCTGTCGGGCATCTCCTCTATGAGAGGAGACCATTTGTAAAGCCTCCTCTACAGAGGAGGTGGCACGCAGTGCCGGAGGAGTCACTAGACTCGCCAGAGGATTCTCGCGTCCCACACGATAAAAAAACGCCCTGCCTGCGGAGAATCCCCCACGAACAGGGCGAATATTTCTTGCAAAAATAACGCTTACATCGCCGTCCGGTTTTCCAGCGCCTTGAACAGCGTCACCTCGTCGGCATATTCCAGCGAGCCGCCTACCGGCAGACCAAACGCCAGACGCGTGACCTTGACTCCCAGCGGCTCTAACAGCTGCGCCAGGTACATGGCTGTGGCATCGCCCTCTACCGTGGGATTCGTCGCCATAATAACTTCCCGTACCTTGCCGCCCTGTAACCGCGCCAGCAGTTCCCGGATGCGCAGCTTGTCCGGTGTCACCCCGTCAATGGGCGAGATCAGACCGTGCAGCACATGGTATACCCCGGTATATTCACCGGTGCGCTCCAGCGCCGTCACATCCTTGGGGCTTTCCACCACACAGACTACGCCATGATCGCGCTCTTCGTCTGCACAGATGGGGCAAAGCTCCAGATCCGTCAGGTTCTGACAGCAGGGACAGTAGTGGATGTCCCGTTTTGCGGCAAGCAGGGCATTGGCAAACCGCTCTACGTCCTCTTCCGGACGGGAGATGATGGAATATGCCAGGCGCTGCGCCGTTTTCAGCCCGATGCCCGGCAGCTTCGCGAACTCCTCCGCCAGAAGCTCCAGCGGAAGGGCATTGTATCCTGCCATGGACGCGGCTTAAAACAGACCCGGGAGAGAAACACCGCCGGTGATCTTGCTCATTTCAGACTCTGTGGTTGCTTCTACCTGGTTCACAGCTTCGTTGACTGCGCTGATGATGAGATCCTGGAGCATCTCGATGTCCTCCGGATCAACGACCTCCGGCTTGATCTCCAGAGCCTTAACGGTCTTTTTGCCGGTAACAGTTACGCTGACTGCGCCGCCGCCTGCGGTTGCAGTAAAGTCACGGCTCTCGATGTCCTCCTGGAGTTCGGAGATCTCGTCCTGCATCTTCTGTGCCTGACGGATCATTGCGTTCATATTCTGGGCGCCGCCCTGGTTCTGTTTCGGTAATCTTGCTCTCATGAGATGATCTTTCCTTTCCAATATAGCAATATATCACAGCGCGGTACAAGTGCGCTGTCTTGTCTTTCGCACCACTTCGGATGCGGTTTTCACATTAGGATTCCACAGCGGTATCCAGGTGATGCTCCATGGCTTTCTGCACCAGATTCTGCGCCTTGGATGCCTGCTGTTCCGGCTCGCTGCATTTTGCGCGGATGTTGTACTCCACGCCCAGGAACTGCTTGACGGTCTCCCGGAGAGACACGGCGTTTTCCTTGCTTTTCAGCAGCGTCAGGAAAAAGCGGTTTTTCGCCACGATCAGCATGGTGTTTCCTGCCACAAAGGCACTGGACTCCGCCAGGCTGCCGGACACTGCCGGGTTGACTTCCTGATATGCCGCCAGAATATCCGCCCAGTTGCCCACCGGACGAAAATCCGACGCTTTCAGCGGTTTGGATGCCGCCGGAGACTCGCTTTCCGCCGGCGGTGCGGCAGACGTTTCCGGCACGGCAGGCTGTACCTGCGGCGCTGCCGGAGCAGCAGCCTGTACCGGGGCAGTCTGCACCGGGGCGGCGATGTGGGGCACGGCAAGCTGCAGCAGCGCCATTTCCAGTTCCACACGCTTTCCCGGATTGCGCTGCATGCGCTCCCGGCAGTCCTGGAGCAGTGCAATCCGCCCCAGGATGGTGTCCAGATCCGGCTGCTGCGCCAGCTGTTCCAGCCGCTGCCGCTCGTCCGGGAGACAGGTCAGCAGCTCCGGCTGTCCCGAACCGGCTTTCAGCAGCATCATATTCCGCAGCTGTTCCAGCAGTTCGTCACAGAGCCGCACCATGTCCTTGGACTGGTCATAGAGCGCCCCGGTGCATGCCAGCGCCTTTGCAGCATCCTGTGCCTGAATGGCTTCCAGAATGGCAAACACACTGTCCCGTCCGGCAACGCCTGCCGCCGCCGTGACCGAAGCCGCCGTAATGGCATCGCCGCCGGATGCGCATTGATCCAGCAGAGACAGCGCATCCCGCATTCCGCCGTCGGACAGGTGCGCGATCAGCTGCGCCGCCTCCGGTTCGAGGGGGATCTGCTCTTCTCCGGCGATATATTCCAGACGCGCCGCGATATCGGCGGTGCGGATGCGGTGAAAATCATAGCGCTGGCAGCGCGAGATGATGGTCGCCGGCACCTTGTGGACTTCTGTGGTCGCCAGAATGAATTTCACATATTCCGGCGGCTCTTCCATGACCTTCAGCAGCGCGCCCCAGGCACTGGGAGACAGCATATGCACCTCGTCGATGATATACACCTTATACCGGCAGCGCTCCGGCAGATACACCGTGCCCTCCCGGAGATCCCGGATGTCCTCGACGCTGTTGTTGGACGCGGCGTCGATCTCGATGATGTCCGACAGCGCGCCGCGTTCCGCCTCCCGGCAGATGTCGCATTCCAGACAGGGATTTCCCTCCGGCGTGCGGTGCTCACAGTTCACTGTCTTTGCCAGGATCCGGGCGCAGGTCGTCTTGCCGGTTCCCCGGGAACCGGTAAAGAGATAGGCATGCGCCGTCTTTCCCTCCCGGATCTGATTCCGGAGCGCCGTCGTAATATGCGGCTGTGAGATCACATCGTCAAACGACCGCGGCCGCCACTTTCGGTATAACGCCTGATACAACCCCTGCACCTCCCAGCAGAAACGCATTTTTGCGTCAAAAAAATTCCGGAACATAGGTGTGCAGGTTTGCTGCGGCACACAAAACAATCCGCTTAATGCTGCTCGGTCCCCCGCCTGACATGGTTCACGGTGCTTTGTTGCACAGGACCCGCACACCTATATTCCGGAATCCGTTCCTGATGTCAACGCATCAGATATTTGTATTATAGCATACTCTTACAGAAAATGCAAGTGTTTTTCAAAAAAAATCGGAGAAATCCCTCTTCCCGGCGTTACCGTTCCTCTAAGGGCACATACGCCTGGGGCTCTGCCACGGAGAGATATGCCGGGCGAATGATCTTCCGGCAGTTGATGAGCTCTTCCAGGCGGTGCGCCGACCAGCCGGCGATCCGGGCAATGGCGAAGATGGGCGTAAACAGATCCATGGGCAGCCCCAGCATCCGATACACAAAACCGCTGTAGAAGTCCACGTTGGCGCAGACGCCCTTGTAGATCTTCCGGTTCTGGGTGATGACCTCTTTCGCCAGGCGCTCGACGGTGGCATAGAGCTGATACTCGTCATGGCAGCCCTTCTCATCCGACAGCTGTTCCACAAAGGATTTCAGGATCACGGCTCTGGGGTCGGAGACAGAGTAGACCGCATGTCCCATGCCGTAGATCAGGCCGCTGTGATCGAAGCCCTCGCCCCGGAGCAGTCCCTTGAGGTATTCCCGAAGCGCGTCCTCGTCCTGCCAGTCCGGGCAGTGCTGCTTGAGATCCTCGAACATTTCCATGACCTTGATGTTTGCGCCGCCGTGCTTCGGGCCTTTCAGAGAGCCGAGGGCAGCCGCAATGGTGGAATAGGTATCCGTCCCGGAGGAGGAGACCACATGCACCGTAAAGGCGGAGTTGTTGCCGCCGCCGTGTTCCGCGTGCAGCACCAGGCAGAGATCCAGGAGCTTGGCTTCCAGCCGGGTGTACTTGCCGTCCGGCCGCATCATGTAGAGGATATTCTCCGCAATGGAAAGCTTCGGGTCGGGGTTCCGGATGAGCATGCTCTTGTCGTTCCGGAAGTACATGGATGCCTGATAGCCGAACACCGCCAGCGACGGGAACTGGGATACCAGCTGGATGCTCTGGCGCATCACATTGGACAGACTGGTATCATCCGGCTTGGGGTCATAGGCGTGGAGCGCCAGGACGCACTTCGCCATGGTATTCATAATGTTGTCGCTGGGCATCTTCATGATGACGCCGCTGTTGAAGTGATTGGGCAGCTCCTGATAGTCTGTCAGCAGGCTCTTGAACTGTTCCAGTTCTGTTTCCTTCGGCAGATGTCCCATGAGCAGCAGATAGACGATCTCCTCAAAGCCAAAGCGGTCGTGGGTGATAAAGCCCTGCACCAGCTCTTCGATGGGGATGCCGCGGTACAGCAGCTGTCCCGGCGCAGGCACTTCCTTACCGTCTACGATCTGGGTGGCGGATACCTTACTAATGGTAGTCAGACCGGCGCGGACACCTCTGCCGTCCAGATCCCGGAGACCGCGCTTGACTTCATGCTTGACATAGAGCTCCTGCTCGATCTCATAGTGGGGTGCAGCGTCTGCCGTCAGCTGATCTACCAGCTGCATATCGTGCTTATACTGTGCGATCATCTGCTGGATCTTCGCGGAATGCAGCAGTTTTTCTTTTTTCATCTTGTCTTCCTCTCTCCGGCGGAACAGGCTCGCAGAGCTTGCTCCATGCTGTTTCGTATGATACCCCGTGTGCAGAATGCAACACTTTGTGAACAATCTGCATAATACCATCCTGAAAAAGTTGATTTCTTTTTATTATACCCGATTTCCGCGGATTTGTCAAGCCGCTGCCCGGCTTTTCGCACGATCCCCGGCACTGCTCCGTATCAAGCCTGGAAACCGCGTGTTCTGCCGGAGGCATGGGGTTTCTCTCAAGCCCTGCTCCGCCCGATGCGCCTTGTTTTGTGAACATTTCGTATCATTTCCGCAAGAAGCGCCACGTTTCAGACATGATATTTTCATCTTTCCCATTCTGTCGCAGAGGTTTCCTCACGCAATTTTCCGGTTTTTTGGCAATTGACGAAAAGCATTTTCCCTGCCGTGTCGCTTTTGTAAATTTTTAAAATAAAACCGGAAGGCATCTTGCATTCGCCGCTTTCGTATGATAAAATAGATAAAAAGAAACCGTTCTCATAGGAAAAGTATGTGGATTTTCAACCTGTTTCCGGAGCATCGGTTTCTGCATACGAAACAGCGAAATCTTAAGGCTTGTTTGAGACCCGGCGATATTCGGAAAAACGCGCAGACAATGATGGATGGGCGTCCGGACGACTGCGCGGCATTTTCAAACAAGCCCTGGGCAACACCGCGCAAAGCCCCACAGCGGCGCTGCGCCGTGCTGCCCTTACCATTTTAAAAGAGGAATTATCAATATGAATGATTGTGGTATCAGCAAACTGGATCTGAAACGCCGGAACAGAATGCAAATCCTGAAAGTAGTCCGGGAAAACGGGCCGATCTCCCGGGTGGACATTTCGTCCCTGCTGGGCATCACCCGTGCGGCAGTCACCATCATCACCAACGAGATGATCGACCAGAACATCCTGGAAGAGGTAGGTGAAGAGCCGGTCAATCCGGCGGCAGAAGTCCGCAAGGGCAGACGCAAGATCCTGCTGGACATCAACGAGACCTATAAGTTTGCAGTGGGCATCTATATTGACGAAAAGGAGATCTCTGTGGGGCTGACTACCCTGAGTGCGGCGGCACTGGATAAGCGCTCCTTCCCGCACCAGGGCGACATAACACCGGAAAAGCTGGGAGATCTGCTGGAAGCCACCCTGAAAAAGATGCTCCAGAACAGCTGTCTCAGCTATAAGAACCTGCTGGGCGTGGGCGTAGGTGTCATGCCCTCTGCCTATGCCATGATGGGCATAACACCGGGCAGCGAAAACGACCCCGTTTTCCCGGAGCTGCAAAGCATCCTGGAGGCTCGCACCCGTCTCCCCGTGTATATCAACAGCGCCGCCAGAGAATTTGCCATGGCAGGCATCCGCTATAACGAGATCCACACCAAGGCGGAGAGCCAGGTGTTCCTGTACTGGGACAACGGCTGTTATCACGCCATCCCGGTGCGTGAGTGCAGCATCCTGCTCCCGTCCACAGGAAGCGATGCTTTTGTAGAACATCTCTGCGTCGATCCTGCCGGAAAAGAACTGGAAGGCTATCCCCGCGGCAGCGTCCGGGCAGAACTCTCGGCGGCTGGCGCAGCAGAAAAGCTCCGCCCCATCTTCTCTGCGGAGAACACGCCGGCGCTGTACCAGGCGCTGGAGGGCGACCTAGAACGGCTCACTCCGGCGGCACTGCTGACGGCTGCGGAGACCGACACCGCCCTTGCCGATGTCACCGAGCAGATCCTCCGGCAGTTCTGCCTGATGCTCCAGGCACTGCACTGCCTGTACTTCGCAGAGCATGTGACTCTGTACGGCTTCGGCTTCACCCAGGAGCACCTGGAACGCATCCGGAAAACCGCTGCGGCGCTGGCAGGCGAGGAATTTGCGCAGGCTATCGTCCTCAGCCCCATCCCCGACCGCAGCCGTTTCCTGTGCGGCTGCACCTATCTCATCCAGACCGGCTTCTATCAGCGCGGCGGACTGGCGTGATCTTCCAAAAAATAAGTGCATCTTTTCCCATCTTGTTCCGGAAAAATTAACTTGTGTTTTTTTACGGAGAACACTTGCACACCAGTGGAAGATGTGCTATAATAATACTTGCAGTGTGTATGGGTCTCCCCATATACCCATCGTACCGAATTTCAGCAAAAAGGAGCAGAGTCCGCAGGACGCGGACCGGGTGAGAAATCATGAGAGTAGCAGAGATGAATCGAGAAGCATTGGAAGCCTTCGCCGCAGACTGCAAAAAGCAGTATGAGGCATTTCAGGCACAGGGTCTGAAACTGGATATGTCCCGGGGCAAGCCCTCGCCGAAGCAGCTGGATCTGACCAACGGCATCACGACCTGCCTGTCCGAGGACGACTATAAGGCAGAAAACGGCCTGGACTGCCGGAACTACGGCTGCCTGGACGGACTGCCGGAGGCAAAGGCATTTTTCGCTCCCATGCTGGGCGTAAAGCCGGAGGATGTTATCGTCTGCGGCAACTCCAGCCTGAACATCATGTACTGGGCAATGTCCCTGGCAATGACCAACGGCATCATGGGCAGCAAGCCCTGGGGCAAGTATGACAAGGTAAAGGTGCTCTGTCCGGTGCCGGGCTATGACCGCCACTTTGCCGTCAGCGAATTTCTGGGCATGGAACTGGTGAACGTCCCCATGAAGGAGGACGGCCCGGACATGGACATGGTAGAAAAGCTGGTGGCTGAGGATGACACCATCAAGGCGATCTGGTGCGTGCCCATGTACTCCAATCCGGGCGGCGTGGTATACAGCGACGAGGTCGTAAAGCGCTTTGCTGCCCTGAAGCCCAAGGCAAAGGACTTCCGTATTTTCTGGGACAACGCTTACTGCGTACACCACCTGGTAGACAATCCGCCGGTACAGGCAAACCTGCTGGAAGAGGCAAAGAAGGCCGGCAATGAGGATATCTGCTACATGTTCGCCTCTACCTCCAAGATCACCCACCCGGGCTCCGGCATCGCCATGATCGCAGCCAGCCAGAACAACCTGGCATATCTGAAGAAGGCACTGGGCTTCTCCACCATCGGCTACGACAAGATGAACCAGCTGCGTCACCTGCGGTTCTTCGGCGGCAAGTTCGAGAACCTGGTAGAACACATGAAGAAGCACAAGGCACTCATCGCGCCGAAGTTCCAGATCGTCGAAAACACTCTGGAACAGGAGCTGGCAGATCTGGGCATCGCAAACTGGTCGAATCCCCAGGGCGGCTACTTCATCTCCTTCAACCAGAAGGGCTGCGCAAAGCGCATCGTCTCTCTGTGCAAGGAAGCCGGCGTTGTCCTGACTGGCGCAGGCGCATCCTTCCCGCACGGTGTTGACCCCGAGGACGAGAACATCCGTATCTCTCCCACATTCCCCACAGAGGAAGAACTCCAGATGGCGATGAACGTATTTGTCTGCGCTGCAAAGCTGGCTGCCGCAGAACAGGCACTGGCAAAGTAATGCTCCCCTGCCGTACACGTTTTCCGGAACGGCGGCATATTTATCAGAATTATTTTTGGACGGACGGCATCAGCAGTCCGTCCTTTTTGTTGTCCGGCAATTATCACAAAAAACCATTTTCCGATTTGTGCACTATCCCGGTCGGATCGGAAACCATGGCGGAAAAATATACGATTTTCCGGAAAAATATACGATTTTCCGGAAAACAGATTGACATTCCAGTGATAAATATGGTACAATGGTCTTACATGTAGATGGGTACGGGCACAGGCTGACACTCCGGTGTACCGGAAAGTCGCATGGAATACAAAACATTCTATTTTTATATGCAGGAGGTACTCCATGAAATTTTCTGACGGACTCTGGCTCAACCAGAGAGGCTTTGACGTTTCCTATGCGGTTCAGGCATATGATGTCACTACCACCAAAAACAGCATCAAGATCTTCGCCACTTCCAGCGCGATCTGGAACCGCGCAATGACACTGGGCGGTGTCGCATTCGAGATCACATACACCGCAGTTGCACCGGACGTGTTCCGGGTGCACATCTGCCACCACAAGGGCAGCCTGCAAAACAAGCCGCAGTTTGAGCTGAATCTCCCGGAGGGCTATGTACCGGACGAGATCCGCGACGAAGAGGGCTTTGTTTCCATGACTGCCGGAAAGACCACTGTTACCATTAAAAAGGGCACAGACGGCTGGGATGTTTCCTTTACCCGTGACGGAAAGCGCCTCACCGGCGGCGGCTGGCGTTCTACCTCCTATATCCAGGAGAACAAGTTCCACCGCGACGCACGTCTGGCTGTCCAGACCGACGACGACTTCTTCAACTATCCCCAGGATGCCCACAACACCTTTATGCGGGAACAGCTGACCCTGGATGTCGGCGAGTGCGTCTACGGCTTCGGCGAAAAGTTCACCACCTTCGTCAAGAACGGTCAGAACGTAGAAAACTGGAACTCTGACGGCGGCACATGCTCCGAACAGAGCTATAAGTGCATCCCGTTCTATATCACCTCCAACAAGTACGGCGTTCTGGTCAACAGCGCGGACAAGGTTTCCTTCGAGGTAGCTTCGGATACCATCAATAAGGTCTCCTTCACCGTTCCGGGCGAAGAGCTGGACTACTTCTTCATCGGCGGTGAAAACCTGGAAGAAGTTCTGGTGAACTACACCGACCTCACCGGCAAGCCGGCACTGCCGCCGGCAAAGACCTTCGGTCTGTGGCTGTCCACCTCGTTCACCACTACCTATGATGAAGAGACCGTTACCTCCTTCATCGACGGCATGGCAGAGCGCGACATTCCGCTCCAGATGTTCCACTTCGACTGCTTCTGGATGAAGGAATACCAGTGGACTGACTTCGAGTGGGATCTGGATCAGTTCCCGGATCCGCCGGCAATGCTGAAGCGTCTGGCAAGCCGCGGCCTGGGTCTGTGCTGCTGGATCAACCCGTATATCTCCCAGAAGTCCAAGCTGTTCGACATCGGCATGGAAAAGGGCTATTTCATCAAGAACCCGGACGGCAGCGTATTCCAGACCGATCTGTGGCAGCCGGGCATGGCGATCGTAGACTTCACCAATCCGGAAGCTGCCAAGTGGTTTGCTGCCGGCGTGCGCAAGCTGTGTGAGATGGGCGTTACTGCCATCAAGACCGACTTCGGCGAGCGTATCCCCACCAAGGCAGTATACTACAACGGTGCAGATCCGATCCATATGCACAACTATTACACCTATCTGTACAACAAGACCGTATTCGAGGTACTGGAAGAATACTACGGCAAGGGACAGGCGTGCCTGTTTGCCAGAAGCGCCACCGTCGGCGGCCAGAAGTTCCCGGTACACTGGGGCGGCGACTGCTCTGCAGAGTACACCTCTATGGCAGAGACACTCCGCGGCGGACTGTCCCTGTGCTCCTCCGGCTTCGGCTTCTTCAGCCACGATATCGGCGGATTTGAGGCAAAGGCTTCTCCGGACGTTTACAAGCGCTGGTGCGCATTTGGTCTGATGTCCACCCACAGCCGTCTGCACGGTTCGACTTCTTACCGCGTGCCGTGGAACTTCGACGAGGAATCCTGCGATGTCCTGCGCTTCTTCACCAAGCTCAAGGGCAAGCTGATGCCGTACCTGTTCGCACAGGCAGTCAAGACCCACACCACCGGTATCCCGATGATGCGCCCCATGGTCATGGACTACACCGACGATATCGCATGCCGCTATCTGGATCAGCAGTACATGCTGGGTGACAACCTGCTGTGCGCACCGGTATTCCGTGAGGACGGCGTGGCAAACTTCTACCTGCCGGAAGGCAAGTGGTATGACATCATCACCGGAAAGACCTATGAAGGCGGCAAGTATCACGCTGTGACCTGCACCTTTATGGAAATGCCGGTTCTGGCAAAGCCGAACTCCATCGTGACCTTCGGCGCGTTCGAGAACCAGTTCGAGTATGACTATCTGGACGGCGCAGACGCAATGATCTGCAACCTGGAGGACGGCAAGACCGCCGAGGCATCCATCTACGATACCAAGGCAAATCTGGTGCTGACCCTCAAGGCAAGCCGCAAGGGCAACGTCATCTCCGTCGAGAGCAGCGAGACCGACAAGACCTTTACCGTTTCCGTTGCCGGCACTGACAAGAAGATCACCATGCAGGGCGGCAAGGGCGAGATCACACTGTAATTTTATCATCGCAGCGGGCACTGCCCCCTCTCCTGAAAGAGACGGCGGCTGCTGCTGCAAATCAGGTTAGAAGGAAAGGCGGCAGTCATGAAAAAAGGAAAAACCAAAGACGGACTGGAGTATCTCTGGGCGGACAGAAAGCGTACCCTCTTCGGGCTGCCCCTGTCTTTCACCCGGTACTATCTGACAGAGAGCCGGCTCATCACACGCACAGGTCTTTTGAAGATCGTAGAGGATGAGCTGGACATCTACCGCATCACCGACAAGAAAATGGAACTGCCCCTGGGACAGCGCATTTTCGGCTGCGGCACGATCATTTTGTTCAGTAAAGATGTCGATACACCGGAAAAACACATTCATTCCATCAAAAGTCCCCGACAGGTCTCCGATCTGATCACCGCGCTCATCAATGAACAGCGCGACCGCTTCGGCATCCGCGGACGGGACATGGTGGGGCCGGCTGGTATGCCGCCGGAAGCGTGGGGAGATGGCGACTGCTGCAATGATTAAGGCAGTCCGGCACCCATGCGAAAAAGAGAAAAGGAGGTCCTGAACACATTGCTTTCTTTTATCACAGAAAAGCAGTCCTCGTGGGAAAAACTACAGGCGGAGACCCGCCCGATCTTTATCTACGGGATGGGCGATGGTGCAGAAAAGATCATGCGTGTCTTTCGGGAAAAGTCCATTCCGCTTGCCGGTATTTTCGCAAGCGATGAATTTGTACGCGGTCACTCGTTTGCCGGGTATAAAGTACGAAAGCTTTCCGAGATCGAAGCGCAGGTAGACGACTTTGTGATCGTCCTGGCGTTTGCCGCCGGATATCAATCTCTGGTGGATAAGATTGTAGAGCTGGGACAGCGCCACACCCTCATTGTACCGGATGTTCCGGTAGCAGGCGGCGGACTGTTCACCTATGACTACTGCGTCGAGCACGCGGCGGAGCTGGAAGAGGTCTATGAGATGCTGGCGGACGACGAGTCCCGCCGGGTCTATGCCAATATCATCAACTTCCGCATCAGCGGCAATATCCGCTGGCTCATGGATGTCACCACACCCAAGAGCGACATCTACCGCAAGATCATAAAGCTGACACCCAACGAGGTCTATGTGGATCTGGGCGCATACAACGGCGACACCATCGAAGAGGTGCTGCAATACACCCGGGGCAAATATATCCGCATCTACGGTGTCGAGCCGGATCGGAAGAACTTCAAAAAGCTGTGCAAGTCACTGGAAGGCATGAACTATGTCTACGCCTATAACGCAGTAGCATGGTGCAAGGACACCACCGTGCCCTTCTCCACCAAGGCCGGACGGCAGTCTGCTGTTTCGGCATTCGGTCAGGAGATCGACGCGCGCTCAGTGGACAGCATCCTCCAGGGCAGACCGGCGACCATCATCAAAATGGACGTAGAGGGCTGTGAGCGAGAGGCACTCTGGGGTGCGTCTCAGACCATCGCCCACTTCTCCCCGAAGCTGATGGTTTCGCTGTACCACCGGAACGAGGACATTTTCGCCCTGCCGCTGCTGATCCGGCGGCTGAACCCGGGCTATGACCTGTATATCCGGCATCAACTGTATATCCCGGCGTGGGAGACCAATCTCTACGCCGTACCCTCCCACAGCAATTCTCTGACATAAATCTCATATAAGCAAAAGAATCCCTGCACCGGCAAACCGATGCAGGGATATTTTTATGCGTAAGATACGCTGTCTGGCATGCTTTATTTACAAAAGCGCCGACAGCCCCGTAAAGAGCTTTACGATCAGCGGCATGGTCAGCATGGACACCAGCGTGGTCACCGCGAAAATGTGGGACGCATACCCGTCGTTCAGGTCGTGCTTCTGGCACTGGAGCGTGCACATCGCCGCCGAGGGCGCAGCCATCAGCACCAACACCACCAACCGGATCTCCTCCGGAATAAAGCCCAGCGGCACGAACAGCACCGCCAGCGCCGCCGGAACGATCAGCAGCTTTACTGCGCTGACATAATACACCCGGGGATTTTTCAGCGCCCGGAACAGATCTGCCTGTGCCACGCTGATGCCGGAGGCGATCATCGCCATAGGCGTATTCAGCCCGGCGACATAGTCGAACGTCTTTCCCAGCAGCTCCGGCAGCGGAATCCGGAAAAAGAACAGCAGCAGCCCGATGGCGATGCCGATCATAGTGGGCGAACAGAGCTTTTTCAGCAGTGCCTTCCGGTCGTTCTGTCCCGTCAGCAGCATGATGCCGTGCGTCCAGGCGAAGCAGAAAAACACCGTCAGAAATGCCGAGGTATAAAACACGCCCTCGTTCCCCAGCAGCGCGCTGGCGAGAGGAATCCCCATAAAGCCGCAATTGCTGTAAATGGCAGAAAAGCGCTCGATCTCTGTCTCACGCCCCGGCTTCTGCCGGATGAGCAGATGCACCGCCCCGATAAACAGCACATAGGTCACCGCCGCCAGCAGGAACGTCCACTGCATATTGACCACGAGCCGCGGTTCATACTCCACATCGGCATAGGCATTCACCACCAGCACCGGGGTGACGATCTCCAAAACGAAGTTGGAAAACTGCCTGCCGCCGTTTTTATCCACGACCTTTGTCCGATAGGCGATGATGCCCACCACGTTCAGCAGCAGCATCAGCACCGCCTGTTTCAAAATAATCAGCGCCAAAACCAGACCTCTCCTCTATCCCAAAAATGGGTGGAGTCGGATAACCCGATTTCCACCCATTTTCAGTATAGCACATCTTTTTGGATTTTCTGTGACTGCCGCAAAAATAGCCCCAGAATTTTTCCGGCGACGCCCTAGAGCAGCACCGGCTGCACCTGTTTGTGCGCCAATGCCAGCGCCGCGGTCTCCGGCAGCCGGGAAAAGTCCGCCACCAGAGATGCCGGCTTCTCCGCCGGAGCATCCTGGCGCAGCGGCACGAAGTAATAGTTCCGGGTATTCAACAGCAGCCCGATGTTTTTCGCCGAAGCCCCCAGGGCATCGTTGGTGGCGATGGCAAGGACAACGGGCTTTTGCCGCCGGAGCATGGACTTCACCGCCATGGTAGCCGTACCGTCCGTGATGCCATACGCCAGCTTTGCGGCAGTGTTGGCGGTACAGGGCGCAACGATCAGCAGGTCTAACAGATCTTTCGGCCCAAGCGGTTCTGCCTCCGGGATGGTGCGAATGGCTGCCCTGCCGCAGATCTCTTCCAGTTCTGCGACACGATCCGCGGCCTTGCCGAAGCGCGTATCCGTTGCGGCGGCATGCTCCGAGAAAATCGGCGTCAGCTCTGCCCCTGCCTCCCGGAGCTTTGCCGCCTGTGCAAATGCGGCGGAAAAGGTGCAAAACGAACCGGTCACCACAAACCCGATCCGCTTACCTGTCAGGTCTTTCATAGGCAAGTCTCCTCTCTTCGAGCATATTGCAGATGGTATCCGCGATGATCTCCCCGGCGGTTCTGGGTGCATCCTTCCCCGGCGCGGCGGCGCGGCGTTGACACATTACCGCAAAAGGATCTCCCCGTGATCCGGAAACAACCGCACCTCCCGGAAGAGCAGTCCGGCGGCCTGACGGCGCAGTGACAGCCCGGCAAACTCCCACCACGCCGCCCATGCCTCCGGCGAGACCGCTTCCGGCTTCGGCGCGCTCCGGCGGAGCGTCTCCTCCAGCTGTCCGCGTTCCTGCCCCAGGCGTTCCAGTTCCTCCCGGAGAAACGCCGCCGCATTTTCAGAACGCCCCAGCTCTGCCGCAAGCCGCCGCATGCGCTGTTCCACTTCCTCCAGGGCAGCCGCTTCCGGCGGTGTCTTTGGCGGCGCTCCGGCATAGGGCAATAGCCGCTGTGCCTGCTGTGCCAGGATCGGCGCGGCGGCACGCTCCACCGTCTCCGTCCGCAGCCCCGGCAGCCCGGCGCAGATGCCCTGGCGCTTTCCCCGGCAGACAAAATAGGTATACGCCGCACCCCTGCCGTTGTTCCGCGCATAGCAATGCGTACCGCACAGACCGCACACCGCCAAACCCTGTAACCAGGAGCCGTGCCCTGTGCCCCGGTTGGTCGCGCCGCCCCGTGCGGCAAGCCGCTCCTGCACCGCAAGCCAGAGGTCACTTTCCACAATGCCCGGATGCAGCCCGGCGGCAATATGCTCCCCGGCGAGCCGGGTCAGCTTCGCGCCCGTTCGCGCCGCCGGGTCGCCGTAGACGATACAGCCGTTGCCCCGACAGTACGCCTCCAGGGGATGGGTCAGCACCGCACCCTGTTCCTGCAAATACACGGCACTGCGGAGATCGCCCTGCAAGTATACCGGACTGCGCAAGATCCGGAGCACGCCGCTGTTTGACCAGGGTTTTCCCTGTCGGGTGCGCCGTCCTGCGCCGTTTGCGCCGTGCACCAGCTGCTCCACATTCTGTCCCTCGACCCCGTACCCGGTATAAAACGCCAGAACCTGTGCCGCCTCCTCCGGCAAAATTTCCAGAGCCGCCGTGCGCCCGGCGCACCGCCCGTACCCAAAGGGCGGCGTGCCCCCCAGTGCCATCTGCTGTGCGGCGCGGGCATAATAGTTATCCCGGACGCGTCCGGCAATGGTCTTTTGTTCCAACTCTGCGAACATCATGAGCAGATTCAGCAGCATGCCGCCGATCTCTGTCTGGGTGTCGAAGCTCTCCCGGACGGAGTGCAGCGTCACGCCCCGGCTGCGGAACAGCTGCATCATTCCGGCGAAATCGCACAGCGACCGGGAGATTCGATCCAGCTTATACACATAGACGCTCTGAATATTGCCGGCTTCCACCGCTTCCAGCATTCGCTGAAACGCCGGGCGGCGCGTGTTCGTCCCCGTAAAGCCCCGGTCGGTGTACACCTCCGCCGCGGCATCCGGCGGACAAATGCGGCGGCAGTGCTCCACCTGCATCTCAATGGAAATGGAATCCGGACGCTCTACCGACTGGCGCGCATAGATTGCGATCATCATCATCACCTCCATGCAGTTTATGCAGGAGCGCCGCCGAAAAAAACAAAGAGGACACCTCCCGAAGGAGATGTCCTCTTTTACGCATTTACATGCGTGTGAAATCAGTTGCGCCAATTGCTGCTATCGCAGCGATTGCTTACTTTCTCTTCTTGGAAACCAGAGCTACGCCACCGATTACAGCTACAGCTACAGCTACGCCAGCTACCGGCAGAGCGTCACCAGTCTTCGGAGAAGAAGTGGAAGTTGCCTTCTTGGTAGTAGCAGTTGCAACCTTAGCGGTTGTAGCAGCAGTTGTTGCCGGAGCTGCGGTTGTTTCCGGAGCTGCGGTTGTAGTTGTCGGAGCCTCAGTCGGATCCTCAGTGATGATGATCGCACCAGCAACCGGTGTGAACTCAGCGTTCTGCAGCTTGCCGTCTACATACTGACCTGCGCTGGTGTGAACACCCTTTGCATTTTCGTTGGTCAGAGTAATCGGATATTCGCTGCCTGCTTCAGCAGACTCAGTAACCTTAACAGTCAGGTAAGCGATTTCGCCAGCTGCAATGTTCTCAGCCTTAACGCCGCCGAATGCCCACGGCATCCAAACAAAACCGTCAACTTCTGCCGGAGTGCAAGAAGCCTTGGTGTTTGTACCAGCATCAACGTAAGTCAGACCATCGCTCAGCTTCATACCAAAGTCGATGGAACCCAGATCAGCATCAGATGTGATCGGAACAGTAACTTCGTAGTTAGCTGCCTTCAGTTCAGACAGAGTCAGAGTAACGGTACCAGCAGAAACTGCTACGTCAGCGCTTGCCGGAATAGCCATAACAGCTGCAGAAGCAGCTACAACAGCAGCAGCAGACAGAGCTGCCATTGTCTTTTTCAATGTAGTCTTCATTTTTCTATTTCCTTTCAAGAATATAAAAATTTATGTGATATAAGCGAGGCACAATATGCACCTTGTGCCGCACCTATATACAAGCTTGTTTTTAGTAAAGCACCAAATTAGTCAGCAATGATGTCGCTCCATGCCTTATCAACATTAAGAGCAACAAATGCACTGTAAGTCAAACCATATGCTACATCCTTAGAATCGATTACAGATACACCAGCCTCTGATGCGCCAGCCTTGGACTCAGTATCGATATCAGATACCAGATAATCCAGCTTAATCAACAGATCGCTTGCATCCTTACCAATGGTCAAGAAATACGGCTCCTGACCAACACCATCCAGTGCAGCGTATGTCAGCATCTCAGCAGCGTCCTTAGAATCTACAGTGCCGTCCAGGTTGGTGTCGCCCTTCAGAGCAACTGCAACAGTCGGAGCAGCATCGATGGTGATGTCATCTTCGCCCTTGTAGTTCAGAGCAACAGTGCCTTCAAAGTAAACCTTGCCTACGCCAGCTTCCTTGTCAACAGTCTCATATACGCTTGCCGGAGTTTCAGCAAACTCGAGAACGTCTGCCGGAGCATAGGTCTCATCAGTTGTGCCGTCTTCCAGGTACAGGGTTACAGACTCAACCAGACCAGCCAGGTCGAAGGACTCTTCGCTGGACAGGTATACGTTAGAAGCAGTCTTTGCGTCAACCAGCTTAACTTCTACAGAAGAAACGTTGGTCGGCAGCGGCTTGGACTCTGTGCTTGATGTGCTGGAACCAGTATCGCCGCTTGTGGTAGTGTCGGTAGAAACAGTTGTTTCAGTGGAAACAGTGCTTCCAGTGGTGTCGCTAGAAGTAGTTGTTGTATCGCTGGAAGAAGTGGTTGTGCCACTGGTCTCGCTGGTAGAAGTGGTAGTGGTGGTCTTGTCCTTCAGGACAACAGTAACATCACGAACCACATCGAAAGCAGCGCTGCCCTTTGCAGAGCCCTCAACCTTAACGGTCTTTACGGTCTCTACAGAAGCAACTTCCTTCTCCGGCAGTTTTTCAGCAACCTGAGCCTTAACATAAGTAACAACAGCGTCGTACTCAGCATCAGCAATTTCCAGTTCAGCGGTATAGTTGCCTGCGTTTGCAGCAACAGTTACCTTGGTTGCACTCTCTGCCACAGCAGCAACATCACTTGCAGATACAGCCAGCTCAACGTTTACGCCGGCATCCTTCAGGCTGCTGTTTACAGAAGCAACACTCTTGTCGAATGCAGAGCCATACTTTGCAGCCAGACCGTCAACGGTATTCGGTACATTTGCTGCAGAAGCAATGCCCTTCTTTACAGCGTAGTTCAGAGCAGCAGCCAGAGCAGCGTCAGCGCTGTCATAGCTCTTTTCAGCAACAGTCAGGGTCTGTGCAGCATCCAGCTTCTTGTTTACAGCTGCGATCTTGCTGGACAGCTTGTCGGTCTCAGCCTGCAGCTTTGCCAGGTCGCCTTCGATATCGAAGTCAGCATTTGCGCGAACCTCATCTTCCGTAATGCCATATTCCTTTGCCAGATCCTTAACCTTCTGGTCTACAGCAGCAATGATCTGTGCTTCCAGGCTTTCATAAACAGCCTGCATATAATCGACAGCAGTGCTTACGGTATAATCCTTGCCGTCAGCAGTGAAAGTCAGAGCAGCGTCTGCCTTCTTGTTTTCCAGATCAGTAGTAATGGTTGCGGTATAAGCAATGTTTTTCAGGATAGAAGTGTCCAGAGTTACGTTCTCATAACCGTCCATGCCTGCCAGCTTCTCAGCCAGCTGCGGAGCCAGATAGCTGTCCAGATCTGCTGTACCGGAAATGGTAACCACGCCGTCCTTTACCGTAGCGGTCGGATCGGAAGATGCGTTTACGATGTCCTTCAGCAGCTCTGCATAGTAGTTTGTGGAGTTGATGCTTGCAACAACGTCCTTTGCATTCAGGGTGATGGTCTTATCTGCAGCAGCAGAAGTCAGCTTTTCGCCCAGAGTCTTGTTCCAGTCAGAAGCAACGGTGTAGGTGATGGTGTCACCAGCCGGGCTCTCCGGGAAACCGGTCTCTGCATTTACCTTGAGCAGCTGATCAGCTGTTACCTGCAGCGCAGCCGGATCTTCGGCAGCGTTTGCAGAAATTGCAAGAATCTGACCCAGTGCAACCGGAATTGCGACAGTTGCAGCAAGAAGTCTGTTGAATGTCTTCTTCATTTCTCTTTACCTCTCTTTTATGAGTTTTATTGCCGCCTGCATGGATGTGATTCATCCAACCCCAACAGGCGCATCCGCATCCGGTTCAATCCCGCTTCATTTTCCGGATCACACATGCTGCGGCAATTTTTTTGCTTATGAAGTCCTATATAAATAGCCCCCATAAACAATTTACATAGGTATTTTAACATATTATTGCCCCCGTGTCAAGCCTATCTGCCGATTTTTTTTAAAATTCTTCGGTGGATATTATCCCCGTTTTTGTCGCTTTTTCACAATTTCCAAGCCGAAATTCTCAATTCAACAGACTTTCCACCGACTTTTCAACAGATTTCCGCCTTTTCCGGAATGTGGCAACGCCGCATCTCCGGCGGAAGGGCCAGTGCCCACACCGTCCGGACGCCCAGCCGCTCTGCCGCGGCGAAGTCCGTGCCGCCGGGCCGGGATGCCAGATCAATGACCAGCGCATCCGGCGGCAGCAGCGACAGCACCTGCTCTGTCAGCAGCAGCACGGGGACGGTATTGAACAGCACCTGCTGTTTTCCGGCGGCATCCGGGAGCATTTCCACCGGGATCGCCGGAAATCCCTGCATTTCCGCCAGTGCCCTGGTCTCACACCGCCGGGCGCAGACCGTCACCGCCATGCCCAGACTGCGCAGCCGGGGCGCAAGCGCCATGCCGATCCTGCCATAGCCCAGGATCAGTGCCGACGTGCCGTGCAGCGTCCGGTCGGTCTCCTCCATGGCGATGCGGACAGCGCCCTCGGCGGTGGGGACGGCGTTCGCGAGACACAGCTCCTCCCGGCGGAGATAGTCCGCCGCCGCCATGCCCCGCGCCGTGAACAGCGGCCGGATCGTCTCACAGCCGCCGCCCAGCATCAGGGCACCCGGTTTTCCACGTTCTGCCAGAGCCGCCAGGGGTATGTTTTTGTCCCAGAGCGGCGCGTTCACCGTTTCTCCGTCCCGGCTCGCCGGGATCGGAAGCACCAGCACGTCATACGCCGGCGCTTCCTCCGGAGACGAGACACTTTGCAGTCCGGGCTGTGCCGGAAGCCCCAGGGTACAGACTGCCGCCCCGGTCTTTTCCCGGAGACGCTGTGCCGCATACAGCTGCCGCAGGTCGCCGCCTGCCGCAAGGATCACTTTGTCGGATGTCATAGGCATTCCCTCCGCATTGTCCGGAATCCATGGCAGTTTCCGCACCAGAGATTCCCTCAGATCATCACATTTTTCTGCAAGCTTCAGTTTTCAACAACTTTTCAACTTTTCAACCATTTTCATCGTGGAAAACCTGTGGAAAGCACTCGCCGTGCCGACAGCTCCGGCGCGTATACTTTAAGATATGCCAGAGCCGCAGCCGGGGTGCGCAAAAAAGCGCCCTCCTTTCGGAAAGCGCTTTTCCAGCATATGCACTGGGGTGTGTTGACACGCCCTGATTGTGTTATCCCACCAAACCGGAGCGTTCGATACCTTCGGTAAAGTATTTTTGCAGGAACACATACATGATCAGGATGGGCAGGATCGCTATCAGACAGCCTGCCTCCATCCAGACGATCTGCTCTCTGGGGCTGACGTCTGCGTTGTTGAACAGCTGCTGGGAAAGCAGGGTGCTCAGGTTTTTCAGCATCAGCGCAATGGTCTGGTTCTTGGTGAAGAAGGTGGAGCTGACATAATAGTCATTCCAGTACCAGACCACGGAGAACAGGAACACGGTCAGGAACGAGGACGATGCATTGGGGATCATGACCTGGACAAATGTCCGGAGCGGCCCGCAGCCGTCCAGATAAGCCGCATCCTCCAGTTCCTTGGGCAGGCCCTTGAAGAACTGCCGGAAGATGAAGATCATCAGACCGGCGCGGATGCCGTTGCCCATTGCTGCCGGCAGATACATGCACAGCTTGGAGTTGATGAGATTGATGTCCAGTCCGAACAGCCCGAAGTGCCGGAACAGCATGTACTGGGGAATGGAGATGATCTGCGACGGCACCAGGATCATCATGACAACGATGCCGAAGAGAATGCCCTTGCCCTTGAACTTGAACCGGGCGAAGCCATAGCCTGCCAGGGCGCAGGATGCCACCTGTACCAGGGAGCAGCCCACATTCAGCAGCAGCGTGGTTTTCAGGGTGTTCCAGATATCCATGACACCGGCGGTGTCGCTGATAACGCTCCAGGTGAGGTGCCGCGGGATCCACATGACCGTGGGGTCACTCATATCCGTGGGGTCGCGGAACGCACAGCTTATCATATAAATGAGGGGATAGAGAATGACAAAGCAGAGTCCGAAGAGGATAAAGAACCGGAAAAAGGGCCAGACTGCCTCGAACACGCGCTTGCGGCGCATATAGGCGATCTCGGACTTGTTCATGCTCTGCATGCGGATCTTCCGGGCTTCGCGCTTGCTCATGCCGTTGCCCACCTGTGCATCCTCCTTCGGGGACGCCAGCGGCGTATTTTTTGTTGTTTCCATAACTGACGCCTCCTTTTTAATCTACTTCGTAATAAATGAACTTGTTGAGAATTGCGGTAATGATGCCCACCGCCGCCAGGACGATGGCGAAGTATACCCACGCCATTGCCGAAGCCGGGCCATACTGCCAGTCGCTCTGCAAATCGAGGATGCGTCCCATTACCACGTTGTTCGGGTCTGTAAAGGAATCGATGATGGTAAAGATGAAGCACGCCAGGATCATGGGGCTGACATAGGGCAGGGTGATCTTCCAGAAATATTCCCACGCGGTGGCGCCCTCCATCTGTGCCGCCTCTTTCGCAGAGACCGGGATGTTCTGGAGCGCCGCCAGGAAGATCAGGATCTGGATGCCGGAGTTCCACACGATGCCGAAGATGTTGTCCGACACCGTTTCAATGGTGGTCTGCATGCTGTCCGAGATGCCGTAGATGCCCAGGAATTCCATCAGCTCGCCCAGCAGATCGGTAGAGAACATGGTGGAAAACTGGCTGGCATCGCTGTTGCCGGTGCTCTGAAGGTTGCCGTTGATGATGTTATACACCGGGCCGGTGGCGATGATGACCGGGAGGAAGAACACGGCACGGGAGAAAGTCCGTCCCTTGAACTTCTGGTTCAGGATGACCGCCACGAACAGGGAGAACACCAGGATCAGCGGCGTTTTCCATGCGGTGTCCTTCAGCACCTTTACCAGATACTGGCGATAGTTCGGGTCTACGTTAAAGGCATAGTTATAGTTGTCCATGCCCACCCAGCTGCCGACCATGCCGCCGGTGTCCGGGGTGATCTCCTGAAAGGAATAGAGCAGCGACTCTACCACAGGGATCAGAAAGAAGATCAGTGCGCCCACGAACCACAGTGCAATGAAGCAGTAGCCGTACATGCTCTTCCGTTTTTCATATGCCATTTTCATGCTTCGTTCCAGCTCCCTTCCTCCACATAATCCGACATCGCGTACGCCTTGCCGTCTACAGTGACGATCTTCTTTGCCAGATCGGTCTCTACGACAGTGCCGTTTGCATATGTGGTCGTAATGACATCGCCGCTTCTTTCATAGCCGGTGATGGTCTGGTCACCCAGTCCTGCCAGCACCGCCTTGGAGAATGCATAGCTCTGTGCCGCATAATCGGTCCAGTTCTCTGCGCTTGCATAATAGAGGTTGTCCAGCGCCGTGTCTTTCAGGGTGCTGGTCTCTTCGCCGATCATGTCATAGTGCAGGCTGCTGCCCGATGCGATGGAGAGCAGCACGGTCTCTTCCGGTGTTGCCGAAGCATTGACGGCGCTTGCGGAATATGTTTTCAGTCCGTGCATTACCATCTGATAGAACGGGATGTCCTCGTCGAATACATCGAATCCGCTGGACTGCAGCGGCACATCGGTGATCTCCTGTACATAGGGCAGCGCATAGGCGTTGGCGTTGTCTGCCAGCAGTGCAATATCTGCATCGCCCAGCTTCTGATAAGATTCCTCCAGCAGTGCCTGCGCCTTGTCTCTGGAGATCTCCTGCTTGCCATAATCGCCGTAGAGCGCCGTAGTCAGGCTTCCCAGCGAAGCCCGGGACAGGTTCTTGTCCGTATAGTTCCCCGCCATCTTTTCCGCGATCTCCGTAAAGGTCGCCGGAGACAGCAGCGACAAGGGCTTGTTCACCGTGCTCTGCGTGCCGTATGCCAGGTTGTAGTCATAGATCCGGGCATACGAGCCGGAGATGCGGACGGTGGTATCCATAAAGGTATAATAGCCGCTGCCGGACTTAAAGGTCTCGTTGTCCGTTGCCGGATAAACCGCAATGTTGTTGTCCTCGGCATAGCGCAGCAGATCCTTCCAGTCGCTGTTGCCGCCCAGACAGCCGGCAGCCTTCGCCTTCAGATCCACCTTGCCGGTGATGCCGGCGTTTGTCCAGTTGTAATACTGCACCCGCATATTTTCCGCGCCGCCGTCCGACAGATTTTGCAGAATTTCCTCCGCCTGCTGGAAGCTGGTGAGCGCGGTTTTCATCTTCACCGGAATGCCCAGCACGGATTTTTCCTTTTCCGTGCCGCCGTAGAAGTTGAGGAACAGTCCCGGGTCGGTGCTCTCCACCGTATTCTCCACACCGGCTTCTTCGGTGAGATAGTTCCGGTACGCCTCTGCCACATCGGTATAGTCCGGGGTGTCCTCGGTCTCCAGGGGATAATACCGCACCGCCAGCGTATCGGTTTTCATGTCGCCGTCCTCGAACACGGTGAGTGCCGTGCTGCTGTCGCCGGACATATAATAGGTATCCGAATCCCGGACGGTAAAGTCAAAGCCGCAGATATTGAAGCTGCTCTTGGACTGTCCGCTGACGCTCGCGGTGAGCTTGGCGTTGGAGTCGCCCTCGGTGCAGACTACCATCATGGCGTTGTCGCCGTTGACGATGCCGTACATGGGCAGATACACCTGCTCGGTCACAGCCGGCTCGGTCTGCGGGACTGCAGTGACATCCGAACCGTACACATAGCCGGTGTATGCCTTTGCCGTCTTTTTGCCGTTGTTGAAACGGATCAGCGCGCCGCTGCCGTCCGGAATGACGAAATAGCCCTCATCCTCAGAGGATGCCGCGCCGAAGCTGCTGAGCATGGAAAGCGAGGTGGTGAGCTTTCCGCTCTGAGAAGTATCCTCTTCCTCGATGTCCGCCGTCTCGATCTTTGCCTCCAGATAGTCATCCTCCAGAGTATAGGTCACCGGAACGGTGATGCCTGCCTTTTTGAAGGAATAGGTGATCTTCACACCGCTGCTCTTGTCCTTGACCTTGATCTTGGCGTCGCCCTTGGAGCGCATGTTGGTGGTGCTCCGGGCATCGGGTTCGCCATAGACCATTTTCAGCGACGAGGACAAGTCCTCTACAATGGTATTGGTAGCCGTCTTGTCGTGTCCCACATTTTCGGGCGTAGACCACCACATCTTGTCCTTTGCCTTGTCGTAGAGTCCGATGACTGCGGTGTCATCGTCCACATACAGCGCCAGCTTGTCGTTTTCGGTGACGAACCGCGCCGACGAGATCACCGCGTCATAGGTGTCCGCCAGTACGACCTGCCAGCCGTCCTCGTTGGTATAGGTGACCTTGCCGTCCTTCGCTTTACCGTCTGTGGTATAGCTGCGCTCCACTTCGTCGTAATCCTTGTTGTACAGCTCCAGGGTCTTGTTGTCCCGGGAGCGGAACAGCAGCTCGTTGTCCAGGGACGAAACGATCTGGCGCACCATGGTGACCTTGCTGTATTCCGGATCCATGTACACCAGCCAACGTCCCTCCGGGCTCAGAAATACCACAAAGTCGCTGTTGTCGCTGTCCTCTTCCAGAGTGCAGACCACCTCGCCGGTGGCATCGTCGATGCCTGCCAGCTCGATGTCGTCCAGCAGATCTACCACATCCTCGTCGGAAATGGTGTCCTCATAGTCCTCCGGGCGATAGTAGAAGGTAATGCCATCGCAGGAGTTCTTCTTTTGCAGATACTGGGTGACCTGCTCCGCCGTGATCTCGATCTCTTCCTGGGTTTCCGAGCGTGTCGCCTCTTCTTCAGCCGCCTCGCCGTCTCCGGCGTTCTCATCGGCTGTGCCGTCTGCCACCGGTGTTTCCTCTGAGGTGTCAGAGATGAGGGCGATATCCTCCTCACCCTCTGCCGCCGCCGGCAGCGAAACTGCCGTAAAGCAGAGACTCAGCGCGCAAACGCCGGCAGCCCATTTTTTCCAGTTCTTCATGTTTGTTCCACCGTCCTTTCTATACTCTCACGCGATATGTGATCTCCGTGTAGACGGAAGAAACAAATACATACACCTGCTGGAACAGTGCCACCAGCAGCACCAACAGGATCAGGATGATGAGCATTGCCACAAAGGTGAGCACCAGTGCCACAATGGTCTTGCCAATGGAATACTGGTGCACCGCCTTAATGGCGTTGAACATCAGCAGGATCGACCAGCAAAGCCCGATCACCGAAACGCAGGTGATAAAGATCGACTCGTCCCGGATCAGCACATGGGACAAAAGCGTCTGGATGTACAGGCTCGCCACATAGGGGATCAGTGCATAGGCACTGTAAATATAGATCTTCTTGATCGTGCCCTCGCCGTCCAGCAGGGTGCAGATCGACCAGTTGCCGACCACCCAGACCAGAAACAGGGCAATTGTCCGTACAATATACGGGACGATGCTGAACAGCTTTTCCGAAGAAACGTGGAACTGAAAGCCGTAGGCATTCTCATACAGAATGGCAGCCACGAACCAGAGCAGCACCACGATGCTGGCATACAGCACCGAACCGCCTTTTTTCCAGCGCAGATCCTCAAAGCCCTCGAACGGGTGGAACACACTGTGCTTGACCCATTGCTTTTGTGTCAGATCCATCATAGCAGCATCACTCCTCCTCTCCCTCGTGCAGCATTTCAACCAGATTCTTCGGCTGGTTCTTTTTCTTCTTTTTGTTGCGGAAGTGGAAGAATATCGCCGCAGCGATCAGCACCACAACCACCAGTATGATCCAGGTGAAATTCTTGTTCAGCCACTCCGAGCGATAACCCTCGAACGCCTTGTCATACAGCTTCGAGGACTTCGCCAGCTTGGCATATTTCATTGCCCCGGCATAGTCGCCCTCATTATAGAGTGCCGACGAGATGCCGATGTATGCCATGTAAGAGTTGCCGTCCCGTTTCAGCACCTCGCGCCACGGCTCCAGCGCCTCGGCATAATAGCCGGCGTTGTACAGCGCCACGGCTTCGTGAACGATGCCGCCGAAGTCGGTCTCCGTGAAGATGGTAACGGTGTTCTTCATGGCGTCCGAAACATAGATGTTCTTCCCCATGGTCTCCACCGCGGAGACCTTCATGGAAAAGCCGCCGATCTGATCGGCAGTGGTACCCAGGATAAACAGCAGGCTGCCGTCCTCGTCATACTGGAACACCCGTCCGGTCTCCAGATCCAGGCAGTTGATGCGCCCGATGTCGTCAATGTCGATATCCACCATCTGGGTGGTATAGTTCTCGTTGGCGGTGGAGTCATAGACAGAGTCCAGGTCGCCGAATGTTACCTCCATTGACGAAAACAGGTTATAGCCGGCAGGGTTCACCTTTTTCACGCGGTCTGTCTCCGAAGAGGAGGACTGTGTCACGGTATAGACGAAGCCCTCTTCGTCGATGTCAAAGTTGGTGATGCCCGCCGCCACGTTACGGGACGAGTTGGCGCGCATCTCATCGGTGGCGAACAGATTCCAGAAATAGTTCGCTACCACTTCTGCGGTGGCGTCCACGGAGTTCGCGCCGAAATAGCCCTGAAATTCGCCGTCGCTGTTGAACATTGCCGCACCGTTGGTGATGTTGTTCAGCACCATATAGATGTTGCCTGCCTTGTCCACAACGACCTTCTGGGGCTTAAAGGTCTCATTTTCGTACAGCGTCGAGTCCGGCCGCGTCAGTTCCATCTGCACATTGCCGTCCAGATCGCACACCAGCAGCCGGGAGTTCCCCGTGTCTGCGATGTACATGCACTGGGTCTCCTGGGACACATAGATGCCCTCCGGATCTTTCAGTGTGGTCTCGCCGTCCTCGGTTTTCAGTGTGTCATAGATCCGGGTCGTCTCCGAAAAGTCGCCGTCTGTGACAACGATGCGGTTGTTGCCGCTGTCTGCAATATAAAAGCGGTCTTCCCAGTCCCGGAACAGATCGGACGGGGTGTTGAACGCGCCGCAGCCCAGATCCTGACCGCTGACGGCACGCTGTGCCGCATAGCCGGCCTGGGACGGAGTCGCCTCGCCCCAGCAGTCGTAGTTATAGACGTTGTAGTGTTCCGCCGAAACCGCCGGTGCGCCCATGGCTGCCGTCAGCATCAGCGCGGACAGAACTGCCGCCGCCAGATGGTTTGCCTTTTTCTGCAAAGTTCTCATCCTTTCTTTAGACAACGCACAAAGATTATTTGTATGAAAATCATTTCCTTCGATTGCCTCCCTTGAAAAGAGAGGTGAATGGTAATATAGGCTCCCCTAACAGGGGAGCTGGCAAGCCGTAGGCTTGACTGAGGGGTTAATCCCCCTGTCAGCTCACGCTGACATCTCTTACCGAGCCGTCCCCTTTGTCACTTCGTGACATTTCCCCACACTGTGGGGAATCACCCTTTTCAAGGGGGACTTTCAGAGTTTGATTTTCAAACCTTTGTGCAATGCTGCCTTTAGTCCTTGATTCCGGAATGTGCCATGGTCTCGATGACCTGCCGCTGCGCCAGCATAAAGATGACGATCGGCGGCACCAGCATGAATACGGCGGCTGCCATTGCCACGCCGGCTCTCGCCAGACCGGCAGAAGCTGCCTGCTGTACCACAGTGGGCAGGGTCTTGAGGGATTCGCTGAATACCAGCGTACCGCCCTGGATGTTCCACGCCGCCTGGAACGAGAAGATGATAACGGTCATCAGCGCCGGCTTCTGGTTCGGCATGACCACCTGCCAGCAGATGCGGAACATGCCTGCGCCGTCCACCTTTGCCGCTTCGATCATGGCGTCAGGCACCTGTGTCATAGACTGGCGCATGAGGAACAGGTTCATCGGCGCAGCCACAGACGGCAGGATCAGCGCCCAGTAGGTGTCGATCATGCCCATCTTTGCCATGACCATGTACTGCATGATGTAGATGACGTTGCTCTGATACAAGAGGGCAACGACGATGATCGCATTGATGGCCTTCGCACCGGGAAAGCGCACCTTCGCCAGACAAAACGCCGCCATGGCGGAGAAGATGACCTGGCACACAGTAACAGACACGGTGACAAAGATACTATTAAATACATACCGGGAAAACGGTACCCACAGGTCGGAGCAGAGCCGGAACATGGCGCTGTAGTTGGACAGGGTGGGATCGATAACATACAGCTTCGGCGGGAACACGAACAGTTCCTGCACCGGCTTCAGGGACATGACCACTGCCAGATAGATGGGCAGCGCCATGAACAGCGCCAGTACCAGCAGGAAAATGAAGATCCCCACTGTGCCGCCGATCTTATGCCCGGCACGCTTGGTGGACACTTTCAGGTGTGTGCCATATACCTTTTCTTTTTTTGCCATACTGCACACCTCCTTAGTCCATATACTTGCTGAGGACTTTGCCGATCAGCTTGTTCAGAATATACATGACGATAAACAAGATCATACAGATCGCAGAGGCATAGCCCATCTCATAGCGGATCCAGCCGTAGTCATAGGCGTGGTTCATGATGGTGTGCGCCTTATAGTCCGTGCTGGGAAAGCCCACCAGGTTCTGCGAAACCGTGCCGGCGGTGAAGGAGCTGACGATCTGCATGACCGCCGCGAACATGAGCTGCGGCCCCATAGACGGGATGGTGATGTAGATCAGCTCCTGCCAGCGGCTCTTGATGCCCTCGATGGCGCCGGCTTCATACTGCGAGCGGTCGATGTTCTGGAATCCGGCACGGAGCGCCAGGAATCCGGCACCCAGGCTGATCCACATCTGCACCACGATGGTGACGCCCAGCACATAGCTGCCGTCGGTCAGCCACTGGATAGGCGAGCTGATGATGCCCAGATCCAGCAGGAACGAGTTCAGATAGCCGTAGGAGTCGCCGCTGAAGATCAGCTTCCAGACGGTGTACACGTTCGCCATAGACGGCGCGTAGAAGATCAGGGTGAAGATGGTGCGGAGCTTCGGATGCAGCTCGTTGATGAGCCACGCCAGCAAAAAGCAGAGCACATAGCTGATAGGGCCGGTGAACAGGGCGAATACCAGGGTCACGCGGATGGACTGGATAAATACCTTGTCTGCAAGAAACAGGGTGGTATAGTTGGACAGTCCCACAAATTTGGGCATCTGTACCATGTTAAAGTCCGTAAAGCCCATCGGCAGGGACATGACAACAGGCACGATGGTAAAAATCAGGAAAAACAGCATAAACGGCGCGATCATCAGATAGCTCGCCTTGTTCTGCTTTACCGCCAGCCAGGTGAGCCGCCGGTTTTCCTGTCGGGTTCTTTTGCCAATCTCGGCAGTATCCAAGGGGATTCCCTCCTTCTCTTTAAGAATCTAATCCGAGGTTCTCACGCTTTCTGGTGATCTCCTCGTTGATGTCCCGGTTGTACGACATCAGCGTATCACGGGGATTCTCGTTGTTGTTGACAACATCACGGAACGCGTTCATAATATTTCGGGTGACAGAATAGGATGCCGGGATGATCGGGATCTCTTCCAGTTCATCCATCGCCCCCAGAATGGTGTCCGCCTCGTCAGTAGACCATGCCAGCTGGGTGAGTGCCTCGGTATTTGCCGTTGCATACCGTCCCATCTGTCCCAGCAGACCCTCGATCTGTGTGCCGTACTCTACCTGCACATCGGTAGAGCAGAACCACTTGAGGAATGTCCATGCATTTTCCATGCCATTTGTCTTTTTGTCTACCTTATTAAAGATGACCGCACCGGTGTTGTTGGAGTTCACAGCATGTGAGATCGTGCCGTCCTCCTGCAATGTGCCCGGAATGGGTGCAAAGCCCCACAGTCCGTCAATTTCCGGCGCTGCCACAGCCAGCTGATTGAAGAAGGTGCAGTAGTCCGAGACCACAATGGGATATTCGCCCGTGCGGAAACGGCTGAATGCATCGTACTGCTGGTCGAAGTCGTACTTGGTATAGAAGTCTGTCCACATCTCGAAGGAGTCGATGGCAGCATTGGTGTCAAAGGTCGTCTCCGTCTGTGCATCATTATAATAGTTCTGTCCGCGCTGGAGCAGCAGGGATGCAAAGGTCAGACCGGATTCCGTCGCCGCGGAGATGGTCGCCTGGTTGGCATCCGCCGCAACCGCCGGCAGCACCAGACCGGCAGACATATAGTTCCGCTGGAGCGCCGGGAGCATATCGATAAGATCCTCCCACGTCTGGGGCGCCTGTGTAAAGCCCAGTTCGCTGAGGACATCCTTTCGATAGAACATCATTGCCCAGCTCCGGGTCAGCGGCAGACCGTATGTGCCGCCCTCATACTGATAGGGCACCATAGCGGTATCCTGATACAGCTTTGTCATTTCGTCATAGCCGTCCATTTGGGAGACATCCGCCAGCAGTCCGCGGGCTGCCAGGTTTACCGGAAATTCACCGCCCAGGAACAGCGCCACATCCGGGCCCTTGTCCGCCAGTGTCGCTTCCACAACGCCGCCCACAACCAGGTTGATGGAGATGGGCACATTGTACTGCTGCTGGAACTCCGATTCCACCAGGTCTTTTACCACCTGCGCCTGGTCGCGTCCCAAAGAGACCCATACCTCAATGGCATCGTCTCCGGTGGTAGAGGACAGCGAGCTGTAGTTCTCGTCCCAGGATGCCGTAAAGCGCTGGAAGCTATAGGAGACCGAGCTCCAGAAGCCTGCCTTGATGGACGGGAAATCCTTGTCCGGAGAAGCCAGCTCCAGATAGTCCACTTCCAGCGGCTGATCGCGGTAGTCGCGCATCCAGGAGGAAAGGGAGGTGATATAGTCCTTGATCTGAGACAGATAGTTCGGGATCTTCAGCGGATCGCTGATGCACTTGTCCAGAATGACTGTCATCTGCTCCAGAGAAGCCGCCTCAGAACCCTTAGAGTTCGCCAGCGCCTCGATATGTCCCTGAATTTCCTTCAGTTCATCGGAAATGCGCTGGAATTCGTCCACCAGTTCCGGGATCTTCTCGTGTACATAATAATCGGTATACTTGTCCGGTTCCGGCCCGGTAATCATGACGATCTTCCGGTAATAGGTGTTCAGATCCAGGACAATGGCGTCCAGCTGACGCATGGAGTCGCCGATCTCGCCGGGGATCGCTTCCATGGTGATGGTGTGATCCTCTCCTGCGGTGAGATAGACATACACGTCCTCGCCGTCCTCGTTCTGCACGGTAGTCATGCGGAAGTCGGTGTCATAGTAGAACTTCACCTGGTCAAATTCCGTGCTGGGCACCTGACCGTCGATATAGATGCGGCGGTTGGAGTAGAAGCCGCGCATCTCTTCCTGACGCGCCTTGATCCCCAGCTTGTACCAGCCGTCCCCGGGGAGCGAGTTTGCCTCGACCTTCCAGGTGATGGTCTGGAGCGCCTTTTCCCAGTTGCCGCTGCCGATGGTGTTGTATACCATGTGCTTCGGGTCAGAGGGAGAGATGGCGCTGGTGGAGTTGTCATAGGTGGGATACAGCACAGAGTCCGATTTCAGCACCGCGTCCTCGCCCTCAATGCGCACTACGCCGGAGGGTGTGCTGTCCTTGGTGACAGAAGCGTCCACGCTGTCGGTATATGCCGCATAGGACGGCACTTCCTCCGGCTGCGAAAAACGCAGGGATTCCAGCGCGAAATACGCCTTCTGCGAAGAAAGGGTGATCTCATGGGTTCCCTTTTCCAAATAGAAAAATACCGGATCATTAAACAGACCGTCCGAATCCCCGATCCAAGTGGTCTGCCACAGTTCGATCTGCTCCTGCGACGGCCGCACCTGGTTGCCGGAGTCGTCGGTCTTGATCTCGGTCTTGTTCTGATATACCTTGTTCAGTTTCAGACGGGAAGCCGTGTCATAGGGCACTTCGCCGTCCACCGCGATGGAGACCGAGATCTCCGCCGTGTTGGAGACGATGGGGCAATAGGTCGCCTCCACCGAATACAGCCCGGTCTCCGGCACTTCCATTTCATAGGTAAAGCTGCCCTCTGCGCTGTTCCAGATCAGTGTATTTTCCCGGCTGTCGCCGTCCTTGTCGGAATAGCTGCCGGTCTCATAGCTGCTGCATTCCGCCGTCTGAAAATCCGCGCCATTCAGCACGATCTCCGCATCCGGCCGGGGCTGATCCTGATACTGGTCGTAATAGTCGCTGTAGGTCTCCTGTTCCTCATAGGAAAGGTCGCCGCCGGTGTCTGCCGCGGTCGCTTCCTCAGAAGCCGCCGCAGCCTGCGCTGTGTCTGTGCCCGGTTCTTCTGCCGCAAATGCTGCCGTCAGAGGCAGTGCCGTTGCTGTCATGAGACAAGCCAGCACCGCCGCAGCCGTCCGCTTGTGCCATTTGTAGTTCGCCAAAGCTCTTCCACCCTTCTTTCTGTCCGCCGTAGCCGCGGACGTATTTTTGACCTTCTGTGCAAACCGCACAGAAAAGCCGCCTTTTCTGCTGATGACCGCATCCGAAGCGGCGCACCCCGCCGGAATTCTACAAAATGTACAGAAATCCGGCAAAACAGTTCCTAAATATTATAGCAATTTCCGGTGAAAATGTCAAGCGAGTGAAAATCCGGCGCAGTTTTATGTACGTTTTGTGAAAACCGGCAAAAACGGCGCAATTGCGTGCTTTTTTACACTTTGCCCCACACTTTCTGCAAATCCGTCCTCCGCCGTCCGCAAAAAAAATTTCTGGAAAGCCGTGGAAGTTACAAATTGTGCAAGCATCCGCCGCAAAAAAGGGCAGCATCACCCGCAGCGTGCTCAGCCCGTCGCCCAGCGGAAATGGCGACGGCAGACTCGCCCAAGGATAGCGAGCCGCCTGCCCCCCTCCGGGGAATTTTTGTTTTCCGGTACACTATATTCTACCCACACTCTTCACAAACCCGAACCCCAACTGTAGGGGGCGATGCCCACATCGCCCCACCCTTTTCAAAAAGGTAAACCACCTCACCGTAGGGGCGAACATCGTTCGCCCAAGCCTCCTCTTCCAGAGGAGGTGCCCGTCAGGGCGGAGGAGTCTCTCGTCCCCCTTGAAAAGGGGACGGCTCGGTAAGAGATGTCACCGTAGGTGACAGGGGAATTCGTAGGGGCGAACATTGTTCGCCCGAAAGCCTCCCTTGAAAAGGGAGGTGGCGCGCAGCGCCGGAGGGATCTTGTAAAACTCTCCACCCACATCGCCCCACCCTCTCCAACCAAAAACCAACTGCACACACCCCACAAAAAAATCCAGCTTGCCACTTGACAAACCGGAAAAAATCGTGTATTATAAAAATAGAAAGAGCATACCGGTAGACGGTTGCTCCCATGAATAAGGATAAAAGAAATAATCGCCTTATGTAGGAGTGGGGCGGTTATTTCTTTTTGTGATCGTTATGGAAAATTGCATATAACAAGGATGCAAAAGCAGTCAAAAATGTCAGAAACGTTAAGAGCTCTGACCATGTCACATAATGTTCCATCATATCACCTCCCATCGTACAAAGTACATGGGAGCTGGAAATCAAACCGTCCACCGTTTTCGGTATGCCCTTGTGTATAATTATAGCATATTCCATCGAAAACTGTCAAGCCGCAACCCCACAAAAAAATCCAGCTTGCCCCTTGACAAACCGGATGGAAACGGGTATAATGAAGATAGAAAGAGCATACCGGTAGACGGTTGCTCCCATGGAAAAAGGTAAAAAGATTTAACCGCTTTCAGTTTGGTCGCTTAGGGCGGTTATTTCTTTTTATGATCGTTATGGAAAATTGCATATAACAAGGATGCAAAAGCAGTCAAAAATGTCAGAAACGTTAAGAGCTCTGACCATGTCACATAATGTTCCATCATATCACCTCCCATCGTACAAAGTACATGGGAGCTGGAAATCAAACCGTCCACCGTTTTCGGTATGCCCTTGTGTATAATTATACCACATCATGCCGAAAACTGTCAAGCCGCAACCCCACAAAAAAATCCGGCTTGCTCCTTTTCAAAACGGAAAATAGTCACCCACCGTAGGGGCGAACATCGTTCGCCCGAAAGCCTCCCTTGAAAAGGGAGGTGGCGCGCAGCGCCGGAGGGATTTTGTAAAACTTTCCGCCCACATCGCCCCACCCTTTTCAAAAAGGTAAACCGCCTCACTGTAGGGGCGAACATTGTTCGCCCCTACCTCCTCAGTCAAGCTTACGGCTTGCCAGCTCCTCTGTAGAGGAGCCAAAAGAAAGCCTCCTCTTCCAGAGGAGATGCCCGTCAGGGCGGAGGAGTCTTTAAGCCTCCCTTGAAAAGGGAGGTGGCGCGCAGCGCCGGAGGGATCTTGTAAAACTCTCCGCCCACACCGCCCCACCATCTTCAATCAAAAACCAACTGCACAACTCCGCAAAAAAATCCGGCTTGCCCCTTGACAAACCGGAAAAAATCGTGTATCATAAAAATAGAAAGAGCACATCGGAAACGGTCTGCTCCCACAATTAGAAATGTTATCGAAATAACCGTCTAAGTTGGCAAGCTCAGGGCGGTTATTTCCGTTTATTGCGGTTTTGCAAAATCAAAATGATATCGCATACAACATTGCACAAAGCAAAAAACTCCATCCAAGTCATCGCAATCACTCCCTTCCGGGAGCAGGATTAGACCGCCGAATACACATACTATGTACCCGTTCCAATGCACTCTGACTGTTATTATATCACATCATGCCGAAAACTGTCAAGCCGCAACCCCCGCAAAAAAACGGAGACCCGATCGAACTCGGTGTCTCCGTTTTTTCTGCGCCTGTACCGGCGCTGACAGGGGTTGGATGAGGGGTATATGCGTTTACCTGAAATAGGCATATTTCATGGAGAATATAATGTCTGCCGGCGCATCAAATGCGCCTGTGCTCAAAACGGGCGGTTGTTTCCGCCGCCGCCCCAGCCGCTGTTGCCGCCGGAGCTTGCAGACACGGCCGTACCGCCGCTGATCGTTCCGCCGTAGCCGCAGCGATTCGTGCTGTCCTGGCTTGCAAAATACGTCGTGCCGGAAAGTGTGCCGCCGGTGTAGCAGGTGACACTGGATTCCGCACTGCACATTACCATTTCCGAAGAGCCGTTGGGCAGGGTGAATGTGGCAAGCACATTGCCGCTGGCATCTGTAAAGGTAATGGTCTGACCGGCAGAGACAGAGGTCGTGGACAGGAAGGAATAGCTGCTGGGTGTTTCAAACATGTCGCTGCTGCCTGCCGCAATGACCGTGCCGCCGGAATAGGTGATGGAGTTGTTGCTGTCGCCGCAGTCCAGCGGGCCGTTTCCGCCGCCGGTCTGAGAAACAAAGACATAGCCGCCGTTGAAGTAGATGTTGCCGTTGGAGTCCAGACCGTCTCCGCCTGCATTCACATAGGCATAGCCGCCGTTAAAGGTCATGGTCTGGCTGCCGTCACTGGAGTTTCCGCCGCCGGGGCCGCCCCAGCCGCCTTGACCCCAGCCGCCGTTATTGTTGTTACCGCTGCTGTCTGCGCCGCCTGCGGCATTATAGCCGTCGTCGCTGGAGGTCACCATAACTGTACCGCTGTTCTGGGTGATATCCACACCCTCAATGCCCTCATAGGACTTAGTGATGTTCACATAGGGTGCGTCATAACCGCCGCCGGTGCTGCCGATGATGAGCGCATGGTCACTGTGCGCGCCGTCGTCTGCCGTCGCCAGTGTCATGCTGCCGCCCAGCAGCTGCATATCGCCGCCGCAGTGCAGGCTGTCGTCAGAGGAGTCGATGGTGATCGTGCCGCCGTTGATGATGAGATCACCGCCGCTCTGCCAGGTCGTGCCGGCTTCGTCATATACACCCACAGCCTTGATGCCCTTGGCGCTGATGTCGGTCTTGTTGGAGTTGCCGTCGTTGCCTCCCATGCCGCCGCCCCAGCCGCCGTTGCCGCCGGATGCGCTGCCGCTGAAGTTCGAGCCCTGATAGGTGGTGATGTTCAGCTCGCCGCCGTTCATGGTAAAGGTCTGCTCCGCCTGGATGCCGTCTGCATAGGAATCAATGTTGACCGTGCCGCCGTTGATGGTGATATAGCCCTTGCCGTCCTCGTCGGAGTTGGTCTTGATGCCGTCGCCGCCAAAGCTGTCGTTGTTGGTGTTCACCGTCACAGACAGACTGCTGTAATCGGTGGCATCCGGGTCGCCGATGCGTACCGAATCATTGCCGCGGATGCCGTCGTCTGCGGCATTGACGGTAATATTGCCGTTCCAGATCTTGAGGTCATTCTTGCAGACAATGCCGTCCTCGGTGTTGCCGTTGACGATGAGCGTACCCTTGCCCTTGAGCTTCAGATCATCCCGGGAGAAGATCGCGCCGTTGACCGTATTGGTATTGCCGTCGCTGTCCACATAGGTGTCCGTGTGGGAAGTGCCGTCCGAAATGGTGTTGGTAGTGCCGTTCTTGGCGGAGATCTGTACCTCATCGCCGATGGCCTCTACATAGATCGGGGCAACACTGTCGTTGGACAAGGTCAGTCCCTCCAGATTCAGAACGACTTTGCCCTCCGGCTCTGCGGTCTTATCCACATTGACGGCAAGCTGTCCGCTGGCGCTCTCGCCGCTGACGGAAATTTCACTGGATGCCGTAACGGTGACATTTGCCCCGGAAATGGTCAGATTGGACGGATTCGCCACCGTATCGCCGGAAGCGTTGGTAGCCGTCACGCTGTTGCCGCTGTAGACCAGGGCAGTGACCACGCTGTCATCGGACGGAAGCACGCTGCCGCCGGACAGTTCCTTGACATCGGTGAACTTGGTGGGTGTTCCGGTCATGGCAAAAGTGCCGTTGTCCGAACCGCTGTGGGTCATCTGCGTGCCGCCGGTATAGAGGTTATAGTTTGCCGAAGCGGAAAGCTTTGCGCCGCTGGCCAGTACATAGCTGAACTTCTTCACCGGTGTCATGTCATAGACCGTGCTGCTGCCCTGTTTCAGCGTAACGGCATTGCCCTTCTTCCACTCTGCGGCATAGTCCAGCTGTACCACGCCCTGAGTGCATCCGGAGGTATCCAGAGCGACTGCCGCACCGGAAGCATTCATGCCGAATGCATAATCCGTAGCTGTCGCCAGCACCTCGCCGCCGGTAATGGCGAGCGTGCCGTTTTCATCCAGGGTAAAGCCCCGGTCGCCGCTGGCGATCACCGTGCCGCCGGAGATGCTGAGGGCAGTTGCCGCCTGCACCGCGTCATTTCCTGCCTTCACTGTCACCGTACCGGAGAGGATGGAAACGTCCTCCTTCGAGGATTTCAGACCGTCTGCGGAAGAGGTGATGGAAACCGCTGCGCCGTCCACCTCCAGGGTATTGTTCGCCCGGATGGCATCCGCATCGGAAGTGTCGTCCACATCGGTGTTAACGACCACCGTGCCGCCGTTGAGCTTGATATCATCCTTCGAGCGAATGCCGGTGTTCATGCTGCTGGTGATGTTCAGCGAGCCGGTGCTGTTCTTGGTAACGGTAATATCACAGTCGCCGTAGATGACGCCGCTGGTATCCGCATTGGCTTCCGCGGCAGTGTCCGTCAGGGTATTCGTGCCGCCGCAGGTGAGTTTCAGCTTCTTGGCGCTCTGTGCCAGAATACACGGCGCGCCGGTAGAAGATGTCATGGTCACATCCTGGAGGAACAGCGAAACTGCGTCAGAATCGGCAGTGGTATCCGGTACGTTCACCAGGATCTGTCCGTCTGTGATCGAGCCGTCCACGGTATAATTGCCGGAAGCGGAAATGGTGACCGTCTTGCCGGAAACGGCAGTGACACCCTTGGTGTCGCCGTCTACAGTAATGCCGCTGTCACTGAGGTGGATGGCGATGGCGTCGCTGACCGGATCGGTATTCGCTGCCATCTGGCGGAGCTTTGTCAGATCCATGCCGTTGACCGTGCCGTCACCGGTGACATCTGCGTTGGCGTACTGTGCCGCCGTGAGGGGCGTGCTTCCCAGAAGAGCCGCCTGCAAAATGGCTGCATCTGCGGCAGTGACTGCGCCGTCCCCGTTGAGGTCGCCGGACGCGGCGGATGCTGCCCCGGCAGAAACTGCCAGCACAGAGGGAATGGCAGCCGTGCAGAGCATAGACAATGCGATCACGCCTGCTGTGGTTTTCCGCGCATAGCGGTGCTTTGTTTTTTTCATGTAGTTCACTTCTCCTTTGTCACAATCTGTTGCGGAGTTTGTCCCCTGCCCTCGGAACAGCGGCAGTATGCCGCAAGGCAGGAATTGGAAGATGAGAAGCGGAAGTGCATTTCCATGGCCATGCCGCCGTGGAAGCACACCCTAAGGCAGATTCAAACACTCTGCCTTTCCTGTTACAACACAGTATAAACCACCTTTCTTAAAGATTCCTTAAAACGCGGTGTGCTCAGCCCGTCGCCCAAGGATGGCGAGCCGCCGCTGAGCCTTACCCCCCGATTCAACGGAGAAAAAAGGGCAGCGTCACGGCGGACAAGCCGCCTGCTCCCCCCTCCGGGGAATCTCTGTTTTTGGTACACGATAATGGCGCGCTGCAACCATATATCGTAGGGGCGAACATTGTTCGCCCGAAGCCTCCTCTCCTAGAGGAGGTGCCCGACAGGGCGGAGGAGTCCCTCGTCCCCCTTGAAAAGGGGGATGTCACCGCAGGTGACAGGGGGATCGTAGGGCTCGCCACCCACATCGCCCTATCCTTTCCCAAAAGGCAACCCATCCCACCGTAGGGGCGAACATCGTTCGCCCGAGCCTCCTCAGTCAAGCCGACGGCTTGCCAGCTCCTCTGGGAGAGGAGCCAAAAGAAAGCCTCCTCTCCTAGAGGAGGTGCCCGTCAGGGCGGAGGAGTCTCTCGTCCCCCTTGAAAAGGGGGATGTCACCGCAGGTGACAGGGGGATCGTAGGGCTCGCCGCCCACATCTCCCCGTCCCCTTTTCAAAGAGGTAAACCACCCACCGTAGGGGCGAACATCGTTCGCCCGCGGTTTCCCAACAACATTGCCCTAGGAAAAATGTTTCGGACGTATTTCGGGCGAACACTGTTCGCCCCTACAAATGCACACGCATAAAACGAAATGCATAGGTATCCATGCGAACCCCATTCCCTGAAGCCTCCTCTCCCAGAGGAGGTGCCCGTCAGGGCGGAGGAGTCTTTAAGCCTCCCTTGAAAAGGGAGGTGGCGCGCAGCGCCGGAGGGATTTCGCAGGGGGCGCTGCCCACATCTCCCCACCCTTTCCAACACCACTGCCCTAGGAAAAATGTTTCGGGCGTACTCCGCACATCCCCGCCCAAATAAGGCAGAATTTTGGAAAAGCTGTTAAATTCCCCGTGGATGCGCCGAAGCCCTTGACAAATCGACAAAAAAAGAGTATGATAAATACAATAACCTGATGACGAACCTGTCCGCCGATTCTGTGGACAGGTTCTCTGGAATCCGGGCAAACGCCCGTTCCGGGAAAACAGATGGACGGCTTTGTGAAGGACACGCACCACTCATTATTTTTTGCGGCAGCCCTTTGTGAGACCGATCCGGAAAGATTGAGGAGGGCATTCAATGGAAACAGGACTGTGTGAAAAGTTTGGAAAACAGGGGCTGACATTCGATGACGTGCTGCTGATCCCGGCAGAATCTGACGTAACACCGAACATGATCGACCTGCGGACAAGACTCGCCGGCAATGTATGGCTGAATACTCCGGTCATGACAGCAGCGATGGATACCGTCACCGAAGCAAAAATGGCGATTGCCATTGCGCGTGAGGGCGGCATCGGCATCATCCACAAAAACATGAGCATCGAACAGCAGGCAGACGAGGTAGATAAGGTAAAGCGCTCCGAAAACGGCGTTATCGTCAACCCGTTCTCCCTGACCGAAAATCACCTGGTGTCCGACGCCAATGCGCTGATGGCCAAGTATAAGATCTCCGGTGTCCCCATTGTGGACAGCGTGGGCAAGCTGGTGGGTATCATCACCAACCGCGACATGCGCTTTCTGTCGGACTATAACGGCCCGATCTCTGAGGTCATGACCAAGGAAAATCTGATTACCGCTCCGGTGGGCACTACCATGGAAGAAGCACAGGCGATCCTCCGCAAGCATAAGATCGAAAAGCTGCCGCTGGTGGATGACGAGGGCTATCTCAAGGGCCTTATCACCATCAAGGATATCGAAAAGGCAGTGCAGTTCCCGAACTCCGCCCGTGATGAAAAGGGCCGCCTGCTCTGCGGCGCTGCCATCGGCATTACCGCAAATGTGCTGGAGCGCGCACATGCTTTGGTGGATGCACAGGTAGACGTTCTGGTTCTGGACTCCGCACACGGCCACAGCAAGAACATCATGACCACGCTGAAAAAGGTCAAGGAAGCTTTCCCGAATGTACCGGTCATCGCCGGAAACATCGCCACCGCAGAAGCCGCAGAAGCACTGATCGAAGCCGGCGCAGATGCAGTAAAGGTCGGCATCGGCCCTGGCTCGATCTGCACCACCCGTATCGTTGCCGGCATCGGCGTACCCCAGATCACAGCAGTCTATGACGTGGCACAGGTTGCCATGAAGCACAACATTCCGGTCATCGCAGACGGCGGTATCAAGTATTCCGGCGATATCGTAAAGGCACTGGCTGCCGGCGGAAATGTGGTTATGCTGGGCTCGCTGCTGGCTGGCTGCGAGGAGTCTCCGGGAGAGACCGAGATCTATCAGGGACGTTCCTTCAAGGTATACCGCGGCATGGGCAGCCTGGCTGCTATGGCAAACGGCTCCAAGGACAGATACTTCCAGGAAGGCGCAAAGAAGCTGGTTCCCGAGGGTGTCGAAGGCCGTGTTCCGTATAAGGGCAGCGTTGCCGATACTGTATTCCAGCTGGTGGGCGGTATTCGCTCCGGTATGGGTTACTGCGGCTGCAAGACCATCGACCTGCTCCACAAAAAGGCAAAGTTCGTACAGATCACAAACGCCGGCCTGCTGGAGAGCCATCCCCACGACATCCAGATCACCAAGGAAGCGCCGAACTATTCGACACATTCCTGATGGCATTTTAATAGAAACCGCAAAAGCGATGTACCACCCGGTGCATCGCTTTTTTGCGGCGTGCTCAACCCCACCACACATTCCACCCCCCCACGCCCACTTTCCACAATCTCTCCACTTTCCCAACTCCAACCCCACCCACCGTAGGGGCGAACCCCATTCCCCCGCAGCGTGCTCGCTGTGAGCCTTACCCCCCAATTCAACGGAGAAAAAAGGGCAGCGTCACGGCGGCAGCAGCCGCCTAATACCCCCTCCGGGGAATCTCTGTTTCCCGGTACGCGATATTCTCCACACACTTTTCACAAACCCACCGTAGGGGCGAACACTGTTCGCCCGAAAGCCTCCCTTGAAAAGGGTGATTCCCCACGGGGTGGGGAAATGTCACCGTAGGTGACAAAGGGGACCGCTCAGTACGAGGTGGCTGCTCCGTGAGGAGCAGATGGAGGGATTCCGTAAGGCTCGCCGCCCACATCGCCCCGTCCCCTTTCCTAAACCGTTATCTCCTCCCCGCAGAAACCGCAAAAAATCCGCTCTCCGGATTCCGGCACGCCACGGTGCTGACAAAATAGCGCATGTCGTCCATAGCGTGATCGTTCTCCTTTTTCGGCGTGTCGCCCCGGATGGAATCGCTCCAGCAGTACAGCCCGAACTCCCGGCGGATGTCCCGGCATGCCTCGCAAAACCGCAGCCGATCCTGCTGTAACAGCCGGCTCACCTGCTGAATGCCGGCGTTCACATTGTTGTCCGCCCGCAGCACCCGGAATCTGCCGTGCCTCTGGATGCAGGCAATAAAACTTGCCGCCGACGGGTCTACCACCACCGCTTCAATGGCATATCCTGCCGCCAACTGTTCCAGCGCCGCATAATGCTCCTCGTCGGTGCGCCGCTCCCCCATGGCTCTGGCATCGTAATAGTATTCCTCCAGCCGGTACCACACGCCGTCACAATGCCCCCATAAGCCGAACGAGGACGGATTCACAGTGCCGTAGTCACAGGAGATCCAGTGGCGGTCACAGGGCGGCGCTTTGGCTGTCACATGGCGCTCCGGCGCAAACATGGGATAGACCAGCCCGTCCGCCGCCGTCCATTTTCCCAGGACAAACCGGTCATAAAACGCACCGCTGTACAGCCGCTCATACCGCTTGCGCACACGCGCCGAAAGAGACGGATTGTCCGCCATGGTGAAGTGCACATACAGCGCGTGCTTCTCCTGGGTCTTGCGGATCCACTCCCGGTAGAACCAGTGCCCCGGATGATCCGGATTGCAGTTGAACCACAGCCGCGACCCGGTCACACTGCACCGCGCCAGCGCCTGCTCCACAAAGGAACGGGGCATCAGCACCACCTCATCCAGAAATACGCCGCAGAGCGTGATGCCCTGGATCAGCGCCGCCGAGCTCTCGTCCCGGCCGCCGAAGAGATAAAACCGGTTGGTGCGGCCGCCCAGGGTGATGTCCACATAGTTCCGGCTCACATGCTCCAGACAGGTGAAGCCCAGACTGCCCAGAAGCCGCAGCAGCGGTGACATGACATTGCGCTTCAGGGACGTGACAGTCTTTCCGCACATGGCAAAATCTCCGCCCTGAAAACAAGTCATTGCCCAGCTGACAAAGCCAATGGACATCGAGAGGGTCTTTCCCGAACGCACCGCACCGTCACAGATGATGGCGTCACAGTCGCTGTACGGCTTTCGGCTCCACCAGGACATGGCAAGCTTTTGCTTGGGCGAAAATTTCTTAAACTCCATCGCTCTCCACCCCCTCTCCGTTGGAGAGCGCCGCAAGCAAAGTCTGCGCCGCCGCCTTGCTGTCCGCATCGCCGCTGTATTCATACAGAGATGCCAGCGCCTTCAGCCGATCAAAAAAGTGGATCTCCATGCCGCCGCTTTTGTCCCGTTTGACAGACGACACCGGGAACAGATCCAGCTGCTGCAATTCCGCCGCCGTGGGCAGTTCCTCTCCCAGAAGCAGCTGCACCGCATCATTGGTGCGCCCGAACGCCAGACGTTCCAGCCCGGCACACACCGCCGCTGCCGGGTCGGCATAGAGCGCACTGCGGTAGGCGGCGACCATGCGCTGATAACACTGCTGCCGCAAAAGCGCTGCGCCGTCTGCCGCCGCGGTCTCCGCCGGATAGCCGGCGCGCCTTGCCGCCTCTGCCACATCTCCCAGCATGGCGTAATAGCAGCAGAACAAGCCGCGCCGCCGGGACTCTTTTGTATTTGACATATCTTTCCATTTCTCCTTTCGGTATGGTTTCGGAGAGACCGCATCTTCTCGACGACCCCTCTCACTAATACCGCCGCAGAGGGCAAAAGTTGCACGCATGCGTGCAACTATGAACGGCGAATTTACACAATATCCGACGTTTATTTACATACGGAGCGATTTTTACCGGAATTTGGCTTGACAGATGGGGCGCGGCGTGCTATAATATATGCGTAATCAATATTATACGGCGTATAATATTGCAGCAAATAAAAAATTGCCCCTGTGCAGGTGTATTTGTAGGGGCGAACAGTGTTCGCCCGGAATACGCCCGAAACATTTTCCTAGGGCAGCGTTGTTGGAGAACCGCGAGTGAACGGTGTTCGCCCCTACGGTATCCCCCTGTCACCTACGGTGACATCCCCCTTTTCAAGG
>CAVAQT010000010.1:0-76042 GCA_963590855.1 Ruminococcus bromii
TGGAAGTGCAGGCAGAAGGCACGGAGAAGATCTTGCAGCTGCTTGTGAATCAGGTTATCGTGTACAAGGAGCAGATCATGGTGCTGGTCAATCTGACCGATAAAACAAAAACTCCCCCGCTGGAGCAGGTCACCGCTGCTCTGCGGGAGAGTTCGTGCAGTATTGCGTGTGGTGGAGGCGACGAGAATTGAACTCGTGTCCGAAAACATATCCACACAACTTTCTACGAGCGTAGTTTATCTACATAGATTCCCTTTCAAAACCGCCGATAAACAGGCTGTTAAGAAAGGTAGTTCAAATCCGATCCTGCGGTGTGAACAGGCCGCCGGAACGTTCACCACTGCAATGATGCCGCAGCGCAGGCCGTGGTACTCCTACGGGCGACAGTAGCTGACTTAGGCAGCTACCTGCAGGCTCTTGTTAAAGCTTACAGTAAAGTTCTTTTTAGCGTTTAATTTTAAACGTGCCGCTGTTTTAAGAGATGCAGCAATCTCTGCTCGCTTATCATGCTTCAACGTCCCCGTCGAAACCGTTACGCCCCCATTCTATCAGCATTTCACTGATTGTGTTCTTTCACAGCACGGCGTATTTGCCGCTGTGCATCTGCCTTTGCAGCGGTCTGCCGCTTGTCATAGAGCTTTTTACCCTTACAAAGTCCCACTTCTACCTTGACCCTGGAGTCCTTAAAGTACAAAGAAAGCGGTACTAGCGTCAGGCCGTCCTGCTTCACCTTGCCAAACATCCGGTTGATCTCCTGGTGATGCATCAGAAGCTTTCTCACCCGCATGGGATCGGTGCGGAACAAACCGTCTTTTTCATAGGGAGAAATGTGCATTCCTTTTACAAACAGTTCGCCCTCTGCGATATCGCACCAGGCATCCTTTAAATTCACATGTCCCTGCCGAATCGATTTGACTTCGTTTCCCTGCAAAGCAATGCCGGCCTCATAGCGTTCCAGAATGAAGTATTCATGCCGTGCCTGTCGGTTTTCACAGATTCGTTTTGTCCCTTTGGTTTGCATGATACCGCACTCCTTCCGCAAATGATGATATTTCATTATAGCATTATTTTGCCCGTATGTCAAGCTTTTTTGGAAATTTTTTTAATCCCCGTTTCACGGCATTCCGCGCGCTCTCAGCCAGTATATTTTCTGAAACCTTTGAGGGAATATGCGCAGGAAACGGAGACATATCACAACAGGCCTTATGCCGTTCCCTGCATTTCCCGAATCGTTCCTACGGTTCGGGCATATTGTTCCTGCAGCGCTGCAAATTCTGCCGCATAGCCCACAGTAAGGTCTCTTCCCCGCAGCTGTTCCGTCAGAGCGGAACTCGCCTGGCTCAAGTGTGCAAATCCCAGATTGAGTGAAATGCCCTTGAGGGTATGCGCCATACGAAATGCAGTTTCTGCATCCTTTGCCTTTAATGCGCCGCAAAGTTCGGAATAGGTCTTATCCTCCAAAAATTTCAGCGCAAATTTTGTGACCAGCCTTTCGCTGCCGAACCGCTGCAGGACTGTCTCATAATCTTCACCCATTCGGGTATAGCATTCTTCAATTGTCATATTTCTGATTCCCCTGTTTTCAAAAAACCGTCTTTCCAGCTATCGCTCTCATTTCTGCAAAGACGCATTCCGGATTTCTATCTGTTATATTTTCTATCTATTCTTTCAAAGCTCGGCATACTAATATGCATCCTTGCTTTGCTCGACCAGTTCCCTTTTTAGTCTGCCCTGAATATCCAGTAAGCATTCCAGCAAAACCGGATTAAATGCACCGCATTCCCCGTTCAAAATCATCTGAATTGCCCTTTCATGGGAAAACGCCTTTTTATAAACGCGCTCGCTGACCAATGCATCATAGACATCCGCCAGAGAGACCACCTGCGCGGAGATTGGGATCGCGTCTCCCACGAGTCCGTCCGGATATCCTTTGCCGTCATACCGCTCGTGATGCCAGCGGCAGATATCATGGGCGATCCGTACCAGCGGCTCTTCCTGGTAAAGATCCAGGCTGGCGAGAATATCCGCACCGATGACCGTATGCGTTTTCATGATCTCAAACTCTTCCCTGGTCAGCTTGCCCGGCTTGTTCAGGATCTTCTCATCAATTCCGATCTTTCCGATATCGTGCAGCGCCGCAGCCAATGGGATCAGCAGCAGATCTGAACCGGAAATGGAATACCGGGTATTTTTCCGTTCCAGCTGTTCCAAAAGCAGTTCTGCCAGGCGCTTGATATGTACCACATGGCTGCCGCTTTCTCCGTTCCGGAACTCCACGATCTGGCTGAGGATGCTGACCATCATGCTGTTATTTTTATCCTTTTCGCGAACCTGCTCACTGACCATAGACACCAGACGGCGCTGTTTTGCATAAAGCTTAATGGTATTGGACACGCGCCGATAGACCACACGCGCATCAAAGGGACGGCTGATGTAATCCGACACGCCCATTTCATAGGCTTTTTTTACGGAAGAGGCAGAGTCCTCGCTGGAGATCATAATAACCGGAATGTCGTCGATCCAGTTATTTTCTGCCATATGATACAGCACTTCAAAGCCGTCCATTCCCGGCATAATAATATCCAACAGCACCAGAGAGATCCCCGTTCCATACTGATTGAGGAACTGCATGCACTCTTCCCCATTGACTGCCTCGTGGATGATATACTCGCTCCCCAGCATTTCCGCCAGGATCTCACGGTTTATCTCAGAATCATCCACAATGAGGATCTCCTGCTTGGTCTCCCGTTCCCGGATCTTATCCGTTCCAGAGGTCACCACGGTATTTTTCAGATTTTTTGCCTGATACATAAAAGTATCTGCATTGCGGATGGCGTCCTCCAACAGCATATTTTCGCAGCACACGCCGCCGATGCTGACGGAGAGATGGATCCCGGCATATCCCGGCACAGAGGCTTTGCTGATCTCATGGCGAATCCGCTGCAATTTCCCCTGAAATCTTGATTCATCCATGTCCGGCATAATCAGCACAAATTCATCTCCGCCGTAGCGGATCAGAACATCATTGCCGCGGATATTTTCCTTTGTGACCTTGACAACCGTCTCCAAAACGCTGTCGCCTGCGTCATGCCCATAGGTATCATTGTATATCTTGAAATCGTCCAGATCGATCATAGCGACACAGGCAGACACACTCTTGCTCTTCAGCTTGTCCTCAAAATAGCGACGGTTGTATGCACCTGTCAGAGCATCCCGGTACAGCTCCATGTGATACTGCGACAGCGTGCTGATAAGTTTATCCTTTTCGCTTGCATCGATCAGCGCATCACTGTCCAGTTTTTGGATGCACTCCATCACACAGGGCATGCCGTCCACTTCGACATAACGGGAAAACACCTGGTAAATATCCGCGCCCAGAAATTCCAGCTTCGTGTGCTCCTGCTTGTCACGCAGCGTTTGCAGGGAGATACAGTTCTCACAAAAGCTGCCCTTTTCCCAAAAAGCATAACACTGACAGTAGTCGGGGTCTGTGCTGCGTTCCGGCACAAGCTCCAGATCCTCGCCCTTTAACAGGCGAACCACAGTAAACACCTTCTGCAAAAGACGCATTTCTTCCCTTACCTGCTGCAATGTCAGCTGGTAATTGGAATGATTCTCATAGGTTGTGCTGAATGTTTCTAAAATTTCCACTGCGGCATCTTCCTTTCAAATACCATAAAATCAGGAAAGCAAGACCAGAACGCGAAATACAGCACTGCACAAAGACCATGCGCCAAACCGTTGGGCAGATATCACACCCTGCTGCCAAAAATATCCCGGCATTCTAATTCCTTATATTATACCACAAATCCCATTATTTTGTCAATCAAAATCTTACAATTTCAGGAATTTTGAAGCATATTTTTTCAAAGTGATGCATGCTGCCACCATACATCAGAGCGCATTCTGCTGTACCGGATCCGCATGCGTTCTCTCCGGGACAGCCCCTTTCGCTTCGGGTCGGACAGCTTTTTCAGAAACAGTGCCAGCACGCGCACTTCATGCGGCGCAAGCATGGTCTCTCCGTAGATGTATTTTTCCATCAGTTCGTTGACACGCAGATATTCATTTTCCCGCAGTTCCGGAAGTCTCCGTTTTATTTTCGCTTCTGTCTCCGGGATATTCCACCCCAGCGACATTTCGACTCCGATGCAGTGCAGCATCCGCGGGATCATAGCGCACATGGCATCCAGCTGTTCCTTCTGATCGGCGCGCGCAAACTTTTTCTGTGCAGCGACCTGTCGAATGGTAATGTTTATCTCCAGGATCGCAGCCACAGCCGCAGCCATGGTCAGCAGCACAGCGACAATGCCCAGGATAACAAGCGTCACCTGTTTTACCGCTTTTGCAGCAGCCGGCTTTGCGGTGCTCTGACTGTTCTGACTCTGGACGCTGCCTGCCTGAGAAGTGTTGTCCTCTGCCAGCGAAGCCTTTTCGACATTCTGCGGACGGCGCACCATCTCCATCAGCGTGTACACATCATGATAATAGCCCGGTGTCACTTCAATGGGGATCCATCCCAGGCCATCCATATAAACCTCCGCCCAGGCGTGCGCTTCTTTCGCCGACAGCTCCGCCCCGATCCGATTGCGCACCTGCGTGCTGTCTACATAGTATCCCTCTGCATAACGAGCCGGGATGCCAAAGGCGCGGTATGCCATTACTGCCGCCGTCGCGTAGAACGCAGAGTTTCCGGAGGTATGGTCAAGAAATGCCAGCAGCGGTTCTTCGGCTTCGGTCTGCTCCGGATACATGGTGTAATCCGCACAGCCCTCCAGTACCTTATGGATCTGCTGCGTCACCTCATACACAGTGCTGTCTTTCTCCGGATCGGCGGTGTCCAGGAACTTTTCCTCAATTTCTCCCCGAACCGTATCCGGAATCTCCAGATAATTCTGATAGACAAAGCTGCGGTAGATCGACTCACACGCGGCATAACTTTTTCTCTTTTTCGTATTCGGGTCTGTGAGCCAGTCATCATCCAGGTACAGCAGTTCTCCCGGATAGCTTGTGGAATACTCCGAGAAGTCGTATTGGTCTGCACCGAACAATGCATGAGACTGCACCGCAGCATCCCGATTCACAGAAAAAGAGCAATCCGGAATTTCTGCGGCGTACGGCAGATACAGATATCTCCGGTCTGTCCCCACATTCTCCACGGACACGCGGTTTTCCGCATAATTTTTCTTTCCGGCTTCTTCGTAAGAGGCGTACTGAAAAAACGGAAGGAACTCGTGATCTGCCAGCCATGTCATAATGCCCTCGTTTCCGTCCCGAAAGCTTGCACGCGGCAGTTCCTTCCAGGTGCCGTCCTGATAGTCCGCGCCCACAAATCCACGCAGATAGAGATCCTTCGACCGGGTCTGGCGCACGATCAGGACAGTATCATCACCCTGGTTCATGCGATAGGCTTCGGTGAGATCACCCTCCGGCAAGCTTCCTTCCCCAAACCGGAAATGCGTCACCGCAGTTTTGACCTGCTCCCGAAAGCGGTTGACAGAGCGCAGGTCTCTGCCGCTGAAAAAGACGGTGACACCCAGAAATGCCGCGGCAGCGGTGAACCAGAAGAGTTTTCTCCAGGTGAAGGTCTGCTCGCAATGACAGATGCGCTGTAACAGCCAGCCGGAAAGATACAGCATCACCCCAAAGCCGGAAAAGCTGTCCAGCAGCAGAGACGGCAGCGTCAAAAGCAGCAGGACAAAGAAGCTGAGCGCCGGTTTGTTCCAGTGCACCAGAAGAACGCCCCAGGCAGCGATCAACAAAATCGTAAATAGCAGGCAGGCTGTGCCGCCTGTTCCGGATACAGAAAACAGCGGTACGGCATCTCCTGCCACGGTGTTCCACCGGGAGATCACACGATTTAGAAAGAGACAGCAGCCGTCCTTACAATCCTGAAACCGAAACAGCAACAGCAAAGCTGCCGCCGCATTGGGCAGAAGCAGGGAAAGCGACTTTCGTTTCAGCAGAGAGAGCAGCCGGCACAGCACCGCCGCCGCTGCACACAATACGCCCCACAGCGCAATGCTTCCGCCGCCGTAGGACAAAAAGGTCACACAAAATCCGGAGGCAAACAGCCCGGCACAGATACTTTCCAAAATAGCGCGGCGAAGCGGTGAAGCTTCTGAGGAGACCGGAAGCATCTCCGGTTTCGTCTTTTTCTGTTTTCGCATCTGGACATCCCTCTTTTCTTTTTCGGCAAAGGCAGACTGCCGTTTTTATAATGTAATATGAAAGCTCTTATTCTCCCGCAAATAGGCTACCGGAACGTCAATTAAAATTCGCGTCGGCTTCGGCTGTGTGGCAGTCGGGATGCCGGTCTTGTCAGAGATCACCACAGCATCCAGATTCACATCCAGCGGAATCAGCGCCAGTTCTTTGGGAAAGCTGTGCACCGTAAAGTATACCATACTCTCAAAATTGTTTTTCAGCTGACCTGCTACAAAAAATTGACACGCAATGCCGCTGTTTTCCGCCAGCGGATAGGACAGCAGCGTATACAAAAAGTCTGCCGCATCCGATTCCTTTGCAATGGACGCGGAGATCACCCGATTCTGGAACACAAATGCCGCCACATGGGGAATCCCGGCAGCGACCAGCGCCCGGCTCAGACTTTCCACTGCCCCGATAGAAGTAGAGAGCAGCTTTTTGTCGATGGCTTCTCCATTGGCGCACAGGGCAATGTCATACAGCACAATGGTGTCAAACCGCGTCGAATCGCTGTACTCCCGGACAATCAGCCGATCCATTTTACTGGTCAGCTTCCAGTGAATGGACTTCAATTCGTCGCCCTCTGCATATTCCCGCAGATCGAACACCTCAGATGTGTCATTTCCCTTTTGATAGATCCGGAACGCACCGGCTTCCGGCTTCGCCCGGGATGCCTGGTCGGTGAGGATGGTGATGTCATTCCGCTCCGGCATGACCTTGGTGCGGCAGTGCAGCTGATAGGGCACAGAAATGGTGCAAAAGCCAAAAATATCCGTACAGCGGATCTCCAGCGTCTGAATGAACCACTCGCCGCACATCTCCGGCGAAAACACTGCCTGAGCGCGCCTTTTGGCAGAAAGCCCCACACGCACGCGGCGCTGTTCTCTGGCGTGAAACAACAGGTTTTGCAGCTCCAGCGTCATTTCCACAGCAGAAACCGCCAGAAGCGGCCGCTTGGTCTGACAGCCTACCTCAATGGAAATCGGTGTATTGATGCCGCAAGTCGCAGGCGTTTTCAGCGAAAATGTCACGGCGGCAATATCCAGCCGCAGGAGAAAATAGGACAGAAGCGGCAAAACGAGCAGCAAAAGCAGCAGTGCCAGAAGCACCGGCTTTGGATAAAAGAAGATGAGAACCAAAACCGCCGCAAGGGACAGGAAGTATGTTGTCTTGTGCCGGATCATTGCAGCTTTCCTCCAACGGTGACCGGCGGCTTGGTTTTCGCCAGAATCTCCTGGAGGATCTGCACCTTATCTACCCCCTCGATCAGCGCCTGTGGCCGCAGGATCAGACGATGCACACACACATCCAGATAGACGCTCTGGATATCCTCCGGAACGACATAATTCCGCTGTTCGATCAAGGCGTTGGCTTTTGCCATCCGGATCAGCGCAATGATGCCGCGGGGACTGATGCCCAGTTCCACAAAAGGATGAACACGCGTTTCTTCGCACAGACGGATGGCATAGCGCATCATATCCTCTGTCACCTTGATGGCGGAAAGGTAGTTCTGCACCTGGAGCAAGCTGTGGGCATCGCAAACCGGCTTGATCTCATGGAGCGGATTGGTATAGCGCCGGGCATTCAGGATCCGGATCTGGTCATCGCAGCTGGGATAGCCGATGGACAGCTGGATCATAAAGCGATCCAGCTGTGACTCCGGCAGCGGATGCGTACCAGATGTTCCCAGCGGATTCTGTGTGGCAATACAGATAAAAGGATTCGGCAGGGCATGCGTCACACCGTCTACCGTGACGCTTTTTTCACCCATGGACTCCAACAGTGCCGACTGTGTTTTCGGCGAAGTGCGGTTGATCTCATCTGCAAGCAGCAGGTGGCACATCACCGCGCCGGAATGATACTCGAACTGTTCTGTCATACGATTGTACATAGAAAAGCCGGTGATGTCTGACGGCGTTGTATCGGTCGTAAACTGGATGCGCTTAAAGTCCAACCCCAGCGCATTGGCAAACGCCAGCACCAGAGTGGTTTTTCCGACACCGGGACGGTCTTCCAACAGGATATGACCGCCGGCATAGATCGTCATCAGCACCTTTCGGATGATCTCATCCTTTCCCATAAATGCTTTCTTGACTTCTGTAATGATGTGTTCGGACTGTTCGATTACCATTGATTCATTTCCTCCTCTGCCTGATTCAGCTTTTCCAGGATCAGCGCACTGTCCGGTTCCGGCGCAGTGCCTTCACACTGCAGCAGATCCCACAATTCCTGCTGTCTTTCCCGGAGCATCTCTGTGATCGTCTGTGCGGTCTCTTCTATAGAAATGTTGTCCCAGATAGAAAGCATATAATAATAGCTGCAAAGTTCATCCAGATCCGAAAATCCGGCATACAAATACTGCCATTCCTCATAGTACGCCTGGCGGCAGTCTGCCGGCACAAGCAGCGAGATCGCATTCGCTGTGCCGTCCGTCCGGGACTGGAACTGAAACGTGCTGCCCTGGTTGTATAAGATCAACCCAGGCGGTGTTTCTCCGGCAAAGTGAATCTCCTCTAAGGCATCGCATCCACCGAAAATGTTATAGTAGATCTCCGTAACAGATGCCGGAATGGTAAAGGTTTGCAGCGCTGTGTCTGCAAATGCACTGTCGCAGATCATCTGGATGCCGCTGTTTTCTCCAAAAGTCACCTCGTCCAGCGAAACGCAGCCGTAAAACGCATTGGACGGAATGGTTCTGCAAGTTTCTCCGGTCTCAAAGTGCACGGCTTCTAAATTGGCGCAGTTCCGGAAAGCGCCATCTCCCAACAGGCAAAAGTTCTCGGAAAGCGTCAGCGCTCCGGCAATACCCGAATTTTCAAACGCAGAAACGTCGATGAACATCACCTGACAGAAGCCCTCTTCCGCTATTGTGAAAGGGTTTTGACACCGGGAAAACGCGCCCGGCGCGATCTCTATGGTATTCGATTCCAAAGTGTACACACCGCTCAGGCCGCTGGTAACGGACATCAGATAATGCTCTTCCCCGGAATCGCCGTATACGCTGACGATATCATTTTCTCCATACACCATCCGGTAGCGATAGATAAACTCCCGGAAGCAGGAGGCATAGCCATAGGAATCATAGGGCTGATAAAAATATCAGTTATTCCCCGGCTCATAGCCATCTTCCATAACAGCAGATTCTGCATTGCAGGCAACGCAGTACAGCATCATGCAGTTGGCAAACGCATCTGTTCCAATGGAAAGCTGATCCTGTGACAGCGAAACGATCTGTTCCAACGCATTGCAGTCCTCGAATGCACCGGGGAGCAATGTCTTGGTCTCCTCCGGCAGCTCTGCTGTTTGCAGCGCCGGACAGTCACTGAACGCACGGCTGCCGATCGCTTTGAGAGAAATATCGGGAAGCGAATCTGCCCGAAAATGCACCAGATCTTCCGGCGCATGCAGCAGCGTTGCGCCATCGCTTTCCTGAAAATAAGTAAAGCCGTCCGTTTCATAAACCGCAAATTCTTCTCCGGAAACTGACACGCCGTAAGCTTCCCACTGCTTGGCATAGGAATCCCGGCACGCCGCCGGAACATGGAGCGCCGTTTGCGAAAAGCTGTCCGCTTCTGCCGCAGGCGCATCCTGTCCCAGAAAGAAGATCTGCGTCTCGTCCAGTCCCTGTAACGCACCGCTGTCCAGCTTTTGCAGAGATGCCGGCAGGATCAGCGTTTTCAGGTCACAGCCGTCAAAGGCATTCTCCCGGATCTCTGTTACGCCCTCCGGAACAACGTAGATGCCCTTTACCTGCTCCGTCACGCCGCAGAGTACAGTTCCATCTGCGGTATCCGTCAGAATCGCATTTGCCTTGGTGTAGAAACTGCTCTCGCTGTTGTCGCTCTGCGGCAAGATCCGGTTTGTTCCCAGCCGGAGCGCCCACTTTTTCACATAGCTGAAATAGGCGTCATCCGGGACATAGATCGTCGCATTTTCCAATCGGCGCAGCTCGATCTCCGGCGGTGTTTCTGCGTGCAGCGTCAGGCTCTGAATGCAGTTTTGCTCCGAAAGCGTGATTTTCTCCACCGTCTCCGGAACAGTTACAGAGGACATGCCATAGGGCACTGCATAAAGTTCTGTATACGCCCGGTCATAGAGCACGCCGTCTGTCGAAGCAAGCACCGGGTTGTCCGTGTCCACCTCGTAGGCATCCTTTACTGTCAGTGTATCTTCCAGTTCCACCACAGATGCCGGGATAACAACGCGGTCTACATCCGCAATCAGCGCCGCGGTCTGAATTCCCTCCGGGATCAGAAGCTCCCGGCTCGTCCCGCTGTACCCGGTCAGTGCCTGCACATAGCAATAGTTTCCGGCAGCATCCCAGATACTGCGCACCTCTGCGGTATAATCGTCCGGCAGCGCCGCTGTCCCCAAGGGATACAGTACATTCAGCCCCTTCTTTACTGGCTGATACTGATAGTAGATCGGCTTTCCGCCGTTATTCTCCGACCATCCCAAAAAGATCTCCTGAATAGCGTCGCCGATCATCGGCAGTTCCTGTCCGGTGCGATACATTTTTTGATAGTAAAGCAGCAGATCCACCGATGTATCTTCTTCCGGATACTGCTCTGTCTTGGGGTTGACCGCACTCTGGAGGTCATCATTCGACAGCACCAGCTTATACGGCTGTACCGGGAACTCCACTTCCTGCCGAATCCAGTCGCTGTCGGCATTCAGCCGAAACGAAAAGGTTGCCGTAAAGTTCTCTTCCGCCTTGTCCGGGAATCCGGTGATCTGAAAGTTTTCATTTAGTTTTGTAACACGATAAAGCGTTCCGCCGCAATTGACGTGCACATTGCAGGCACAGAGCAGCTTCCACGGATCCAGTTCCTGTCCGTAATAGATCAGATCTGCATCAAAGCTCTTGGTCAGTGCAGTTACGACCAGTTCCGGCGATTCTCCGGCTTCTGCGGCATCCAGTCCCTCTTCCGGCATCGGCTTTACCGGGAGCATCATATCATAAATATCCTCCGGTATCTCCGGTTCTTTTTCGGTGTAGCTGTTATTGTACTCCGGCTCAGAAGGGGTGTCGGGTTCTTCCGGTTTTTTGTCCGGTTCGGTACTGCCGGGTTTCTGAGGACGCTGTGTGCTGCCGTTTCCGGAATTTCCGCCGGTGGGATTCGCTTTCTCAGAGTCTCCGCGGTTTCCAGAGGTGCTTCCTGTTCCGCTTCCGGATGCCGCAAAGGTATTCCCTCTGCCGGCGCCTGTCCCTGCCGGCAGCAGTACAGACGGGCCGGAACTGCTGCTTCCGGATTCATCCAGCACATACAGCGGCGGCGTTTCCTCCAGGCTTTCCGCCTGCGAAGTCGGCGGCAGGTCATTTTCCGAAGCCGCTTCTGTCTCATCCGCCGTCACTAATGCAGGAATGTCATTTTTCTGTGTGACCTGGGTTTCAAATAAAATGGAAGAATTGGTGCGGTCGGCTGCATTCCGTTTCCGATCAGATTCCGGGTCTTGTTCCATCTGCTGTTTTTCCTCGGAGACTGCATCGTTATTACTGGTGTCAGCATACTTATCATTTTTCTGATCGTCCTCAAAGGTGATCTGATTCCGGTTCAGTTCTGTGTTTCGGGAATAGCTGTCCGGGTCGAACGGATTCTCTGTCTGATGGACATAAGTGCCGATTCCGGCACCGGTGATCGTCAGAGAAACCGCAATGCTCAAAATGCGTCTGGATACCTTTTTCACGTTTGCTCTCCCCTTTCGCCGCGCACCGCAGGTGTCTCGCGTCCGGTCTGTTCCATGATCTCCGCGATCTCCCACTTCATCTTCTGATAGTCCACCGGCTTTGCAAAGTGACCGTCCATGCCATATGCCCGGGACATTCGCTCATCCTCCACATAGGCATCCGCAGAAAGCGCGAAAATATAGACCGATGCAGCATCCATCCGCGATAGTTCCCGGATTGCTTTGGCGGCTTCTCTGCCGTTCATCTCCGGCATCTGCACATCCATCAAAATCAAATCGTAGTAATGTTCCGGACTGGCTGCAAACATCTCCACGGCGATCTTGCCGTTTTCTGCCACATCCACTGCCGCGCCCTCTTCCTGTAGGATATCCACTGCAATTTCGGCGTTGATCTCATTGTCCTCCGCCAAAAGGATGTGCTTTCCGGCATAGGTAAACTCTGCCGTTTCCGAATCGTGCCGCCGAACCGGCGCTGGCTGGATCTGCCGGATCTGTGCCGCATCCGCCAGCGGCAGAGACAGAAACACGCTGAAATCCGAGCCGCTTCCCGGCATGCTGTTGATGACGATCGTACCGCCCATAATCCGGACAATGCTGTCTGTGATCGCCATACCCAGACCGCTTCCGCCGTATTTACGGGTAATCTTTCGGCTTTCCTGCTCAAAGGGCAAAAAGATCTTTTCCAGAAACGCCGGGTCGATGCCAATACCAGTATCATGCACCTTAATCAGAAGATCCATTTTCTGTTTCTCCTGGAGCATCTTCTGGAATGTCACAGTGATCTCCCCTTCTGTCGTAAACTTCACTGCATTGGACAGCAGATTCGTCAACACCTGACACAGACGGATCTCATCGGCAACAACATAATAGGTATCAAAATCCTGAAAAGTGATGGCAAAATGAATCTGTTTTGCTTCCACAGTCTCCTGGAACATATGCCGCAGCTTTTCGGCAACGCAGCGCAGATCCAGCGGTTTTTCCTCCAGTTCCAGCTTTCCGGCTTCAATGCGGGAAAGATCCAGAATATCATTGATGATGGAAAGCAGATACTGTGCCAGATTGTCTGCCTCGTTCAGATATTCCAGAGCCTTCGGGTTCTGGCTGCACTGCTTTTTCGTCAGCGACAGCATGCCGATGATCCCGTTCATCGGTGTGCGGATCTCATGAGACATCCGGGAGAGGAACTGAGATTTGGTAAAGCTTTCGCTCTCCACCTGTCTGATCTGATTTTCCAATGCAAAGCAGGCGTTTTTATACGTTGTGATTTCGGTAAACAAAAACAGATCCCTGTGCGCCTTTGCATCCCGCACCACATGCAGCGCAAACCAGCGCTGAGAATCCGACATACGAAAATCATAATTCCAACAGGAAACACCGTCCCAACTGCGGTATTGTGCAAACAGCATGTGATTCTCATCCAGATTGTCCAGCAGCGCAATGTCTCCGCTGACATCCTGAAATGACACACCCAGCAGTGCTTCAAAATTATCCGAAGCATACACCGGGAACGTATCCTCAGAGCGTACCAGAAGCACTGCACTTTGCAGATCACGGAACGAGATCTCCTGCACAGGATGCTCCTGCTTTCCGCTGCGTTTTCCTGTGGCTCTCTGGCGAAATGCACCGCAAAGCAGAAGAACTGCAAACAGCAATTCCGCCAAGAGCACCAGGATCATCCAGAAATGTACCCCGATTGCCGTGAAAAAGTCATGTATCATGCTTTTCCCTCCCCCTCAAGATTGCCGTATCTCAGAAGCCTTGTGCAGCACCGCCGCAGCTTTTGAAACACGCACAAATCCCTGCTTTTATGACAAAATCATACATTTATATTTTCATTATACCGTTTTTTAAGTAAAAGTGAAACAATCATAAAGTATCTAAAAAGTTAACTTTTTACTTTCCAAAAAATCATTATTTTTTCATTTCAGAAAAACGAGACACCTCCTGATAAGATGCCTCGTTTTTACATGCTTCGCACGTCTGTGTGGGGCGTGACCTGTCGATGCCGGAAAATTCCGGCGGCTGGCGAATCATTTCAACTCACACGCCCGCGTGGGGCGTGACGAATTTCGACGAATCGCCGGTAATGGTTGCCGAATTTCAACTCACACGCCCCACGTGGGGCGTAACCGGGTTTGTCGGCGGCATTGAAAGCTTTATTCACAATTTCAACTCACACGCCCCGCGTGGGGCGTGACATTTTTTTGCTCCTCTCCGTGCAAGTCCTTAACATTTCAACTCACACGCCCGCGTGGGGCGTGACCCGGGCATGGGTGTATGTGTGGAAATGTCGGGTAATTTCAACTCACACGCCCGCATGGGGCGTGACTTGATGGCAATTGGTGTGAAGTTATTCAATACAAAATTTCAACTCACACGCCCGCGTGGGGCGTGACCGGTCACTGTGCCGCTGTCGGGCACAGTTCCCGATTTCAACTCACACGCCCGCGTGGGGCGTGACCGCCCCAATTCTGGGGCAGTTATTACTATTGTATCCATTTCAACTCACACGCCCGCGTGGGGCGTGACAACTTTGCTTGGCTTTAGAACGGCTCAATGCGTTCATTTCAACTCACACGCCCGCGTGGGGCGTGACTGGCGTCATTACTGGGCTTGGCTTTTCGGAGTGTTATTTCAACTCACACGCCCGCGTGGGGCGTGACAAACTATACATAATGACGAAAAAAGCTTACATCAATTTCAACTCACACGCCCGCGTGGGGCGTGACACAATAGCTGATAAATTGCAATTGGTGTACGACAATTTCAACTCACACGCCCGCGTGGGGCGTGACTGCTTACGCTGGTTTTGTTGGTCTTGGAACATTTATTTCAACTCACACGCCCGCGTGGGGCGTGACACAATAGCTGATAAATTGCAATTGGTGTACGACAATTTCAACTCACACGCCCGCGTGGGGCGTGACTGCTTACGCTGGTTTTGTTGGTCTTGGAACATTTATTTCAACTCACACGCCCGCGTGGGGCGTGACACAATAGCTGATAAATTGCAATTGGTGTACGACAATTTCAACTCACACGCCCGCGTGGGGCGTGACGACGGGCGATATCAATATGAACACAAACAAAAAAGATTTCAACTCACACGCCCGCGTGGGGCGTGACTCTTCCCACCCCCTCTCGAACCTGTACAATTCCATTTCAACTCACACGCCCGCGTGGGGCGTGACCGGCTGCAATTTTACAGGTAAAATTGGACGCGCTATTTCAACTCACACGCCCGCGTGGGGCGTGACATTGTAGCAGACAAATTTTTAATGGCATCAGCATATTTCAACTCACACGCCCGCGTGGGGCGTGACTTTTGAACCATCAATTTTGCTCATGACCATTCCCAAATTTCAACTCACACGCCCGCGTGGGGCGTGACACCCTCATTTTCATTGTATCATTGCAGTAAATAAATTTCAACTCACACGCCCGCGTGGGGCGTGACTGATATTGCTTCGGAAACAAAAGAGCGAACCGGAATTTCAACTCACACGCCCGCGTGGGGCGTGACGTTGGGCTGTAACAGCACCAAAGGATTTGCCGGATTTCAACTCACACGCCCGCGTGGGGCGTGACGGAACTTACTCTTGAAAGTGTGGCAACTCTGGATATTTCAACTCACACGCCCGCGTGGGGCGTGACGGTACACATCTGACATTCAATGTCTATAACGGCATTTCAACTCACACGCCCGCGTGGGGCGTGACGACCGGTGAAAGAATTCCCGGCGAGATCGTGAAAATTTCAACTCACACGCCCGCGTGGGGCGTGACCATCTGATTTTTCAAACTGAAAACCAGATTTTTTCAATTTCAACTCACACGCCCGCGTGGGGCGTGACCTAATAAAGTAGTACACCATCCACCCCATCATTATTTCAACTCACACGCCCGCGTGGGGCGTGACTGCAAAAAATATGTTGTACACCCTTTATTTTTCAATTTCAACTCACACGCCCGCGTGGGGCGTGACGGAATCCGGTTGGCATCTTAACACGGAACAACATGATTTCAACTCACACGCCCGCGTGGGGCGTGACACAATAGCCTATTTTAGCTATATTGCACTAAAAAATTTCAACTCACACGCCCGCGTGGGGCGTGACCCGCGGAGGAATGCCAGGAGTTATCAATGTGGGAAATTTCAACTCACACGCCCGCGTGGGGCGTGACTTAGTGTACTGGTGGAGTAAGTACAATTGTTGAAATTTCAACTCACACGCCCGCGTGGGGCGTGACGGGTTGTATGGCGGCAAATCAATATTCGGTGGTATTTCAACTCACACGCCCGCGTGGGGCGTGACTGTGTGGTAATTTCTTTTTACTTATGAGCATTTACATTTCAACTCACACGCCCGCGTGGGGCGTGACCTCGTCTATTCGTGAGCTTGATGCTTGGTGCGGCATTTCAACTCACACGCCCGCGTGGGGCGTGACACGATACTATCTGGAATATGTGGCTGACATATTAATTTCAACTCACACGCCCGCGTGGGGCGTGACAAACAGCATAAACTGTCGAGATATGCCAGCCCTTATTTCAACTCACACGCCCGCGTGGGGCGTGACTGTTTGTGTGGGTCAAGCGTTACCTTTCTACGAATTTCAACTCACACGCCCGCGTGGGGCGTGACCGTATGCGGTGACGTGCGAGGTCAGAGAGACGGGAATTTCAACTCACACGCCCGCGTGGGGCGTGACAGTTAAGTTGATGAGAACCATCACAAAACCAACCATTTCAACTCACACGCCCGCGTGGGGCGTGACGTATATTCCTGGACAACAGTATCATCAGTACAAAATTTCAACTCACACGCCCGCGTGGGGCGTGACTAAGACAGCCCAAGACGTTTCAAGTCAAAAGAAATTTCAACTCACACGCCCGCGTGGGGCGTGACAGCCCAGCAGCGTGCATATTTTGTCAATAGTTGCCATTTCAACTCACACGCCCGCGTGGGGCGTGACACATTTCTTTCGTAGGATAGACAAGGAATAACCATTTCAACTCACACGCCCGCGTGGGGCGTGACATCATTCAACGGTTATTTCGGAATGGTTTTCGATATTTCAACTCACACGCCCGCGTGGGGCGTGACGCAATCAAGCTGGATTCTACCAGCTGGCGTAAAGATTTCAACTCACACGCCCGCGTGGGGCGTGACCCGGGTGATATTTTGGAATGGATACCAGACGATGCATTTCAACTCACACGCCCGCGTGGGGCGTGACCTGATTTCCGTTATCCTTGTACTTGCCCTGAAAATTTCAACTCACACGCCCGCGTGGGGCGTGACATATGATGTGCAAAAAGCATGGCATCACCGCACATTTCAACTCACACGCCCGCGTGGGGCGTGACATGCAGGTTTCCAGCGGTCACCTGCACCCGGCTAATTTCAACTCACACGCCCGCGTGGGGCGTGACTTTTTAAGATTTCCATACTGTTTTACCTCCATATATTTCAACTCACACGCCCGCGTGGGGCGTGACTATGGTCTGGAGATCGCCTTTATAGACTGGATGCATTTCAACTCACACGCCCGCGTGGGGCGTGACTTTCGATAAAGGATTTTATTATCCGGGTTGACAAATTTCAACTCACACGCCCGCGTGGGGCGTGACCACCCTCATTTTCATTGTATCATTGCAGTAAATAAATTTCAACTCACACGCCCGCGTGGGGCGTGACGTAGCATTTGGCGGAGTAATGAAAGAGTGGCACATTTCAACTCACACGCCCGCGTGGGGCGTGACAGCAGACTCCGGGTAAACAATAAATAACCAATTACATTTCAACTCACACGCCCGCGTGGGGCGTGACGGTTATTCCATGTTTATTCGTTCCGGTGATTCCATTTCAACTCACACGCCCGCGTGGGGCGTGACCATACCAATCAGACCGCCACAAACGGGAATAGTCATTTCAACTCACACGCCCGCGTGGGGCGTGACTCCGTAGCATCTGCGTTAACATCTGCATCATGCAATTTCAACTCACACGCCCGCGTGGGGCGTGACTCCCAATATTGCATTATACCTCATCCTTTTTCAATTTCAACTCACACGCCCGCGTGGGGCGTGACGCCAGTGGAACGCACCAGGGCGGCGAGAATGGAACATTTCAACTCACACGCCCGCGTGGGGCGTGACAGATTGAGAAGTTTTAGAATTGCGTCCATCATGGATTTCAACTCACACGCCCGCGTGGGGCGTGACTATTGCACCAGCTGTACCCAAACAGTAATAAAAAATTTCAACTCACACGCCCGCGTGGGGCGTGACTCGGGCGATAAAAAATCACATCATGCCCATCATATTTCAACTCACACGCCCGCGTGGGGCGTGACGGTCACTCTGAATCGGTGGAACTGCTCACTTCTATTTCAACTCACACGCCCGCGTGGGGCGTGACATCACCGGAACGAATAAACATGGAATAACCCTTTAATTTCAACTCACACGCCCGCGTGGGGCGTGACCCAGAATTTGTAAGCAAAAATCGCCATAGACCACAATTTCAACTCACACGCCCGCGTGGGGCGTGACGCTCCGCTGGCGCAACGTCTCCACCGTCTCCCAATTTCAACTCACACGCCCGCGTGGGGCGTGACTGTCCCAATATTGCATTATACCTCATCCTTTTTCAATTTCAACTCACACGCCCGCGTGGGGCGTGACTCAGAAAATCATCTATGATATTCGTATTAATTTATTTCAACTCACACGCCCGCGTGGGGCGTGACATGATGCGGATGTTAACGCAGATGCGACAGAAAAAAATTTCAACTCACACGCCCGCGTGGGGCGTGACCGTTTTCTCGTGCTGTTAATGGGTCTTTTCCTATTATTTCAACTCACACGCCCGCGTGGGGCGTGACGTAGGTGTATTTTTTTGTGACTGACCATGAAAAAATTTCAACTCACACGCCCGCGTGGGGCGTGACTGAAATGTCGGCAACAGTACTCAAAATCTGATCAATTTCAACTCACACGCCCGCGTGGGGCGTGACTTGTAAACGAAGATAAAATCTTTTGAAAACAACGAATTTCAACTCACACGCCCGCGTGGGGCGTGACGTTACAACTGTAGTAACTGCCGCCGCCAGCGGAATTTCAACTCACACGCCCGCGTGGGGCGTGACCGGTGTCAACGTCCAGAATATCACCACTCCGCATTTCAACTCACACGCCCGCGTGGGGCGTGACTTAATCGGGCGCCGATTGATACTGAATTAACCGATTTCAACTCACACGCCCGCGTGGGGCGTGACCTACTCCACGCAGATTTGAACCGAATTTTGATTCTATTTCAACTCACACGCCCGCGTGGGGCGTGACCTTAATCGGGCGCCGATTGATACTGAATTAACCGATTTCAACTCACACGCCCGCGTGGGGCGTGACCTACTCCACGCAGATTTGAACCGAATTTTGATTCTATTTCAACTCACACGCCCGCGTGGGGCGTGACCTTAATCGGGCGCCGATTGATACTGAATTAACCGATTTCAACTCACACGCCCGCGTGGGGCGTGACCTACTCCACGCAGATTTGAACCGAATTTTGATTCTATTTCAACTCACACGCCCGCGTGGGGCGTGACCTTAATCGGGCGCCGATTGATACTGAATTAACCGATTTCAACTCACACGCCCGCGTGGGGCGTGACCTACTCCACGCAGATTTGAACCGAATTTTGATTCTATTTCAACTCACACGCCCGCGTGGGGCGTGACCTTAATCGGGCGCCGATTGATACTGAATTAACCGATTTCAACTCACACGCCCGCGTGGGGCGTGACATACCATGCTTGCAAGCTTAATTTTATTTTAGCTGATTTCAACTCACACGCCCGCGTGGGGCGTGACATTTGCTGGCGTTTCTTCAAGTCGGCTGCCAACTATTTCAACTCACACGCCCGCGTGGGGCGTGACAACTGGAAAATCATTGCACGTGTGCGATGATATCATTTCAACTCACACGCCCGCGTGGGGCGTGACCTTGTTCTTTCTTTTGGTACTTTTTCTTCTTATATTTCAACTCACACGCCCGCGTGGGGCGTGACACAACACCTTGATTATATGACGCTTTATCAGAAAATTTCAACTCACACGCCCGCGTGGGGCGTGACATTCCGGCGGCGTATGCGGTGACGTGCGAGGTCAATTTCAACTCACACGCCCGCGTGGGGCGTGACGAAATAATTTCTTGCTTGTGTTCCTGGAGAAAAGCATTTCAACTCACACGCCCGCGTGGGGCGTGACATGAACGCACAGGCGAAGCGTTCAAGGTCATCAATTTCAACTCACACGCCCGCGTGGGGCGTGACCGACGGCGAGACCACGCAGATGATCTGGGTGGAAATTTCAACTCACACGCCCGCGTGGGGCGTGACAACGCAAAAGAGGACGCAAAGAAGGTAAGAACAAATTTCAACTCACACGCCCGCGTGGGGCGTGACATCACCGTTGACTGTATTAAGGTTGCCTTCCACATTTCAACTCACACGCCCGCGTGGGGCGTGACCGTGGCAGTGTGGTATAATGATAATATCAACCGGAATTTCAACTCACACGCCCGCGTGGGGCGTGACCGGTCATCAAAAGAAAGAGCCTGGGTATCTTGTATTTCAACTCACACGCCCGCGTGGGGCGTGACGCGTATGACCCATAATCACGTTACCATGCTTATCCATTTCAACTCACACGCCCGCGTGGGGCGTGACTTGTCTGTGCTGACATCTGTTGCAGGACTGCCGGATTTCAACTCACACGCCCGCGTGGGGCGTGACTGGCGGTTGATATTGTGCCGTTTCTGGGTGGTTATTTCAACTCACACGCCCGCGTGGGGCGTGACTGACATCCGCATCATGTAACGGTGATTCAATCCATTTCAACTCACACGCCCGCGTGGGGCGTGACCGTACCGCTGGCGCAACGTCTCTACCGTCTCCCAATTTCAACTCACACGCCCGCGTGGGGCGTGACGATGGTGGTGGCGGTCATCGTGGTGACATCATCATTTCAACTCACACGCCCGCGTGGGGCGTGACACGTGATTATGGGTCATACGCTGATTGTTATAGACATTTCAACTCACACGCCCGCGTGGGGCGTGACGAATAACACCGGCACCACCGGAAGTATAAAAATTATTTCAACTCACACGCCCGCGTGGGGCGTGACTACCATGCTTGCAAGCTTAATTTTATTTTAGCTGATTTCAACTCACACGCCCGCGTGGGGCGTGACTGCCGCCGCCAGCGGAAAGGGGTCTGTTATGTCTATTTCAACTCACACGCCCGCGTGGGGCGTGACGAATTGCCCGCATTTTTGGGGATTAGGTACATTTGATTTCAACTCACACGCCCGCGTGGGGCGTGACGGTTTCTGTCCGGTCGCAACGGGCGGAACTGTCATTTCAACTCACACGCCCGCGTGGGGCGTGACGAACAGTTTGGATAAACGGATTCGTGCCAATTCTATTTCAACTCACACGCCCGCGTGGGGCGTGACACGACACTTAATAGGAAAAGAACCGTTAACAGCACATTTCAACTCACACGCCCGCGTGGGGCGTGACCCTAGATGTTGTGTCAAAGGGGCACGAAATCATCACGCGAGCGGATTATCCTATGCAAAATCATACAATTTCGCATAAAATATTTTTATTTCACTTTTTTCCTTTGCGAAGCGCTCCGGAATTTTAGATTATCTGCGGTTCGCAGCCAGAAGAAGTTTCAGCAAAACATTCAGATAATCAGCACGCCTTCTGGGTCATAGGTCTCTTTCGCGCCGAAGTGCTCCACCCGCCTTGCCCAATGATTTCCCAGATAATAAAACCGCAGACTATCCTTTTCTTCATCGATCAGTTTCAAAAGCTGATCCTTGACTCTTAAAAATGTACCATAATCCGTGTCTATCTCAAAAACCGAATTCTGCACGCGCTGCCCATAATTCTGACAAGTCTTTGCCACCTTTCGGAGTCGTGTTCTTCCCTTGGCATCCGTTGTAGACACATCATAGCTTACAAGCACCATCATCGGACATCACCTACTTCATCAGAAAACAAGGATACTCTTCAATTTCTCCTCGGATGTATTTTGCCAGCAGTGCGCTCTGCACATACGGCAAAAGTCCCGTCTCTATTTTTTCATTCAGATATGGATGTGTCATAATACTGCGCTTTCGCTCCTGCCAGGCGGTCAGGATCTTTTTCCTGCCGTCAGCATTGAGAAGAACTGCGCCGCTCTCCTGAAATTCAAAATCTTTGCGCGTCAGGATCTTTAAATTGATCTGCGTCAACACGATGCGCTCGGCAATGCAGCGCGTCTCTTCTATCAAGTCACAGGACAAGCTGCTCCTGCCGGAACGCAGTGCATGATAAAAGCCGTAACAGCTATCCAATCCCACGCTCTCCAGTGCAGAAGTATACGCCGTCGTCATGATCGCATACAAAAAGGACAGCGCTGCATTGACCGGATCCAGCGGCGGCTTCTTGGTACGGGCATGCATGCGAAAATCTTCCTTCTGGTGCAGGATCAGTTGGTTGAACACGCCGAAATATGCCTTTGCACAATTTCCCTCAATGCCCAGCACCATTTCCCGGTCTGTGGTCTGATAGACACGATCAATGCCGCTTTCCAAAAACGAGATACAGCTGCTCAGCGCACCGTCTGCATCCAGCTGCGGATTATCGCGTTTAGAGCGCCGGAGCAGATAGCGTGTATTGGACAGCTTTGCCGCAACCGTATTCTGCATCAGCAGCGGATCCGGCGAAGCAAACTGCTCAAACTGCGCTTTCCGCAAAAAGATATTTCCTTTGGTTTTTCCCTGTATGCGCGCCAACAGCTTTCCGTTGGGATGAAAAAAGCACAGGTTTACCCCTCGTTCCGCACACGCACCCATCAGCGCCGGCGAAGCGCCGGGATAGCTGAAACAATAGATCTCTTCGATGGTGGTAAACGGCATGCGCCTTTTTTCGACGCCGTCACACCGAATCACGACATTTTCGCCGTCCAGAGTCAGATAGGCGGTCTCATCTAAAATATAGAGCGTATTCTTCAACTTTCGCATGCTGCATCCCCTCCTTTCTGTGCATCGATCCTCTCCCGAACACAATACGGCTTCTGCTTTGGCAGACAAAGATCGGCAATCGAACAGCCGGAGCATTTCTGTCCGCGTTTACGCGACGGAATCACATGCGATTCCAGAATGGCACGCATCTCCTCCAACAGCTGCCGCAGCTTGGCATCATATGCGGCATATGCCGTATCAAAAGGCAGCTTCACCCGCTTTCGGGTATCCGCATAGTACAAATACGCCTCACTGTCGCACTGCCAGATCTGATCGGCACAAACCTTCTGGGCAAATACCTGAATGGCATCTGTTTCATGATACGGCGCATCCTTTGGCGCTTTGGGCTTATATTCCACCAGGCGCACCCGGTATGTTCCCGTCAGCCCCGGAACAGCAACGCCGTCCTTTGCTTTGAGAAACTCCACGCAGTCCGTCTTTCCGTAGATCCCATAAGGCATATCCTCCCGATAAACGAACAGCGCACTGCACACGGTCTTTCGATGGTCTGAAAACGAATGAGAGCCGTCATGCACATGTTCATGCAGCAGATCAGCTTTTGCGACAAAGGCGTTTTCCTGCCAGTCCCGATCGACTTCCAACAGCGCAAACCGTCTGGGGCAGTACAGATAATGCTGAATGCTGCGAATTTGAATGGCATCCTCGTTCATATCTTCTCCAGAAGTGTAACGCCGTCCGGAAGCTGGCGATCCACTGCAATGGTATAATCGCTGAATTTCCGCGGTGTCACAACATCCGCCTTTTTGGTGACTGTGATCTTATCAAACAGTACATGAGACGGCACATTGCCCAGCACAGAGTCGTGCCGGAAAACATACAGCTTTCGCATGCACATCTTACCTCTTGCAGCGCTATGGTCATTTTCAAACATATTGATGATGGCAGTCCAGAGCAGTTCCAGATCTTCTTCCCCGAATCCGGTGACCCGCTGCGCCAGAGAAGCTGAAATATAACCCTCTGCCCGATAGAGTCCATAGTAGACCAGGCTCTTCTTTCCGATTTCCGTCATGCCCTTTTCCTGGCGGTCGATCGTTGTCTTTGCCTGTCGGGTAATGGTGATATCCTCCGCCAATACGGGGTCGATGCTCCGCGCAAAGTTCAGCTGCACCGGGCCGCGGACAATGCCGCAGGGGTTGTCGCCGGTACTCATAACCGCGCCGAAGGTGCGGACATCATAATAATTCCGGCACATATATTTCTGCGCTTTCAGCTGATCGCTCATGGGCGTTTTGCTTCTGTTCTTTTCCAGTTTCTCTGCGTCATATGCCTCTGTGAACTTCTCATTCAGCGGACGGTCTGTCCGGATCAGGATCTGATAACCGGGCACATCTTCTTTTGCCAGTTCCACAAAGTTCCGGATCTTCCGCTTCAGGCATACATCAGTTACCAGGCCCAGAGAAGTTTCCGGGTCTGTCCGGGGCAGATTTCCGGCATCAGGGTCGCCGTTGGGGTTGCCGTTTTCCACGTCAAACAGCATCACAAAGTCATAGCGGTTCTGAATTGCTTGATTGTTTTCCATAATAGACCATCCTTTCTCTATTCAGCGGATCTAGGTTCTGTTTTTTTCTGATAAAAATCGGTGATTTGCTGATGATAGCCGACAATGAAGCTGCCCTGCTCTTCCAGACTCAATGTTGCCGGAAAGCCGCCGTCCAGCTTGTCCATGATCTCACCGATCAGCTTTTCAAAATTCACTTCTCTGCCCTTATTGCCTGCACCGATCTTTCTCAGATGGTTCTTTGAGAGCTTGTCAAGCTGCGGCAAAATGCGCCGGGGTATGCCGCAGGCGGAAGAAAAATAAGCATCTTTGATGGTACGGTTCAGGTTGCCGTCTGCGGCTGCCTGCTGGATCAATTCGTAGACAGCAAACAATCTGCCGCAAAGATATGCCGGATTCTGGTTTTCCTTGTTCAGGCTCATGGTGATCTCCTCCTCTTGGTGCGCCAGCCGCGCCTTACGGTTCAGGCACGCCTTAATGATGCCTGTACGCACATCGTTCAGCTTGATAAAATGGTTGTTTTCGTTGTCGCTGTCTGTTTTGACACGGCGGATCACGGTGGCGAGCAGGTCTGTGGGATAAGCGCTCCCGTGAAATGCCGCATGCATGATGCTTGCCATAAGCGGTGACGGTACTTTCGGATTCGTCGCCACCGGCGAAACCAGCTGCTCTCGGATATCCTCAAAGGAAACCTGACGCATCCGCGCCGGATTGCATGCCAGATCCTTCTGGTGCTGCACGAGATTAGTAATGAATGCGCCGTATTTGTCCCGGTACAAAAACTTCTGACAGATGCGGGAACTATTGGGAGAAAGTCCTGCCACATAGAATGTTGCATCTGCGTCCGCATGCAGCGCAGACAGATCGGGGGCTCTGCCGAAAACCGCCTGGCGGAAAATGTCATCCAGTTCGGCTTCATTCCTTGCAGTGGGATCCCCCAGCAAAAAAGAAAACAGATCGCACTCTCCGGCATCATCCGGCTTCATGGCAAAATAGACCAGACACATCTCATCCATGGCCTTGTGATGCCGCTTGTCCCCTGTCAGATAATTCAACGCCGAAGTGTACTTCTTCATCGCCTTTTCTGAAATGTTGCTGTTATAGGACTGCGTCTTTCCGTAAGAACAGAACGCCGATTCCTTCATACCCACCATAACGCACCCCGAGGAATTTCCGCCGGGCAGCTTGATTTTATCGTGGATACGCGCCACCGGCAATACTTCGCCCAAAACAGCGCACTGCGACGAAGTGCCGCTCTCTGTCTGTGCCGCCTTTTCAGCAGTCTGCTTCTCCCGAAAAATGCGGTCGTACTTTTCCCGAAAAGCAGGGTCATTCTCCAGACGGACATTGGGATCACTCTGAAGCCCGAAACAGAAATAGTTGTTCTTATAGAGTGCACCGCATTTTTTCAGGTGAGGATTTTCTGTTTCCGACTCCGGATTCCAGTCCTGCAAAAATGCATAGAATGCGCGGCAGATCTCCGAATCCAGATCCTGAAAAAATTCCAGGTTATGCGCCACAAAGGCATTGTGGGATTTCTTTGCCTTATTGGTCTTGTCGCAGGGCGTCAGCTCTCCCTGGTCGAGATTCAGACCGAAGAGGTACAGCGGACGATGCTCAATGGTGTTGGAACAGATTCCCGTCACCTGTGTCCGCAGCGGAAGCAGGCAGGTTCTGGGCGAATATGTGATCTTGATCTTGCCCTTTTTCTGCGGTGTTTCCACCGCATTCCGGATGTCCAGAATGTCGCCAATCTTCCCCTCCGGTGTCAGGAGCACTTCAAAGGAAACCTTCTGCTCCGACCAGCCATCGGGAATTTTTTGTCCGCCGGCACGTTCTGCCAGCTGGTCTGCATAGCTGCAAAGCGCCTGTATCAGCATATGATCCCCTCCCGATACTTTTTCACGTCAATGATGCCGTCGATCATATGCGGCCGATAATAGACCGCATCCGCCTTGTCGGAAAACTGCGGGTGTTCCCAGTCGCCGTTTATAGGCTTTCCGCCGTCGTGAAAGCGCATGCCATAGAGCATATAGCCCAGGTCAATGTCTCCTTTCAGTTCCGGTGAGATTTCTTCCGGATGGAGCTCGTCCACCAGAGTGATCTTTTTCACCGGAAACTCCCGGCAGCCCAGGCATGGCTGACAAAAGCACTGACCATTTCGCAGCCGCCGCAGCAGGATGTTGTAATGCTTGGCTTCGCACTCGTCGGGATGGTCTGCCTTCAGCCCGGTCATCTCCATGTGAAAGGCAATGCCGTATTTCACATGCTTCAAAATCATCGAAGCGCGCTGCGTGCGATCCTCAGAGGTATAGATCACCGGCGAGCCGTTCCCTTTCATCTGTGCGCGCACCGCAGTATAAGAGACCTTGCTCTTGCACTCATTCCGCCGCACATTCAGAAACTGGATGGGATGATAGACAAAAATCTTGTCTATTTTGTAACGAACCGGAGGCTTCCAATATATGGACTTGATAAGACCTTCCAGTGCAGAGGGTGTCGGCACGTCATAAGAAACACGCTCCACCTTCATTTCCGGCCGGGAGAAGCAGGCATAGTCTCCCTCCACCACGATTTGAAATCCATAAGCCATTTCATTCACTCCTTTCGACTTATTTTATATTTATTATATCACTGAGTTCTCGGATATGCAATACTCGTTTTGCACAAACATCATAGAATGTTTTTGTACAGTATTCCAAACCCACTTGATTTTTATCACATCATCGCTTATAATAAAAGAGAAGTCTGCAAATTGCAGTGAGTTGAAATATTTTCTATTTTTTATGAGGAACGATTGGAAGAGGATCCGGTGATTTTGCCGGGTCCTCTTTTGCTGTTCAGAGATTGCTCTCAGCCAAATATCCGCACCCAAAGGCATGCATATTACGGGAACATGCCATCCCAGAGCAGGTCTCCGTTGTGCTCCAGATTCAAGCCGGTCTCTTTTTCGTAATATGCCATATCCGCCAGAACGAAAACGCCGTTTCTTTCGCACAGAATGCCGGCTTCTGCCGCCTGGGAAAACGCATGCCGCCGCAGCGAAACGGTATAGCGCTGTAATTTTCGCTTGACCGAAAACTTTCCGGATTCCAGCTTTGCCAGAAGTGCTTTTGCTGTGTCGTCTGTGGGAATTACAACGCCGATCGTTTCCTCTCGGATGAACCGGAAATTTTCCGCATATGTCCGAAACGGCAGATTGTCGATTCCCGTAACATCCCTGGCAATGGTATTGCTCCTGATCTCGTCCTCATCGCAAAATGTGTAGAACTGCCGATAATAGGTCTCGATGCATTCCGGGTCGGCGATCTCCGGGCATTTCTGACGCGCCGCCTTTGTAAACTGCACCCGTTGCTCCAGTGCACGGGGCACGCTCTCCTCGGTTTCAAAAATATAGACATCGCCCATTTCCAGTTTTCCCTCCCGGTTGCACCGTCCGGCAGACTGCAAAATATTGTCCAGCCCTGCCATCTGCCGGAATACCGCGGAAAAGTCAAGGTCTACCCCGGCTTCCACCAGAGAGGTAGAAATCACCGTGATGGGTACACCTTTTTTCAGGTCTGCCCGGATCTCTGCAATCACACGAGAACGGTCTGCCGGTATCATGTCCGTGGAAAGGTGATATTTCTTCCCCGAAGCCTGCGCAAAGACTTCCCGTGCAGATTTGCGCCGATTGACAATAATCAAACTGCTGGGATAGGCAGAAGCCTTCTCCAGTACATTGTCATAGTCCGTCGTCCCCAGAAAGTGAAAACGGCACTTCTGAAAAGCGGCAAAATCAGTGCGGTCAGTGATGAGCGGACAAACCGGAATCCCCGGCAGATACCGCTGAAACAGCTCCGTATAATCCGGCATCGTCGCCGAAAGAAAGATGGCTTCGCTATTCAGATAGCGGATCAAATAGCCGATGCCGCGCAGGCAGGGTTGGAGCAGTTCCACAGGAAGCAGGTGTACTTCATCAAACACGATCACAGCATCCGCCATATTGTGCAGCTTGCGCAGCCCGGTGCCTTTATAATGGTAAAGGGACTGGAAAAACTGTACGCTTGTGGTAATGAGAAACGGCGCATCCCAATTCTCTGTGGCAGACTTTCGGCGCTGCGCCGCAGAAACCGTGTCATCTGCCTGCCCCTCCGGATCGGTATCATAGACATAATTGGAATGATGCTGCAAAATGTCTGCATACTGTCCGAACTCCTGCTCAAATTGTTCAGCAGTCTGCTCAATAATGCTCGTATATGGTATCACATAGATGATCCGCTTTTTTCCGGTATCTTTCAGTACCTTTTGCAGCGCAATTTTCAGGCTGCACAGCGTCTTTCCGCTGCCGGTTGGCATATTCAGAATAGAGATGGGCGCGTCACTTTGCGCGGCATTCTGAAACGCCTGCTGCTGCAAACGCTGCCGTGCCTTTTGCAGCGGTGTTTCAGCCCGGAATCCGGAAAGCTTCTGGTTCAGCGCTTCCAGAACTCCGGCAAAGTCCGCAGACAGACCGCGTTGTTTCTGCGGACTGCAAAACTGCTCCGTGTCCAGAAAATCGGCATCTGTCAGGCAGGAAAAAACATATCGCGTAAAAAAGGCATACCGCTCTAGCATCTCCGTCTGGTCTTTTGCCCGGAGCAGTTCCTGCATCATGGCGGCGGCATCCGGGATCGCCAGCGGCACATCCTCCTGATAGGCGCTGAAATCCAGTTCTCCGGTATAATCCGGTGCGCGCCCCAGCCGATGATACAATGCAGTTCCGTCGTAAGGATACCCTCTGCCGGACTTCGTTCCGCCGTCCGGCAGTCCGGTATGATGCCCGGCAATGCAGTATTCCAGCATCCAGGCAACGCATTCCTCCACCTTGTTTTTCGGCATCTGATCCAAAGCAATGGCACCGCAGGCGGAATGCTCGAACTTCGGCTTCCCGGTCATCAGCCGCCGCTGAAATGCCGGCGCATATTTTCCGATGTCGTGATAGCGCCCGGCTGCCCGGCAAACCTCCCGAAACATTTCCTTCGAGAATGCACCTGCCATATCAGATACATTTGTCAGATGCTCCAAAACCGTCTGTTTCTCGCCGTCCTCCCGAATATGTGCATAATATCCCATTTTTTCCACCTCGATATTATTTATATATTACAATTATACCAGAAACGACATGAAAATTCAACTGTGGTTTCTCATTTTTTCACCGCAAGTTTCGACAAAGTTCGACAAATCAGAAAAAACGCCCGTCAATTTCAAAAACAGGCAATCCTGCAAAAACTCGTGTGATGCCACCTAAAGTTGTAAATTATATTTGAACGGACAGACGTGCGTCCGGCAGTGTTGCTATAATAGAGACAGTTCCAGATTGCAGGGCATATCAAAGAAACCGGCAAAAAGATCGACGGAATGTAACTCTTTTGTGATGTTTACAAAAATCGCCGAAATTGTTCTTGTTTTTTTTTTTTTTATGCTATAATGCAATAAAGCGTATAAAAATGCTTAAATTTATGGGCTGGGAGGATTTACACATGGCAAAAAAGGTAAAGATCCAGTATACGGCAGAGCCGCCGCATACAGAGATCACAGCAGACGGAATGCGAATGGACACGTCCCGGATCGAGGGACGCCGATTGGAGGAATGGGCATATCCGTTTTTCATCCAGAAGGTGCAGTGGAACGGCATCAGCGAAGAACTGAAAGCTTTCATTGGTACAGACGATGTGCACATTCAGTTTCAGGGGACTGAGGCAGAGATGCGCATCCTGCGGGATGCGGTAAAAAACACCCCCATGAAAGTGGCAGGAACAGACAACCGCGTTGTCATCCTCTACCGCCGGGACAACCTGACCACGCGCATCACTGTCAACGGCAAAATGTTCGACACATCGCGCATCCAGAACCGCAGCATTGAGGAATGGGTCGGCCCTTTTCAGTTCCGGGATCTCTGTTGGGACGGCATTTTTCAGGAACTGGAAAATGTGCTGGGCACAGACGAGTATACCATCCAGTTTGCCGGTGAACAGGAGGATATGCGGGAACTGATACAACACTGCCCGGAAACGGTGAGTCTCACCTTTAAGGCAACAGAGACGGCAAAGCACATGCCGAAAGCCGTGAACCTGAAAATGCCTAACGTAACGGAAAATGAAAATCTCAAGGCAGCCGCCGGGGCTGCCGTCAATGCCGCAAAAAAGCTGGACAGCAGCGTTTCCAATGCTGTCAGCAACATCCAGAACGCAGAAGGATACCAAAAGCTCATGGCAAATGAAAAGGTACAGAAGGTCAAGAACAACAGCGTGATCCAAAAGATCGCCGGCTTCTGGAAGGGCTTAAACAAGATCGTGAAGTATGCCATTGTAATCGGTCTCGTTGTCGTGATCCTGGTGATCGTTCTGGTCAGCTGCTTCGGCAGAGACAAGAGCATTATTGCAAAATCAGACGGTCAGCTGAGTGCGATACAGTGCCCGCACTCCTGCGAGGGCGGAAAATTCGGCTTCTTTGACATGAGCGAATTGAGCGATAATGTCAAAGGCTCAGGCTATTTGTATTTTAGAGCAAATGATTATACCACTACCTATTTGCTGGAAGGCGAGGACGGTACGCAGTGTGAAACGATCGCCGGAGCAGGTTCTGCGGAAGGAGAAGCTTCTGGCTTTGATAGTGACGCTAAAGTGCAGAGTGATGACGTTGACGGCGACGGCTATGTGACATTCACCATCAAGAAATTTGACGGCGAAGATTATGTAGAAGTATGCACCATCAAGGGAGAGGTGAAAGAATGATCTGTCCAAACTGCGGATTAGACTGCGAGGATAGCCAGGACACCTGTCCCCTCTGCGGCTATTCCTTTGCGGAAAAAGAAAAGCCTGCTCCGGCAGACATTCCTCAGCCGGAAGCAGCCGCACCACAGCATGCGGCGGCAGACACGGCGGCAGCTGCGCCCAAAAAGAAAAACACGGCGGTAATTGTGCTGGCAATTCTCATTGCAGTGCTCGTACTGGCCGGGGCGGCGATGGCTGTGCTTCTGCTGCATCCGAACGATAACGGCGAAAACCAGACTGCGGCAAGCGTACAGACAACGCTGACCACCACTACTGAAGCGACTACCACTACAGAAACCACAACTGCCACAACCACAGAAGCCACTACGACCACACAAGCGACTACTACCACGACCGCTGCAACAGAAGCTGCTACGGAAGCGGCAAAAGCCGCACCGCAGGTACTCAGCGGCAACAGCTTCCGTGTGGAAAAGGGCACAGCTTTTTCCGGTGAGGTTTTCTGCATGGATGTCACATGGTTGGGGCAAAGCAAAAGCTATGTGGAAAACGCACTTGGCGCGTCACTGTCCCTCGAAGACTGGCAGTGGTGGGGAAACGATCTGAAAGCGGCGTTTATCACCTACAACAACCTGGACATTGCGCTGTTCTTCCAGAACGACGTGTTTGTCATGGCGTATTATGACTGTAGCTCCAGTGTATCAGATGACATTGCCGCCGCGCAGGATTTTGTATTTCCCGATTATCCAGCTTCCTCCAACGGTGTCACCTTCGGCGAAGCAGGATACCTGGAGATCTATGAGGAAGTTTACGCAGAAACTGGTGAATATGTCACGCGGCAACGCTATGTCAGCTACGACATGTATTAAGAAACCTGTCTTTACAAGCGTATACAAGTGTCTTGTGAAGACAAATCCTAAAATGGAGGCGAAATGAAATGATTTGTCCAAACTGCGGATTAGACTGCGAGGATAGCCAGGACACCTGTCCCCTCTGCGGCTATTCCTTTGCGGAAAAAGAAAACCCTGCTCCGGCGGACATTCCTCAGCCGGAAGCAGCCGCACCACAGTATGCGCCGGCAGACACGGCGGCTGCTGCACCAAAAAAGAAAAACACGGCGGTAATTGTACTGGCGGTTATCGTTGCAGTGCTCGTACTGGCCGGGGCGGCAATGGCTGCACTTCTGCTGATGCGCCACAACGATAACGGCGGCAGCCAGCCTACAGCAAGCGTACAGACAACGCTCACCACCACAGCTACAGAAGCAACTACCACCACAGAAACCACAACTGCCACGACCACAGAAGCCACCACTACTACAGAAGCGACTACCACCACGGCTGCTGCAACAGAAGCAGCCACCGAAGCGGCGGCTTCTGAAAACGGCATCGACTACTTCTCCGCATATTACGCCGGGTTGGAACTGACGAATGTCTCTAACGCAGACGGATTCTACAAGGGCTATACGCTGTTCGATATCAACCACGACGGCACACGGGAGTTTATCCTGAAAATGGGCAGCAGCGAAGCGGAAACCGTCTACAAGATCTGGACGATCTCCGGAAACCAGATCCTCTACTGCGGCGAAGCAGAAGGCTTTTCCTGCCATCTGGAAGAGTTTGAGGGCAACCTGTACACCATGCTGGGACACACGCAGTATGAAGCCGCCACGAAGATCTCCATGGACAGCAATTACAGCATCAGCGAACAGGTCGTATATGAACATAATCTGGATGATACTGAGGATTATTCCTGCTACGGCACAGATGTAGGCATGTATGACATCTCTGACACTTCCCTGCTGTTGAAGCTGAGCACGGCCACCTTTGATGCAGGACACTACAGCTATCAGGAAGATTATTAAGGCATTCCGGGCAATATGCAAAAAGATCGGGCAGCTTGCATTGGCTGTCCGATCTTTTTAGAAGTAGTATCGATAGATCACACCATTTTCTTTGGATAACCTGCCCGGTTGACGCGGCGGCAAACAATGACAAAGGAAACCAGAATCAATACCGAGGTAATGACCCATGTAGTGGGAAATACCAGGTACAGACTTTTCAGTGTCCGGAAATGGGCAAACACGGTGAAAATCCAGAGGATCCGCACGGCGCAGATGCCCAGCATGGTTTCCGCCGCCGGAAGCGAGGAGTACCCGAAACCGCGCATGGTGCAGGCAGGGATCTCATAAAGAGAGCACATGGGCTGTAAGCTCAGGACGATAAGGATACGTTCACAGGCATAGCGAATTTCCGTGGGCGAGGAAGAGAACAGTCCCGATGCCTGCGCACGAAGCAGCACTGTGGGGTAAATAATCAGGCTGGAAAAGCCCGCCGCCAGCACCAGACAGAGCCAGAAGATCTTCCGGCAGCGGCTGCGGTTTCCGGCGGCGTGGTTCTGGCTGATAAAGGTGGTGGCTGCCTGCCCAAAGGCGGTGTTGACATAATAGGCGATATACTCAAAGTTCATGGAGACCGCAGAACCGGCTGCGGCTGCGCTGCCAAAGGTATTGATCGCAGACTGGACAAAAATATTGGCAACACAAAAGACGGCAAACTGCAGCGCCGCAGGAATGCCGATACGCAAGATCTGCCCCAGACAGTGCCCATGAATCCGGCAGCGGCGGGGCGAAAAGCGAAAGTCTCCCTCTTCCCGGCAGAGCCAGAACAGGATAAACCCGGCGCTGACTGCCGTAGCAATGTCTGTCGCCAGGGCAACACCTACTACGCTCAGACGGCACACAATGACAAAGAACAGATTCAGCAGCACATTGACAACGCCGGAAAAGATCAGCGCGCCCAGCGGTCGGCGGCTGTCCCCTTTGGCGCGGAGCACGGCAGAGCCGAAGTCATAGAGCATCAGAAATGGCGCACCGGCAAAGTAGACACGCAGATAGCGCACAGCAGAGTCCAGGATATCCGCCGGCGTATGGATCAGCTGTAACAGCGGCTGTGCAGCAAACTGCCCGATCACGGCAAGCCCGATACCGAAAAGCAGCGAAAAGGCCATGGCGGTATGAACGGCTTCCGGAATCTCTTTTCGGTTTCCTGCGCCGATGCACCGGGCAATCAGCACATTTGCGCCCACTGCAACGCCTGCCGACAGGCTGACGATCAGCGCGACGATCTCTCCGTTGGTTCCCACGGCTGCAAGCGCGTCCGGGTCGCCGAACTTTCCAGCGACGGCAGTATCTGCCGAGTTGAACAGCTGCTGCAAAATGCTGCTTGCGGCAATGGGCAGTGCAAACAGCAGAATGCTCCGCAGCAGCGAGCCATGCAGCATGTCCAGGCTGTGGCTCTTGGTATTTGTCCTCATAAAACGTCTCTCCTCTGAGTTAATGCTAAAACAGTATATCACAGTATCATAAAATAAAAAAGCAGATATTTTGTAAGTTATGTGTCCAAAAAACATCCTACCCCATTGTCTTGAAAAAGATGCCGGAATATGCTATACTAAGAATGATTTTATGAGCAAGGAGCAAACGGAACGATGATATTATTATCCGCACAAAATCTTTCCAAAACCTATATGGAGCGGCACGTCCTGGATGACGTTTCTTTCTTTTTAAATGAAGGCGACAAGGTGGGCATTATCGGCATCAATGGCACGGGAAAATCCACCCTTCTGCGCATTCTCGCCGGAGCGGAAGAGGCAGACCGGGGCGAAGTGATCCGTTCCGGCGGTGTGCGTGTCTCCTATCTCCCGCAGATCCCGGAATTTGAAGCGCACGGCACGATCCTGGAGCAGGTCATGGCACATCTGCCCCAGGATCTCCGGGAAGCAAAGGTGTTTGAAGCACGTTCGATTCTGGGAAAACTTGGGATTGCCGACTGTGAAAGAGACATTTCCACCCTGTCCGGCGGCGAAAAGCGCCGCGCCGGCATTGCAGCTGCACTGATCCAGCCCAGTGATGTGCTGCTGCTGGACGAGCCCACCAACCACATTGACAACGAAACGGTACAGCTTTTGGAAGAGCAGCTGAAAAAATACCGGGGCGCGATCGTCATGGTCACCCACGACCGCTATTTTTTGAACAGCATCACACAGCGCATTGTAGAGGTTGACCGCGGAAAGCTCTTCTCCTACGAGGGCAGCTACAGCACCTATCTGGAACAAAAGGCGCAGCGGGAAGCGGATGCCGAAGCCAAGGAGCGCAAGAACCGGACGCTCTACCGAAAGGAACTGGAATGGATTCGCCGGGGTGTCCGCGCAAGAGGCACCAAGTCCAAAGACCGCATCGAGCGGTTTCACGAACTGGAAAACCGGGACATTCCCCAGGAAGCCGCCGGACTGCAATTGCAGTCGGTCTCTTCTCGTCTGGGGAAAAAGACAGTGGAATTGGAACACCTGTCCAAAGCGATCGACGGCAGAACGCTGATCCAGGATTTTTCCTACCAGCTCCCCAGAGACGCCCGAATCGGTATTGTCGGGCACAACGGCGCCGGAAAGTCCACGCTCATCAAGCTGATCTGCGGAGCGCTCTCCCCTGACAGCGGCAGCGTGATCCTGGGAGACACCGTGCGCATCGGCTATTTTTCACAGGAATGTGAAAGCATGGATCCGGAACAGCGCGTCATCGACTATATCAAGGAGACTGCCGAGCGAATCCAGACACCGGACGGCACAGTGACTGCTGCCACCATGCTGGAACGCTTCTTATTTACGCCGGAGTTACAGTGGAATCGCATTGCGAAGCTGTCCGGCGGTGAACGCAAGCGGTTGTATCTACTGAAGGTGCTGATGACTGCACCCAATGTGCTGCTTCTGGACGAACCCACCAATGACCTGGATATTGCGACGCTCACCATCCTGGAGGACTATCTGAGTCGATTCAGCGGCGCAGTCATCGCCATCTCCCACGACCGGTACTTCCTGGACAAAATGGCTTCTGAAATCTGGGAACTCACCGGAGACGGCACGGTACGGCGGTACAACGGCAACTACAGCGACTATGCAGCAAAAGCGCAAACGGACACTGCGCCGGAACGAGAGCAAAAACAGACAGAAAAGAAAGCGCGCACCTTTGTGGGCGAAAAAAAGCTGAAATTCTCCTACAAGGAACAGCGGGAATATGAAACCATCGATGCCGATATTGCCGCACTGGAGCAGCAGATCGCGGACACGGAAACTGCCATTGGCGCATGCAGTTCGGATTATGTCCGACTTCAGGAGCTTTCCGGGCAGAAAGAAGCCCTGGAAGCACAGCTGGAAGAGAAAATGGAGCGGTGGGTCTATCTCAACGATCTGGCAGAACGAATCGCCCGCGGAGAAACCGTTTGAGTTTTCTGTTTTCCGCAAACATTGACATCCCCGAAAGAATGTGCTATAATACAATTACTTGCAGAAAGAAATGAGGAGTACCACTACTATGAAACAAGTTATTTTAACAGGTGACCGTCCCACCGGGCGGCTTCACGTCGGACATTATGTCGGCTCACTGAAAGAACGCGTCAGACTCCAGAATTCCGGAAAGTTTGACGAGATCTATATTATGATCGCAGATGCCCAGGCACTGACAGACAACGCAGAGCATCCGGAAAAGGTGCGTCAGAACATCACACAGGTAGCACTGGACTATTTGGCATGCGGTCTGGATCCGGAGAAATCCACCATCTTTATTCAGTCGATGGTACCGGAACTGACCGAACTGACCTTCTATTACATGAATCTGGTCACCGTCTCCCGGGTACAGCGCAACCCCACCGTCAAGGCTGAGATCCAGCAGCGCAACTTTGAAGCAAGCATCCCGGTCGGCTTCTTCTGCTATCCCATCAGCCAGGCAGCAGATATTACAGCATTCCACGCCACTGCCGTACCGGTAGGCGAAGATCAGCTGCCGATGCTGGAACAGTGCAAGGAGATCGTGCACAAGTTCAATTCCGTATACGGTGAGACCCTGACAGAGCCGGAGATCATTCTCCCCAGCAATCAGGCGTGTCTGCGTCTGCCCGGCATTGACGGCAAGGCAAAGATGAGTAAGTCTCTGGGCAACTGCATCTATCTGTCCGACGAAGAGGCAGACATCAAGAAAAAGATCATGTCCATGTTCACCGACCCGAACCACCTGCGTGTGGAAGATCCGGGACAGGTAGAGGGCAACCCGGTATTTATCTATCTGGATGCTTTCTGCAAGCCGGAATACTTTGCAGAATTTCTGCCGGATTACAGCTGCCTGGATGAGCTGAAAGCCCATTATCAGCGCGGCGGTCTGGGCGACGTTAAGGTAAAGAAGTTCCTGAACAACGTGATGCAGGAAGAACTGCGTCCCATCCGCGAGCGCCGGAAGCAGTGGGAACAGCGTCTGCCGGAGGTTTACGAGATCCTGAAGGCAGGCAGTGCAGTCGCAGAAAAGAAGGCTGCCAAGACGCTGGAAGGCGTTCGCCATGCGATGCAGATCGACTATTTCGGTGAAGGCGGACTGAACAGCTGAGCCGAGATCAAAGCAACCATTTTTCAAAGCGCAACGACAAAGCGGCTGCTGCACGAGCAAAACGTGCAGCAGCCGCTTTTTATGTGATATCAGAGCTTATTCAAAGCTTATGCATTTTCCTTGTTTCTGCGTTCCAGCAGTGCCTTGATCTTCGCGTTCGGATCGATGACATTGCCGATGGAAACATCATGGTTCAGAGAGGCAATGAAGTAGGAAATATACTTGGAGCAGTCTACCTCATGGAACCACTTGCGGGACAGCAGCGCATCAGTGCGGTATGTCAGGTTGGTGGAGAATACTGCGTCAATGTAGCCGTCCTCATTTGCCTTGTCGAACTTCTCCAGGCCGTTTACGAACAGGCCATAAGTCGCATAGCAGAATACCCGGCGTGCCTTGCGCTCCTTCAGAGCATAGGCAATATCCAGCATGGACTCACCGGAGGAAATGATATCGTCTGCAATAAAGACATCCTTTCCCTCTACGGAGTTGCCCAGATACTCATGTGCCACAATGGGGTTATGGCCGTTGATGATCTTTGCATAATCCCGGCGCTTATAGAACATGCCCATGGGAACGCCCAGCATGGAAGCGTAGTACATGTTCCGGTTCAGTGCACCCTCGTCCGGGCTGATGACCATGAACTCGTCTGGAGTCGTCTTGAGGTGCGGTACTGTCTGGAACATTGCCTTCAATACCTGATAAGAGGGCATCATGTTATCAAAGCCCATGAGCGGAATTGCGTTGTGTACCCGCGGATCGTGTGCGTCTACGGTCAGAATGTTGGAGACGCCCATCTGGTACAGCTCCTGCAAAGCGCAGGCACAGTCCAGAGACTCACGGTAGTTCCGGCGATGCTGACGGCCGCCGTACAGGATCGGCATGATTACATTGATCCGGTGTGCCTTGCCGCTGGCTGCCTGGATGATGCGCTTCAGATCCTGATAGTGGTCATCCGGAGACATTGCATTCTGCTGATCATACATCTGATACTTGACGTTGTAGTTGCCGACATCCACAATGATGAACAGATCCTTGCCGCGGACGGTAGACTTAATGAGTCCCTTGCCGTCGCCGGAAGAAAAACGAGGGCATTCCGATTCGATCAGGAATGTGTCCACGTCATAGCCGCCCTTGTGTGCCCAGCTGACCAGGTACTCATTCAGCTTTTTCCCCAGTTCCTCTGCGCCTTTCATTGCAATCAGGCCGAGCGGTGCGACGCTGGTTCCGTGATTGAACAAAATGTCTGATGCTGATACCATAACTTAAATACCTCTTTCTATTTTAGGCACACCTAACCGCAAAAGCTGCCGCAGGGCGTGTCCTTTTTACAATTGTTTACGCCTTGCAGAACTTATCGATATAGTGGTCGATGTCCGCCGCAATGATCTCCTTTGCCGCATAGACATCCTCTACTTCGTCCACCGCAGTGGTCTTATGCTCCAGTTCTTTGTATACCTGGAAGAAATGCACGATCTCCTCAAAAATGTGGCGCGGCAGATCGTCGATGTTGTGATAGCTGTTATAGGTCGGGTCATTGCACGGAATGGCAACGATCTTGTCGTCGCGCTGCCCATTGTCGATCATGTGGATCACGCCGATGGGATAGCACCGTACCAGAGTCATGGGGTGCAGCGTCTGAGAGCAGAGCACCAGCACATCCAGCGGGTCGCCGTCGTCAGCATAGGTACGCGGAATAAAGCCGTAATTTGCCGGATAGTGGGTGGAGGTATACAGAATACGATCCATCTCCAGGATACCGGTGTCCTTGTTCAGCTCATACTTGACCTTGCTGTTTTTCGCGATCTCTACAACTGCCACGAACTCATCTACGGTGATGCGCTTCGGGTTGATATCATGCCAGATATTCATCAGTCCATTGTTCCTTTCTGTCAGAAGTCTCTCGCTTTCCGCCGCAGCGCACCGCAGTCGGAAATACCTTTCCTTTTCTAGTATAACATTTTTTGCGGTTTTGTCAATATCCTACCGCCGCTTTTTTCTGCCATTTCTGTTTTTTCGCCGTTTTCACCGAAAGCAAACAAAAAAAGATACCGCGATTTTGCGGAAAAGACAGTTTGTACACTTGCCAAAAGCAGAAAAAAATGATATAATAAATTGTATATCATGAAAAAAATGTAAAGGCGACAGAAAAGCAACCACTTTTGATTTTTGCGATTTCCTGTCGTCACGAAACACGTTTGCATAAAATCACACACAGAAAAAGGAGCTGTTTATGCCGACTGTTACAACAAGAAGTCTCCCGGCAGCCATTCTCCGGGAGGTACAGAAAGCCGTGATCGGAAAAGATCTGGTGCTGACCAAGGTGCTCATCGCCTTTCTGGCAGAGGGACATGTTTTAATGGAGGACATGCCGGGCGTGGGAAAAACAACGCTTGCCATGGCGTTTTCCAAAGCACTGGGGCTGAGCTGCCGGCGCGTGCAGTTTACTCCGGATGTGCTGCCCTCTGACCTCACCGGTTTTTCCGTTTATGAAAAAAACACCGGAAAATTTGTATTCCAACCGGGTGCATTGTTTTGTCATCTGCTTTTGGCGGATGAGATCAACCGTACCTCCAGCAAGACCCAGGCGGCGCTGCTGGAGGCAATGGAAGAGGGAAACGTCACAGTAGAGGGAAAGACCTATTCCCTGCCGAAACCCCATCTGGTCATTGCAACACAGAATCCTCTGGGCTGCGTCGGTACGCAGTCGCTTCCGGAATCTCAGCTGGATCGCTTTCTCATGCGGCTGCATATGGGCTATCCCCGGATCGAGGAAGAGATCGCCATTTTACAGGGCAGAGCTGCCCGTGATCCATTGCAGGACGTACAGCCAGTATGCACACCGGAACAGCTGTTGGAATTGCAGCAGCAGGCGGCAGCGGTCTATGTGGACGACCGGCTTTACTACTATGCGGCTTCTATTTCCAAGGCGACCCGGGAGCATCCGCAGATCACGCTGGGTGTGAGTCCCAGAGGAACGCTTGCGCTGATCCGCTCTGCCAAAGCCATGGCGATGCTTCGCGGCAGAAACTCCCTGCTCCCGGACGACATCACGCCGCTTTGCATGGATGTCCTGGCGCACCGCATCATCCCCAAGGGCAATGTCCCGGCAGAGCGCGTGCTGGACGAGATCCTGCATCAGATCCAAGCCCCGACACCGGACAAGCGGTGAGTCGCCATGTGGATCACAAAGCTCTTTTATCTGCTGCTGACCGGGATCGTCTATCTGTTCTTTTGTCTGTATCTGCCGCAGTTTTCGGCATATCTGCTGGTGAGCATGCTGCTGCTTCCCTTTGGCTTTTTTGCGGCAGCCCATTTCAGCGGCGCAAAGCTTCGGGCAGAGTTGTTCTGTACTGAAACACAGGCGGAAAAAGGCGTACCCTGCCGCTGTGTGGTACAGCTGCACAACCCCACATGGCTGCCCATGGGAACGGTAACACTTCTGCTGACTGTGAAAAACGTCACGCTGGACGAAGAGACGGAACAGGAGTTTCAGACCACTGTGCCGCCGCGGGATACCATCCGCATGGAGATTCCCGTTACCCCGGTACACTGCGGAAAATTTCAGGTCACAGTTACCAATTTTCGCGTCTACGACAGCATTCACTTATTTTCTCACCGAAAGCGGCTTTCCCGGCAGACTGCTTTTCCGGTGCTCCCGATCGTGCCGGAACCGCCTGCCCAGGATTACAAGCCGTCTGTGTCCGGAGAAGCTGCTGTCATGCAGCCCACCACAGAACCGGAAGAGTTTCTCGGCGTCCGCAGTTATCGCAGCGGTGACCGCATGCGCGCCATCCACTGGAAGCTGAGCAGCCGTTTTCCGGAGCCGGTGGTACGGGAATATGGTATTCCCCGGCGTGTCCCGGCAGTGATTGGCATGCTGTATGCGCTTCAGCCGTCCGCAGACGGCGAACCGGGTACACGTCTGGATGCTATGCTGGAGGCTCTGACGGCGGCAGTCGAAATGATGTGCGGCAGCGACAACGCCGTAACGGTAATCATCTGCGGCGATGACTGGAAGCAAAGCCGCGAGATCGCATCCGCAGCGGAACTTCTGCCGTTTCTGGAAGCCATTCTGGACATGTCTCCCGGCAGCGACCCGGAAGCTGCACTTTCGGTACTGGAAAACACCGGAGACAGCGTGACCTGCTGCATTGCAGATACGCTGGAGGGAAAGATCGGCGCAGATATAGTATTTATTTCCGGCGCTGCAAAAATTTCCGGACAAGTTTCCATTGCGCCTGAAACTGCCGCCAAAACGGTATATCAGACTTTGCAGCAAGCGGAAGGAGGAGATCGATGAAAACACAGCGTCCCTTCTCCCCGGCTCTGATCGCATCTGAGCCGCAGTGGTCATCTGAAAAGAAAAAGCCCACCAGCGGCATGCTGTACCGTTTTTTGCTGGCAGCCATGGGGTTCGGCGGCACGCTGTTTGCGCTGCTGACACTGTATACGCCGGACTGCCGCAAGCTTCCGCTGCTTCTTTCCGCTGCGGCTTGCTTTCTTCTGGCATCTGTCTTACAGCTGCTCCCGAAGCACAGCGGAAAACTGACGGTTTTCGGTATCTTGCTGCTGCTTCTGCTGCCGATCCTCCGCGCCAGACAGACGGTGATGGGCATGCAGCACATCATCAACCAAGTCTATCAAAATGCACACCACACGGATGTCTCATATTTCACCCTTCACGCATCACCGGAGGAACTGAGCCATTCTGCAACGCTGACCTGCATCTGTGTCGCCGGGCTTCTGGCATTCTTTTTTGCCTGCTTTACCTTGCGAAAACCGCACTTTGTTCTGACCGCCTGTGTTTCTTTCCTGCTCATTGAGCCGGGATTGTATCTGGGGCTTCCGGTCAACGCTTTTGCCATGGCATTTCTGCTGGCGTACTGGTGCGGTATGCTGGCGCTGCGGTTTGCCATGCTGAACGGGCATCGAAAAGCGCAGTCGCATCAGCGAGCCGCTTCTGTCTGCGGTTCGGTCACTGCCGGCTTTGTGCTGCTGGTGTACAGTGCAGTTGCCCTCACCGGAACATGGCAGGACTACACGCGCACCGATGCCGACAAGCTGCGGATGCAGGAACTGAGCGCCAGCCTGGCTGAATTTGATGTGCAGAACCTTCCTCAAAGCATCCGAAATATCGGAACGGCACTGGGGCTTTCTGCTTCCGGAACGGTTTCTCTGGGAACAAAAGCCTCTCTACAGTATCGAGACCGTACAGACCTGAAGCTGACCTTTGACAATCTGCCGGACAGCACCATGTATCTGAAAGGCTATACCGGAAGCATCTATCAGAACAACAGCTGGAGTGCACTCACCAAGGCATCTGACTTTCAAAATGGCAGCACCGTCTTTTCGGTTCTGCAAAACTATGACTGTGCACCGCAGAACTTTCCGTTTCTGTTTCAGCGCTCCATGCTGCCGGACTCCGGCATTTTCACCTGTACAGTTCAGCCGCTGCGCCGCGACGGCAGATATTATCAGCCCTACGCCTCCTTCGGCGAGCAGGTAAGCTTTCCGGATGATGCCAATGTCAAGCCGAAAAAGCGCAGTACATACCGTTGGACTGTCTCCGCGCCGCAGTCCTGGGTCATCCCGAACCTTGCAGACAATCCATTGCAGGACTGCCGCATCTCCGCTTCTGCGGCAGGCAGCAGCGATGCTGTGCGTTCTTTCCTGGATGCACTGGGCACAGCGTCTTCTGACCCCACGGTATCCATCCGCTTTCAGCCGGCAGAGGCCGCAGATTCACCGGAAATGATCCAGGGAAAAACCATTCCGGCAGCACTGCTGGAATCCCTTGCCTACCGGGACTTCGCAGCAGACGCCTATACCGAACTGCCGGAAAGCGATGCACTGGATGCTGTTTATGCAGCACTTCCGGAATCCCTCCAAAACAGCCATCCCCGAACCGTGCAGGAACAATACCAGGCACTTTGCGAAATACGCGCCTGGATGGCGGAAAACACCACCTATACCCTTTCTCCCGGAAAGACGCCAAAGACACGGGATTTCGTCAGCTTCTTTCTTCTGGAAAACCAAAAGGGCTATTGTGTGCACTACGCCACCGCCGGAACGATCTTGGCGCGGCATCTGGGAATCCCGGCGCGGTACTGCGAAGGCTATCTGGTGGGAAATGACGTACTGGACAGCGCATCTGTCTCCGGAGACGGCTACACGGTCACATTAAAAGACCGCCAGGCTCACGCATGGTGCGAATTTTACATTGACGGCTATGGATGGATGCCCTTTGAGATGACACCGGGCTATTATGACAGTATGCCCACTGAAAGCGCACAGCACCAAACGTCAACGAACGCTGTCACAGAGACGACCGTATCCGAAACGCTTTCCCAGGAAATGACCAGCGCTTCTCTGACTTCTACAAAAATGTCAAGTGTGACAACGGCATCGGGAACCGGCAGTGTGCCCGGCGGAACGGAATCAGAAAGCAGCAGCGGTCTCTCCGGATCTGACGGCAATACAGCACATGTACTCCATACGATATTGCGCATACTGCTGTATCTGTTGGCAGCGGCAGCCGTGATCGCTGCGGTGATCCTTTTGCGGCGATGGCATCTCTATCGGCGCAGAAAGCGCTTCTGTGACACGCTGCATCCGCGGCAGGCGATGCAGGCAATGTACCGCTATCTGTTCCGGCTGCTTCGCTGGACTGGGCTTTCCTTCCATCAGGAAGCGCTTCTGGAGTTTTGCGAAACGGCGCAGCAGCATCTGCGGCAGAAGCATTTGCCCGACGAAGCACCGCTGCAAATCATTCCCATGACACTGGCACTGGAATTCGGCAGGCAATTCCCGGAGAAAGCACAGCAGCTGCAAGCCGCGGAAAATGTTGAAGCTCTCGCCAATGCCTTTTGTGCATCCTGCAGACCGCTCAAGCGGCTCTGCCTCAAATATTTATTCCATCTGTTTTGAAAGGAGTCTGTTATGAATTCAAAAACCCCAAAAACCAAATTCGGCAAACAAATGCTCTACATCCTGCTCCCCTTCGTCCTGCCCCTCTGTCTTATTGTGCTGGGCATTGTGCTGTTATCCAAACCCACAGTAGTAAACGGCATCTTCCTGACGCTGGGCATCCTGGTCGCTGTGATCGGATTGATCGAGACCGTCATCTATGCCTCCCGCCGCAAATTCCAGCCGGAAGCGAGATACCTGGTCACAGGCATTATTCTGCTGATCGTCGGCGCGCTGCTTATCATCCTGCCCTTTACCATCAACAACCTGATCCCCATTATTCTGGGCATCTGCGTCCTGGGCAGCGGTATTTCCGGCGTGGTAAATACGCTGTCGTTCCGCAAAGAGGACACCAATATTCTGGCATCCATGCTGTTTGCTGTCACCAACTGTCTGCTGGGTATCTTTATCCTGATCTATGTGCTGCGCAACAGCAACGAGATCGGCTGGAAGGTCATCGGCATCCTCATGATTATCAGCGGCGCGCTGCGGCTCATCAACGAAGTCATTGCACGGCTTGCGCCGAAACACTCCGGTTCTGTGGTGGAAACGACGTTCACAGAAGCCACAGTTACCGAACAGCCGCCGACAGAAGCGCCGAAAGAAAACTAAGGAAGTGTCATACACATGCTGAAAGCAAATTATCACACCCATACTGCCCGATGCCGCCATGCGTGGGGCGAGGATAAGGAATATGTGGAACACGCCATCCGGGAAGGCATGGAGGTTCTGGGATTTTCCGATCACTGCCCCTGGGTCTTTCCGAAAGACTATGTCTCCCACACGCGGATGGAACCCAGAGAGCTGGACAATTATTTTTACGCACTGGAAGCACTGAAACAGGAATACGCCAGAGACATTACCATTTACATCGGGTTCGAGTCGGAGTATATTCCGGAATTGATGGAAGAGCAGAATCGCCTTCTGGACGGCTATCCCGTGGATTATATGCTGCTGTGAGAACATTTCACTGCCAGCGAGATCACCGGGCCATACACCGGACACCCCACCGAAGATGAGGCAGATCTCAAACGCTATGTTGATCTGGTGATCGAGGGCATGGAAACCGGAAAATATGCCTACACGGCGCACCCGGATTTGATCCATTACACCGGATCGGATACGGTCTATGAGGAGCACATGCTTCGTCTCTGCCGGTATCTCAAAGCACACGATATCCCCATCGAGATCAATTTGCTGGGTGTGGTGGAGCACCGTCACTATACCTCCGGCAGATTTCTGCGCATTGCACAGGAAGTCGGAAACAGCGCCATAATCGGCTGTGATGCCCATACCCCGGATCGGCTTTCCAATTCAGAATACATCCAGACCTGTCTGGATCTTGCAAAGCAGTACGCACTGCCTGTGGTGGAATTTCTCCCCGGACTTCTGCCGAAAAAAATGGACGAAGCGTAAAAAATCCGCAATTCCGGAAAAGGCGTTGACTTTTTCAGGGGAATGTGGTATAATAACAAGTAGAATGACTGCGTAAAATGGGGCACACCACCGAAAAGGTGTGTGCCCTTTTTTTGCGTCATGAAATGGAATAATATGGAAGTGATGATAGAAAGGAGCGATTACCATGTGTGTAAACGGCGTACAGATCCCTCTGGAAAAGCCGCAGACGCTGCTGGAATTTCTGGAAGCACAGGGATACAACATCCAGCGGATCGCAGTAGAACGCAATGAAAAGATCGAAGCAAAAGAGGACTATGCCGCAATTGTGCTCAGCGACAGCGATGTGATCGAAGTTGTCAGCTTTATGGGCGGCGGCGCAGCATAAAAATAGTTCAACAGACTCGCAGGAGAAAACCGATTCTTAAGACAACACTGTACAATGCCCGCCTGACGGCTTTGCACGGTGTTACCTTAAAGCAGAAAGGAAGCAATCATATGGAAACCTTAAAAAATGATACACTGGTACTGGGCGGAAAGGAGTTTCATTCCCGTTTTATTCTGGGCTCCGGAAAATTTTCGTTACAGCTGATCCGAGACGTTATGGAATACGGCGGCAGCGAGATCGCTACCATTGCCCTGCGCCGCGCCAACGCAGACAGCCCGGAAAACATTCTGGATTTTCTGCCGGAGCATCTGACACTGCTGCCGAACACCTCCGGCGCGAGAAATGCAGACGAAGCAGTACGCATTGCGCGGCTTTCCCGTGCGCTGGGCTGCGGTGATTTCGTCAAGGTCGAAGTCATCCCGGATGCCAAGTATCTGCTGCCGGACAATGCAGAGACCATCCGCGCCACAGAAATCCTGGCGAAAGAGGGATTTCACGTTCTGCCGTATATGTACCCGGATCTCATTGCTGCACGCCGTCTGGCAGATGCCGGCGCCGCTGCTATTATGCCGCTGGGCGCTCCCATCGGCAGCAACAAGGGACTGCGCACCAAGGACTTTATCCGGATCATCATTGACGAGATCGACCTGCCGGTCATTGTAGATGCCGGCATCGGCGCACCGTCTCAGGCGTGCGAGGCAATGGAAATGGGCGCTGCTGCCGTTATGGCAAATACCGCAGTAGCAACCGCTAACAACTGCCCCATGATGGCACACGCCTTCAAGCTGGCGATCGAAGCCGGACGCGCCGCTTATCTGGCAAAATTGGGACGTGTTCTGGACTCCGGCGCAGAAGCTTCCAGTCCGCTGACTGGATTTTTACAGGATTGAGGAGGGCAGTATCATGCGTAAGATCTATGACCCCATGGAATTTCAGCCGGGTATGCAGCAGATCGACAGCGACATTTTTGACCGCGTGATCGCTGCCAGAAAGGCATATGCACCGGAACAGTATACGGCAAAACAGGTACAGGCTGCCCTGCAAAAAGAAGAGTTGTCATTTGAGGATTTTGCAGCGCTGCTCTCCCCGGCGGCGCAGCCTTTTTTGGAACAGATGGCGCGGCGTGCCAAGACGGAGCGGGAGAAACATTTCGGCAACAATGTGCTGCTGTTTACACCGCTGTATATTTCCAACTACTGCGAAAACCAGTGCGTTTACTGCGGATTCAACTGCAAAAATCCCATTACGCGCTGCAAGCTGAACGCGGAGGAAATTGAAGCGGAAATGGCTGCGATCGCCAAAACCGGCATGCGGGAAGTCCTGCTGCTGACAGGCGAAAGCAGATCGGTTTCCGGCCCGGAATACATCGCAGAAGCTGTGCGTATCGCCAAGAAATACTTCTCCACCATTGGCCTGGAGGTATATCCCATGAACGCTGACGAGTACGCCATGCTGCGGGAATGCGGCGCGGACTTTGTCACCGTTTTTCAGGAAACCTATGATCTGGAGCGGTACGGCGAAATGCATGTTGCCGGCGCAAAACGCTGTTTCCCCTATCGCGTCTGCGCACAGGAACGGGCGCTGATGGGCGGCATGCGCGGCGTTGGATTCGGCGTACTGCTGGGACTGGCAGACTTCCGCAAGGATATGTTTGCTGCCGGAATCCACGCGGCTCTGCTGCAAAAGAAGTATCCCCAAGGAGAGATCGCGCTGTCTTTTCCGCGGCTGCGTCCCTATAAGAACCACGAGGAGACCAACCCCAACGATGTACACGAGACCCAGCTTTTGCAGATGATGCTCGCCTGCCGCATTTTCCTGCCCTTCGCAAGCTTCACCATCTCCACGCGGGAACGCGCCGGATTCCGGGATCATGTTCTGCCTCTGGCAGCCACCAAGATCTCCGCCGGCGTCGATGTGGGAATCGGCGGTCACAACGAGGAGCACAAGCAAAAGGGTGACGCGCAGTTTGAGATTTCTGACCCCAGAAGCTTACAAGAGATCCATGAAGCCATCCTCGCTCAGGGCATGCAGCCGGTCTATACCGACTACATCAACACCAACATCCTATGATGCTCTGTGTCACCAACCGAAAGCTGTGCCGGGGCAGCTTTTTGGCGCGAATCGAACAGCTTGCCGCAGGAGGTGCAGACGGGATCCTGCTCCGAGAGAAGGATCTGTCCCCGGCTGCATACACTGCTCTTGCCGCAGAGTGTCTGGACATTTGCCGACGCTATCACACACCCCTCTGGCTGAACAGCTTTTCGGAAACGGCGCAGGCGCTGCGTCTGCCGGTACAGCTGCCGCTTTCCCTGCTGCAAAGTCTGACAGAAGCTGAAAAAGAACAGCTCCCGGCAATTGGCGCGTCTGTGCACAGCCTGGCAGATGCGCAGCTGGCGGAGCGCCTGGGTGCGGACTGGCTGATCGCCGGACACATTTTCCCTACTGCCTGCAAGCCAGATCTCCCGCCGCGAGGGCTGTCCTTTCTTCGGGAGATCTGTGACAGCATTTCCATCCCGGTCTATGCCATCGGCGGCATAACACCGGAGCGGCAGACAGCTATCCGGCAGGCAGGCGCTTCCGGCTGCTGCGTCATGTCACAAATGATGCAGTGTGAAGATCCAAAGGCAGAATTACAAAAATGGAGGAATCAAGCTTGAGTCAATCATTCGTCAAAAACCCATTATTCAAAGATACGGTACAACGATATCTGTTATTTATCATCGGTCTCTTTTTCAGCGCCCTCGGCGTAGCAATCACCAAAAAAGGCGAGCTGGGCGTTTCGCCCATTTCCTCGGTGGCAAATGTGATGAGCATTCAGCTGCCGCAGCTTTCCCTGGGATACTGGCTCATTATCTGGAACTGTGTGCTGATCCTGGGACAGATCTTATTGCTGCGAAAAAAGTTTCAGTGGATCCAGCTGTTACAAGTGCCGCTTTCATTTTTATTTGGATGGTTCACCGATTTCGGTGTATGGCTGATCTCGTTTTTTGAACCGAAAAACTACATTGTACAGATTTTGCTGGTGTTGGCCGGCACTGTCGTTCTTGGCTTCGGCATTTCGCTGGCAGTTACCGCAAACGTCATTTTAAACTCCGGCGAGGCCTTTGTCAAAGCGCTCTCCGACACCATCCACAAAGAATTTGGCAACGTAAAGATCGTGTTTGATGTCAGCTGTGTTGTGGTGGCAGTCATTTTGTCGTTCCTGTTCTTCCGTCGGTTGGAGGGCACACGGGAAGGCACGATCATTGCCGCTCTCTGCACCGGCTTTGTGGTGAAATTTTTCAGCAAATACACTGCACCGCCCATTGAGAGATTTTTCGCCAAAAACATACAATCCTAAACGCATCCCATAAAACAAAAAACCTGTCCTATGTTTGGTAGGACAGGTTTTCTGTTTCTGCAAAATTTAGAGCGCCGCTTCTTCCGGCGGAATGTTTTCGATTTCCTTGCCGTCAGCATCGTAGAATTTCGGGCGCGCTGTGCCGTTGACACAGTCGGCATTGACCACGATCTTCTTTACATTATCCACAGAAGGCGTGGTGTACATGCTGTCCATCAGCGTTGCTTCCATAATGGAACGCAGTCCGCGAGCACCGGTTTTCCGAGCAATTGCTTCGGTCGCAACTGCTGTCAATGCATCGTCAGTCAGTTCCAACTGGATGTTATCGAAGTCAAACAGCTTCTGGTACTGTTTTACCAGAGCGTTCTTCGGCTCTGTCAGAATGCGGATCAGTGCCGCTTCATCCAGATCGTCCAAAGTGGTGATGACCGGCAGTCTGCCGACCAACTCCGGAACCAAACCGAACTTCACCAGATCCTGCGGTGTGACCTGACGGAAGATGTTGACCAGATCCTTTTTCTGCTGTGCGATCGGCGCATCAAAGCCCAACGCTGCCGGAGCCATACGCTTCTGGATCAGCTTTTCCAATCCGTCGAATGCGCCGCCGCAAATAAACAGGATGTTCCGTGTATCCACATGGATAAACTCCTGATTCGGGTGCTTTCTGCCGCCCTGGGGCGGTACATTGGAGACAGTGCCTTCGATGATCTTCAACAGTGCCTGCTGTACGCCTTCACCGCTGACATCTCTGGTCAGCGAAACATTCTCCGACTTCCGGGAGATCTTGTCGATCTCATCGATATAGATGATGCCGCGTTCTGCCGCCTCTACATCAAAATCCGCTGCCTGGAGCAAGCGCTGCAATACGTTTTCCACGTCGTCGCCCACATAGCCGGCTTCGGTAATGGTCGTTGCATCGGCAATGGCAAACGGTACGTCCAGGATCTTTGCGAGTGTCTGCGCCAGATAAGTTTTTCCGACACCAGTCGGACCGAGCAGCAGGACGTTGCTCTTCTGGAGTTCCACATCCCGCGCTGCGTCTTCCTTGGACTGGTTCAGGATGCGCTTATAGTGGTTATAAACCGATACGGAAAGGGTGATCTTCGCCAGATCCTGTCCAACCACATACTCATCCAGTGTCTTTTTGATCTCAGCCGGTTTCAGCAGCCGAATCTCAGACGGTGCTTTTGACTTTTTCTTTTTGTCTGCGTTGTCCGCTGCCGGATTCACCGGCCCATACAGCATTTCATAGCAATAGGTCACGCACTCGCTGCAAATATTCACATCTGCCGCGGAGATCATGCCCTCTACCATATGTTCCGGCTTGCCGCAGAAATTGCATCGTTTTTCTTTTTTCTCGTCCATTTCGGCTCCCCTTTATCTATGCGCGATCACCTTATCGATCAGACCGTACTCCTTTGCCTCAGCGGCATACATATAATTGTCGCGCTCTGTGTCTCTTTCGATGACCTCTAACGGCTTTCCGGTGTTTTCTGCCAGGATCTCGTTCATCTTCTGACGAACGCGAACCAGGTGATCCGATGCGATCTTGATGTCGGTGCACTGACCGGACAGGCCGCCGGAGATCAGCGGCTGGTGAATCATGATCTCACTGTTGGGCAGTGCAATACGCTTGCCCTTTGCGCCGGAAGAAAGCAGGAATGCACCCATGGAAGCAGCCATACCGATGCAGATGGTGGAAACGTCGCACTTGATATACTGCATGGTGTCATAGATCGCCATACCAGCTGTGATCGAACCGCCGGGGCTGTTGATGTACAGTGAGATGTCCTTTTCGTTATCCTGACCCTCCAGGTACAGCAGCTGTGCAACAACCAGACTGGCGGTTGCATCATTGACCTGATCGGACAGCATAATGATACGGTCATTCAGCAGGCGGGAGAAAATATCGTAAGAACGCTCGCCGCGGCTGGTCTGTTCTACAACGTAAGGTACTAAACTACTCATGTTCATCTTCCTTTCTAAAATCGACACATTCCGAAAAATGTGCACATACCACAGAGGGCGAACCAAGAGTTCGCCCGTCTGTTTTCATCTATTTTTCTAATTGCCTGTTCGGATTATTCCTCAGTTGCTGCAGCTTCTTCTGCCGGTGCTTCTTCCGGAGCATCGGTAGCAACAGCAGCTTCCTTTACCAGATCCATTGCCTTTGTTGCCAGCATGTCCTCACGCAGATCTTCCAGATAAATGCGCTTCTTTACATCCTCAGCAGTCATGTTGTTCTCTTCTGCCAGGCGATTTACTTCAGCTTCCAGATCTTCGTCAGAAACTTCCAGCTTTTCCAGTTCAGCAACCTTTTCCAGAGCCAGACGCAACTTTACTTCGTTCTCTGCGCGCTCCAGATAGGTTTCCTTCAGTGCATCCTGATCCATGCCAGTGTACTGCAGATACAGATCCATGGAAACGCCCTGTGCCTTCAGCTGATTTGCGAACTGGTTCATCAGGCTGTCTGCGCGGTGCTCAAACATGCAGTGCGGAACCGGATCGGTAACCTTTTCGATCAGTTTCAGAGTAACTGCGTTCTCAAAAGAGTTGGTTGCAGCATTCTCAGCATTTTCTTCCAGCTTCTTGCGAACGTCAGCCTTCAGCTCGTCTACGGTGTCAAAGTCAGAAGTATCCTTTACGAACTCATCATCCAGCTCCGGCAGCTCTTCGTGAGAGATGCTGTTGATGGAGCAGTGGAATACAGCTTCCTTGCCTGCATACTCTTCCATCTGATAATCTTCCGGGAAAGTAACAGTAACGTCAAATTCTTCGCCGATGTTGTGACCAGCTACCTGCTCCTCAAAGCCCGGGATAAACTGACCGCTGCCCAGCTTCAGCTGATAGTTCTCGCCCTTGCCGCCGTCAAATGCCTCGTCGCCGAAGAAGCCCTCAAAGTTCAGGTTTACTTCGTCGCCCATTTCAGCTGCGCGATCGTCAACAGAAACAACGCGGGCATTGCGCTGACGCATATTCTCGATCTGCTGATCTACGTCTGCATCGGTGATTTCCTTGACAACCTTCGGTGCTTCGATGCCCTTATAGCCTTCCAGAGTGATCTCCGGCTTGGTTACGCAGATCACCTTCATGGTAACGCCGTCTTCCTTGCTGACAGCAGTTACTTCTACCTTCGGGGTGTCCACAACATTCAGCTTGTTGTCAACGATCAGAGCCGGCAGTTCCATGTTCAGCAGTGCGTTGATCGCATCCTCATAGAATACGTTCTCGCCATATGTTCTCTCGCACATTTTCCGCGGCACTTTGCCCTTGCGAAAGCCCGGCATAGAGATATTCTTCTTCTGACGCTGATAAGCAGCTTCTACTGCTTTTTCAAAGCTCTCTGCATCAATTTCAACGACCAGTTCGGTCATGTTAACATCTGTTTTGTTTGAAGATTTCAGATTCATGTTTGGTATCCTCCAATTGATGATTACAATACCTTCCATTACAACGTATGGAAAATGGAAGGATTGATTTTATCGATGATATGCGGGCGCCTTAAAATGCGCACACGCTCTCATTATTATAGCATATTTGGCCCGTTTTGGCTAGTGGATTTCCGCACTTCTCTATTTTGTACAATTCAGAGCACCTGCTCCGGCACAAATTGTAGATAATCACTAGAGATCATGCGCATTTCCGTTTCTTCATACTTTCCCTGAAATGCGAAATTGTGACCCTTTCCGTGAACATGTCCGTAATAGCAGCGCTGAATGTGAAATTCATGCAGCACCTCCAGGATCTCATAGTTCATGGATGTACCGTAGATGGGCGGATAATGCAGGAACACAATGGGTTCCAGACCGGCATTCACTGCGGACTGCACAGAGACCCGGAGACGCTGGACTTCTCTTGCGAGGATCTTCGCATCTGCGGCTTCGCCCTGCATGCTCACCCAGCCGCGTGTACCGCAAATGCCGTACTGTCCGAACGCATAGTGGTTATTATGCAGGATATGCATGGTGTCAAAGCCGTGGGCAGTGAAGAAATCCTCCATTTTTTTCAGCGAAGTCCACCAGTAGTCGTGGTTGCCTTTCAGCAGGATCTTCTGGCCAGGCAGCTTTTGCACAAAAGCAAAGTCTGCCTCAGATTGCGCCAGTGTCATGCCCCAGGAAAAATCCCCTGCCAGCACTACCACATCCTCCGGTGCAATTCGTTCGCGCCAGTTCTGTTCCAACAGGCTCTGATAGTTTTTCCAGCCGCCGAAAATATCCATGGGCTTGTCCGGTACGCCAAAGGAAAGGTGCAGGTCGCCTATGGTAAATAAACGCATGGGCACCCCATTCAGGACAGGTGCAGTTCCTGCAATACGAACTGCTGCATTTCGGACTTATCAATGCTGCCGTCAAAACGGCGCGGCTTTGTTTTCAGCGCTGCCAGAGACTGCGGGATCTCCATAGAGGAGATCTCGTGGAGCAACTCTACCATATCGTACTCATCGGTGCCGTCTGCCGGCTTTTTGCCCAGTGCGTCCAGAACGCTTGCACTGAACTTGAACGGGCTTGCGGTAGAAGCGATCAGTGTCTTTGTGGTGTCGCCAGTCTCCTTGCGGTAATCCTCATACACCTTTACTGCAACTGCTGTATGGGTATCGCAGGTGTAGCCGTACTTCTGGTACAGTTCTGCGATAGTTGCCTTTGTCTCGGCATCGTCGCAGAAACCACCGTAGAACTGCTCTGTCAGCTTGGCCTTGACAGCATCGGTTACCTCATAAGTTCCCTTTTCCGCCAGTGCAGTGAACCACGCGCGGATCTGTGCATCATCTTCGCCGGTCAGCAGATACAGCAGACGCTCCAGATTGCTGGAGATCAGGATATCCATTGACGGAGAAGTGGTCGGATAAAATTCACGATTCCGGTTATACACGCCGGTGCGGATAAAGTCTGTCAGCACCTTATTGATATTGGAGGCACAGATCAGCTTTCCGAGAGGCACGCCCATCATCTTTGCATAGTACGCAGCCAGAATGTTGCCGAAGTTGCCGGTAGGAACAACGACATTCAGCAGATCACCATAAGCGATCTCGCCGGATTCTGCCAGGGAAACATAGGAGGAAACATAGTACACGATCTGCGGTACCAGTCTGCCCCAGTTGATGGAGTTTGCGCTGGAAAATGTCATGCCGCCCTTTTCCAGAGCATCCAGTACCTTGTGATCGGTAAAGATCTTCTTTACGCCGCTCTGGCAGTCGTCAAAATTGCCCTTTACTGCGCACACGGTGACATTTTCGCCTTCCTGTGTGACCATCTGGCGCTTCTGCATGTCGCTGACACCCTCGACCGGATAGAATACCATGATCTCTGTGCCCGGAACGTCCTTGAAGCCTTCCAGTGCTGCCTTGCCGGTATCACCGGAAGTTGCAACCAGAATCACGACCTTCTTGTCCATCTTCAGCTTCTTGACCGCAGTGGTCAGGAAGTACGGCAGGATCTGAAGCGCCATGTCCTTAAATGCACAGGTGGGACCGTGCCACAGCTCCAGCATATAAGTACCCTCGAACAGGTGCGCGATCTCTGCAATATTCTCTGTGTCAAACGCCTTTGTTGTATAGGCGCTCTCTGTGCAGTAACGCAGTTCTGCTTCTGTGTAATCGGTCAGATACTTCGAGAACACAAAAGCTGCCCGCTGTGCATAATTCATGCCAGCCAGCGATTTCAGTTCGTCCATGGAAATCGAAGGAATGGACTCCGGTACAAACAGACCGCCTTCTTCCGAAATTCCCTTTGCAATTGCAGCTGCGCTTTCTACACGGATGCTGCTGTCTCTGGTGCTCTTGTAAAACACTGTTACCACCCTTTTCCCGGCAGTTCTACTGCCTAAAATATAAAATCACTGCCCGTTGCATCAAATGCGTTTTCCAGATAATCCACCGAAAGAACGCGCTTTCCCTGCATCTCTACGCAGGCGATGTCAAACCGCGGCTGAAGCTGTGTGGGATGCGCTGCGCACCACATCGCTGCCGCCTGGATCAAACGAGCCTGTTTCTTTTCCGTCACATCATCAAAGCCGGAGGTCAGACTGCCTGGTTTTCGCGTTTTTACTTCCACAAACACCAGATATTCCGCATCCTCTGCAATGATATCGATCTCGCCGCCGCGAATGCAAAAGTTCCGCTTTACAATGGAATAGCCCTGCTGTTCCATTCGCCGGCAGACCTCTGTCTCCCCCAGGCGGCCGATCTCAGTCGTTTTCATTTTCATGTTTTTGATACAGCTTCCGCAAAAAGCTGGGACGATGCGCCGGACATGGCCCATACTGCAGGATCGCCTCGCAGTGTGCCTTTGTGCCATAGCCCTTATGTTTCGCAAACCCGTACTGCGGATACGCCTTGTCCAACTCGTAAAGTGTCCGGTCTCTGGACACCTTTGCCAGGATGGATGCCGCGGCAATGGCAGCCGAAGTAGCATCCCCCTTGATGACAGTCTCCGCCGGAACAGAAAGCTGCGGCAGACGGTTGCCGTCGATCAGCACCAGTCCCGGCTGTACAGACAAACCGGCAACGGCGCGCTGCATGGCAAGCATCGTCGCGCCGAGGATGTTCAGTTCCTCGATCTCTGCCACATTTGCAGATGCCACACAGTACGCCAGACAAGCGGACTGCACCTCTTCAAAAAGCGATTTCCGCTTTTTCTCTGTCATTTTCTTGCTGTCATTCAGTCCCGAAACCATAGGCTTCGATGGATCCAGGATCACCGCTGCGGCATAGACATCTCCGGCGAGAGGCCCTCGTCCGGCTTCATCCACACCGCAAAGCAGCACGTCGCCGGCTGCCTTTTCCGCATCCCAGGCGTACAGTTCTTCCGTTGCCTTTTTCGGCGCAGTTTTAGCCATTCTGCGCCTCCTGTTCCGGCAGTTCCAGCGTAATGCGTCCCAGTTTTCCGCTGCGGAACTCGTCCAGCAGCGTGATCGCTGCGCGCTCTGTGTTTACCTCTCCCCCGGAGATCAGCATGCCGCGCTTTCTACCCAGCAGTTCCAGCATTGCAAAACCATCCTCACGGATCTCATCCAGTCCCGTCATTTTGTAGCGCTGCTCCAGTGCCTTAGGATAGGACACCGCAAGCCGCTGCAGCAGCAGGCAGGCAAGCGCTTCCAGATCCATGACGTCATCATTGATCGCACCGGTAAAGGCAAGCTTCTGCGCCACTGTCTGGTCATCGAATTTTGGCCAGAGAACGCCCGGCATATCCAGAAGTTCCATATTGCTGCCGATCTTCACCCACTGCTTTGTCCGTGTCACGCCAGGGCGATCCTCCACCTTTGCGCGCTTAGACTGCGCCATGCGGTTGATAAAAGAAGATTTTCCCACGTTCGGGATACCCACGACCATCAAACGAATGGGCGCGCCGGTCATGCCATGCGCAGCGCGCTTTTCCAGAAGCTCCGGCAAAAGCTGTTCCCGTACTGCGGGGGCAAAACCGGAAATACCCTTTCCGCTGCGGCAGTCCACGCCGAGAGCAACAAAGCCCTGCTTCCGGTATGCCGAGATCCAGCGAGAGGTGGCAGAAGGGTCTGCCATATCCGCCTTATTCAGCAAAAGCAGGCGCGGTTTTGCGCCTACCATACTGTCCATTTCCGGATTGCGGCTGCTCTGTGGCACCCGGGCATCCAGAATCTCTACCACTGCATCGACCAGCGACAGATTTGCCGCGATCATACGCCGTGTTTTTGTCATATGTCCGGGAAACCACTGGATGTTCCGCATCAGATCTTCTGCCATGTCAGCCGCCTTTCCAAAGTCCCTTTCCAGGGTCACTTCATGTTCTTATAGATACTGCCGAAATTGTCCAGAGAGATCCGGAACATTGCCTTGCCGAGGATCGCATCCCGGGGCACAAAGCCCACGAACTGGGAGCGGCTGTCGGTGGAATTATTCCGGTTGTCACCCATGACAAAATAGTATCCCTCCGGCACTGTCACCGGATAGGAAGCAAAACCGTCCTCCTGGTTGGCAGTCAGCTGGCGAATATACGGTTCGTCCAGCACTTCGCCGTCCACGGTCACTGTTCCGGTCTCAAAGTCAATGTTGATCTCCTGTCCGCCGGTAGCGATCACACGCTTGATGAGGCGCTTCTCCTGGGGCAAACCATTGCCTTCCACCAGGTTTCCGTCTGCATCGTACAGATAGGAGTGCTCATTGCTGATAATCACAATATCACCGTATTTCGGCGTATACAAAAGGTCAGACATCAGCAGGCGATCCTTGTCGTGAAGTGTCTCCCGCATGGAATCGCCGTCCACCGTTACCGGACGGATCACATAGGCAAACAGCATGATTACCACAAAAATGGAAACGAATACGGTCTCCAACACTTCTGCGACATCGCTCAGAAAAGAAGTTTTCTTCGGTTCCTGCTGCATTTTTTCTTCTTGATTTGTCTGCTGTTCCATTCTACCGTTCTCCATTCTTCCGATCATCAGACCTGTAGATACCAAACAGGTTCTAATAAAAAAGGGACAATACTGTCCCTTTTTTACTGCCGACGGGCAGGTGTCATGAAGCAAATGACGACATGTGCACCCATTCTGCCCGTCTTTGCATTGTGCATGATTCTTTGGATTATCGAATCTGTTCCTTAACCTTTGCAGCCTTACCAACTCTGTCGCGCAGGTAGTACAGCTTAGCTCTGCGAACCTTACCCTTACGGATCACTTCTACGCGGTCAACAACCGGAGAGTGCAGCGGGAATACACGCTCGATACCGCAGCCGTGTGCAACGCGGCGAACGGTGAAGGTCTCGCTGATGCCGCCGTGCTTCTTTGCGATAACAGTGCCTTCAAAAACCTGGATACGGCTCTTGTCGCCTTCCTTGATTCTTACATGTACCTTTACGGTATCGCCGACTGCGAATGCCGGTACTTCCTGCTTCAGGCTTGCGTCGCTGATTGTCTTCAATGCATCCATTTTAAAATCCTCCTAAAATTTGCGGACATTCATACACGCGTCTCTGCTGTGCCTTTCAGCTTCGGGCACACAGGACTGCTACAGCAACTGCGCAGCCTCCGCCAGCGGACTGTCCGATTTAATGTCGTTCTGCCGAGCCGCCGATTCCCATCGGGCGCCCGGCCGGCATTAACCTCACACGAAAACCGTGCGGATCATTTGTGCACGGCATCTCGCCGAAGCGCACAAATTTCAAATGCTTTTATATCATACCACATTTCCAGAAAAAATGCAAGTGTTTTTTCAAAAAAATTTTTGTTTCTCTTCTGTGAGCAGCTCTGTCCGGCAAATTTCCCGGAGCGGCAGTGTAAAGCCGTCCTGTTTCTGCCAGGTATCCAGCAAAAGCATCGGGTTGAGACTGGCACTGCTCCCGGCAGGGAGACAGAGCCGGATCTCCAATCCATCCGGGGATTCCGCCGCGCCTTCTGCCGTCACCATCGGCTTTAGGTCTACCGTTTTCATGCCGCCCTTTTTGGTGCGCTTTTCGGTGATGATCTCCGGCTGCGCGAGGAATGCATCCAATGCGCGGTGCAGCTGCGCCGGCGTTTCACTGGAAGCTGTTATCTTATATCTGGCAAACGCCAGCTTTTTAAACGCCAAGATTCCGTTCCCTGCTTCCTGAATACACAAGCCCTCCGGCAAAACGGCATTCAGCCGCTCCATTACCGCTTCTGCCGGAACTGATTCAGAAAGTTCCAGATCCATCAGCTCCGCAGTGCTGGTAAACCCCAAAGGCAGCGTTGCCGCAAAAGAAGTCTGCATGTGCGGATGAAAGCCCTCGGAATACGCTGCCGGAAGCTTTGCCCGGCAGACTGCACGCTGAAAACAACGGATCAGATCCAGGTGGGAAATATATCTGGCTCTTCCGGTTTTGGAAAAGCGCATTCTGACACGATTTTTCAAAAGCAAGCCCTCCCAATTCTCCGATTGACACCGCATCCGGCGCAGTGTGCGCGGCAGTGGGGTGTCGTTTCGGAATGGTGTGCTGTCTGGTTTTCCCGGACAAAAAATGCCTTGTCCACCAGGTAATCCAGGTGTTCCCACGGAAAGATCTCATCATATGCCCTGGTGCGGTTGGCGTAAAACGCCGGGTCAATGCCGCATTCTTCCATTGCCTGCGACCAGATCTCATAATGAAAGTGTTCGCTCCAGCTGTCGAACTTACTGCCCAGCTGCCATGCCCGTTCGATCACCGGCGCAAGACGGCGGTCTCCCCTGGCGAGAACAGCTTCCAGCAGACTGATCTCATAGGTATGCCAGCTGACCTTGATCTTTTTCCGGTGGCGCGGCTGAATGCAGCTGAGGAGGTGTTCCTGTCGTGCCAGAAGTTCTTCCCGGGAAACCTGCGGTTCAAATTCAAAAGGCGTAAACGGCTTCGGCACAAAGGTAGCACAGCTGATCGAGATCTGGATGGTTTTCCCTTTGGAACGCTCCGGCGTATTATAATAGAGATCGATCAGCTTTTCCGCCAGATGTACAATGCCCTCGACATCCTCCATGGTCTCTGTGGGCAGTCCCATCATGAAGTAGAGCTTTACCGTAGCAAATCCGCCGGAAAAGGCGATCCCGGCAGTGCGCATCAGTTCCTCTTCGCTGACATTTTTGTTGATGACATCCCGAAGCCGCTGTGTACCGGCTTCCGGTGCAAATGTCAGACTGCTTTTGCGGACACCCTGGATGCGATCCATCAATTCCTTGGAAAAGTTATCCACCCGAAGAGAGGGCAGTGTAATATTGATGCGGTTTTCATCCAGGTAGGGCAGCAGCTCATTCAGCGTCTCCTCCAGGCGGCTGTGGTCACTGGTGCTCAGTGAGGACAAGGAAAGCTCCTGATAACCGGTAGTGTCGCAGAGAGAACGGCACTGCCGCACGATGGTTTCCGGGGACTTTTCCCGGAACGGACGGTATAAAAAGCCTGCCTGGCAGAAGCGGCAGCCGCGGATACAGCCGCGAAGCACCTCTTCCACTGCCCGGTCGTGCACCGTCTCCACAAAGGGAACGACAAAGGTTTCCGGATAAAATGCCTGATCCATGTCCCGGATCACACGCTTTACCACCTTTTCCGGCGCGCCGTCCTTTGGCGTTATGGCAGAGACAGTTCCGTCCGCATGATAGGTCACTTCATACAGTGACGGCACATAGATGCCCTCGATCTGCGATGCAGCCCGAAGAAATTCTGAACGGGAAGCGCCGCGGCGTTTCATTTCCAGGTAGAGATCCATGAGTTCCAGATTGACCTCTTCCCCTTCGCCCAGAATGAACAGATCAAAGAAATCCGCCAGCGGCTCTGGATTACAGACACACGGGCCGCCTGCTACCACCAGCGGTGCAAGTGTTTCGCCGCGGTCACAGGCATGCAGCGGAATCCCGGCAAGATCCAGCATATTCAGGATATTGGTAAAGGAAAGCTCATACTGCAATGTAAAGCCCACAAAGTCAAAGTCCCGCACAGCATCCAGGCTTTCCAGTGCATACAGCGGTATCTCATTCTGCCGCATCAGTGCTTCAAAATCTGTACACGGCGCAAAGACGCGCTCGCACCAGAAGTTTTCTCTGGCGTTGATGAGACTGTAAAGGATCTTCATGCCCAGGTGGGACATGCCGATCTCATAAGTATCCGGAAAGCAAAAGGCAAAGCGGACATCCACGTCCTCCCGTTTTTTGACAACGCTCCCCATTTCACCGCCGATATACTGTGCCGGCTTCTGCGCCTGCATCAAGAGCGGTTCGATTTTCGATAGTACATTCATATTTTTTCGTCCTTATGAGTTGATGTACTCCTATTATACCGGATTTTGTTGAAAAATGCAAGTGCGGAAAATGCAAAAAAAGAAGGACACGAAGTCCTCCTTTAAGACAGTAATTCCTGCCGCAGCTGTGTCAGAAGCTTTTTCTCCCGGCGTGAGACCTGCACCTGCGTCATCCCCAGAATGGTTGCGGTTTTGCTCTGCGTCAATTCCCGAAAATACCGCAGTTCCAGCAGCATCCGATCCTGCTCCGACAAAGCGCCCATCAGCTGCCGCAGAGACAGGAGGTCTCCGATCCGGCGATCCGGCGCTTCTACCGGGATCTCAAACTGTCCGTCATCGTCCTCCTCATCGTTTCGTGTCAGAGAAAGCGGCGTCTGCGTCACGCACAACGCCTCGCCGCACTCTTCTATGGTATCACCGCTGAGTGCGCTGAGTTCTGACATGGTGGGTGATCTGCCGTGATGCTGCTCAAAGGTCTCCTGGATTTTTTGCAGCTTTACAGCACGCTCCCGGAGGCTGCGGCTGATGTGGACGATGCCGCCGTCCCGGAACAGACGCTTGATCTCGCCCAGGATCACCGGGACGGCGTAAGTGGAAAACTTTACGCCGCGCTCGCAGTCAAATGCCTTGATCGCTTTCAGCAATCCCACACATCCGGCAGAATACAGCTCATCATAATCGATCCCGCGGCTGCGAAAGCGATTGGCACAAAGGTGCACCAGACCCAGATGCTCTTCTGCGCGAGGTGCTGTTACTTCACCCGGCATGGCAATGCTCCCAGCTTCTTTCGCATGGTCACGGTCGTTCCTTTTCCCGGTACGCTTTTCACCTGAAGCTTGTCCATAAAGCTTTCCATGACGGCAAAGCCCAGTCCGGCGCGTTCCTCTTCCGGCGCTGTGGTAAACAACGGCTGCATCGCCTGTGCAATATCCGCAATGCCGCAGCCGTGATCTTTGATGCGCAGATAGACCTCCCGATTTTCCAACAGCTTCATATGTAATTCCACATCACCGCTGTTCTGGCGATAGCCGTGGACAATGGCATTGGTCACCGCTTCTGAAACCGCAGTGCGGATATCCGCCAGTTCTTCTACCGTAGGATCCAGCTGCACCAGAAACGCCGAAACCACTGCGCGCGCCGTCCGCTCATTTTCAGAGATGCCGGGGAACACAAATTTCACCGCATTGACTACCTTCACGCTTCATCCCTCCCCTCCGCAGAATCTTCTCCGGCTTTCTGCGCCGCAGTTCGCATTTGAATCTGCGCGATGCGTTCCATGCCGGACAAACGGATCACACGGCGAATATGCTGCGGCGGATCGCGGACAATGACCTCGCCGCCGATCTGTTCCATCAGACGATGCCGTCCCATGATCAAGCCGATCCCGGAGCTGTCCATAAATGTCACGCCTGCAAAATCCAGTATCAGCGTCTCCGGCTGACAAGCATCGATCTTCGCATCGATTTCTGCACGCATGGGCTGCGCACAGTGGTGGTCGATCTCACCGCTGAGCATTGCCACCAGTTGTTTTTCCCTTGTTTGCAATTCCACTGCCATCTGACCTATTCCCTGCCTTTCTGAGAACAGTATACCACAGATGATCTGGGGAAACTTGTCAGAATTTGCTCCACGTCCGCATTTTTTCGATGGCGCGCTGTTCCAATTGGCGAACGCGCTCCTTGGTGATGTGCAGTTTTTCACCGATTTCCAACAGCGTCATGCGCTCCTGACCACACAGGCCGTACCGCAGCACGATTACTTCGCGTTCCCGGGACGTCAGCTGTGCCAGGCATTGTTTCAGAAAGAGCCGCTCACCGACTTCTTCCTCCGGCGTTGGCGCGTCTGGTTCAGAGAGCATTTCCTGCCGTTCTGTCTCGCCGTCTTGTTTCAGCATTTCATTCAGACTCCGCATGGAGAGCATCGGCTCGACCTGAGACAAAAAGTCCCGGATCTCCTGCGGTGACATGCCGTCCAGCTGTTCTTCTGCCGTCACACGGTCTGACAGCGCGGTATAATCCACCACACTCCCCGGCTCCCGATAGACCGAAAGCTTGTGCATCCGGTCATGCAAGTGCACCGGAATCCGGATGATGGTACCGCCGGAAATAATCTCACGCTGGATCGCCTGCCGCACATGCGCCCAGGCATAGGTACAGAACTGTGCGCCGTATTCCGGACGGTACAGCTTTGCTGCACGAAGCAGTCCCAATTGTCCGGCTGCCCACAGATCCTCCAGTTCCAGAGAAAGATAGGCATACCGCCGACGCTCACGCCAGGCGATCGTGTGGATCATGCCGTCGTTTTGTTCCAAAAGCTGCTGCTTGGCTTCGGTGTCTCCTGCCTGAATCCGAAGGCAGAGCGATTCGTTGCTGTCCGCATCTGCAACCATGGTGCGGCAGTGCTGATGCATTTCCTGCATACTGCATTCCTCCTCAAAATTTCACGTTATATCCGAAACTGTACTTCTATTATAAGCTTTTAGTTTTTCAGATTCGGCATAACTAGATTTATTTTGCAAAAGAAACGAAAAAAAGAATCCGATATTCCGACGAAATTGCATCAAGTTGCACAGATTTTGCAGTACCGCATTTGTGTAAATTTCCTCTGGCTTTTTTTCCGAAAATGTGATATACTATTACTATAGTATATGATAAAACCATAACGATGGAGGGATAACCATGGAAAGCAGTCCGAACACGACAAAAACAGAATACGCCCCAGACGAGTACGTTTCTTATGGCACATCCGGCGTCTGCCAGATCGTTTCTTTGGAGAACCGTTCGTTTGACGGAGAGCATGAAGCGCTGTACTACAAGCTGCGCCCTCTGGACAACTCTCATTCCACTTATTATGTGCCGGCAGAACGAGCAGCCGAAAAGCTCCGGCCGCTGCTGACCCGGGAACAGATCTGCGGATTGATCGACGAAATGGCTGACGAAGATTTCAGCGAAACCGAATGGTGCAGCAACAGCCGGGAACGGCGCGGCATCTTTCAGAACATTCTGCACAGCGACGACTATCGGGAAATGATACAGATGATGCGGTCACTGCATCAGCAGCAGGAACGCAAGCGCCGCAGCGGTCACCGGCTCGCTGCCGCAGACGAAGCCGCGATGCATGCCGCAGAGACCCGGATGTATCAGGAGTTCGGCATTGTCCTGAACATTCGGCCGGACGAAGTACATAACTTTATTGTAAACCGGATGGATGCCGCTTCGGCGAAATAGTTCTTCCGGATCTGATCGCATCCCAAAAGGCTGCTGTACCAAGCAAGTACAGCAGCCTTTTTTCTCCACAGATCATCGCCTCAGTGATACACAGAAAGCGCTTCTGTCAATTTCACATGTGTTTGTTCCAGGCCCTCTCGCTGATAAAAGCGGTGGGCGTTTTTTCGCTTCTGATTGCTGGTCACCTCAAACTGAATGCAGCTGTGCTGTATCGCCTGCTCTCTGGCAGCATGCAGCAAGTCTGCACCGATTCCTTGGGAACGCACAGCATTGCTGACAATGAGTTCCATGATCTCTGCAACCTTTCCGCAGTGGTGCAGCTGAAATTCCATCCGCAAATGCAGCAGCCCGACGATTTTCCCCTGCGCTTCTGCCACAAGCAGCAGGTGCGAAGCATCGGCAAGCATGGTGTTCAGTCCCCAGGCGAAGATCTCCTGCGGAAAGGATGTCTCTTCCAGTTCACAGACCAACGCGTAGATTCCGGAGAGATCGGCACAAACCGCCGGACGTATCATTGAAAATCGCCTCCCAAAATTGCAAGAATACCGCTCGGCTCTGCCAGATAATCTCCGATGTCTACAGAAACGCCCTCATATTTCCCGTGAAAATCACTGCCGCCCGTCAGGAACAAGTCATAGTCTGCGGCATATTTTCGGATGATCTCCCGATCCTTTTTCTGGTTTGCATGGTGATGCAGTTCCAAGCCGTCCAGTCCCTGCTCTGCCAGTTCCGGAATGATGCAGAAGTTTTGCTGCTGACCGCTGTGTGCCAAAACTGCCAGACCTCCGGCATCCTTAATGGCACGAAGCGCTTCCAACGGTGACGGATATCGAATGTCGAAATCACAAATGCCGCCGTGCTTGAATGTCCTTTGATAGAACTCACCGAACATATCTGGTGCTTTGCCGCGCTGCACCAGGTCGTCCATGATATGCTGCTTATAGATGTATTTCCCATCCGCACGATGCAGCCGGCTCACATCAATATCATAGCCGTGCTGATTGAGGATCTCGATCTGCTTCAATGAATTGGCGTGGCGCGCTTCCAGCGTGGGATGCACCGCCCGTTCGGTCACCTCCGGCTTCTGGATGCTGTAGCCAAGCATATGAACGCGAAAATCGTTTTCGTAATCATATGCCGAGATCTCGATGCCTGCCAGCACCCGGATACTCTCTGTCTGCGGAATCTGACTGCGCTGAGACAATGTGTCATGGTCGGTAATGACGATGGCATCCAGACCGTTTTTCTTTGCCCGTTCGATCAGCTGTGGTATGGTAAAGCTGCCGTCCGAAACCGTGGAATGCATGTGACAATCTGCACGAATCATGCGAACGTCCCCTCCGAAATGTTAAATACGCGGTCACAAAGGCCGTCCATAAACTCCAGGTCGTGGAAAATGCCGATCATGCTCGTTCCCTCCTGTTTGAGTTTCAGCAGCATGTCCTTGACCAGTACCTTGGACTTATTATCCAGGGACGCTGTCGGCTCATCCAGCAGCATCAGCCGCGGACGCTTCACCATGGTGTGCGCCAGATTCAGACGCAGACGCTCACCGCCGGAAAAGGTATTGGGGTAGATATCCCACAGATTTTCCGGCAGGCAGAAGTATGCCAGCATTTCTTCTGCCTTTTTCTCGGCGCTGCCGCCGTCTCCGCCGGTTTCCAAAAGTGCCTGCATGACGTGCTCCTTTGCCGTTGTCCGTGGCATCACGCTGAGGAACTGGGATACATAGCCGATCTCATGACTGCGCAGATACAGGATCTCGCGCTCTGCGGCATGTGCCAGGCTGATTTTTCCGTAGGCAAGGCTGTAATAGAGAATGTCTCCGGCTGTCGGCAGATAGGTGCGGTGGATACACTTCAGAATAGTAGACTTTCCGGCACCGGAGCGCCCGACGATCCCGATAAACTGTCCCTCTTCCAGACTGAAATTGATGTTTTCACAGGAGTGGATCTCCCGGTCGGCATGGTGCAGGTAAAAATTTTTCCCCAGCCCTTTGATCTCCAGTATGCTCATATGGAATGCCCCCTGTATTCTACTCTGGAGGTGGTCTGACCATCCACCAGAACATGTGTTACGACCGGATAGCCGTCCAGAATATCCGCAATGACCAGATCCGCCTTTTTGCCCGGCTCGATCGAGCCATAGTCCTTATCGATGCCCATTGCCTTTGCCGGATTCAGAGAGACCTTTTTCACCATTTCCGGCAGTGTCTGACCGTATTTCTCCCGCATGACAAACAGACTGTGCAGCAATGCCTGCGGAAAATAGTCGGAGCAGAGAATGTCCACACTGCCGTTCTGAATCGCCTGCGCTGCGGACATATTGCCGGAGTGAGAGCCGCCCAGGAGGATATTAGGCGCACCGGCAATGGTATAAAAGCCCATTTCATGCGCTGCTTTTGCCACCTCTTCGGTAATTGGAAACTCGCTGATATCTACGCCGAGCTGACGGTTCAGCTGTAATTTTTCCAGTGTGTCATCATCGTGGGATGCCACAGTAATATGATTTTGATGCGCCAGTTCTGCCAGTTCCTGAAGCTGTGCAATGGAAAGCATCTTCTTGTTCTGGTGATGCTCCAGCACCTCTTCAAAGGTCTTGCCCTCGTTTTCCATGCCGTGATATTTATCTATCGTCTCCCGATAAACCTCCAGATCCCGATACTGCCCCTGTCCCGGCGTATGATCCATAAAGGAAATCTCCTGGATCAGCTTACGCTCGATCATATCCTTGGCGATGGCAAAGGCATCAACATTGTCGATCTCCAGACGCAGGTGAAAGCGGTGGTGGATCAGATGACTGCGGTTTTGAATGTCGGCGATCAGTTCCGCCATTTCCAGTACGCTTGCTTTGGTGCGAAGCGGACTTTTTCCCAGCAGTTCATCGCTGTAGAGCGAAAAGGAGTGGTAAATGGTAGTGATGCCAAGCTGCAAAAGCTCCTTTTCGCATTCTTTCAATGCCAGTTCAAAAGAAAACTTTGCCGTAGGACGCGGGAATACAAACTGTTCGATCTTGTCAGAATGCACATCGATCATGCCCGGCAGGATATATCTGCCATGAGCGTCGATCACCTTTTCCGGTACACCGCCGCAGTCGCCGATCGCTGCGATCCGGTCGTTTTCCAGCCAAAGTGTTTTTCCCTCTGTGATTCCATCCGGCGTCACAATTTTTCCGTTTTTGATTGCGATCATGTAGCCAATTTCCTCCTATAGCAAAGAATGTACCAGCTGCTGTGTATAAGCATGCTGCGGATCTTCCAGAATCTGATCGGTCAGACCGCTTTCAATGATCTTGCCGTCCAGCATGACCACAGTACGATCCGCCAGCATCCGGATCACTGCCAGATCGTGAGATACTAGCAAAATGGAGATGCCGTACTGCGCCTTGATTCTCCGGATCAGATCCAGTACCTTTGCCTGCACCGACAAGTCCAGACCTGTTGTTACCTCATCCAGTAAGAGAATGGATGGGTTGTTCGCCAGCGCCTTGGAGATCTGCACGCGCTGCTGCATGCCGCCGGAGAAGTTTTTCGGTGCTTCCCCCATACGGGATGTCAGAATCTCCACTGCCTGGAGCAGTTCCTTGGCGCGCTCAGTCATGTGTCCGGCGCTGCGGTTTCCGGCTGCGATCAATTTTTCAGCAATGTTGGAAGCTGCGGAATACTGCATCCGCAGACCGCGCACCGGATTCTGGTACACCATACCCATGATGCAGTTTTTGATATGCCGCTGTTCCGCAGCGCTGGCGAGCCAGATACTCTCGTTTCCGTCTTTATAGTCCTGCAAGTACGCCTCACCGGATGTGGGTGCAATATCAAAATAAAGGCTCTGCATCAGCGTCGATTTTCCGGAGCCGCTTTCTCCCACGATGCCCAGAACCTCGCCGGGATACACCTCTATGGAGACATCATTGGCAGCCCACACAGTGCCGCAGACCGTACAACGGTTCTTCTCCAAATGCGTCTGGCACTGCGGACAGCCTGCTCCATAGCGTACCGTCAGGTGCTGTACCTGCAATACCGGTTTTTCTTCAAGCTTCACGGGAACGCACCTCCTTGCAATAAGCGGTATCCGAACACTGATAAAATTTTTCTCCGGTCTCCGCATCAAACATCTCATCCAGATAAGTATTGGTGCTGCCGCAGAGACAGCACTTCTTTCCATGGAAGTTTTCCCGCTCAAACGGAACGTCATCGAATGCCAGAGATTCCACATTGGTATAAGGCGGCACTGCATAGATCTTTTTCTCCCGTCCCGCGCCGAAGAGGTACAGACATTCTGACTGGTGCAGCTTCGGGTTGTCAAATTTCGGGATGGGGCTGGGGTTCATGATATAACGATCCTCTACAGTGCAAGGGTACTCTGTGGGAATGGTCACCTTGCCGTACTTCACGATGCTCTCGTACAATTGCAGCCAGATAGGCGCATAATCCTTTTCGGCATGCATTTTCTTGGTGACCTCTTCCTTCGGCTCTACAATACGGAGCGGCTCCGGGATCGGTACTTGCAGCACCAAAATCTGATCGTTGCGCAGCGGCACTTCCGGGATACGGTGACGAGACTGGATCAGTGTTGCCCGATGGGTATCGGTTGTGGTAGGCACATTGGTACACAGCCCCACGAATTTCTTAATATTGACTGCATTCACGCTGTCGTCGCTGCCCTGGTCGATGACCTTCAAGGTATCCGACGGGCCGATGAGGGACAGGGTCAGCTGAATGCCGCCGGTTCCCCAGCCGCGTCCGATGGGAAGCTCTCTGGAACCAAAGGGCACCTGGTAACCGGGAATCGCCACTGCTTTCAGAATACAGCGCCGAATCTCCCGCTTTGAGCCTTCGTCCAGAAACGCATAATTATAATGTTCAGTCCGCTCCATGTTCCTGTTTCCTCCGTGTCTTTCTCACTGCATCCAGTTTCGACTGGAATGTCACATAATGCGGCAGCTTCAGATGCGAGATAAAGCCGTTCATTTCCAGACAGTCTCCGTGCATCAGCACAAACTCTTGATCCTGTGCCGCATAATCGCCGCCCTGCTCCAATTCCCGGTCAATCACTGCCATGGCGATGGCTTTATTTTCATTTCTGCCAAATACAGCACCGTATCCGCTGGCAAGTTTCAGCTGATCTTTGTCGCTGGCGGAGTGGAATGTCTCCACCTCAGTCAGCAGGATCTCACCTAGATAGATGGATTCGCCCTCCATGCCGGGATAGGCAACTTCCAGAGAGACATAGCCGCTGCGCAGTTCTCCGACAGTGGGATGCACCTGTCCGAAGCCGCGCAAAACGGAGTATGCCAATCCGGAAAGAAAGCCGGTATCGGCACGAGTCATGGTCTGGAGCCGGGCACTCCGGGGTGCAGGAAATTCCAACAGATTTTCTGTGACATCATGCGGCGGTGTGTTGTCCTCCGGATAAGTGTCCATCAAGCCTTCTGCTTTCAGCATATCAGAAACCCGGTGATATGCCTTTTGCGGTACTGGTGTCTGTTCTGCCAGGATTCGCTGAAACAGCCGATGCAGTTCACCGGCATCCTCATTCTCCCGTTCAAAATGAATGAGACGATGGGTGTAGTCATAAGTCGCGCCCAGCATTTGTCCGCCGGGAATATCTTTGAATGCCGCAGAAATACGGCGAACCACACGCATGGTATCCGTATCCACCACATTGGTGTAATGACTGCGCTTTAAAGTCGAGCGATATGCGCGCAGCAGGAAAACGGCTTCTTCCGTAGAACCCTCACACTGCTTGAGCGCCAGTGCTGCATACTGCTTTGCGTACAGACCGGATTCGCTCATGACCTTATCCACCAACAGCCCGAATTTTTCCGCGATGGCTTCCAGTTCCAAGTCCTTTTCCGTACCGCTGCGGTAATAATCCAACAGTTGGATACTTGCGGCAATGGCTTCTTCACCGCCGGAAACTGCTACATATGCCACTGAGAATCCCTCCTTCTTACCAATCTGGGAATGCAGGTCACATCGCCGCTGTCGGTCACAAAAATCAGATCGACTCCCATGGGATATTCATATGCCTGCTGGTCGCGCAGTTCCAGTGCGCGGAGAGCTGTTGCAGAACATTGAAATGCAGTCTCACCCTGAATACCAGGGCCGAAAAGGGTCACAGTCTCTGACATTTCGCCGTTGTCCCGAATCAGAAGCGCCGCACTTTTATGGGGATCTGTCAGTGTACCGCACTTTGCCTGCACCATAACGGCAGACAGCTTTTGCGAATCGGTCATAAAAAGATAATCTGCATCTGCAACCTGGGCTTCCTGAGAAAGCGTCACCAATTGCAGATCGCGCCGGAAAGCATCATCGCCGCAGGCGGAAAAGGTCACCTCATTGTCCAGCAGTGTCATTCCCAGTGCCAGAAATGCCCGATAGCCGCCGAACAGCTTTTTCATCTGCGCTGCCACGGAAACAGTCCGTGTGGGATTCGACATTGCTTCCAGCACCTTGCGGAACACTGCCTGTGTGTCAAATACTTCGTCAAACTGATGGAGTGTTTTCATTGTGCCGCCTCCGAATCCATAGAGTGGAAATCCACTTTCGTTTTCTGGAACATGGCATTTTCCTGTGCGATCCTGCGCTGCTGCTCCTGTTCCCATTCCAGCAGCAGTGCTTCATGGGAAAATACGCCTTTATTTTCTGCCGCATCGATCACTGCCATATACAGTGTTTTTTCAAAATCATCGCCCATGGTAACTGCTGTTCCCACCGTGTCCGCCAGTGTAACAACAGCTTCTGTGATAATGGCTTCGCCCAGATAGAACAGGCTCTTTTTTACCGGCTCACGCATGCGGATCATGGTGAGGGATTTCTCCGGCTTTTTGACAATCGTCACCGGATACTGCTGCTGCAGTTCCTCGCCCAGGCGGATCACATCACTGCGCTGCGCTCTGGACAGGATCTGGAACAGACGCTTTTTTTCCATAATATTTCCTCCGTCAGAACTCTCCGGAAGTTTCCGAAAAGCTCTTTTATTTTACTTTTGCTTTCATTTTTGTGGAGAAGAACTCCAGAATAACTACGGCGATCACCACCACATAAGTCAGAAAGCCCATTTCGTGCAGGTTAAAGTAGAAGCTGCCTGCCATGAACAGCTGAAACCCGATGCCGCCGGCTCCGGCTGCCGCACCCATTGCAACGGCGTTGGTGAAGTTGATCTCAAACCGCATAAACGTCCATGCGACCATTCGGCTCATGGCTGACGGCACGATTGCCTGAAATACAATTTGCCAAAAGCCTGCACCGCTGGCACGAAGCGCTTCCAGTGTGCCTTCTTCCACTTCTTCGATCGACTCTGCATACACCTTTGTCAAATAGGCAAAGCTATGAAAGGTCAAGCCAATCACAGCGGCAACACTACCCAGACCGGCAGACACTGCAAAGATCAACACCCACAGTACAGTCGGCACAGCACGAACCAGTGCGACCACGCTCTTCACCACATCTGCGAGACGTGCGGGCGCAATGTTTCGGGCACAGAGCAGTGCACAGAAAAATGCCAGCACTGCGCCGAATATGGTAGACAAGATTCCCAGGCAAAATGTAATCAACAGCTGATATAGCACATTTTGGATGGTGTCCGTAGAAAGCCGCGGTTCCAGGAAAACGGTTTTCATATTATGCAGCGTTGCAGCAACCGCTTCTCCCAATTGGATCTCTTTATAGTCGAATGACAAAAACGCATAGACCGTCACTAGCAGCAGTACGCCCACCAGGATCTTCAACACAACAGCACTTTGATTGACCGCACCAACCTTGATCTTTCCATTCTTATTCCGCCTGGCATGCGTCTGCGCGGCATGCTGCGGCATAATGGCAGCGGCATTTTCCATTATAAAATCTCCTTTCTTATCTGGTTGGAAGTCACTTCAATGAGAATCACTGTGACGATAATCAGCAGAACCACCAGGCTCGCAGAACTGAAATCCAACCGTTTATAATACATATCGAACAAATAGCCAATGCCTGTTGCTGTGAGGATACCGATCAGCGTAGAACTGCGGATATTGGTCTCGATCATATACAGCACCCAGGTGACGATACCGGGAATGACAGACGGAATAATGCCCTGAAAAACGGTCTGGGCAAAATTTGCGCCAGAAGCCCGAAGTGCTTCAATACATGACGCGCTGGCTTCATCTATCGTTTCGATAAAGGCACGGGTCAGCATGCCAAATGTGGTAAAAAACAGGGCAAAGAAACCGGTCAGGATGTTCTGCCCAAAAGAGAACATCAGCAGCATCGCCCAGACGACATCGGGGACATTCCGGAAAAAGGCTGCCACGATCCGAACGATTCGATTTATAATGCCATGAAATCCCGTTGCACCGGAGCCGAAAAGACTGGCAAAAAACGCAAAGATCGCAGCAAGCACTGTAACTGCCACAGAAAGCAGTACGGTTTCCAACAACTTATCCAGAATCTTTGGGAAACGCCGCATTGCCAGTGCATCCGGGATCAGGTTTTCACCGATCCAGAGAAACGCCTTCGGAAAAGAGATGAGTCCCTCTGTCAAGTGAAATTTTGTGATTGCAGACGAGAAAAAGTAAATGACAAGCACCGCCAGGATCAATGCGGTATATGTCAGCTTTCGCTTCCGAAAGACCGATTGTATTTGTGCATTCATACGGCTTCTCCCTGCATATCCAGCATCAGATCTTGCGCACCGGACTGATAGATCTCGTGGATCTTTTCCTGCGTCAGCGCAGACGGCGGCCCATCAAAGACCATTTTCCCGGCAGCAATGCCCAGAATCCGATGGGAATACTTCATAGCAACATCGACCTGGTGCAGATTGACAATACAGGTGATCCTTCGTGTCTGATTGATCTGTGCCAGATGATCCATGATTGTTTTCGACGCTTTGGGATCCAGGGAAGCGATCGGCTCATCGCACAAGATCAGCTTCGGCTCCTGCATGATCGCACGGGCGATTCCCACACGCTGCTTCTGACCACCGGACAGGGCATCACATCGCTTATACGCCTGTTCTGCAAGTCCCAGCTCACTCAGAATCGCAAATGCCTTTTCCTTTTCTGCTTCTGTATAATGTCCGATCATCCCGGAAAGGGTCGATTTTTGCCCCAATCTGCCGTGCAGCACATTTTCCATCACACTCAGACGATCTACCAGGTTATAGTGCTGAAAGATCATTCCGGTTTTGGTGCGAACCTGGCGCAGCTGGCTTTTTCCAAGCTGCATCACATCTGCACCGTTGTAAATGATTTTTCCTTCTGTTGCATCGATCAGCCGGTTGATGCATCGAAGAATCGTCGATTTTCCTGCACCAGACGGGCCGATAATGGATACAAACTCGCCCTCTTCTACCGAAAAGCTCAGATCATCCAATGCTTTGGTAGTATGGTGATACACCTTGCTGACATGCTGAAATTCTAAAATTGGCATGAAAATTACTCCTTTTTAAGATTCCATGCTGCGGATCGGATCATACCAAGAATCTTCTACTGTCACAAAGCCCATGGCATCGGATTCCTTTTCCAGAAGCCCCTGTTCTCCGCTGTCTGCGGAATAGAAAATCAGGGAATCGTTGCTGACCTCGTCAGAAGTAAACAGATCCTGAATTGCTTTTACATCTTCAGGGCTAAGCGTATCTCCGTTATATGCAAACGGGCCATTCAGCACCGGAGTGGACTGGATCACGGTGTATTTTGCACCTTGAACGGTGTCAAAAGGCGCACTTGCATCGGCATTTACCGTATATACACTGCCCGCTTCATTGGGTGTGCCATCGGTGCATGTTACATAAGGTGCCAGTTCAATATCGCAGAACGCGGATACATCCGACTTGCCAGAAAGCAAATTAAATGCAGAGCCCTGGTGAGAACCGCCAAACAGCACCTCAGAGAAAAATGCATCACTGCCGCCCTCCAGCAGATCATCTACAATCAGATTATCGGAGGCAAAATGCTTGATAATGGTATTGGTCGGAACTTTAAAGCCGGAGGTCGAGCTATTGGAAACAAAGGACATTTTCTTGCCCTTAATATTGTCGATGGTATAGCTGTCGCCGTCTTTATACTCTGCTGCATCCGCTTCATTCACTGCAAAAAAGCTGTAGTACAATGCGTCGTCCAATGTTCCGGATGCACCGGACTGTACAAAGAGCGGATTAACTGCATCGTTGGCTGCCTTTGCCTGACAATATCCTTCACCGCCCATACAGCATCCGATCTGAGCCGTACCATTTGAAAGCGATTCGATTGCAATCGCATAATCAGTTGTCAACTTCTGCTCCACTTTCTTTCCGGTTGCTTTTTCGATCAGCTTGCCGACCTCGTCTCTTGCAGCCTGATAGTCCTCTGCAGACTCGTTCGGATACCAAACAAGTGTAATCGTGTCAGAATAATTTCCGGTGCTTTCAGAAGCACCAGCCGATGCATTGCTATTTGCAGATGTGCTGTCTGTTCCTGTGGAATTGGTACATCCTGTCGCGGCACTGCAAAGCATTGCAAAAGCCATAATTGCCGCCCATGTTTTCTTGGTTTTCATTTGAAAAAACTCCTTTTTCATAATCTCAGAAATACAAACTCTCTTCGCAATTTCCGTTATTTATTATACCGTTCTTCCGTAAAGTGCACTAGCACCGTCATGTGAAACTCTATGGAACAAATCAAAGAAACCCATTCTTTTGCGTAAAGAAATTTACGCGTTTTTATGAAATGCTGCAATTCCAGTTAATTCAAAGAAAAAAGGCGCACCTTTGAACCGACATCTGAAACAACAGAATGTCAGACAAAAGTACGCCTTTTATTATAAAGCATCTGGAAATGCATGTACCTATAATTTTGCAAAATAACCGATCACATCTTTTCGGGTGATGATTCCCACAAAAACACCGCGGTCATCGACGACAGGAACAAAATTTTGATCCATAACACGTTGCAGCAAGTCATCCATAGTTGCAGAGACTCGAACCGGCGGATTAAAATCCGAACGCAGCAAATCGGCAACCGACTCATGTTCCAGAGAACGAATATCTTTGGAAAGTGCTGTATTTTCCGGAGATTTTCCTAGAATATTCCAAAGAAAATCACCTTCTGTAATGGTTCCATGGTATAATCCGTTATGATCAATTACCGGAATCGCTGTATACTTATGATAATGCATTTTCTCTAATCCCTGCCGCACAGAGTCTGTCGTATACAGAAAAGCAGTATCGCATTTTGGCTTAATTAAAAAAATAATATTCACGAGAACCATTCCACCTTTTTTACAGACAAACAAAAAAGGCTCGCTCATAATGAACGAACCTCTTACCATAAAGCCGGCATTGACCAATTTTCCCAGGTCGAGAAGACCAAGTATCGTAGGCGCGAAAGA
>CAVAQT010000011.1:0-75563 GCA_963590855.1 Ruminococcus bromii
GAGCTACGACCTGTCGTCCATCCTCGGCGGCACGGTCACGACGTCGGGCGACAACACCTACACCAACATCACCCTGGACTGGACGAAGTGCGACTATATCACAGATGTCAGCAAGGTCGGCATCCAGTTCGACAAGTATCCGTCTGGTTTTTCCTATGATGTCTGTTCGAAGGACTATTCGCTGCTGCTGTCCGGACAGAGCTTGACGAAACTGATGATGGGCAGCAATAGTACGATCTCCGCATCTGCTGCCGCGGATAAGATCATACACCTTTACTGTAAGGACGTGAGCCCGGACGATATTTCCTGCAGCGTGATTGCGCCGGATGCGCCGGTCACCACTACGGTGACTGTTCAGATAACCATTCCTTTAACATGGAACACATATCCATTTCTTCGCCTTAGCTTTGCAGGTGCATTATCGAATGTTGGTTCAGATGTTTCTATTTCACTGAATCGAAAATCTACTACAACAATAGAAATTGATGATGAACAGTATACTCCCACCCTCACCCTCAATGGCGACAACACCTACACCAACATCACCCTGGACTGGACGAAGTGCGACTATATCACAGATGTCAGCAAGGTCGGCATCCAGTTCGACAAGTATCCGTCTGGTTTTTCCTATGATGTCTGTTCGAAGGACTATTCGCTGCTGCTGTCCGGACAGAGCTTGACGAAACTGATGATGGGCAGCAATAGTACGATCTCCGCATCTGCTGCCGCGGATAAGATCATACACCTTTACTGTAAGGACGTGAGCCCGGACGATATTTCCTGCAGCGTGATTGCGCCGGATGCGCCGGTCACCACTACGGTGACAACCTCCGCGGAGACTGAAACCGAGACATCGGCAAAGACGTCCGACACCGCGCCGGAGACCTCCGCTTCCACCGAGAGCAGCACTACCTCTGCTACGACAACCACTACCACCACCGCGGCAACGACCGTGACAACCTCTACTACACCGACCACGGCTTCTACTTCTGCCGCAAGCAGCTCCGCCGCGGAGACAACTTCCGCCACAGAGACCACCTCTGCTTCCACCAGCAGCACCTCCGCGTCTGCGTCGTCGTCTGAGACGGAAACTACATCGGAGACGAGTGTTACTACCAATAACAGCGATGAATTTAAGCTGTGGTTGGATGGGAAAGATGTGACAAATCAGAAAATAATTGAAGTACCTAAAAATGGAACACTTGAATTTGAAACAAATAAAAAGTTATTAGAGGTCAAAAGCAGTGATACGTATTTCCACAATGCAAGCAAAGTAGACGATACACATTTTACCATAGAAGGTCTGGTTGAAAATAACTATGATAAGAAAGTTATCATAACACATGATGACGGAACTGGAAATGCTGTGACAAAAGAGTATGTTGTACACGTTGTCAATTATGAGATGCTTTCTGTGAAACCATCTTCTCAAAAGTTAGAGTATGGAAGTACAGTTGTATTGAGTGCAAATAAAGAAGATGTTTCTTATACCATTCAAGCCGGCGATGAATATGTCACACTAGACGGAAATGTTGTTACTGCTGGAACAACAGATGGAGAAGCTGTAATTCTGGCTTCTTATAAAGGAAAATATGGCATAGAAAAAGCAACTGTTAAAATTACAGTGGTAGAGCAGATTATAACAGGAAATGTTTTTGAGATCTCTGATTTTGAATGGAATAAGGAATATGATATTTCAAATTATTTCTATGTCAATGACAGCGGAAGCAGAATTCCAAGTGAGATTCAGATTCATGTAAGCTATGCGTCTAATGAAAATACAGGATTTAATCTCACTGCATCTGTGGTAGGAGATTTCTACTGCCAGTATAATTCCAATTACGCTGCCAATTACTCTAAAAATGTATCAGCAAACAGTGGTGACATCAGAACTGATGATGCGACATTTTCCATTTATCCAGGCAATGATAATGCTATTCAAGATCTGAAAAAATACGAGAAAACATCATTCCAAGATGCAAAAATTAAGTTCTACAATTATTATCAAGCATCGAATTGGAACAATATCAAAATTGATTCAATTACATTTATCTATGACAATGCTGTAGAATCCATGCAGCGTTCAAACGCAATCAACGCCTACCTACCAGCTGCAATTGAGACCGCAACAACAACCATCACAACCACCACTCCTACTCAAACCACCACCACAACAACCACCACCCAACCCATCGCCGCTAGCGAAAACGGCAAAAACGTCGGGCTGGACGAATCCAGTGCGGCAGGCTGCAACATCACGTTCAGCGAGTCGCTGTTCAATGACAGCGGTGTGTGCTACTTTACCATCACGCCTAAGGCAGGCTATACCCTGTCCGACAGTTACACCGTAAAGGTCGGCACCGAGGTGCTCTCTCCGAAGAACAACTATAACCCTAAGACAAACCAGTGGTTCTTCTGGAGCAACAAGAGCATGACGGATTATACCATCCATGTGGAGGGCATTTCTCCGGCAGCGTAAATTTACCCCAAAAGAAAAGGCTCATTCCCGGAATGCACACCGGAAATGAGCCTTTTTTGCGGCATTTACTGCAAGCCGCACAGTTGTAAATACAGATTCGCAATGGGTTCGCCCACCACCAGCGCCAGCGCCATGCCGGCGGAGAGGTATGGGCCAAACGCAAACTTCGAGTCCCCAGTCTTTGCCTTGTGGATGAGTCCGAAGATACACCCCAGGATCAGCCCCAGAAACAGCCCGACCACGACGCCTTTCACGCCCAGGAACAGACCGCCTACGAGCATGAGTTCCGCATCGCCGCGCCCCATGGCGCGTTCGCCGGACAGGATCACCAACAGAAACAGGGGAACGGATGCCGCCGCTGCGCCAATGAGATGGGACAGCAGCGTTCCGTTTCCGGTACACACGTCATATACCGTTGCGCCGATGCCCAGCAGCCCAATGAATCCCAGTACATAGAGATTGATGAGCTGTGTGTCCAGATCCATGAAAAAGACGACCACCAGTGCCGAACAAAACAGGCAGACCAGACCGGCGTACAGCGGATGGTCGAAGATGCCGAAGTACGCATAGATCAGCACATACAGCACGGCGTTCAGACTTTCCACCAGGGTATAGCGGAATGGGATCTTTGCGCCGCAGCTGCGGCATTTTCCCCGGAGACAGCACCAGCTGACAATGGGGATCAGATCTCGTTTGCGAATGGGCGTACCGCAGGTCATGCAGTGCGAGTTGTTCCGCCAGAGAGATTCCTCTTTCGGCAGACGGTAGATGCAGACATTCAAAAAGCTGCCGATGGCTGCGCCAAAAGCAAAGATGATGCAGTACAGCAGCGCATAACAAATGTAATACATGAGAATCATTCCTTTTTACAGTGGATTGCCGGAAACAAGAACAGGGCAGGAGCGGTTGCTTCTGCCCTGTGGTTATTTTTGGCTGCGTTTCTTAATAGATGGTCTTTTTTGCGGTTTCTACAACGATATCTGCGCAGAGATCCAGTCCCAGCGCACCGCTGTTCAGGCAGAGATGATAGTTGTCCTTGTCATACCAGTTTCCGCCGGTGTTGATGCTGTAGAATGTTTCGCGGCGCTTGTCGATCTTGCGGAGCATTGCCTCTACGCGGCGTTCGTCCACATGATAGTCTGCCACAGCCCGTTCAGAACGGGACTTGGTGTCGGCGTAGATAAATACGTTGAACAGATTCTCCAGATCCCGGAGAATATAGCTTGCGCAGCGTCCGACAATGACACAATCGCCTTTTTCCGCCAGTTCCCGGATAATGTTGGTCTCGATGATATAAACCTTATCCGACAGCGGCAGGTTCTCTTCGATGGTGCGTGTCGGGCTGGATGTCAGCATCAGTGTGTATAGAAAACTCTTCGGCGCAGCCTCTTCTGCGGTTTCCAGATATTCCATAGAAACATTGCAGCGTTCAGACGCCATTTGTAGAATTTCTCGGTTATAGCACGGGATGCCCAGCCGCTCTGCGATCTTTTCGCCGATCTCGCGGCCGCCGCTTGCATATTCTCTTTCAATGGTAATAATTCGATGACTCATAGTAAAATGCCTCCTCTGAAGTGCTTTTTTCTATTATAGCATACTTTGCGGAATTTTGCACGTTTTGCGCTGCTTTTTTTACGTTTTTTATAGAAATTCTACGTTTTGTACATTCATATGGGGAATGATTTATGCAGTTTCACAATAGGCAAAATTACTTTACCGCATCCTGGATCGCCTGTATGATCTCCGGATAGTACCAGGTGCAGTCCTTGCGGTTCAGCAGACCGAAACCGTTTTTTGTTTCGTTGTTGTCCCAGATAAAGCACTTGATGCCGTGCTTCTTAGCTGCGCTGAGGTAATAGCTGAACCATGCTGCTCTGGCAGAGGTATTCTCGTTCTTGTTGACACAGCCGGTTTCGTCGATGATGACCGGAATGCCCTTGCTGATAAAGGTGTCGTCCAGGTACTGGAATGTTTCATCCAGTTCTTTCTTGTCGGCATCGCTGCCCCAGTCAGCACGGGTGTCATCCGGGCCACAGAATTTCCACGGCGCGTAGATGTGCAGGGAGACGATCACATGGTCATCCTTCGGCACGATCATGCCTTCGATCGCCTTTTTCTCTGCGGACTGTGCGTAGTCGGTGACGATCACGGTGCGGTCTGTGTTAGAACCGCCGGAAGCGCGTACAGTGTCCACAAATGCCTGGAACAGTTCGTTGATGACATCATAAGATTCCTGTGTGCCGCCAGTCCATTCCTCTGCGGAACCGATCACACGAGGCTCGTTCATGCCCTCGAAGATCAGGCGGTGGTCATAGTCCTGGAAAGTGGCACAGATCTGTTTCCAGATGGTGGTCAGGGTAGTCTTGTCACTTTCCAGCTTGTCCTTGGTAGGGACGAGCCAGAGGGCATCATCGTGGTGTACGTTCAGGATGACATACAGTCCGTCATTATAAGCGTAGTCTACCACTTCCTTGACACGGCTCATCCAGGCAGCATCAATGGTGCCGTCTGCGGACATATGCTCACCCCAGGTGACCGGGATACGAACTGCATTGAAGCCGGCAGCCTTTACCGTATCGATCATCTGCTGTGTGGTCTTGGGGTTGCCCCAGCCGGTCTCTGTGTCGCTGGAGTTGGTGTCGTGGCTGTCCAGGCTGTTGCCCAGGTTCCAGCCTACCTTGATGTTCTCCACGATCTGCTTGCTGCTCATGGCATTGACCTGGTCTTTGGTCGGCGTGTCGCCGGTCACTTCTGCCACTGCGCCGCCCTTGGAGGATTCCTCCAACTTCGGCTCTGTTTTGGTGGCAGTGCCAGTGCTGTTGCTGTAGCGGACGCTCACATTGTTCAGCGTAATGCTGGGCTGGTCGCTCCACCAGTATCCCAGCATCACTTCGCCGCCATTGTCGATGCTTTCCTTTACCTCATCCGGCACGATCCAGGTCAGTGAGAGACTGGAGGAGTCTGTGAATACGCAGACATTCTTGGTCTGATACCAGCCCTTATCGGTTGCGCAGTCTGCATTTTCGTCCACGGATACGCCGAATGCGCCGGTGAATTTGCCCAGTGCGCCGCTGCTGCTGATGTCAAAGGTCACGGTCTGGAGGGTGTCGTCCGCACCGATCAGATCAGCCAGGTCGATCTTTGCCGTTTTGGCTGCCTCGTCGTTAAAGCTGAGGGTCGATGCCGGGCTGACGGAGTTGGTGCCGTCCACCGGAACTTCCTTGGTGCGGGTATAGGTGCAGACGATACTGGACAGCTTCACCTGCTGTACATTGCTCCACCAGTGCCCGAACAGTACTTCGCCGCTGGGGTCGATCTCTGTCTGGATCTCTGCCGGTACATTCCAGGTAAATTCGGCATAGGCGCTGTTCTGGGACTGTTCAAAGTCTGCTGCCTGATACCATCCTTCATCGGTAGCGCTGGCGCAGCCTTCCTTTACAGAAACGCCGTAGCCGCCCTTGAAGTCGCCCAGGCTGGAAGAACCGTCGGCGGAGTAGACGATAAAGGTGAAGGACTGTACGACATCGCCTTCCTCAATAAAGTTGTCCAGCTTCGCCTTGTAGTTGTTGGAGGCATCGCTGCCCTTGTCCAGCATGGCGTTGATGTCTGTCAGCTCTGTGCCCAGAGTGGACGAAACCGTTTCGGTGGGGCTGACATGCACCGTGGTGGTTTCTGCGGTGGTCTCTTCTGCGGTGGTGGTCTCCTTTTCCGAGGATTCCTCTGCGGCGGAAGATTCCGGTTTGCTGCTGTCGCTGTTCTGCTTGCCGCAGCCCGTAAATGCCGAGCCGGCCAGCACGCCGGCGAGCAGCAGCGCCGTGAGTTGTTTCCAAGATTTCATAATGCTGTTCCTTTCTAAAAAAACAACGGATGCCAAAGAGGTTCAGCATCCGCCGTTGATTTTTGGATTAACAATAATTAGTCAACTGTGACGATCTCGCCCATCTGGTTGCGTCCTGCGCCTACAGCGTTAGACTCGTCTGTATCGATGTGCATTGCAGTTGCATAGTTCGGAGAAACGCGGCAAACCACGTCGCCCAGAATTGCCTTTCTGCCGTCAGTGTCGATGCGAACCCAGACAATATCCTTGTCCTTTACGCCAGCCTTAGCAGCATCTTCCGGAGTGAAGTGGATGTGACGCTTTGCAACGATCACGCCCTCAGAGATCTCCAGCTGACCAGCCGGGCCGACAATGGTACATGCGCCGGAGCCTGCTACGTCACCGGATTCCCGAACCGGTGCAGCGATGCCGATGGAACGTGCGTCTGTTGCAGACAGCTCGACCTGGTTTGCGCTGCGGAACGGGCCGAGGATCGAAACATTCGGCAGTTCCTTCTTCGGGCCAACGATAGTAACGCGCTCTTCACTTGCAAACTGTCCCGGCTGAGACAGCATCTTCTTGACAGTCAGTTCCTTTCCTTCACCGAACAGAACAGCAAATGCTTCTGCGGTCAGGTGAACGTGTCTTGCAGATGTTTCCACAATAAACTTTTCAGACATAAGTATAACCTCCCATAAATGCTGCCGGCGAGTCGCCGGCTTCTACTCTTATTGTACTACTTTTTACCGGATTCGTCAAGGGGATTTGTTCCGATTTTTCCGCGGTGTCTCTCATCGGCTTTGTGCGTTTTTGCCCGAAACGATTGACATATCGTATCAAAAAAGGTAAAATAAGATTGAGGCAAATTTTCAAAGGGGAAACGCTTGTCCCGGAAAGGATGATTTGATATGAGACGAGGAAAGAAAGGCGCGGCAGCAGTCTGCACAGCGGCAGTCCTGTTGTGTACCGGAATGTTGCCGGCAATTCCGGCAAAGGCGGCAGAAACGGTATATCTGCCGGGAGATGTGGACATGGATGAGATATTACCGGGCACGATGCTGCTATGGTGACGCGCTATCTGTATGTCGATCCGAACTTGTTGTCAGAGCAGCAGAAACAGCTGGCAGATGTCAATGGAGACGGTGTGATCGATCAGTCGGATGCCGATCAGATCTATGCCAGTCAGGTATATGAACTGGGAAATTGGGAAAAGGAAAAGCCGTTCTATGCAATGAATACAAAGCTGACATGCTGCCAGATGCAGCTTTGTGCCTGGGTCTATGCCGGGAATACCGTGGAATTTGGCGGACGTGCCTGGAGCGCGGAATCAGGGCAGGGATTTCTTTTTCAAAAGATACAGGAGACCGGAAGAATCAGCGAACTGGATTATCACCTGATGGATCTGGATGCAGATGGAGATATAGATGCGATCGATGCGCTGATTTCTCTGTATGTCAGTGCATTGGAAGGCGCGGGAATGATGCCGGATGGTCTGCTTGAAGAAAAAAGATATGACTATGATCCGGCGCTGCTGAAAAATATCGGCAATTTTTATGTTTCTCCGGATTTTGTGAATCGGTTTTCGTAAAAAAATAGAGGGCTTTCTTGGAAACACAGCTTGACATTTTGCGCAATTCGTTATATAATGTAAGTGGTGGAGTAGCTGATGTGCAGGAATGCACAGGGAAGGAATCAGCGCCACGGAAAGGATATTTTTTCATTCTCTGCCCGATTTGGGTATGAGCATTTGAGGGAGGAATTTTTATGAAAAAAAAGCTGATATCCATGCTGACTGCCGGTGTTATGGCAGTTGCCGCAATGCCCTTGTCTGTATGCAGCGTTGCTGCTGCGGATTCGGCATATGAAGTGGGGGACGTGGATCGGGACGGTATCATTACCGGACACGATGCCGCAGTAGTTTCCCGGTATCTTTATGTTGATCCTGATCTGCTGGACGCAGAACAGTTGGAACTGGCTGATATGAACGGTGACGGCGTTGTCGATCAGACAGATGCAGATCTGATCTATGCAGCCAAAAAAATTGCAATGGGCGACGTTACACGAAAGGGCTATGAAGCAATTGATGGTCGCTCTGCAGCGTATATTTTAAGTCTTGTTCAGGAATTTGTGAAGGGTAACATCAAGGTCGTCAACACCCTGGACGGCGTGGAAGAAAATCATATTGGTTCTAACTGGAACGATCACTACATCACACAGGTGAACTTCAATTTGCTGGATTTTGATGGGGATGGCGTTCTGACCAATTTGGACTCTTCCTGCTGCATGGGACAGGGCGTAAAAGAAGGAGCAGGATTAGTTGGGCCGGCTTACTCGGATGGTCGATATGACATAAATTTGATTACTGTATTCGAGCCGAAACAGGGTGACGTAGATGTAGATGGCTACATCACAGAACATGATGCTGCGATGGTAACACGTTTTTTGTATGAAGATCCGTATCTGCTGTCGAAGGAAATGCAAAGTCTCGGTGATATGAACGGCGACGGTAAATTGGATCAGGAAGATGCAGATCTGATTATGGAAAATGCAGAGTATTACTTTGGCGATACTGAATTGGCCGGGACAAGTACAAGTGATTCTATCAACAGTAAATTGGTTGCAAGTCAAATGAAAACCTATGCAGAAGCGAGCTTGCAGCCGCTTGAAAATATTGGAGAGTATTGCATGGTGCGTGATGGTACGTCATACCTCTATTCAGGTTATTCTTTCAATAATCCTGTTTGCAAAAACCTCATGGATATCAATGCAGACGGCGTAGTCAATCTTCTCGATGCTATGAGTGCAATGATCTGCAGTTCTCGTCTGGGAAGCGGCTTTGCTGATTCTCCGTACTTTGCAGAAAATCGCTATGACATTGATTTTTCTCAGCTTAGCTGAAAAATGATTTTCTGAAATTATAACGACCGCCGACAGGGAACGTCCTGCCGGCGGTTTTTTTGTTGCCGCCTTGACTTTTTCGGCATAACCTACTATAATTGAAGCAAGACTATACAAAGCCTGTCTGATGCAGCGGTTTTGTGACACTAAAAAAACAACACTCGGAAAGGACTCTTACCTATGAGATCAATTTATACTTGTCCGCACTGCGGCGCAAAATCTTTCAATCCGCTGAAAAAGGCGTTTACCGGCGGTCTGCACACCAAAGGCAAAGTCTGCATGGAATGCGGTCAGCACTGTGTCAATGGAAAGGCTTCCATGATCTTCAGCGCACTGGTGTATATTGTCGCTCTGGTGATCGTGCTGCTGATCTATTTCAAGGGCAATTCCACCTGGGATTACGCCTACATGGCTGGCGCAGTGATTGCGTCATATGTTTTGTGCCGGATCTTTGATGCCTTTTTCGGCCCGCTGGAAAAGCCCATCCGAAATGACGTGCTGAGCTGATGGCTGTCGGACTCTATATCCATGTGCCGTTTTGCCGCCGGAAATGTCCGTACTGCAACTTTTACTCCATTGCAGCTGAGCCGGAACGATTAGAAGCATATACCCAGGCGGTCTGCCGGAATCTGCGGCACTATGCCTGTTCGGAAACTGTGGATACCGTCTATTTCGGCGGCGGCACACCGTCCCTGCTGTCTCCGGCGCAGATCGGGCAGGTTTTAGAGACTGCCGGTGCGTGCTTTTCGCTGTCAGCGGATGCGGAAGTAACGCTAGAGGTGAATCCTGCCACAGTGACCACGGCACAGCTGCGCCAGCTCCGGAACAGCGGCGTAAACCGGCTTTCTTTTGGGGTGCAGTCGCTTTCAGACAGCCAGCTGAAATGCCTGGGGCGGCTGCATACCGCGCAGGAAGCCATAGAAACAGTAACCGCAGCTGCGGCGGCCGGATTCGACAATCTGTCCTGTGACCTGATGCTTGCGCTTCCGGGACAGACTCCGGAGGAGTTGGAAGCAACCATCCGGCAGCTGACGCAGCTTCCCATCGTGCATGTTTCTGCCTATTTGCTGAAGATCGAACCGGGAACTGCCTTTGCGCAACAGCATATCGCGGCGCAGTGTCCCGATGAGGATACGGCGGCAGATCTGTATCTGCAAACCGTGGAACAATTGGGCGCGGCAGGCTTTGCCCAGTATGAGATCTCAAACTTTGCCAAACCCGGTTTTGAAAGCCGGCACAATTGCAAATACTGGCACTGCGAACCGTATCTGGGCATCGGCCCGTCAGCGCACTCCTGCTGGAGCGGCAGACGATTTTTCGTGCCGTCCTCAGTGGAATCGTTTTTGGAGCAGCCTGTGCAGGTAGTGGAAATGGAGGACGATGCGCCCTGCACCCTGGAAGAACGGCTGATGCTGGGGATGCGGCTGACAGAGGGTGTTCCGGCGGCATGGCTTTCTGAAAAGAAAGCTGCAGTGGAGCGTTACTGCAAGCTGGGCTTTCTGCGTAAAGCCGGAGATCGGATCGCGTTTACACCGAAGGGATTTCTGGTGTCGAATACGATTCTGGCGGAGTTGGTGCTGTAGAAGCTATTTCAGGAACATTTCCCGGAAGCTTTGCAGCCATTGCGGCAGCGCTTCACAGATGGGGATTAGTTCGCCGTTCTGATAAACCGCAGCTTCTGTAAAGCCGTTTTCGTTGTCGAAAAAATGCGCTTCATCGCAATAGGGCAGGATTTTGCTCAGATCGGTGAAGCGCTTTTCATATCTGCGCCGCACATCCTTTTCCGGAATGTCATGACCGCCTTTTTTCACCCGGTTGGCAATGCGGCTGAGGCTTTCCTCGGCAGAGTTGACACCGATATAGTACAGCCGTATCTGATAGTCATTTTGCCGTGCCGTAAGAATTGTTTGCAGAGTGCGTTTTCCGGATAGTGTGGTCTCCTGTGTGAAATTCCAGCCGTTTTCTATTGCTTGTTCGACTTCCTGGATGGCAAGTTTTCCGGCTTCCAGTTTGTCGCAGTGTTCTTTGGCAGCAATATGATTGGGGTCGATGATCGTTCCTAAATCTAGCCGCTGCCGCCGCAAAACACCGGAAAAGATGCTTTTTCCGACACCGTTGACGCCGCCGATAATAGTATATGTTTTCATGGGGACTCCTCCAGTCGAGAAAGGCAGCAGCATATAAAACACATCTGTTGGCTTTGTATGCCGTCTGCCGAAATGTGATTTTCATTTCTATTATACCATGAAAAAAATCCCTCCGCAAGTATAACCTTCCCCATTTCGGTGCATACTCTCATCGAGGTGAACGATATGAAAAAACTGGAATGGGCATTGTTATTGGGCATGATCGGCGCTGTCTGCTGTTCGGCACTGTCGGGGACGGCGCAGAGCTACCGGTCTCTGGAGCAGAATGTGCTGCGGCTGCACATCCTGGCGAACTCGGACAGCATTGACGACCAGGCGCTGAAACTGAAGGTACGGGACAAGGTGTTAGAGCAGGCGGACACGCTTTTTGACGGCAATGCGGAATCTGTGGAGGATGCGGAGCATATTGCGGCTGAAAATCTGGAAGTTCTGGAGCAGACCGCACAACAGCTGGTCTGGGATGCCGGCTATTCCTATTCGGTGAAAGCACAGTTGGTGGAGATGCCTTTTGATGATCGTACTTACGGCGACTGGGTCATGCCGGCAGGAGAATACACCGCCCTGCGCATTACTATCGGCGCGGCACAGGGGCAGAACTGGTGGTGCGTGATGTACCCGTCCCTGTGCGTCCCCAATGCCTGCGAAGTCACCGCAGATGAAGAGACTGCCGAGGACGCTTTCGGTAAGTCGGAACAGGATCTGCTGCGGCATCACGAACGCTATGCGGTAAAGCTGAAATGCGTGGAATGGCTGGAAAAGTGGTTTTGACGCAGTGCAGAATCTAACTTGTAAATAAATTGTAAAATATCAGGGCATTGCTTGACAGACGGATGATAACATGATAAAATAGCAAAAGTAAACAAAGAAGAGCATTCCCGTTCTCACCGTTTGGCGCATAGTCGAAACGGTCAATACTCGTGTATCATGGCTTTTCTCTCCGGAGAGAGGATCGCTTTGACGTATGGAGAAGGAGTGTTCACCAGAAAGTGGACGCTTTTTTTTGTTTGAAAATAACATGTTTGGAGGTGCTGGCTTATCAGCAAACAGGAACTGCAGATCAACGAGGAAATCCGAGACAGAGAAGTTCTGGTCATCGGTCAGAACGGCGAAAAACTCGGCACAATGTCTGCAAGAGATGCACAGAAGATCGCTTATGAAAAAGATCTGGATCTGGTAAAGATCGCACCGGGCGCAAAGCCGCCGGTGTGCCGGATCATGGATTACGGCAAGTATTGCTTTGAACAGCAGAAACGGGAAAAAGAGGCCCGGAAAAATCAGAAGGTTGTCTCCATCAAGGAGATCCGGATGTTTTCTGCCATTGACACCCATGACTTTGAGACGAAGGTCAACCAGGCAAAGAAGTTCTTGCAGGGCGGCGACAAGCTGAAGGTCTCTGTTCGTTTCCGGAAACGTGCGATCGCACATCCGCAGATCGGCGAAGAACTTCTGAAGCGCTTCCAGGAAGCATGCAAAGAAGTTGGCGTTGTTGATAAGCCTGCGAAAATGGAAGGCCGCAGCATGGTCATGTTCATTTCACCGAAGGCATCGAAGTAAACAGGAGGAATTCACCATGGCAAAGATCAAGACCAAGACACATTCCGGTGCAAAAAAGCGCTTTAAGATGACTGCTTCCGGAAAAGTAAAGTATCAGAAGACCAACAAGAGACACAGACTGACCCAGAAGGACACCAAGCGGAAGAGAATCGCTCGTACCGTTGGTATCGCTGACAGCACAAATGCACCGGCTCTGAAGAAGCTGATGCCGTATCTCTAAGCCGATAGATCGGGCTTTGATTGGAATCTGAGAAATAACGGAGGTAAATAACTATGGCACGTATTAAAGGTGCAATGATGACTCGTAAGAGAAGAAATAAGACCCTGAAGCTGGCAAAGGGCTATTGGGGCAGCAAGAGCAAGCACTTCAAGATGGCAAAACAGGCTGTCATGAAGTCCGGCAACTATGCTTACATCGGCAGAAAGCAGAAGAAGAGAGAGTTCCGTCAGCTGTGGATCACTCGTATTTCCGCTGCATGCAAGATGAACGGCATTAACTACTCTCAGTTCATGAACGGCTGCAAGAAGGCTGGCATCACACTGAATCGCAAGATGCTGTCTGAGATCGCAATTCATGACGCAGCAGGCTTTACTGCAATCGTAGAACAGGCTAAGGCTGCTCTGTAAGGATCGAATGCGAAACACGCTCTGGAAACGATACGGGGCGTGTTTTGTTGTATCATGAGGAAAATGCAAACCACGACGAAAGCAGGTGCAGGAACATATGGAAACGCTGTTGAAAATCACTGCGCGGGAAAATGCCGCCGTAAAACAATACCGCAAGCTGGCGCGTTCCCGGAAGGAGCGTACCAGGAGCGGCATGTTTGTTCTGGAGGGCTTTCGGTTGGTGTCGGATGCACTGAAAAATGGTGCGGTGCTGACACAGCTGTTCTGGACGGAGGACGGCCTTTCCCGCTGGCAGGAAGAGGGCATTCCGATTCCGGCGGAGAGTGTGCGCTGCGCACTGCTTTCAGATGCTCTGGCGGCGGAGCTTTCTCAAACGGAACATTCCCAGGGTGTGTACGCGGTCTGTCAGATGCCCCATGCGCCGGCACTTTCGGCTTTGATCCGACCCGGCGGCAGCTACGCCGTTCTGCACCAGCTGCAAGATCCCGGGAATGCCGGCATGATCCTGCGCACCGCAGATGCTCTGGGACTGGACGGGGTGATCTACAGCGCAAGCTGTGACATCTACAGTCCCAAGGTTGCGCGGGCAACAATGGGTTCTCTGTTTCGTGTGTCTCTCTGCTGTGTGCCGGAGATCAGACCGGTGTTGGAGGCTTGTGCGGATGCCGGCGTGGAGACCTGTGCCGCCGTTGTCTCCGGTCAGGCGGAACTGGTGGGACAGTGTGCATTTCAAAAGGGAACGGCGGTCGTTATTGGCAACGAGGGCAACGGCTTGCCGGAAGAAGTTTCTGCCGCCTGTGACCGCCGGGTGACGATTCCCATGCATGGGACGATCGAGTCGCTGAATGCGGCAATGGCTGCCGGCATTATTCTCTGGGAAGTGCAAAAAGCGGCACAGACCGGAAACGGAGGGCTGTAAGATGGAAGAAATCCGCTGCCTGCTGTGGCTGGTGATGGTGTTCGGGGCGGGAAGTCCCCGAATCTGGAAAGCGCTTCACCATTACGGTTCTCCGCAGAAAACCGCTGCGGCGCTGCGGCATCCGGAAACAGATGCAGAACTGCATCTGCCGGAGCATACGCTGCGGCGCATTCGTCAGACCGGCGATGACAAAGTGGATGAAATGCTGGAACGGTGTGAAAAACTGCGCCTGTCGATTCTCTGGTACGGAGAAGAGGCGTATCCGGAACAGCTGTTGTCCATTGTGAATCCGCCGGTGCTTCTGTTTTATCAGGGTGACAGCTCTCTGCTGCAAAATCACCTTTTGCTGACTGTGGTGGGCACACGAAATCCCTCAGAGTACAGCCTGCGGGCGGAAAAAGCCATCTGCCGCGATTTGGTGCAGATGGGATTTGTCCCGGTGACCGGTTATGCGGTGGGCATTGATATCACCGCAAACCGCTGCGCGCTGGAACTGGATAAACCCAGTATTGCACTGATGGGCTGCGGACTGGATGTGGCATATCCGCAGCCGCATGCCAACTTAAAGCATGAGATCGCCCGGCGCGGTCTGATCCTGTCGGAGTTTTTGCCGGGCACTTCGCCGGCGCCGTCGAACTTTCCGCTGCGAAACCGGGTGCTGTCCGGTCTCAGTATGGGAACACTGGTGGTTCAGGCACCGCTCAGAAGCGGTGCGCTCATTACGGCGGAGAATGCCATGGAACAGGGAAGAGATGTTTTTTGCATTCCGCCGGCGGACATATTTGACAAACGGTATATGGGTGTGATAAAATATCTTCGGGACGGTGCGATCCCGGTGTTTGACAGCCGGGATATCGTCTATGAATATTACACCAGTCATGCCCACATGATCGGCGCTTCTGCGTTGTATGATGAAATGCGGGAAAAGTCGGAGAGTGCGGTCATGACGCTTGGCGAGCCGGAGTCGCTTCCGAAGCCGTCTGCGCGAAAGGTGCGCGTGCCGGAACCAGCGCTTTCCGAAGAGCCTGACCCTGTTACAGATCCCATGCCGGAAGAAGATCTGGAGGGACTGGCAGGGGAGGTTCTGTCTCTGCTGCAAAAACAAGATGTGATGCATATGGATCAGATCGCGGCAGAACTGGAAGCGCCTATGGAAGAATTGACGACAACGCTTACAGAATTAGAACTGTATGGAAAACTGGAACGGCTGCCGGGAAAGCAATTCCGGCGGATGGGGTAGAAACCGGTTTTTGTCCGGTATAGTTTGTTTCAGAATGTGGAACAGACCATGATTCGGGGCAAATCGTCCAAGAAAAACCTGCTTTGAGAGAGAACGAGAGAGAATTATGTCGAATTTAGTGATCGTGGAGTCGCCGGCAAAGGCGAAAACCATTCAGAAATATCTGGGCAAGGGCTATGATGTCATTGCCTCTATGGGACACATCCGGGATCTGCCTAAGTCTAAGCTGGGCGTGGATGTGGAAAACGGCTTTCAGCCCAAGTATACCGATATGAAGGGCAAGGAAGACGTCATTAAAAAGTTGAAAGAACATGCAAAAAAGTGCGACCATATCTATCTGGCAACCGACCCGGATAGAGAGGGAGAAGCCATTTCATGGCATATCGCACAGATGCTGCATTTAGATATGGATGCCGATGATCGGGTAGAGTTCAACGAGATCACCCGGAGCGGCATTCAGGCTGGTATGAGTCATCCGCACAAGATCGACCTGGATCTGGTGAATGCCCAGCAGGCGCGCCGTATCCTGGATCGTCTGGTGGGTTATAAGCTCAGCCCGTTTTTGTGGAAAAAGGTGCGCCGCGGTCTGTCTGCCGGACGTGTACAGTCCGTTGCGGTACGTCTGGTCGTGGATCGGGAAAATGAGATCCGCGCATTTGTGCCCCAGGAATACTGGTCTATTGACGCAAAGTTCACTGCGCCGCCTTCCCGTAAGGTGTTTGCGGCAAAATTGGTAAAGGTGGACGGTGAACGGGTGGACAAGACAGAGATCCCGGACAAGGCTGCCGCAGATGCGCTGCTGGAACGGCTGCAAAATGCCAGCTATTCTGTGCAGAACGTGAAAAAGCGTGTGACAAAGCGTCACCCGGCGCCGCCGTTTATCACTTCGACCCTGCAGCAGGATGCCTCCTACCGCCTGGGCTTTCAGTCCAAGCGTACCATGAAGGTGGCACAGGAACTGTACGAAGGCGTGGATATCGATGGACTGGGTGCAGTCGGTCTGATTACCTATATGCGTACTGACAGCCTGCGTATTTCCGCAGAGGCGCAGCAGGCTGCCGCAGATTATGTGACCGGGAAATACGGCGCGGACTATCTGCCGCCGGAGCCGAGAGCCTATAAGTCCAAGAAGAACGCTCAGGATGCCCACGAAGCCATTCGTCCGTCTATGCCGGACATGACACCGGAACGGGTGAAGTCCAGCCTGACCGCCGATCAGTATAAGCTGTATCGGCTGATCTGGGAGCGCTTTATTGCAAGCCAGATGGCAGATGCACTGATGGATACGGTTTCTGTAGAGATCGAAGCGGACAACTGCATTTTTAAGGCGACCGGTTCGACGGTGAAGTTCGACGGCTTTACCGTGCTGTACGATGACACCAAGGGCGACAAGAGCGAAAACAAGAACTTGCCGGAACTGGAAAAGGGCATGGAGATCAAGGTGAAGTCCCTGGAGGGCAACCAGCACTTCACCCAGGCACCGCCGCGCTATACCGAAGCAACGCTTATCAAGGCGCTGGAAGAGAACGGCATCGGCCGCCCGAGTACCTATGCGCCGACCATCACCACCATTACCACGCACCTCTATGTAGAGCGCGAGGGCAAGCAGCTGAAGCCGACCGTTCTGGGTGAAGTGACCACAGAGCTGATGAAGGAGCATTTCCCCAACATCCTGGATGTAAAGTTTACCGCAGAGATGGAAAACAATCTGGATGATGTGGAACGGGGCAAAAAGAGCTGGGTGGATACGCTGGAAGAGTTCTATGGCGATTTCTCCAAGACGTTGGAGACTGCCGAGGAAAAAATGGAAGGCAAGCGCGTCAAAGTGCCGGATGAGGAGACAGACATCGTCTGCGACCAGTGCGGCAGAAATATGGTCATCAAGATCGGACGCTATGGACGCTTTCTGGCCTGCCCTGGATTCCCGGAGTGCAAGAACACCAAGAAGATCGTCCAGGAAACCGCCGGCTCCTGTCCGCTGTGCAACAACAAGATCATTCTGAAAAAGTCCAAGCGCGGCAGAAGCTTTTATGGATGCAGCGCTTATCCGGACTGCAACTTTATGACCTGGAATGTGCCCACCGAGGAAAAGTGCCCTCAGTGCGGCTGTACCTTGTTCCAGAAGGGCGGAAAGTCCGGCACATTGGTATGCGAAAAGCCGGGCTGCGGCTATTCCCGTCCGGTAGGAGGTGCGTAAATGGCAGATGTGACCGTCATCGGTGGCGGGCTGGCAGGCTGTGAGGCTGCCTGGCAGTTGGCAGAAGCCGGATTTTCCGTACAGCTGTTGGAGATGAAGCCGGTGCAGTATACCCCGGCGCATCATTACGAGGGATTGGCGGAACTGGTCTGCTCCAATTCCCTGAAAGCCGACCGCATCAATTCTGCGGCAGGACTGCTCAAGGCAGAAATGACCCGTCTGGGTTCGCTGCTGATGCAGTGCGCCCGGAAATCGGCAGTGGCTGCCGGCGGTGCGCTGGCAGTGGATCGGAAGCAGTTCTCCGATCTCGCCACCGAAGCCATCCGGAATCATCCCAATATCACCCTCGAGACCGCAGTGGTCGATCGTATCCCGGATACGCCGGTGGTAGTGGCTACCGGGCCGCTTACAGACGGCGCACTGGCGGCAGATATTGAAAAACGCTGCGGGACGCGGCTCAGCTTTTTTGATGCGGCTGCACCCATTGTCAGCTTTGAGAGTCTGGATCCGGAAAAGGTTTTCTTTGCAGCACGTTATGGCAGAGGAGATGCAGACTATATCAACTGCCCCATGAATAAGGAAGAGTATGAGAACTTCTACGAGGCATTGATTTCCGCAGAGCGTGCGCCTTTGCATGACTGCGATAAAGATGCATTCCGTGTCTATGAGGGCTGTATGCCCATTGAGGTTCTGGCATCCCGTGGGCCGGACACCATGCGGTTCGGGCCGCTGAAACCGGTGGGGCTGACCGATCCACGCACGGGTCACCGTCCATGGGCAGTGGTGCAGCTGCGCCGGGAGAACCGGGAGGGAACGATGTATAATCTGGTGGGATTTCAGACGAATCTGAAATTCCCGGAGCAGAAGCGCGTGTTTTCCATGATCCCCGGTCTGGAACACGCGGAGTTTCACCGCTACGGCGTAATGCACCGGAACTCGTTCCTGGACAGCCCGCGTCTGCTGGATGCGGATTATCACTTCCGCGGACAGGACACCCTGTACTTTGCCGGACAGATGACCGGCGTGGAAGGCTATATGGAATCGGCGGCAAGCGGCATCCTCGCCGGAAAAAACCTGGCGCGCCGTTTGCAGGGCAAGACACCGTTCATTCTGCCCAGAGAGACCATGATGGGCGCTCTGGCGGCATACATCAGCAGTGCACCTACGGAGAATTTCCAGCCTATGGGCGCGAATATGGGCATCCTGCCCGATCTGCCGGAGCGTATCCGGGGAAAGCAGGAAAAGTACCAGGCATATGCCGACCGCGGTATGGCGGCGCTGGAAGCCTGTCTGCGTGACGCAGAACAATAACATAAGGGAGATCATATATCTTGAATATACTAATCGACGCATTCGGCGGTGACAATGCACCGCTTGAAGTGATCCGCGGCGGCGCACAGGCGGTGCAGGAACTGGGCGTGACGGTGACACTGGTCGGAGACGAGCAGAAGATCCGCGCCTGTGCCGAGGAAAACAATCTGTCTTTGGAGGGTATGGAAGTCTTGCATGCTCCGGCGGTATTCGACATCCATGAAGAGCCGACATCGCTGTTGAAACAGCATGCCGATACCTCCATGGCAGTGGGAATGCAGGCGCTGCACGACGGCAAAGGCGATGCCTTTGTTTGTGCCGGAAGCACCGGCGCGCTGCTGGTGGGTGCAACCTTTCTGGTAAAGCGTATCCCCGGCATCAAGCGTGCTGCCGTTGCTCCGGTGCTGCCCACAGAGACCACACCGTTTCTGCTCATTGACGGCGGCGCAAACAACGACTGCCGCCCGGAAATGCTGGTGCAGTTTGCCATTATGGGCAGCGCTTATATGCAGAACGTCATGCAGGTAGAAAAGCCCCGTGTGGCACTGCTGAACGTGGGCGCAGAGGAGACCAAGGGCAGAGAACTGGAACTGGAATCCTATGTGCAGCTGTCTCAGGCGCCGGTGAACTTCATCGGCAATATTGAGGCAAGAGATCTGCCCACCGGCGCAGCGGATGTGGTCGTCACAGACGGCTTTACCGGAAATGTGGCGCTGAAGCTGTACGAGGGCATGGGCAAGTTTATGGCGCACCAGATGAAGGGCAACCTGTTCGCAGGATTTGCCGGAAAGCTGGCGGCGCTGCTGGTTCTGCCGAAGATCAAGGCACTTACCAAAAAGATGGACTATAAGGCAGTGGGCGGCGCAGTTATGCTGGGCGTGCAGAAGCCAGTCATCAAGGCGCACGGCAGTTCTGACGGCACGGCGTTTTTCAATGCCATTCGCCAGGCGAGAGACTGTGTTGCCGGAAATGTGGTACAAACCATTGCAGAAAATACCGGAAAACCGGTAAAGAAATAGAGGGAAAGCAATCATGGAACATACAGAGTATGTAGATTTAGGACGGTTTGAAACCTATATTCACTATCATTTCAAGGACAAGCACCTGCTGTTGGAGGCGCTGTCTCATTCATCCTATGCCAATGAAAAGCGCAAGACACGCAAGTGCAATGAGCGCCTGGAATTTCTGGGAGACAGCGTGCTGTCTATTGTGGTTTCTGAGTTCCTGTTTCACAAGTATCCGGAACTGCCGGAGGGTGAGCTGACCAAGCTCCGGGCATCTATGGTCTGTGAAAAGGCACTGCACGTTTTCGCCAAGGAGATCCACCTGGGCGAATTTTTGCTGTTGGGCAAGGGGGAGGAGCATACCGGCGGCAGATCGCGCTCTTCCATTCTGGCGGACGCTTTTGAGGCAGTGATCGCTGCCATTTTCCTGGACGGCGGCATGGATGCGGCAAAGCGCCATATCCTGCGGTTTATCCCGGACGATCCGGAAGAGGAGAAAAAACAGCCCTCCGGTTTCCACGACTATAAGACACAGCTTCAGGAAGTGGTACAGAAAAATCCGGAGGAAAAGGTGGAATATGTTCTGGTCAGCGAGTACGGCCCGGATCATGATAAGGCGTTTGAGGTAGAAGTCTGCCTGAACTCCAATGTGATCGGCAAGGGACTGGGACACAGCAAAAAGGCGGCGGAACAGCAGGCGGCCAAGGAAGCCCTGTCGCTGATGGGATATGGCAAAGCATAAGACCCTTGCCTTTTTCATTCCCCACCGCGGCTGTCCGCATCAGTGCAGCTTCTGCGACCAGCGCACCATCAGCGGCACAGCCCATGCGCCGGAACCAGAGGAGATCGCACAGACCTGCCGGGAAATGCTGGAGCATGCCGGGACGCTGGAATCGGCGGAGATCGCCTTTTTCGGCGGCAGCTTTACCGCAGTAGAACCGGCGTATCAGAGCGCCTTGCTGGAGGCGGCGCAGCCGTTTCTGGGCGAAGGAAAGTTTTCCGGCATCCGCATCTCTACGCGCCCGGATGCCATTGATGCAGCAGTTTTGGAACGGTTGCAGGCGTATCATGTGACAGCGGTGGAACTGGGGGCACAGAGCATGTGTGACCGTGTGCTGCGCCTGAATGATCGCGGACATGATGCCCGGGCAGTTCGGACGGCAAGCGCTATGCTGCGGCAGGCAGGATTTTCTCTGGGCTTGCAGCAGATGGTGGGGCTGTACGGCAGTACATTGCAGGACGAATATGACACTCTGGAACAGCTTCTGGCATGTCAGCCGGAGACTTTGCGCATTTATCCCACGGTGGTACTCGCCGGAACGAAGCTGGCGGAATACTGTCAGCCTGGCGTGTATCCGGTGCTGTCACAGGAAGAGGTGCTGGACTACTGCGCTGATGCCCTGTGCCGCTGTCATGACGCAGGGGTGCGTGTGATCCGTCTGGGGCTGCACGATACCCCCTCGCTCCGGGCAGAGATGCGCGCCGGATATTTTCACCCGGCATACGGAGAACTGGCGGAATCCCGTCTGTATCTGCGGCAGCTGCAAAAGGCGGCGGCGGACTGTGGAAAACCGGAACTCTTTGTGGAAACGGCATCCCGTACCATGAGCAAGGTGCTGGGGCAGCATGGCTGCAACCGAAAGGCACTGGCAGAGCAGGGTGTAACGCTTCGGGTGCAGGAAAGTGCTGCGGTGTCACCGGGTACACTCCTTGCAGATGGGAAATGCTATGGGATCTATACGGAGAAATGAGGAAGTGCATGACTAGAAAAAGATATGGGTTCGCGGCAATCGTTCTTGCAGCGGTGATTTTGGCGGCAGGCGGTGCGCTGTGCTACAGGCATTTCCGTCAGGCGGCACAGTCTGTCACCGCAGAGACTTCCCGGGAGACTGCGGCAGCAGAAACGGTGATCTTCCGTCAGAAAGACGACCGCTGGAAAGACGATGCTCTGGGAGAATCTTCCTATCACATGGCAGATTCCGGCTGTCTGACCTGCTGTGTGGCGGCGGCGCTGCAAATGCAGCAGATCTCCGTGGATGGTCTGCCGAAAGATGCAGATGCCGGAGAAGTGAACCGGTTCTTTTCGGAACAGGACGTGTATGACGGACAGGGAAATTTACAGTGGGACGTATTGGAACAAGTGACAGGCGTTCCGGTGCTGCGGCAGGATGCTGCGGAACTGCCGGATGGCGCACTGGACGAGTATCTGGCGGACGGCTGTTTCCCCATTGTCCGGGTGAAGATGCCGAAAAGCGGCAGCACCCATTATGTCCTGCTGGTGGGCAGCGAGGATGGAACGTATCAGTGCATGGATCCTTTGCAGAAAAAGGAGCAGATCGTGCCGCTGTCTGACTTTCAGAATCAGATCTACGCCGTGCGCGTGCTGCAATCCCAAAAATAAAGGCAATACCGCATAAGACTTGCAGCGCCGTCAGGTGTGTTTTGTGTGGTGCTGCCGAAATGCTCCAAAAAGAGGTGAGACAAAGAAATGTATCTGCAATCCCTGGAATTACAAGGCTTTAAATCCTTTCCCGATAAGATCAAGCTGCACTTTGACAAGGGTCTGACTGCCGTAGTCGGCCCCAACGGCAGCGGCAAGAGCAATATCGGTGATGCCGTGCGGTGGGTGTTGGGAGAACAGTCCACCAAGACCCTTCGCGGCAACAAGATGGAGGACGTCATTTTCTCCGGCACGAAAACCCGGAAGGCAATGGGGTTTGCGGCGGTCACGCTGGAGATCAACAACGAGACCGGCGAACTGGGAGATACCTATGGTGCTGTAGTCAGTGTTACCCGAAAGCTGTATCGCAGCGGTGACAGTGAGTACCGCATCAACGGCAAAAGCGTTCGTCTGAAAGATGTGACGGAGCTGTTTATGGATACCGGTATGGGACGTGACGGCTATGCCATCATCGGACAGGGCCGTATCGCCGAGATCGTCAGCGCCAAAAGCACGGATCGCCGGGACATTTTTGAGGAGGCAGCCGGTGTCTCCAAGTTTCGCTATAAGAAGCAGGAGGCACAGCGCAAGCTGGATGCTGCACAGGACAACCTGGTGCGCCTGCAGGATATTGTGCTGGAACTGGAATCCCGTGTAGAACCCCTCCGGCAGCAAGCGGAAAAGGCAAAGCAGTATGTAGAGTTGGCAGCACAGCAGAAACAGCTGGAGGTCTCTCTCTGGGTGCGCCGGTTGAGCGCACTCCGGGAAAAGCTTGCCGGGCTGTCAGACGGCTTTCTCCAGGCACAGGCGGAGTATCAGAATGTAGAACGGGAGATCCAGCGGACAGATGCTCAGGTGCAGGAGGGCTATCGGCGGATGCAGGAAAGCACCCTGAAGATCGAGGAGATCCGCCAGAAGATCCAGCAGGCGGAGGAGGAAGCGGCGCAGCTGCGCGCCTCAGTGGCGGTCTGCGAAAATGAGATCGTGCACAGCAAGCAAATGTTGGAAAGCCTGCATCAGCAGAAACAGGAGATCGCAGCGCAGTCCAAAAGCATGGAGAGCCGCCTGGAAATGCTGTCAGGGCAGACGGCACAGCTGCGGCAAAAGCGCGAGGTGCTGCGGACAGAAACGGAACAGACCGACCGGAAATGGGAGGACTTGAAACAGCAGGCGGCGCGCCGGGGCGAGGAATACGAACAGGCGAACGGCATTTTGCAAAAGCTGTTGGTGCGGCAGAGCGAGCTGCGTGTGATGCAGCAGACAGCTGCCGGACAGCAGGAGGAATTTAAGGCGCAGCTGGCAGAACAGGGCATGCGGCAAAGTGCATTGCAGCAGGCATGTTCCAGTCAGAATGCCATATACGATGCTGCCAGAGAGCAGGCAGAACAGGCAAAGGCATTTTTGGAGCAGGTGCAGAATCAGCGTGCCGGGTTCCAGAAACGCTATGCCCATGCAGTGCAGACACTGGAAGAGGGCAGAAAGAACCGGGATCAGGCGATCTTTGCGCTTCGGGAAAAGCGGCAGCGCCAGAAGCTGCTCCAGGATATGGAACGGAACATGGAGGGCTTCGGCGGCAGCGTCAAGGCAGTGCTCCGGGCAGACGGCGGCAAGCCCCGTGGTGTATTCGGCACGGTGGCACAGCTCATCGCCACCGATCAGAAATACGGCGTGGCGCTGGAAACCGCACTGGGCGGCGCTATGCAGAATCTTATTGTGGAAAATGAAAATGCTGCGAAACAGTGGATCCGCTTTTTGCAGCAGCAGCGCGCCGGACGTGCTACATTTCTGCCGCTGACATCCGTTCGCGGCAGAATGCTGAATGAGACCGGATTGGAGCGGCACGAGGGCTTTATTGCCATGGCAAGTGAACTGGTGCGCTATGACCAGCGATTTTCCGGCGTCGTTCAGTTTTTGCTGGGGCGTGTGGCTGTGGCAGAAGATCTGGACAGTGCCACAGCACTGGCAAAGGCGTATCAATATCGATTTCGTATTGTGACACTGGACGGTCAGGTTATCAATGCCGGCGGTTCGTTTACCGGTGGTTCGGCAATGCGTTCCGGCGGTATGCTGACACGCCGGGCAGAGCTGACAGCGCTTTCCGGAGAGGTTCAGGCACTGGAACAGCAGGAGCAGGCGGCAGCAGCGGCTTTTCAGAAGGCGCAGGCACAGTCCGCACAGCTGGAACAGCAAATGGAAGCGCTGCAGCAGCAGTGCCGCCAGGCAGAATCGGAACAGGTCGCTGCGGCTGCACAGCTGGAAAAGGAACAATATCTCCGGAAGCAGAACAGCGAGCGTCTGGAAGAAGCTGCGGCACAGCAGGCGGCTTTGCAGCAGCGTTTGCAGGAAGCCGGAGAAAAATATACTGCCGCTGCCGAAGAGGCAGAAGAGGTAGAAAAGGCGATCCGCAAGGGACAGGAGATGTTGTCTCAGGAAGCCGATCAGCGCAGCGCTCTGGAGCAGGAGCAAACACGTCTTGCAGAGCAGCGCTCACAGCTGAAAATTGCTGTGATGGAACTGGAAAAGGATATGGATACCCTGTCCAGGGAGATGCAGCAGCAGAACGATCAGCAGGACGTTGTGGCAGAAAAACAGACGCAGATCGAAAACGACATTGCGATGCAGGAAGAACGCATCCGGCAGAAGCAGGAAGAGATTGTTCAGGGCAATGCCAAACTGGAACAAATGCAGACGAGCCGTACCGACGGACAGGCAGAGATCCGGCACTGGCAGCAAGTGCATGATGCCCAGGATCAGCAGATCCGGGAGATGCAGAGCGGACTGCGGGAAAACAATGCCGTCCGGGAAAAATTCTCCGGCGAGATGAGCCGTCTGGAAGAACGAAAGATCGCCGTGCAGAGCGATTATGACGGTGTCATACGCCAGCTGCTGGAGCAGTATGAGTTGTCCTTGTCAGAGGCACAGGCACAGGCGCAGCCCTTGGAAGATCTCCAGGCGGCGCAGCGGGAACTGCAAAGTCTGAAAAGCCGCATCCGCGGATTGGGTACGGTCAATGTGGCAGCGATCGCCGAATATGAAGAAGTTTCCGCACGGTATCAGTTCCTGTCGGAACAGATGCAGGATGCAGAGACGGCAAAACGGGAACTGGAAGACCTCATTACCTCGCTGACTGAAGAGATGCAGCGCATCTTCTCGGAGAGCTTTTCCGTCATCAACCGGAATTTCCAGGAGATCTTCCGGGATCTGTTTGGCGGCGGCGAGGCGCGGCTGGAACTCACCGATCCGGAAAATGTACTGGAATCGGGCATCGAGATCAAGGTCGCACCGCCGGGAAAGGTCATCAAGAATTTGATCTCTCTCTCCGGCGGCGAACAGTCCTTTGTGGCGATCGCCATCTATTTCGCCATTTTACGGCTGCGGCCGTCGCCGTTCTGTATTCTGGACGAGATCGACGCGGCGCTGGATGAGGGAAATGTACAGCGCTATGCCCAGTATTTGCAGAATTTTACGGATACCACGCAGTTTATTCTAGTGACACATCGCCGCAGCGCAATGGAAGAGGCGAGCGTTCTCTATGGCGTGACCATGCAGGAGGACGGTATTTCCCGTCTGCTGCGGATGGAACAGGAAGAACTCAGATAGAAAGGACAGGTGTACCATGGGCTTGTTTGGCAAGAAAAATAAGAATAAAGAAAAGGGCGTACCGTTCTGGAAACGCAATAAGCAGAAGCAGGAAGAAGAACTGGTGCAGGAAGAACTGCCGGAGCAGGAACTCTCAGAAGAAACTCCGGAAGCATTGCCGGAATCCGAGGAGGACATTGCCGCTGCTGCCATCCGGGAACAGGAAGCGCAGGAGCAGGACGAGGTGGAAAAGGCACGTCTTGCGGCACAGGCAGTGGTAGAAGAATCGGAGCAGCATCAGGAGGCGATCGCTCTGGCGCGGCAGGCTGCACTGGAAGCTGCCGGAATCCTGAAAAGTGAGGAGACTGAACCGGAAGAGGAAACTGAACCGGAAGAGGAAACTGAGCCGGAAGAGGAAACTGAACGGGAAGAAGAAACTGAACCGGAAGAGGAGACCGAACGGGAAGAAGAAACTGAACCGGAAGAGGAGACCGAACCGGAGGAAGAAGCTGAACCGGAAGCGGAGACTGAACCGGAGGAAGAAGCTGAACCGGAAGCGGAGACTGAACCGGAGGAAGAAGCCGAACCGGAAGAGGAAACTGAACCGGAAGCAGAAACCGAACCGGAAGAAGGAGCCGAACCGGAAGAGGAGACCGAACCGGAGGAAGAAACCGAACCGGAAGAACAGCCGGAGAAAAAGGGCTTTTTCGCGAAGATTCGCGACGGACTGCGCAAGACGAAGGATGCCATGATGTCCCGGATGCAGCAGGTGCTGAATGGGTTCACCAAGATTGACGATGACCTGTTTGACGAACTGGAAGAGACCATGATTACCAGTGATCTCGGCCCGGAAACGTCTGTGGAGATCTGTGACATCCTGCGGAAGCGCGTCAAGGAGCGCGGCGTCAAGGATCCCCAGGAGATCATGGGCATGATCCAGGAGATCATCACAGAGATGCTGGGCGAAGATCAGACACTGGAGTATCCCACCAAGCCCACCATTGTCATGGTGATCGGCGTCAACGGTGCCGGCAAGACCACTACCATCGGAAAACTGTGCCATCAGCTGAAAGGCGAGGGCAAAAAGGTGCTGGTGGCTGCGGCGGATACCTTCCGTGCGGCAGCCATTGACCAACTGGAAGTCTGGACACAGCGCGCCGGCGTGGATATCGTCAAGCATGCCGAAGGCTCTGACCCGGCGTCGGTGGTCTATGATGCCATTGATGCGGCAAAGGCAAGAGGCTGTGATGTGCTGATCTGCGACACCGCAGGACGGCTGCACAATAAGAAAAATCTGATGCAGGAGCTGGCGAAGATCAACCGCATCATTGAGACGAGAGCGGAGGGCTGCCATCGGGAGATCCTGTTGGTATTGGATGCTACCACCGGACAGAACGCCGTGAACCAGGCGAGATTGTTCCAGGAGGTAGCGGATATCTCCGGCATCGTGCTGACAAAGCTGGATGGTACTGCAAAGGGCGGTATCATCGTATCCATTCGCAATGAACTGGGCATTCCGGTAAAACTGGTCGGCGTGGGCGAAAAGATCGACGATCTCCAGCCGTTCCGCGGAGAGGATTTTGTCCGTGCCCTGTTTGAACCGACGGAGGAATAATTATGGAAAAGATCATCATTGCATCCAACAATGCCGGAAAACTCCGGGAGTTTCAGGCAATTCTGAAGCCCTTCGGACTGGAAGTCATTTCTCAGCGTGAAGCCGGCTTCGTCCAGGATGTGGAAGAAACGGGAACGACCTTTGCAGAAAATGCAGCGATCAAGGCGCAGGCAGTTTATGCGGCAATGCACTGCCCGGTCATCGCCGATGACAGCGGCCTGATGGTGGATGCGCTGGACGGCGCGCCAGGTGTGTATTCCCACCGGTTTGCCGGAGAGGGCGCTACGGATGCTGACCGCAATGCGAAGCTGCTGCACGAGCTGGACGGTGTTCCGGCAGAAAAGCGCACGGCGCGGTTCGTCTGCGCGCTTTGCTATCTGGATGCCGAAGGCACAGCGCAGGCGTTTTCCGGCGTTTGTGAGGGCGTGATCGGCACAGAATCCAGAGGAGAAAATGGCTTCGGCTATGATCCGCTGTTCTATGTGGACGGAAAGTCCATGGCGGAAATGACAGAGGCAGAAAAGAACCGGATCAGCCATCGCGGAAGAGCACTGGAGCAGTTAAAAGCATTTTTTGAAGAAAAGTAAAAGGAGAATATCTTTATGTTGACAAGCAAACAGCGGGCGACACTGCGCGGTATCGCCAGCACATATGAGGCCATTTTTCAGGTGGGAAAAGGCGGCATCAGCGAAACACTGGTACAGCAGGTAAGCGATGCCCTGCGCAAGCGGGAACTCATCAAGATCCATGTTCTGGACAATTGTCCTCTGGATGCACGGGAAGCGGCGCAGGAACTGGCAGAAAAGACAGATTCTGAGATCGTGCATGTCATCGGCAGCCGTCTGGTGCTGTTCAAACGGAATCCCAAAGAGCCGGTGGTAAAGTTCTGATGCAGCGCATCGGGCTGTTCGGCGGCAGCTTTAATCCCATCCATAACGGACATCTCCACCTGGCAAAGGCGGCAAAAGAGGGGCTGGAACTGGACAGAGTGGTGTTGATCCCGGCGAATGTTTCACCCTTTAAACAGCAGCAGCCGGATATGGCATCCGGTGCAGACCGCCTGGCAATGTGCCGTCTGGCGGCAGAGGAACTGCCTTTTTGTACAGTGGACAGCTGTGAGTTGGAACGCTCCGGCGTCAGCTATACTGTAGATACCGTTCGGCTGTTTCGGCAGCGGTATCCGGACGCAGAATTGGTGTTGCTGGTGGGAAGCGATATGTTCCTTGCATTTCAGCACTGGCATTGCTGGCAGGAGATCCTGCAAACGGCAGCATTGGGCGTGGTTTCCCGGATGGACGGAGATCTGGCGCAGCTAAAGGCGCAGCAGGCGTTTTTATTGCAATATGGCAAAATTTTTTTGTGTGATGCCCCGGTCTATACCGTATCTTCTACAAAAATTCGGGAGAACCGAAAAAATCACACAGATTTTTCTTGCTATTTACCGCAAAAAGTAGTACAATATATAGTATCTCATAATTTGTACAACTCATAATGATACAGTTGAAGCCGTCCGGTGCTGCGGGCGGGCGTTTTGCGTGATCTGCTGGAAATAAACCCAGACAGATTCCAAAGAAAGGAGTCTGCATTTTTGATGGAACAGCTGGAACAATATGATGCATATCTGAAAGAACATCTCTCTCAGAAGCGCTATACCCATTCCAAAAACGTATCAGAAGCCAGCGCAATGCTGGCAGAGCGGTTTGGCTTTCCGGATGTGGAAAAGGCACGATTTGCCGGATTGGTACATGATATTTGCAAAGAAGAGCCGGAGGATGTGCAGTATACGCTGATGATGCAGTCCGTCATGGATGTGTGCCTGGAAGAGCGCAAAGCGTTTAAGGTATGGCATGGCATCGCCGGGGCAGAGCTGCTGCGGACGAAGTTCGGCGTGACGGATATGGATGTACTCCGTGCCGTGCGGTTTCATACCATCGCCCGCGCTGGAATGTCTGACCTGGAAAAAATCGTCTATCTGGCAGATATGATCTCCGCAGAGCGGGATTATCCGGATGTGGAGACCATGCGGAAAAAAGCACTGGAAAGCCTGGATGCCGGCATGGGCTATGCCCTGGCATATTCGCTGACAAAGCTGGTGCACCGGGAGGCACTGATCCCGCACCACACTGTAGAAGCATATAACGAAATACTGACAAAGCTGCACCGGCAGGAAGGATGATTATTGCACATGAGCAGAAAGAACCACCCGGAAGAATACGGATACTATGCACCGAAAAAGCAAAGGAAAAACAGCCCGCGTGATCTCGCCGTGATGATCGGCGGCATTGTCATCAGCGCAGTTCTGATTCTTTTGATGGTATTTAACGCGCCGATCATCAACTTTAAAAAGATCGACGGCAATACAGTCACCACACAGCAGGTCTCCATTATGAAATACTGGAAGCTGTGGCAGCCGCTGGTGGAAAAAGAGGGCACGCTGTCTAAGGTGGATTCCAACAATGCAGCCGCTCTGAATCTGAAAAGCGATCTGGATTCTGATCTGAACGACGGCCTGGATCTGGAGCAGACCATTGAGGGACAGTATACCATTCTGTTCCTGGGTATGGATGAAAGCGGTGAGCTGTCTGATGTGGACTGGATCCTGCAGTTTGATCTGATCGCAGGCAGCATGAATATCCTCCAGATTCCCCGTGACTCCTACATGCCGGACTATGCGTCCTATTCTACAGCGAAGTTCAACAGCATTTACCACAGCGGTCAGGAGACCGGCGTAACGCCCATTCAGCGTGTCGTCGATGCCATTCAGGAAAACTTCTGCATTTATGTGGACGCTTATGTAAAGCTGAATTGTGTGGATATCGCCAACATCGTGGATTCGGTGGGCGGTATTCCCATTACGCTGCCGGAGCAGATCACCTATGAGGCAGACAAGATCCTGCCGGCAGGCGAGCAGACGCTGAACGGTCAGCAGTCGGAATGGTTTGTCCGTTTCCGCCACGGCTATGCAGAGGGCGACATCGGACGTGTCAAGGCACAGCGTATCTTCCTGGCAGCAGCCATGGAAAAAATGCTGAACATGAGCCAGACTGAGCTGATGAGTGCGATGCAGAAGATCTATAAGAACCAGTGGATCGCCACAGACCTGTCTCTGGAACAGATCAGCATGGTGGCGGATTTTGCATCCCAGCGCCTGACTATGGACAATGTCAATGTCTTTATGGTGCCGGGTGAGGGTGCGACCTATTATCCGGGAGATGGCTCGGCGCAGTCGGTATATTCCATCCACAAGTCGGCGACCATCGATCTCCTGAACGGCTATTTCCGCCCGTATCAGAACGAGATCTATCCTGAGGAAAGCGCCATTGTTGAACTGGTGCCGGAGGGACAGTATCTGGCGAGAGACTATGATGACACACAAGAAAATTTGAACGATATCAGCAAGGGCGACAGCAACGACGGCGCTCAGTAAAAGAACGATGCGGCACTGTGTGCACATGCCTGACAGGTTTTGCGCGGTGCTGCCGGAAAGGAACCATAATGACGCAGCAGGAAATTTTAGAAGTGATCGTAAAGGCACTGGACAGCAAGCGTGCGGAGGACATTCAGGTACTCCGTGTACAGAATCTCACCATTCTGGGAGACTATTTTGTGATCGCAAACGGTACGAGCACCACACATACCCGGACACTGGCAGATGAGGTGGAGTATCAGATGTCAGAAAAAGGTGTGGAGCCGATGCACCGGGAGGGCAGAGGAAACGGCTCGAACTGGGTCGTTCTGGACTATGCCGATGTGATCGTGCATGTGTTCTGTAAAGATGCACGGGAGTTCTATCAGTTGGAACGTCTCTGGGCAGACGCAGAACCGGTGGATATTTCGCAGTGGGTAAAGCCGGATTGAGTTTAGAGCGTTGAAAATGCCCCACTGGGGCATTTTCAAGGGTAAGCTTTTTTCAAAAGGGCAGCCAGGGGAAACGGTCGTGTTCGTTTCCCCTCGAAAATCTGTCGATTTTCTCACCCTTTTCTCCGTTGCGCCAAAAGTATGGCGCAGAGAGTTTCGCTGTCTGCGGACAGCGACCAGGGCTTCTCGCCCTGGATCTCGGCAGCATTTTTTTAGAAAAATAGCTGCATCAAAAAAATCTAATGCCGCCTTCGGCGATTGGATTTTTAGAAATAACGATAGAAGAAAGGATCTTGCAGCATGGAAACCATGGGTAAAAAATGGGTGTTCGGCATCGGCCTTTACATGATCGTAAAGGCAGTTCTAAATCTGTTTATCGGAGCATTCAGCGTCTCTAACATCATTATGCTCATCGTTGGTGTGGTGGCGCTGGTACTGATGCTGAATCGTGTCCCGTACATCAACTATATCGTTGCCGTATTTCTGGTGCTGATGTTCCTGTCCCACCTGACAGAAAATATCAGCAATCTGGGAAGCCAGTGGATCTATCTGCTGGAAGGACTCCTGGATGTCGGCGCTGCTGCAGTGTTGGTATTTGAAAAGAATGTCAAGGCGTTTTTTGGAAAATAACAGCGGGAAACCGAAAAAGTCAAAGACGGAATGGCGAATACTTTTTGTGGTTCTTGTCTTTTGGATCGCAGTGCTTGTCAAATTTCTTTTACCGGACGGCAGATGGCAGATAATGCGTCAGTTGCAAGATGAATATGGAGAAGCGTTTACAATTTGTGACAGCCATATGCAAAAGACAGACAGCGGAATCTATACTTTTTATACGGTTTCACCGAAAGAAAATCCAGATGTGGTATTTACTGTCATATCCGGTTGGTCAAAGGGCAGCTGGGATGGCTTGCTGCCAATCCGGCATTTTCCGCACAAAAGTGTGCGTGAGAATTATGAGGCAGCTGCCTGGGCGTCTTTTTGTCAGGAGCATCAAATCAATACGTCAGTAACCGAAGAATCCGTCATGGCATTCGGGACACCGCAGGAGAGTGAACATCTTGACTTTGATTTTATTGAGGGGAATCTCTACTTTGATATGACGGCCGATAGCGTTTCTGAAAAAGCGGAGGAGATCTACGCACTTTATTGTGATTTTTGGGATACGCCGCCGTTTTCTCATTTGACATCCGAATCAGACAATGCGTATCAGACCACTTATGCAATCTATGTGAAATTTTATTATGCCGGACGGGAGATTGAGGAGAAAGACAGTCGTGTTTGTATGAAATGCGAATTTGATCTGAATGAAACATGGAACTGTGACAGTATCGAGGAAAAATTGAAAGAAACAGTGTCACAGCCTTGGAACTATGTTGAGTAAATTATAATTAAAGGAATGATATATATGAGCAACAAATATGATTTTGCCGCTGTAGAACCCAAGTGGCAGAAATACTGGGAAGAGCACGGCTCGTTCCGCGCCAAGGAGGATCATACCAAGCCGAAGTTTTATGCATTGGTAGAGTTTCCGTATCCCTCCGGTCACGGTATGCATGTCGGTCACATCAAGGCGTACTCTGGTCTGGAAGTAGTCAGCCGCAAGCGCCGGATGCAAGGCTATAACGTACTGTTCCCCATCGGTTTTGATGCCTATGGTCTGCCGACTGAAAACACTGCCATCAAGACAGGTGTACATCCCCGTAAGGTGACCGATGACAATATCGTAAAGTTTACCGGACAGCTCAAGCGCGTCGGCTTCTCCTTCGACTGGTCGAGAGTGATCGACACCACCGATGAGCAGTATTATAAGTGGACACAGTGGATCTTCCTGAAAATGTTTGAAAAGGGACTGGCTTTCCGGGATAAGACACTGGTCAATTACTGCCCCAGCTGTAAGGTGGTTCTGTCTAACGAGGATTCTCAGGGCGGAAAGTGCGACATCTGCCACAGCGAGATCGTCCAGAAAACCAAGGAAGTCTGGTATCTGCGCATTACAGAATACGCGGACAAGCTGCTCCAGGGACTGGAAGAGGTGGACTATCTGCCCAACGTCAAGCTCCAGCAGCAGAACTGGATCGGCAAGTCTACCGGTGCATTTGTCAACTTCTCGATCAAGGAACACGCAGACGAAAAGCTGCGCATCTATACTACACGCCCGGATACGCTGTATGGCGTGACCTTTATGGTCATTGCGCCAGAGCATCCGATCATCCAGAAGTATCGCGACAGCATCGCCAACATTGCAGATCTGGATGCATACAAGGCAGAGTGTGCCAAGAAGAGTGAGTTCGAGCGGACACAGCTGGTCAAGGATAAGACCGGCGTGAAGATCGAAGGTCTCACCGGCATCAACCCTATCACTGGCAAAGAGATTCCCATCTACATTTCCGACTATGTTATGATGGGCTATGGTACTGGCGCAATCATGGCTGTGCCGGCACACGATACCCGTGACTATGACTTTGCCAAGAAGTTTGGCATCGACATCATCGAAGTCATCAAGGGCGGCGATATTTCCAAGGAAGCCTATACCGGAGACGGCGAAATGGTGAACTCTGGCATTCTGAACGGTATCTCCAACAAAAAGGATGCCATTGAAAAGATGCTGGAAGTGTTGGCGGAAAAGGGCTGCGGCGAAAAGGGCGTACAGTACAAGATGAAAGACTGGGCGTTCAACCGTCAGCGCTACTGGGGGGAACCGATTCCCATCGTATATTGTCCGAAGTGCGGCATGGTGCCGGTGTCCTATGACCAGCTGCCGCTGCGTCTGCCGCCGGTAGAGAACTTTGAACCGGGTAAGGACGGCGAAAGCCCGCTGGCAAAGATTGACTCCTTTGTACACTGCAAGTGCCCGAAGTGCGGTGCAGACGCAAGACGGGAAACGGATACTATGCCCCAGTGGGCAGGCTCTTCCTGGTACTTCCTCCGCTACTGTGATCCGCATAATGACAAGGAATTTGCTTCTCAGGAAGCATTGAAATACTGGATGCCGGTAGACTGGTATAACGGCGGCATGGAGCATGTAACACGTCATATGATCTACTCCCGGTTCTGGCATAAGTTCCTGTATGATCTGGATCTGGTGCCGACTTCGGAGCCGTATGCAAAGCGTACCGCACAGGGTCTGATTCTGGGACCGGACGGCGAGAAAATGTCCAAGTCCAGAGGCAATGTCGTTGACCCGAATGATGTTGTCGATGTCTATGGCGCAGACGTGCTGCGTCTGTATGTGCTGTTCATGGGCGACTATGAAAAGGCCGCGCCTTGGAGCGAGAGCAGTGTAAAGGGCTGCAAGCGCTTTATCGACCGTATCTGGGCGCTTCAGGACAAGATGACCGACAGCGACAGCTACAGTGACGCCCTGCGTTCTAAGATACACAAGACCATCAAGAAGGTGTCTGAGGATATCGAGGCAATGAAGTTCAACACTGCCATTGCGGCAATGATGACGCTGCTGAATGATATTTACGATGCCGGCTCTATCACCAAGAAGGAATTCCGTGATTTGCTGATCCTGCTGTATCCGTTTGCACCGCACATCTCCGAGGAATTGTATCAGGTGATCGGCTGTGAGGGTGTTCTCAGCGAACAGGAATGGGTGACCTATGACGAAGCGTTGTGCGTGGATGATATGATCGAGATCGTTGTCCAGATCAACGGCAAGGTAAAGGCAAAGCTGGAGATCCCGGCAGATGCAGAAAAGGATGCTGTTCTGGAACAGGCTGCCGCCGATGCAAAAATAATAGAAGCGACAACTGGTAAAAATATTGTGAAACAGATATATGTGCCAAAGAAACTTGTGAATTTTGTGGTAAAATAACAAATTTCTAAGTTTGTGAAAAAAACACTTGACAAATTCTAAAATATGTGGTACAATGAATTATATTGCAAAAAAAGTTTGCAGCATGACAGGTTTAGCTGATACCCGATGCTCCTAAAAAGGGATTGTTGGTGGTATAGATCAGAAGTCTGGTCGTTAGGATCCGGCGGAAGATTAGCCTCTGCCGTAGCGGCAAAGGGAGGGAAATGTAAGTGGCAGAAGTTCGCGTTGGTAAGAACGAGTCTTTGGACACCGCTCTGAAGCGCTTTAAGAGATCTTGTGCGAAGGACGGCGTTATCGCTGAAGTTCGTAAGAGAGAGCATTACGAAAAGCCTTCTGTAAAGCGTAAGAAGAAGTCTGAAGCTGCTCGTAAGCGCAAGTATTAATAAATAGTATTGCGATAACAGCAGGCGGGCGCACTTGTAACAAGTGCGCCCGTTTTTTGTAGATGAACAACCGTAGTTCGACATTTCCGGCAGAGAAAAAGGCGTATAATGTAACTGCGGTCTGTACCGCTCTGCCGAAAGGAGGAATATCCATGCTGTTTCGGGCAAAAATTGCGCTGCGCAGCGTATGTGACATCACGCCGCAGCTTCTGGGGAAAATGGGCATCCGGGGGCTGCTGCTGGACATAGACAATACACTCACGACACACGACAATCCTGTACCCGCCCCGGGCGTGGAAGCGTGGGTCGCCGGGATGCAGGCGGCAGGGATCGCACTGTGCCTGGTGTCCAACAATCATCCGCCCAGAGTCGAACCGTTTGCCAGACGTTTGGGACTGGACTTTGTGTGTGAAGGGAAAAAACCGCTTTCCAAGGGCTATCGGGAGGCAGTGCAGAAAATGGGACTGCCCCGAAAGGAGGTCGCCGCTGTCGGCGATCAGATCTTTACCGATGTGCTGGGCGCGAATTTGTTTCGCGTGCCCTGTATTTTTGTGTTCCCTATGGAAATGGAAAAGACGAAGTTTTTCAAATTCAAGCGGCGAATGGAGCTTCCGTTCCTGCCGAAAAAAATATATGAAGAAAACGAGGAGCTGAACTGATATGGTACAAAAAGTATTGGTGATTCACGGGCCGAATCTGAATCTGCTGGGAGAGCGAGAACCCGGCGTTTACGGCAATACCACTTTTGCGGATCTGAACCGCATGATCCTGGATCGTGCAGAGGGACTGGGACTGGAGTGCGAGATCTTTCAGTCCAACCACGAGGGCGCGATCATTGACAAGCTGCATGCAGCACGGAATACCTTTGACGGCGTTGTCATCAATGCCGGGGCATATACCCACTACAGTTATGCCATTCACGATGCCATTCACGACATCCGCATCCCCTGCGTGGAGGTGCACATCAGCAACATCTATGCACGGGACGAGTTTCGTTCGCACTCGGTACTGAGCCCGGTCTGCGCCGGAACGATCGCCGGCTTCGGTATCAATGGTTATTTTCTGGCGCTTCAGGCGCTTTCTGAAATGTAAGGAGATGTTTCATCATGAAAAGTCGTTTGGAAACGCTGATGCAGCGGCTGCCGGCTGAGACAGATGCTGCACTGATTCAATCGGATGTGAACCGCCGGTATTTTACCGGGATGCAGTCCTCTGCCGGAACAGTTGTCTGCTTCCGGGATGCTGCCTATCTCATCATCGACTTCCGCTATATCGAAAAGGCGCGGGAGTGCGTGAAGGACTGCACCGTTATCGAACAGCATGACTTGTTCGCGCAGCTCCGGGAATTACTTCAGAAGCATCATGCGCGAACCCTTTCGGTAGAGACAATGGACATGACCCTGAGTCAGTTTTTTAAGTTGAAGCAGCACCTGGGCAATCAGGTTCGCTTCGATCAAAGTGATACACTGAGTCGTCTGATTTTTGAATGCCGTACCGTAAAGAGTGCAGAAGAAATCGAAAAGATCCGGCAGGCGCAGCGCATCGCGGAGATCGCTTTTGCAGACATCTGCAATTTCCTGCGGCCTGGCATTTCGGAACGGGACGTAATGCTGCGGCTGAATCAGACCATGATGAAAAACGGCTCAGAGGGAGAATCTTTCCCCACCATCGCATTGACAGGCAGAGCGACTTCTATGCCTCATGGTGTGCCCTCGGCGCAGCGCATGGTGCAGAACGGGGACTTTGTGCTGATGGACTACGGCGCTATGGTGGACGGCTATCACAGCGACATGACCCGTACTGTCTGCGTGGGGCAGCCTAGCGAAAAAATGCAGCAGGTCTATGATATTGTGCTGAAAGCTCAGGCGGCCGGCATTGACGGCGCAAAGCCAGGTATCACCGGCAGAGACATGGACAAGCTGGCACGGGATATCATCGAAGAGGCAGGCTACGGCGACAACTTCGGGCATTCTCTGGGACACGGCGTAGGACTGGAGATCCATGAATTTCCCAACGCTTCTCCGGGAACGCTGACAAAGCTGGCACCCGGCAATGTGGTGACAGTAGAACCGGGAATCTACCTGCCGGGTGAGTTCGGTGTGCGCATCGAGGACTTTGTGGTCATTCGGGAGAACGGCTGCGAGAATCTGACTGAAGCGCCGAAACAACTGATGGTGCTGTAAAAGGAGACTGATCTAATGGGAATGTATGCGGGATATTACCAGATTTCCGACGCAGAACTGGAACACCTGGGACAACTGGATGAACAAGGTCTGGTGGAATGGGAAGAGGAACTGCCAGAGGATGAAAATGTGGAAATATGCGTTTTGGATAAGATGTGGGATGCCCTGCATTTTGTACTGACCGGAGATACCCTGTCAGATGCCGCAGACCATGATCCATTGTCAGAGGCGGTGTGCGGCAGCATCTTCCTGGCACGGCGGCAGATACATGTGGGCGGCATTCCGTCGAATCGCGTAAAAGAAATTGCACAGGCACTGCGCGAGGTGGATTTTGCCGCACGTCTGGCAGCATTGCAGATGGCCGATTTTGCGCAGGCAGAGATCTATCCGGGCATCTGGGACAGACCGGATGAGGAAGATGACATTCGTGAGGAATTGCAGGAGTACTTTGCGGATTTGCAGGCGTTCTATGCCCATGCCGCAGAACAGAGGAACGCAGTGCTGGTGATGATCAGCTGATGGGCGCAGTGATTTTGCAGGAAGAAAACGAAAGATTTTTCCAGCAGAAACGTAAATTTTTTTGCAGAAAGTCTTGCAAAGACAGCGATTATGTTGTATAATAAAATTAAGCAATGTTTTTTGAGGGGATTCTCTGCTTTCACGCAGGGCGATTTCCTGTCGTTGCATGAAAGATAGGGAGTATCAGGGATCGACCCCCATTCCCTAGAAATAAAACGGAGGTTTCAATTTATGATTTCAGCAGGCGATTTCAGAAACGGTATCACATTTGAACTGGATGGCAACGTGGTACAGGTTATCGAATTCCAGCACGTTAAGCCGGGTAAGGGTGCCGCTTTCGTCCGCACCAAGTATAAGAATGTTATCACTGGCGCAGTGGTAGAGCGTTCTTTCAACCCGACTGATAAGTATCCGACCGCTTATATCGAGCGTAAGGACATGCAGTATCTGTACAGCGACGGCGATCTGTACTACTTCATGGATATGGAAACTTATGAGCAGCAGCCGATCGACAGCTCTAAGCTGGGTTCTGCATTCCAGTTCGTGAAGGAGAACATGGAAGTCAAGGTTCTGTCCTACAAGGGCAATGTATTCGGCGTAGAGCCGCCCAACTTTGTAGAACTGGAAGTTACTGAGACAGACCCGGGCTTCAAGGGCGATACTGCTACCAACGCAACCAAGCCGGCAACACTGGAAACCGGTGCAGAGATCAAGGTTCCGCTGTTTATCAACCAGGGCGATATGATCCGCATCGACACCAGAACCGGTGAGTATATGGAAAGAGCATAAGCGGCAAGATCTGCTTGATGCAAACATTTTCGGTGCTGCACAGGATGCAGCCCGTGTTTTGAACAGGAGGTATTTCAAATGAACCTGACGGATAAGATGGCGTATGTACGCGGCATGGTCGACGGTATGGAACTGGATCTGACCAGCACAAAAGAAGGCAAGGTACTGGGACAGCTGCTGGATGTGATGCAGGATCTGACAGCATATGTCACCGATCTGCAGACCCAGGTAGACGAGCTGACAGAGGTTTGCGATCTGTTTGATCAGGATCTGGGCGATCTGGAAGACATTGTCTATGATGAGGACGATGACGACGACGCATACTATTCCTGTGATGACGACGACTTTGATGATGACGATTTTGACGACGACGATGATGAGACACTCTATGAGACAGTCTGCCCGTCCTGCAATAATGTCATCGCTCTGAGTGAATCTGTTCTGGAAGAAGGCGAGATGCCGTGTCCGTGCTGCGGCGAGATGCTGGAGTTTGACTACAGCGATCTGGACATGGATGCCTTTGAAGTGCCGATCGAAGAACCGGCAGAGGACGATTCCGCAGAATAAATGAAACGGTTGTCCACAGAGGCGGCAACTGTAAATATGGATCAAAGAACAAGCCGGCGGTCTGTCGGCTTGTTTCATTCGGCTTGCAACAGCGTTTTCCGGCTTTTCGCATAGAGGTGCGCTTTCGGATAGGCGCTGGCACGGCTGATATGATTGCATGAGGTGAAAGAATTGTTTCAGATCGTAGAAAAGAAAAAGCTCAACGATGCTGTTGTGATGGTACGCATTGCAGCACCGCTGATCGCAAAAAAGGTTCTGCCGGGACAGTTTATTATTTTCCGGCTGGATGAGTTCGGTGAGCGCGTACCGCTGACTGTAGCAGATTATGACCGCGAGGGCGGCACAATTACCCTGATCTTTCAGATCGCCGGTGAGACCACACGGCAGTTCTCTCTGCTGGAAGCAGGCGACTCGATCCTGGATCTGGTCGGCCCGCTGGGCGTTCCCACAGAGCTGCCGGAGGGAACAAAGTCGGTTTGCGTGATCGGCGGCGGTGTTGGATGTGCCATCGCGTATCCCCAGGCAAAGCATCTGCACAGTCTGGGTCTGGAAGTTGACACCATCGTCGGCTTCCGCAACAAGGATATCGTCATTTTGGAGGACGAGTTCCGTGCATGCAGCGATAACCTGTATCTCTGCACCGATGACGGCTCCTATGGCACAAAGGGCTTTGTTACCAACGTATTGCAGCAGCAGCTGGAACAGGGCAAGAAGTATGATGTAGTCATTGCCATCGGCCCTGTCCCGATGATGAAATTTGTCTGTAAGACGACTGAGCCGTTTGGAGTAAAAACCATCGTTTCGCTGAACCCCATTATGGTAGACGGCACAGGTATGTGCGGCGGATGTCGCGTGACCGTGGGCGGGAAGACCAAGTACGCCTGTGTAGACGGCCCGGACTTTGACGGCCACCAGGTGGATTTCGACGAATTGATGCGCCGCAACGGCACTTATAAGCGGCAGGAGCAGGAATGTAATCTGTTTCGGAAGGAGGTACAGTAACCATGGCAGGAAAGTTTAATATGGCAACGGAAAAAGTCCCGATGCCGGAGCGCGACCCCAAGGAACGGGCACGCTGCTTTAAAGAAGTTGCAATGGGCTATACCCCGGAACAGGCACAGGAAGAGGCAACTCGCTGTCTGCACTGCAAGGCAAAGCCCTGCGTCAGCGGATGTCCGGTAGGGGTACCGATCCCGGATTTTATCGCAGCAGTTGCAGCCGGAGATTTCTTCCAGGCATATGATATCATTCGCACTACCAACAGCCTTCCGGCTGTCTGCGGCCGTGTCTGTCCTCAGGAGAATCAGTGCGAGGGCAAGTGTGTCCGCGGCAAGAAGGGCGAACCGGTAGCGATCGGTCGTCTGGAGCGCTTTGTGGCAGACTATGCCAGAGAGCATGGCTATACTGGAAAGCAGGAAGAGATCCAGCCCAACGGCAAGCGCGTGGCAATTGTCGGCGGCGGCCCGGCAGGTCTGACCTGTGCCGGAGATCTGGCGCGTCTGGGTTACAAAGTAACTGTCTTTGAGGCATTCCAGGTAGCAGGCGGCGTTCTGATGTATGGTATTCCGGAGTTCCGTCTCCCGAAAACCATTGTACAGAAGGAGATCCAGTCCTTGAAGGATATGGGTGTAGATATTCAACCGGATATGGTAATCGGCAAGATCCTGTCCGTTGATGAACTGATGGCAGACGGCTATGATGCGGTATTCATCGGTTCTGGTGCAGGTCTGCCCCGGTTCATGAATATTCCGGGCGAAGGTCTGGTGGGTGTATGCTCTGCCAATGAGTATCTGACCCGTATCAACCTGATGCACGGCTATGACCCGAAGTATGCGACACCGGTCATCCAGTCTAAGGCTGTGGCAGTTGTCGGCGGCGGAAACGTGGCAATGGATGCAGCCAGAAGTGCGCTGCGTATGGGTGCAGAGCATGTATACATCGTATATCGCCGTTCTGAGGCAGAGATGCCGGCACGTCTGGAAGAAGTACATCATGCCAAAGAAGAGGGCGTGGAGTTCCAGAATCTGTGCAATCCGGTGGAGATCCTGGGCGACGAAAATGGCCGTGTCAATGGTTTGAAGTGCATCCGCATGGAACTGGGCGAACCGGACGAAAGCGGCAGACGCCGGCCGGTGGCTGTTCCGGACAGCGAGTTTGTTCTGGATGTTGACACTGTCATCATGGCGATCGGCACTTCCCCGAATCCGCTGATTTCTTCGACAACAGAGGGCTTGGACACAAATCGCTGGGGCTGTCTCATCGTAAGCGAGGATATGGCTACCACAAAGGACAAGGTTTATGCCGGCGGCGATGCTGTCACCGGTGCGGCAACCGTCATTCTGGCGATGGGTGCCGGAAAAACTGCTGCTGCGTCCATCGACGAAGTGCTGCGCGATCAGGCGTAAGTACCTTCCGAAAGCGCACAGCAAACGGAGAAAGGGCTTTTGAACATGAGTAAGAATTTCGCAAGACTGGGACTGGCTGTCAGCACGGCAGCCTTGACAGGTGCTGTTTGCAGCATGACAGCGTTCGCAGAGAGCAGCTCTGCTGCAAGCAGTTCTGCAGGCGGCTTTGGTACATTCGGCTATCTGATCTTTATGGTTCTGCTGTTTGCAGTGATGTATTTCATCCTGATCCGTCCGCAGAAGAAAAAGGATAAGGAAGCAAAGGCAATGCAGGACAGCCTCCAGGTCGGCGACGAGATCGTCACCATCGGCGGCATCGTTGGTCTGGTGGTACAGGTCAACGAGGATAACATCGTTATCGAAACCACCAGCAACCGCAATAAGCTGCGCATCAAGAACTGGGCAGTGCAGGAAAATCTGACCATGACTGAAAATGCAAAGCGGAAGCAGGAAGCGCAGATCGCCGCTGCCAAGGAAAAGAAAGCATCTAAGAAGAAAAAGAAGGATTCTGATGATTCCGATCAGGGCATGCTGAAGGACTAAGCAGAATAACGAGAATTTCTGAAAGAAAACGGACTGTATATGGGTACAGTCCGTTTTTGTGTTCTATGGGCATCTGTCACCGCATAAGCTTGAGATAACAGCGTTTGTTCTGGTGAAAAGGAGGTGCTGTCCATGATAACCAAACGCCCTCAGGCGCGGAGGAATCTCTGGGAATCCGGAGGTTGGTATCTTCTGGCGGCACTGCCGGTGGGGATAGGTCTGCTGCTGCTTTTTCTGAGTATGATTGCCGGACTGATGCTGCTCTCCGATGCAGCACCGTGGATGCTTTCCCTTTTGGCAGGCATTTCACTGCTGCTGTCCGGGTATGGCATGGGGCGCTATGCCGGCTTTCACCGTCGCCGAAAGGGGTTGCGGACAGGGTTGCTGTGTGGGCTGCTGCTGTGGCTGCTGCTGACGATCTGCGGTCTGTGCTGGCTGCACACTGCCGGGAGTCCGCTGCGGCTGGCGTGCCTTTGCGGCGGCAGCATGTGGGGCGGCATCTCTGGTGTAAATGCTCCCCACTGTAAACCGCCGAAATAACAGAACCGCACCCAATATGTAAATTTTTTTCCCATTTTGCATGGAACGCTTGAAAATCCGGCGATTTTGTGATATAATGTAGTTAAACTTTTTTGGGGGAGGGTTCCGAATGAAGCACATCAAGACCATCAATGCAGCTAACCTGAAGGCTTCTGCTGCAAAGGGCGGCTGCGGTAAGTGTCAGGCTTCCTGTCAGTCTGCTTGCAAGACTTCCTGCACAGTAGCTAACCAGAAGTGCGAGCACTAAGGGGTCATTGAACCACTTACGCAAGTCTGCAACCGATACGAAAAAGGGACAGTTTTGTCCCTTTTTTCGCATCTATACCCATATTTTATGGTGCTGCATTTCCCCACGCAGCCGGAAAGAGGAAACAGAATTATGATTCATAAGTATAAATTGGGCGATTATAACGTGGTATTGGATGTCAACAGCGGCGGTGTCCATGTGGTGGACGAGCTGACTTATGATATGCTGGACAATATCGCGCCGCCTTTTGCACCGGAATGTCCGGAAGATGTGGTGACAAAACTCTCTCGCTTTTATGACCCGGAGGAGATCCGCTCCTGTTATGCGGAGATTCTGGAAGCCTATGAAGCAGGCATTCTCTTCTCCCCGGACGACTATGAAAAATATGCCAACTTTGCAGTGGCATCTCCCATTAAGGCAATGTGCCTGAACATTGCCCATGACTGCAACCTGCGCTGTAAGTATTGCTTTGCCTCGACTGGTGACTTTGGTGAGGGCAGAAAGCTGATGTCCTATGAGACCGGAAAGAAGGCAGTGGATTTCCTGCTGCAAAACTCTGGTAACCGTGTGAATCTGGAGATGGACTTCTTCGGCGGCGAACCGCTGATGAACTTTGAGACAGTAAAGAAGATCGTGGAATATGCCCGCTCTCAGGAATCGATCTACAAGAAAAAGTTCCGGTTCACTATCACCACAAACGGCATGCTCCTCACCGATGATAAGATCGACTTCATCAATCGGGAAATGTCCAATGTGGTTCTGTCCATTGACGGCAGAAAGGATGTCAACGACCGGATGCGTCCCCGTGTGGATGGAAAGGGCTCGTATGACAGAATTATCCCCATGTATAAAAAGCTGGTCGATCAGCGCGGCGAAAAGGAGTATTACGTTCGCGGCACTTACACCAAGTACAACCTGGACTTTGCCGATGACGTTTTTGCACTGCTGGATGCTGGCTTTGACCAGATCTCTGTTGAACCGGTTATTGCAGATCCCGAAGAACCGTATGCCATCACCGAGGCAGATCTGCCCCGTATCTTTGCGGAGTATGAGCGCCTGATGCAGAAGATCCTGGACTATGAAGCAACCGGCAAGAAGTTCAACTTCTTCCACTTCATGCTGGATCTGGATCAAGGCCCTTGTGCCATCAAGCGTCTCCGCGGCTGCGGCTGCGGCAATGAGTATGTTGCCATTACGCCGGACGGCGATATTTACCCATGTCATCAGTTTGTCGGTGAGGCAGACTATAAAATGGGCAATGTAGATGACGGCACCTTCAACCGTGAAATGAAATCTGACTTTGCTAAGACGCATATCTACAGCAAGCCGGACTGCCGGAACTGTTGGGCAAGATTCTATTGCAGCGGCGGCTGTAATGCCAATAACTATCAGTTCAGCGGCGATGTGCACAAGGCACACAAGCTGTCCTGCGAGATCGAGAAAAAGCGCCTGGAATGCGCCATTGTCCTGAAGGCAATTCGTATGGATCGGGACGCTGCAAAGCAGGAAGCAAACGACTAAATGTGAATGATAAAAAAAGTCCTGTCATTCCGGAGAGATCCGGAGCGACAGGACTTTTTTATGTGTAATAAACGTCAGTTTATTTTTGTTTCAGTTCCGCAGCGCGAAGGGTGTTTTTCATAAGCATGGTGATGGTCATAGGGCCTACGCCGCCGGGAACCGGGGTAATATAGCTTGCCTTCGGTTCCACCTCAGCAAATTCCACGTCGCCGCAGAGCTTGCCGTTTTCGTCGTGGTTCATACCCACGTCAATTACCACAGCGCCCTCTTTCACCATGTCCGCGGTGATAAAGTGCGCTCTTCCCACAGCACTCACCAGAACATCCGCAGCTGCGCAGACTTCCTTGAGGTTCTTGGTGTGGGAGTGGCAGATGGTGACGGTGGCATTGCGATGGAGCAGCAGCATTGCCATGGGCTTGCCGACGATATTGCTTCTGCCTACGACAACGCAGTTTTTGCCGTCCAGATCGGTGCCGGTGCTGTCGATCAGTTCCATAACGCCGGCAGGTGTGCAGGGCAGGAAGCTGTAGTTGCCGATCATGATCTTGCCCACGTTAATGGGGTGGAATGCATCCACGTCCTTGTCCGGAGAGATGGTGTTGATTACCAGCTGTTCGTCGATGTGATCCGGCAGAGGCAGCTGCACCAGAATGCCGTGTACCTTGTTGTCCTTGTTCAGAACGCCGATCAGATCGAGGAGCTGTTCCTCTGTGGAATTTTCGTTGAGCCGATACTCAAATGCGTGAAAGCCGACCTCTTCGCAGGCTTTCTGCTTATTGCGGACGTAGATCTGAGATGCCGGATCGTTGCCTACCAGAATGACGGCGAGTCCCGGTTGGATGCCGCTGTTTTCCCGCAGTGCCAGTGCCTGTTCCCGAATCTTTTGACGGATCTGGGCAGAAACTTCCTTGCCCGAAATCAATTTTGCCATAGTGGTTTACTCCTTTTCCTGTTGGGGATTCTCCGAATCATTTTTCTCTTCTGCTTCCTCATCTGAGGAGGATGCCGTTTCTTCTGTATGGTCTGTGCTGTCCGTTTCAGTATCTGAAACCGTTTCAGTTTTAGTTTCCTCGCCGGCTCTTTCGGCAGCGTATTCTGCCAGGATGCGCTTGGATTCTGCGGTGTCCTTATACATGTGATAGTCCACACCCATGCGCTTGACCTTTGTGCCAATGACGATTTGCAGAATGATAGAAACCACCACGCAGCAGATTGCCAGAAGCTGTGAGATCCGCACATTGCCGATGACCAGGCTGTCTGTGCGCAGACCTTCTACTACCGCGCGTTCTGCACCGTACCAGCAGATATAGATGAGGAAGATCTGTCCGTCATAGCGGCGGATCTTCTTGGCGAAGATCGCCAGCAGAACGAAGCCCAGCAGGCACCAGACAGATTCATAGAGAAAGCATGGGTGCACTGGCTGAGATGCATCCAGTGCTGTGCCGAAGTTCGCAAAATAGGTGGTAGAGGGATACTGGTCGGTGATCCACTCCTGAATGCGGCCGCCGGACATGCCGAAGATGCTGTCGGTGTTGCAGCCGAACGCTTCCTGGTTGAAAAAGTTGCCCCAGCGTCCGATGCCTTGTCCCAGCAGGAAGCCGATGCCCACGATGTCCATCAGGGGCAGAAACTTTACCTTGCGGATCTTTGCCACCAAGAAGCCTGCCAGAAACGCGCCGATGATGCCGCCGTAAATGGCGAGACCGCCTTCGCGGATGTTGACGATGCTTTTCCAGTCGCCGGCATAGTTGTCCCAGTTCAGCAGAACGTAGTAGGCACGGGCGCCAACGACGCCGCCGATGATGCCGCCGATGATGCAGTCCAGCACCTTGTCCGGGTGCAGACCGTATTTTTTTACCTGTGTAAAGGCGTAGATCATGGCGAGTACCAGTCCGAGGGTGATGAGGATGCCGTACCATTGGATATCCAGTCCGCCAATGGAAAAGGCGGTGCTGTTCACATGCAGATCGATCCCCAGCTTCGGAAAGGTGATCTCATTGTAATCCAGTGTGCCGATTGTATCAGTTGTCATATGTTTCCCGGGATCTCATGGGAGATCCCTGCCTCCTTTGGTTTATTTTGCAGGAGCAATGATGGACAGTGTCATGCGTGCGATGTCGGTCTCTTCCCGGAGGAAACGGTTGCAGTCCTCCAGTGTCATTTCAGACAGCACCTGCATGGTGTCATACAGACCGCAGCCTGCCATGTGAGAAGATACCAGGGCGTTGTTCACGGCAGAAACATTGTTCAGTTCCCGCACCAGACTGCCGTAGGTGGTTTTCTTGCACTCGTTGAACATGGCTTCGTCCAGACCGTTTTTCTGTGCGTCCAGGATGGCTGCGGTGATCTTTTCCCGAACTGCTCTGGGGTCGCGGGATTCGCCGCCGAAGATCATGGTAAAGAAGCCGTCGCCGTTGAATACTTCACTGGAGAAGCTCTCGTTTACCAGTCCGCTCTGGAGCATTTCCTGGTACAGGGGGGAAGAACTGCCGGACAGGGTGCGCATGGCGATGTGCGCCTGCATTTCTGCCCGGAGATTGTCCATGCCGCGCCGGGGCTGGCACTTGATGCCCAGATTGAACAGCGGCTGTCCCACTGCGGCAGTTTCTACGGTTTCCGGACGAACGATGTCCAGGGTCTCTTCCGGGAAAACAGTCTCTAATTTCTGATCTTCACAGGGCTTCAGCAGGCGGTCGGCAACCTCCAGCACCTCTTCTACTGTGCATTTTCCGGAAACAGCCAGTACCATGTTGTGGAGATTGTAGAATGTCCGGTAGCAGCGGTACAGCAGATCGTCCGTGATCTCCGCGATGCTTTCGATAGTGCCGGCAATGTCGATACGAACCGGGTGCTTCTGATATAAGCCGCCCAGCATATTGAAGAATACCCGCCAGCCCGGATCGTCGTCGCACATCCGGATCTCCTGACCGATGATGCCCTGTTCCTTGGCAACGCTCTCCGGTGTGAAGTACGGAGACTGGACAAAGGAGAGCAGGATCTCCAGAGATGCCTTAAAGTTGTCGGAGCAGCTGAAGAAATAGCAGGTCTTGTCGAATGAGGTGAACGCGTTGGCGTTTGCGCCGGTCTTGGCGTAGAGATCAAAGACGTCGCAGTCCTCATTCTCGAATAGCTTGTGCTCCAGGAAGTGGGCGATGCCTTCCGGAACGGTGCAGTAGTCCTTGTCAGCAGCAGTCTTGAACTGGGTGTTGATGGAGCCGTACTTGGTGCCGAACATGGCCTCTGTGGTACTGAATCCTTCCATTTCGCAAACCAGGATCTCCAGGCCGCTTTTGTGGTGGATGTGGGTGTATTTGTCACCGGTATTTGGGGAACTGATGGTGGTCATTGTGGTCTCTGCCATGTTACTCCGCCTCCTGTTCTTTGCATTCCATAATATAGATCGTGTCCAGCTGCATGGACTTTGCCGCAGCCATAATATCTTCTTTGGTGACCTTGCGGTAGTTTTCCTCTTCTTCTGCCGGTGTCAGCTTTGTGCCGCGGCAGAACTGTCCGAAATACCAGGTGATATAGCTGCTCGCTGTATCGCCGATGCCACAGAGGGTGTTGTGGATGGTCATCATGGTGCTTGCCATTTCTTCGTCAGAGATGTCGCCCTTGCAGATAGCGTCCAGCTGTGCGGCGATGGCATCCCGTGCAGTTTCCAGATTCTCGGTTTCGATACCGCTGTCCACCTGCATAAAGCTCTTGGATTCGTTGTAATTCGCTGCGCAGTAATAGCAAAGACTCATCTTTTCCCGGACATTGGCGAACAGCTTGGAGCTGGGGGTGCCGCCCAGGAGCATTGCCATCATTTTCAGGGCATAGCGGTCGGAATAGGTGGTTTTCCAGCCCATGACCATCTTGCACTGGTTCACCGGGAGCGCTTCCCGGACAATTGCCGGTTCTGTCTTGCAGGAACTGGGGTTGAGAAACTTTACCGGAGTCACCTTGCGGTCAGAAATGGCAGAAAAGGCATTTTTCAGTGTGTCAGCCAGCCCCGGAATGGCTTCCGGCCCTACAAAGTAGATCTCGATCTGTGCAGTGCGGAGCAGTTCCTGGAATGCAGCATAGGCAGATGCCGGGGTCAGGGCTTCTGCGGCGCTGCGGCTGCCATAGCAGGAGAACGCTGCCGGTTCGCCGGCGAAAGCGGTCTTATAGGTCTGAGAAATGGCATACTGCCGCTTTTCGTTGATCTCTGCGTCAATGCTGTCCAACAGATTCATCTGCTGAATACGGAACTCGGTGTCGTCGAAAGCGCCGTCTGTCACATTGGGCTGGAAAACGCAGCCCAGTACAATTTCCAGCAGCTCTGCGAAAACGGCTTCGCCGTCCAGTGCATAGCGGTCTGCGATCGCGGAGGCGCGCAGCGTGATGGACTGGATGTCGCCCTGCTTGGCGATGGTGCAGCTCAGGTCTGCTCCGTAGAGCAGATGCAGCTTGCGGTTCATAGCCGCATTGGACGGATAGGCTTTGTTGCTGGAAACTACAAGGCTTCCGGCAAGTGCGCAGGCAGCTGCGGTCTGTTCAGACAGCGGCTGCAAAAATTGGATGCGCAGGTGATTGGTTTTTAACTTGGAGTCCAGGATCTCAGAAAACGCAATGGAATCTGAGAGCGAGGTTCGCTGATAACTGGTTGTCATAACATCGTCCTTTCCAAAAATCACAGCGCTGCTCAGCGGTAACTGCGGCTTGGCATGGTGCTGTGAATGATTTCCATGGATATGGAATGCTGGCGTATCCCTGCTTTGGCAGGCATACAAATTTATTATACCACATTTCTTTTGGAATTGCTATGGTTTTCACGAAATTCTCAGAAATATTTTCCGGGAAGAAATGCCGGACAGTGCCGCACAAAGTGCATTTGCCGATTTTGCAGGAGAATGTCCGGACTTTTTGCGATGGTTTACAATTTGTTGTTGAAAAGAAAAAGGATTTTTAGTATAATAAAATGTGAGAATCTATCGAAAGATTTCTGCATTGACAAAAATGCAGGAGGATATCAGCTCCAATAGGAGGAAAACCAACATGAAAACAATTACAGTACACGCCAGCCAGACTTATCCCATTTGGATCGGGAGAGGGTTGCTGGGACAGTGCGGCACATATCTGAAGCAGCAGACCAAGGCCCAGACAGCGGCGGTCATTACCGACGATCATGTGGACAAATATTATGGTGACATTGTGACAAAATCTCTGGAAGAAAGCGGATTTCGCACCTTGAAATTTGTCTTTCCCCACGGCGAGGCATCCAAATGCAGCAAGACGCTGAACCAGATCTACGATTTTCTCTGTGAGAACAACATTACCCGGACGGATTGCCTGGTGGCACTGGGCGGCGGCGTCGTGGGTGATATTACCGGTTTTGCAGCGGCAACTTATCTCCGCGGTCTGGACTATCTCCAGATCCCTACCAGTCTGTTGGCACAGGTGGACTCTTCCGTGGGCGGAAAGACTGCCATCGATCTGCCCGGCGGAAAGAATCTGGTGGGCGCATTCAAACAGCCGGTGGCGGTGCTGTGTGATCTGGATACGCTCCACACCCTGCCGAAGCTGTTTCTGGCAGACGGCATGGGAGAGGTCATCAAGTACGGCATGATCCGGGACGAAAAGCTGTTTGCACTGCTGGAACAGCATACGCTGGAAAATGTCAGTCAGGCTATGGACGAGATCGTTCCGACCTGTATCGACATCAAGAGTGACGTGGTGGAGCATGACGAGTTCGATACCGGCGAACGGATGATTTTGAATTTCGGGCATACCCTGGGGCATGCTGTGGAAAGCTATTACCACTACGAGACATATACCCATGGCAGCGCAGTGGCGGCCGGCATGTGCATGATGACGGAAAAGACCTGCACGCCGGAGCTGTATGTGCGGCTGTGCAACTGCGTAAAGGCATACGAATTGCCTACAGGCGTTTCTGCGCCGCTGTCAGAATTGGTTCCGCTCTGCGGCAACGACAAGAAGCGCGCCAGCGCAGCACTGCGGTTTATTGTCTGCGAGACTATCGGCAAAGCAGAGATCCGCAGCATGCCTTTTGATGAGTTTGCCGTTTGGATGGGAGGAGACGCATGAACATATTGATCTCACCGGAAAAGCTTCACGGTACCGTGCGCATTCCGGCATCCAAAAGCATGGCGCACCGTCTCCTGATCTGCGCCGCCTTGGCAGAGGGAGCTTCTGTGGTTTCCGGCGTGGATATGTCACGGGACATCACCGCCACCATGGATGTGCTTTCCGCATTCGGGGCATCCTTTCAGCAGGAGGGCAGCACCATCACCGTTACCGGCGTAGGCAAAAACAGACCCCAGGCGGCTGTGGCGGACTGCTGCGAAAGCGGCTCGACTCTGCGGTTTCTCATTCCAGTGGCTGCGGCACTGGGTGTTCACACGACTTTTTTCGGACAGGGCAGACTGCCTCAGCGCCCCATTACCGCTTATCTCCGGGAACTGACCAAAAAAGGCATTGCATTCGACTATCACGACACCATGCCGTTTTCCATTGATGGTGCACTGCGTTCCGGCATCTATGAGTTGGAGGGTGATGTGTCTTCCCAGTATGTGACCGGTCTGCTGTTTGCGCTGCCGCTGCTGGAGGGTGATTCGGAGATCCGGATGCTGTCCCGGCTGGAGTCCAAGCCTTATGTAGACCTCACCATTGCCTGCCTGCGGCACTTCGGCGTGATGGTTCAGGAGACAGAACAGGGCTATGCCATCCCCGGCGGTCAGCAGTACCGCGCCTGCGACATGGAGGTCGAGGGCGATTATTCCCAGGCAGCGTTTTTCTATGTGGCAAATGCCTTGGGCAGCGACATCACTCTCACCAACCTGAATCCGGAAAGTGTGCAGGGCGATAAAAAAATTGTGGAAATTACACAGCAGATGTGTTATAATAGAGAAAAGGGACTGCCTGCCTGCTTTGATGTGGATGCGGCAGATATTCCTGATCTTGTGCCGATCCTGGCGGTGCTTGCCACATTCGGCACAGCGCCGTCCCGGATCACCGGGGCGCATCGTCTCGCCATCAAGGAGAGTGATCGTCTGGCGTCTACTGCCGCTCTGCTGAACCGTCTGGGCGGTAAAGTGACTGCTACCGCAGATGGTCTGGAAATTGAGCCGGTTCAGCAGCTTCACGGCGGCACAGTGGACAGCTGCGGCGATCACCGCATCGCAATGTGCGCGGCTGTGGCTGCTACGCGCTGTACGGGAGATGTTACTATTTTGCACGGAGAGTGCGTGGAAAAATCGTATCCTCGGTTCTATGAGGATTATCGTCAATTAGGAGGAATTGCCAATGTCATCGTTCTGGAGTCGTAATATTTCGCTCTCTATTTTTGGGGAGTCCCACGGGCCGGCAATCGGCGTTGTGATCGACAATCTGCCGCCCGGGGAGTACATTGACCTGGACAAACTGCGGCAGTTCATGGCGCGCCGTGCACCGAAAAAAGACGGCACGACAACACCTCGCGGCGAAAAGGATCTGCCACAGATCATGTCCGGACTGCTGAATGACCGCACCACAGGTGTGCCGCTCTGCGCGTTTATCCAGAACACGGATACCCGCTCGAAGGATTACAGCAATCTGGCGCGGCTGCCGCGTCCGGGTCACGCAGATTATACCGGCGCAATGCGCTATCGCGGATTCAACGATGTCCGCGGCGGCGGCCATTTTTCCGGCAGACTTACCGCGCCGCTGTGCTTCGCCGGTGCAGTATGCGGTCAGATTTTGGAGCGCCGGGGCATCTATACCGGAGCGCACATTGCCTGTGTGCACGGCATTCACGATGATGCATTCAGCCGAACCAAGGTGACAAAGGAAGATATCCTTGCCGTTCGGGAAAAGGACTTTCCGGTGCGGAATGATGCACAGGGGGAGAAGATGCGCGAGGATATTCGCAATGCCGGAAAGGGCGGCGAGTCTCTGGGCGGCATCATTGAATGTGTGACCATCAACATGCCGGCAGGCGTGGGCTCTCCCATTTTTGAAGGACTGGAAAATACCATTGCACAGCTGATCTTTGGTATTCCGGCAGTCAAGGGACTGGAGTTCGGCGCAGGCTTCCAGGTGGCGGAAATGGTCGGCAGCCAGAACAACGACCCGTTCTATATCGACGACAATGGCCACGTTAAGACCAAGACCAACAATCACGGCGGCATTCTGGGCGGCATTTCTTCGGGCATGCCCATTACACTGAATGTTGCCATTAAGCCCACTGCTTCTATTGCGAAGCCTCAGGAGACCGTGGACTTCCGCGCCAAGAAAAATGAGATGCTGGAAATTCACGGCAGACATGACCCATGTATTGTGCCGCGCGCTGTGCCGTGTGTGGAGGCGGCAGTGAACATTGCGCTGCTGTCCCATATGATGGATTATCCGAATTTTTAAGTGCTTGTGTGCTGACAAGCTGATTTTTTCTATGATTTGAGGTGACAGGTTGTGCAGGAAGAAAACATGCTGAAAATGTCAAAGATGGCGACACCGCCCATTATGGATCCCCACACGGCAAATATTTTGATTTGCTATTTGTTGTATAAGATCGATAAGCCGGTGCGCGTGAATCATCTGTATGATATCGCCGTGGGAAGTGACATCATCAATTATTTTGCCTATCAGGATTCTATCAGTTATCTGACCGGACACGACTCGGTGGAGCTGCGCCGAAAGGCGGATGGGACAGAGTATTATGTACTGACAGAAAACGGCATTCGCACAGCCAAGGAACTGCGCAACTATGTGGGAAAAGCATATCGGGACAAGCTTGTCTCGGCGGCATTTCACTATTTCGCCCGTATCAAGCGGGAAAGCGAAGTGAAGATCAACTACATTCCGCTGAAAAAGGGATATTATGTACATGTACGGTGTCTGGATGTGGGGGACGACTTGTTGGATATGAAGCTGTATGCACCGGATTATACCCAGGCGAAGTATCTGGGCGAGCAGATCATGCTGAATCCGGCAGGGTTTTACGGAAAGATCCTGGACGCGGCGTTTTCCAACCGGGAAGAACCGCTCATTCTGGAAGATGACTGACCGTTTCTTTTGCCAATAAATAAAAGCGCGGAGCATTGAGAAAATGCTCCGCGCTTTTTGCTGCGGTCAGGATCACGATTTTTATGACCGACATACAAAAACAGCCTGTCTCCAGGAAAGCCCCGGAGATAGGCTGTTCTATTTGAATGAGAGAGTTTTTTTCAAAAACAAATCAATCGAAAGCTTCGATTAATATGCAACACCCTGCCACTTCATAGCGTCAGCAACCTTCAGGAAGCCTGCGATGTTTGCGCCGACAACCAGATTGCCTTCTACGTCGTACTCCTTGGAACGATCGTATGCATTGTGGAAGATGTTGATCATGATCTGCTTCAGCTTTGCATCAACTTCTTCAAATGTCCAGGACAGACGCTCGCTGTTCTGAGACATTTCCAGACCAGAGGTAGCTACGCCGCCTGCGTTTGCTGCCTTTGCCGGTCCAAACAGGATACCAGCAGCCAGGAACTTGTCGATAGCTTCCGGAGTAGAAGGCATATTTGCACCTTCTGCAACAACCTGAACGCCGTTCTTCAGCAAGATCTCAGCAGATTCGCCGTCGATCTCGTTCTGAGTTGCGCACGGCAGAGCAACGTCGCACTTGATAGTCCAGATGCCCTTGCAGCCTTCTGTATAGGTAGCACCCTCTACACGGTTTACATATTCCTTGATACGTCCGCGTTCTACTTCCTTGATCTGCTTTACAACATCCAGCTTGATGCCGTTCGGATCATAGATGTAGCCGTTGGAGTCAGACAGTGCAACAACCTTTGCACCCATTTCCTGTGCCTTTTCAGTTGCATAGATTGCAACATTACCGGAACCGGAAATGACAACAGTCTTGCCCTTGATGGTGTCCTGCTTCATGCAGCTCATCATCTCTTCGGTGAAGTACAGCAGACCGTAACCAGTAGCCTCTGTTCTTGCCAGAGAACCGCCGTAGGACAGACCCTTACCGGTCAGAACGCCGGTGAATTCGTTGCGCAGTCTCTTGTACTGACCGAACATATAACCGATCTCACGAGCGCCGGTACCGATGTCGCCAGCCGGAACGTCAGTGTCAGCACCGATGTGCTTGGACAGCTCAGTCATGAAGCTCTGGCAGAAACGCATGATCTCGTTGTCAGACTTGCCCTTCGGGTCGAAGTCAGAACCGCCCTTGCCGCCGCCCATCGGCAGTGTGGTCAGGCTGTTCTTGAAGATCTGCTCAAAGCCCAGGAACTTGATAACAGATGCGCATACAGACGGGTGCAGACGCAGACCGCCCTTGTACGGACCGATTGCAGAGTTGAACTGGCAGCGGAAGCCGCGGTTCACCTGAACCTTGCCGTTGTCGTCTACCCAAGAAACACGGAACTGGATCATGCGCTCCGGCTCTACGATACGGTCGATGACACCGTTTGTCTCATAAGACGGGTCCTTTGCTACGACCGGCTCCAGAGACATCAGAACTTCGCCGACTGCCTGCAGGAATTCCGGCTCGTTGCCGTTGCGCTTTACAACGCTGTCGTATACGCCCTGAAGATAAGCGTTCTTAAATGTAAATGCCATGGGAATCTTCCTCCTGTTGGATAAAAATGTTGGATAAAAATGTAGCAAAACATTCTGTCACGAATACAGCCGTTTTTCTGTTGATGCTGTATCCACACGCTGTCCAAACTCAAAATGTATGTGCATTTGCTTCAAACACCTGTACACGCATTCCGAACAATATTTATTATACACCATTCAGCTATGTTTTTCAATGCAAAAATAACGAGTTTCTGCATTTTCTTCATATCGAAATCAAATAAACCGAAAAAAGCAAAAAATCCGTACAGAAAAATTACAATTGCAAAATTCAGATCGTTCCAAAAAGCGGATTAAAAAGTCTCAGAGATCATCCGGCAAGAAAAAAGCCCTGCTCTCCGAAGAGAACAGAGCCAGAAAACAAAATCCGTGCAGCAAAGAAAATCCGGGTGTAGAACAAAAAAATAAAATATTATTTCTGAAAGAGCGGATTTTCTGCGCACAGCACAGAAGCCCATATCATCCCTTTTGCGCCGTTCTCGCGGAAAGGACAGATGTGTGCATTCCAGAACCCATTATAGCGAAAAAGGACAGGAATGTCAAGCAAAATTCTATTTTTCCCGAAAATCCGGAAAAAATAAGAGAAAATTTTGTCAGATCAGCGTGAATTTCAGCAGATCCTCCGGCTTTTCTGCCAGTGCATCTGCGCCTGCCTGTGCCAGTTCCTCTTTGCCCCGGAAGCCCCAGATACAGCCGATGGAATCGATCCCGGCATTTTTTGCGGTTTGGATATCCACATTGGAATCGCCGATCATGACTGCCTGGTCTGCCTGCACGCCGGCATTTTTCAAGATCTGTGTGATGATCTCCGGAGACGGCTTTTTCGGGCGGGAATCGCTGCTGCCCAGGAGCTGATCGAAACAAGCTGCGCCAAAGTAGTGCTTCACGATCGTTTCCACAAAGGGCTGTGTCTTGTTAGAAGCCACTGCCAGGTGTACGCCGGCGGCTTTCATCTGTTCCAGTACGTTCGGGATGCCCGCATAGGGAGCGGTCTCATCCAGACAGTGCTGACTGTAGTATGCGTTGAAGTCGGCGAAGAATTGCTCGACCTCTTCCGCCGGGGTGCCTGCCGGGAGACAGCGCTCACAGAGCTTGTGAACGCCGTTTCCGACGAAATGATAGTATGCATCTATGGGGTGAACGGGCAGACCGCGCAGTTTTAACAAGTGGTTCGCGGTGCTGCCGAGGTCGGCGATGGAATTGACCAATGTGCCGTCTAAATCGAAGATTGCGAGCTGGTACATGTGAGAACACTCCTTTTTGAGAGTCTGTTTTCCGCCCTTGTCCGTGCAGCATCTGCATGCCGGATACAGGATGGCTTTCAAGAAATGACAGATATCATACAGTTAGATATTATAGTACAGTTTTCCGCGTTTGTCAAACCAACTCGAATTATACCTTGACAAAATCGCAAAAATCTGATACTCTAAGTACAAAAGCATGATTCGGCAACCACGAAAGGAGCTTATCTATGAAGCATATGCAGAAGATCGCAGCAGCGCTGACTGCGGCGGTGATGGTCGCTGCGGCAGTCCCGGCATCTGCTGTTTTTGCAGAGGATGCGGTGATCGTCATTCCCAGAAGCGAGTATATTCCGTTGGAACGGGATGTCACCGGAACACTGAACATGACAATTCAGGGCGGACGGGCAATCCGTGTGAGAATCGAGAACCAGACCAAATCGGAGGGAACGATTCTCTATTATGATACCACACTGGAGACAGACGGAACATATGCATTTCCGCTGAGCAGCTGTGAGTATAATATGGAGACCGACGCCTATGATTCTTCCTTTACGGTAACCGTATGGGACAAGACAGACCGTGGCGTTCGCTATACCCAGGAAAATCTGATCGTGGTAGATCCAGGTTTTACACAGACGGCATCGGTAAGCCGCTATGACTGGAACATTGTCTCTGCCGAGGGCGAGACACAAAAGGTAACGTCGACGGTGACAGAAGCTTCTTTGCAGGAGAAAGTATGGCAGGGAAGTACGGCGCTGCAAATGCAGTACATGAATTATACACCGGGTGATGTCAACGGCGACGGCAGTATCAACGCGGCAGATGTTTCCAGTGTTCTGACTTATGCCGCCAGGGAGTCTCTGGGCATGGAGGTATCGCTGACGGCGGAGGACGCACCGCTGTCGGAAGAAGCCGCATTTCAGGCGGCAGACCTGAACGAGGACGGCGTAATCAACAGCCAGGATGCAACATTTATTTTGACCTATGCTGCAAGAGACGGTGCAGGACTGGATCCGAATTGGGATACTATTGTCTCCTGATCGTTTGACATGAAGCATCAGATTGTCAGGAGAGCGTGATTTTGTTTTCACGGAAGAAAGGAAATGCTATGAAAAATGCAAAGATTCGTACAGCCGCAATTGTGGGCGTTATTGTCCTGCTGGTTCTGATCGTGGGCGCCGGCGCAGTGACTGTTGTTCCGGCAGGTCATACCGGTGTGATCGTTACCATGGGAAAGGTCTCCGACCGGGTATTGGATGAGGGCATGCACCTCAAGCTGCCCTTTGCGCAGCAGGTCGTTATGATGAACAATAAGATTCAAAAGACAGAGATCGACTCCAACGGTGTCTCCAAGGATCTGCAAACCGTTTCCAGCGGTGTTGCCATCAACTATCACATCAACAAGGACGACTCCGCGAAGATCTATCAGAATATCGGTGAGGGCTACGCAGATACAGTTTTGCAGCCGGCGATCCAGGAATCCATGAAAGCAATCACCGCGCAGTATACCGCAGAGGAACTGATTACCAAGCGCTCTGCCGTGGGAGAAGAGATCGGCGCAACGCTGGCGGAAAAGGTGCAGGAGTACGGCATCCTCATTGATAAGTTCAATATCATCAACTTTGACTTCTCGGATGAGTTCAACGCGGCCATTGAGCAGAAACAGGTGGCAGAGCAGAACAAGCTCCGTGCAGAGACCGAAAAGGAACAAAAGGTCATTGAAGCCCAGGCGGATGCAGAACAGAAGGTCATTGCCGCCAAAGCAGAAGCAGATGCCATCCGGCAAAAAGCGGAGGCAGAAGCAGAGGCAAACGAGAAGATCAACGCATCTCTGAATGAAAATGTACTGAAATATCAGCAGATCGAAAAGTGGAACGGAGAATACCCCAATGTGGTGTCCTCGGATTCGTCTATTCTGGTGGGTGTGCCGTCTGACAATGCTGCGGCTTCTGCAAACGAAGCAAACTAAGCGCCTGCTGGCGTGGTTTCACCTGAAAGAACAAGCGTACAAAGAGAGCCGGTATTGGCTCTGATGCAGATGGCATGCGGCAGGCTTTTCCGTCCTGCCGCATTGCCGTTTCCAAAGCAGGGAGATGATGTCAGTGCGCGCTTTTGAAGCCACAGAGAAAAAGGGAACACAGGGCGAGAAGCAGGTCGCACGGCATCTGCGCTGGCTCAATCGGCAGCAGTACATTGTCCTGTCCGATCTGATGCTGCCGCGGCGGAACGGTCTGACACAGATCGATCATGTGGTGGTGTCGGTCTATGGCATCTTCGTGATCGAGACAAAGAACTATCACGGCACGATCTGCGGCGCGGATCGCAAGGAATTCTGGACGCAGATCTGCCATGGAAAGCAGTACAGTCTGCGCAATCCCTTTCGGCAGAATTATGCCCACATTCAAGCACTGTCCCGGCTTTTGGAACTGGAAGAGACATACTTCTTTTCTATGGTCACCTTTGCTGATGATGCAGTGCTGCAAATTGAGCAGGAAGAGGACGCTGAAGAACAGCTGGTGCACTTCCGGCAGGTTCACCGCAGCATTCGGCGACAGAAAGAACGGCTGCTCTCCTGGGAGGATGTGCAGTATTATGCCGGCTCGATCTTATGCGCCAATCTGGATACGGCACAGGCGCGTGAGGCGCATTTGGCGCAGATCGACGATGAGATTGCCTATCGCCGGTTCGCACTGCGCAATGGTCTGTGTCCGCGCTGCGGCGGAAAACTGGTGCTGCGCCATGGAAAATTCGGAGACTTTTATGGATGCAGCGAGTTTCCCAGATGTCGCTATACATTGGAAAATGAAACATAGTATATTTGAAAAAATGTGAGAGCGCTTCGGCAATGTTTTCCCCGGAAGGGAAAATTTGCTGCCGCATCCCGATTATATATGAAAAAACTCTTGCATTTTCAAATCGAATGTGTTATACTACAGAAGTGTATTATAACAGCTTCTCAGGGCAACTGTTTCTGAAAGACAGAGGAGAGATATCATGGCTGAGAAAAAACGGCTCCAGATCGGTCTGATGATACACCATCTGGAAAATGAGTATGCCAGTGAAATATTAAAAGGGGCGATCGCGGCAGCAGAAGAATTGGACATCAATCTGATCCTGCTCCCCGGCCGCGGCATCAATGCCGTAGAGGATGATGAGAAATATTCCATCTACGATTATCAATATAATGTGATCTATAATTACGTTTCCACTGCGAATCTGGACGGACTGCTGGTTTCTGTAGGAACAGTCGGCTCTTATATCAGCCGTGACGAAATGTTACAGTTTTTGCATTCCTACGACCCGCTGCCGCTGTTGACGATGGAAGTGGCTTTTCCGGAATATCCATGTATTCGCTTTAACACAGACGGCATGAAACTGGCAGTGGAGCATCTGATCCGCCATCATGGCTGCAAAAAGATCGGTTATGTTTCCGGCCCTATGGGAAACCAGGACGCCATGGAGCGTCTGCACTGCTATCGGGCGGTATTGGAGGAAAACCACATTCCCTATGACTGCACCAAGGTCGTTTACGGCAACTTCTCCGAGGCATCGGAGGATGTGGTGCGGGAATTGCTGGAGATGCATCCGGATCTGGAAGCGATCTGTTTCGCCAATGATAAAATGTGCATCGGCGGTTATCATGTGTTCCAGCAGCGCGGTATGCGCGTGGGTGAAGATATCCTGGTCACCGGTTTTGATGATTCGGAGGTGGCAACCAGTCTGAAACCCATGCTTACTACCGTGCGCACCAACATCAGCAGCATGGGCTATCAGGCGGTGCAGGAAATGGTGCGGATGATCCAGACCGGGCATGCAGAAAGCAGAACGCTGGATGCGCGCCTGATCGTCCGGGAATCCTGTGACCTGACTGCGGAGCAGATTCAGAGCATGGCGGACAACTGTGAAGCAGATGAGATCGTCAGCATGATCTTCAACAAGTATGTCGGCGATCTGGAAAGTGCGGAAAAGACAAAGTTCATTCAGGATGTCTGGGCGATTATGACCAGGGAATTTCACACCTTGTGCAGCGGAGAGCAGCTGGATACCGCCCGGTATTTTGCAGAACTGACGCGGCTGTTCAACCGCACCGATGTGATCCCGGTACAAGTGCCGCTGCTGAAAAAGATCGTGACCTATGCCAAAGTGATCGCAGTACAGATCAGCCGCGAAAACCGGGAAAATATCCTGGCAGCCGAGCAGATCCACGAGGCTTTTCTGGATCATCTTTTGGATTACAGCATGCAGCAGCAGTATCTGCTCCGCACCAATCTGACCTACAGCAATTTTCTCATCAGCAATATCAACAAGGATATGATGATTAACAGCAATGATGAGGAAAAGAGCTTTTTCTCCATTGTGAAAAATCTGTACCGTGTCAACTTTAAAAGCAGCTACATCTATGTATTCCACCAGCCGGTGGTGCATTATCAGTATGAAGAATGGGTCATGCCGGAAAACCTGTATCTGAAATCCTATCATATCGGAAAAATGCTTCAGCGTGTGGAACCGCCGGAACAGCAGGTCTCGGTTTATCACTGCATTTCCAACCGTTATATGCCCCGGGACAGACGATATACCTTTGTGATGGTGCCGCTGTTCTCCAACGAGGAGCAGTATGGTCTGTTTATCTGTGAGCTGGACTACAATCATTTCTCCCAGATCTATTCCGTTGCACCGCAGATCTGCTCTGCTATCAAAATGACCCGGTTGGTCAAGGAACTGGAGGGCAATCTGGAAGCAGCACGGTTCGACAACCGCCGGCTGAAACTGATCTCTGACTCTGACGAGCTGACTGGCGTGTACAATCGCCGCGGCTTCTACCGGGTGTCGAATATGATGTTGGAAAGTCCGGAGTATATCGGAAAATCCTGTGTGCTGATCCTGGCAGATTTGGATAACTTGAAAATTATCAATGACACCTTTGGACACGACGGCGGAGACCACGCACTGAAAACCTGTGTGCAGTACCTCTCTTCGGCAGTACCGCTGCTGGATGCCATCGGCAGAGTCGGCGGCGACGAATTTGCCGGTTTTGCGATTGTAGACAATGCAGAAACCGCCGGACAGGAAATTTATGACAGCATCAAAAAGGCGGCAAAGCAGTACAATGCCGCCAGCGATATCCCGTATAATATTACCCTGAGCGTAGGTGTGTATACCATGCAGTGTCAGGGCGGCGAGCAGATTCAGAATTATGTGAAGTTTGCAGACCAGGCACTGTATCAGGATAAGAAAAACAAGAACCGTATTGTCATCAAACCGGAAAAAGCATAACATAAAGCACAAAAGCCATACCGCAGGATTTTTCCTGTGATATGGCTTTTGTGTGTTAAATGCAGTAATCGTCGCCGCTGCCCGGGCCGCTGTTCAGAATGTCCTGGAGGGTGATGTGATCCAAATACTGATTGATGACCTTGTACAGCCCTTCCCATACGGAGATGGTGAGGCACTGCTCTGCCCGGGGACAGTCTACCACGCCGGACTGGAGACATGCCACCGGCGCCAGATCGCCTTCTGTAATGCGCAGGATCTCTCCCACGGTGTATGCATCCGGTGACTTGGCGAGCCGATAACCGCCCTGATAGCCTCGGTTGGTGCGGAGCAGGTTCGATTTGTTCAGCAGCGGAACGATTTGTTCCAGATATTTTTTAGAGACCTCCTGCCGCTCAGCAATATCTTTCAGAGAAACATAGCCGTCCCCCTGATTCTGTGCCAGATCCAACAGCATGCGGAGGGCATAGCGTCCTTTGGTTGAGATTTTCATTTTGTTTCCTTTCTGTAGTACGTCGCACTGTTTTTCTTTTGTGTATATAATACTATTATACCATAGGTTTTATAGGCTTTCAAGTGTAAATTGTTGCAGTTTCCGAAAAAACTGCACAAAAATCAAGTCTATTTTTTGACGAACTCAGTCTTTCACTGCGCCGGAGATTCTGCCGCCGCCGATAACAACGTCGCCGTCATAGAGTACGACTGCCTGACCGCAGGTGATGGCGCGCTGCGGCTCGTCAAATTCCACATGAAGCGTGCCGTCCGGTGTCATCCATGCGGTGGCAGGCTGTGCCGGATGACGATAGCGGATCTTCGCCTGAACGCGTATGGGTTCTTCCATGCTGTCGCAGGAGATAAGGTTGACATCCGATGCGGTGAGCTTTCTGGAAAACAGGTTCTCGCTGTAACCCAGAGTGACAGTGTTGTCTGCCGGGCAGATGTCGCAGACGTACAGCGGATGGGGTGCAGAGATACCCAGCCCCTTTCGCTGTCCGATGGTATAGTGGATCACGCCGCGGTGTGTGCCGATCTGGTTTCCCTCCGGGTCAAGGAATGCACCGGTTTCCGGCGATTTCCCCGTGTATCGTTCAATGAATCCGGCATAGTCTCCGTCGGGGACAAAGCAGATGTCCTGGCTGTCCGGCTTGTCTGCATTGAGAAAACCGTGCTCTTCGGCGATTTCCCGTACCTGGTGCTTGGAAAGCTCGCCCACCGGGAACTGGGTGTGCGCCAACTGCTCCTGGGTCAGATTGTACAGCACATAGCTCTGATCCTTGCTGCCGTCCAGTCCCTTTTTCAGCAGATAGCGTCCGGAAACTTCATCGTATGCGACTCTGGCGTAGTGTCCGGTGACAATGGTGTCCATCTGCATTTCCTGCATTCTCTGGTACAGTTTCTCGAATTTCAAGTAACGGTTGCAGTCGATGCAGGGATTTGGCGTCCAGCCGTTTTCATAGGCGTGGACAAACCGATCCATGACCTCTTTTTCAAAGTTTGCCGTAAAGTTGAAAACATAGTAGGGCATGTGCAGACGATATGCCACGCTCCGTGCATCCTCCACATCGTCCAGAGAACAGCAGGTCTTTTCCCGCTTGACGCCTGCCTGTTCATTCTCGAACAGCTTCATGGTCGCACCGACGCATTCGTAGCCTTTCTGCTGCATCAAAAGCGCGGCTACGGAACTGTCTACACCGCCGCTCATGGCGATCAGGGCTTTTTTCATACAATCACCTTTTTCCTAGAATCTGATTTTATATTCAGTATAAACGAGAACGGGGGAAAAGTCAAGGAAATGTGGAAAATCATCTGACAGGAGCGTTTGACTTTTCCCGGAAAAGTGCTATACTGGAAAATATGTGGAACGTAACAGAAAAGGAGAATGTATCAATGAAACGCTTTTTGCAATGGTGGAAAGGACAGCCGGTGCTAGGGATCTCGCTTTTGGCGGCGCTGGTGTCCATGTGCTTTGTGCCGCCGGATGCCGGCTATTTGTCCTACTGCAACCGGGCTGTGCTGATCCAGCTGTTTTGTCTGATGCTTACGGTAGCAGGACTGCGCAGCATCGGCGTGTTTGAACAGGTGACGCAAAACCTGTTGAAACATGCCGGGACAGTGCGGCATGTGGGAATGTTCCTCGTTCAGCTTTGCTTTTTCAGCGCAATGCTGGTGACCAATGATGTGGCGCTGCTCACCTTTGTGCCGCTGACACTGCTGCTGTTCCGGGAAATCGGAGATGAGAAAAGCCGCATCTGGGTCATTGTTCTGGAGACAGCTGCCGCCAATCTGGGCAGCATGATGACACCGGTAGGCAATCCTCAGAACCTATACCTCTATGCAGCGTATCAGCTGCATACCGCAGACTTCTTCCGTACCATGCTCCCCGCCGGCGCGCTGAGCTGGCTGATCCTTCTGGGACTGTCGTTCCTGCTGCCGAAAACGCCCTACGCCGGAAAGCCTGTGGAAACGGCTTCGGCTGTCATACCCAAAAAGCCGGCGACGGTATATCTGCTGCTGTTTCTGGCATGCCTGTTGACTGTGTTCCGGGTGCTTCCGGACTGGCTCTGCCTTCTGCTGACTGCTGTACTGGTATTTCTCTGTGACAAAAAGCTCTTTGCCCAGGCAGATTACTGCCTCCTTGGGACATTTGTCTGCTTTTTCGTGTTCGTGGGCAATATTGCACGGGTCGATGCGGTTCGGGATTTCTTTGCCGGCGTGATGCAGGGCAGGGAAATGTGGGTCTCGGCGGCGCTTTCGCAGTGTATCAGCAATGTGCCGGCGGCGGTGATGCTGTCCGGCTTTACAGAAAATGCAAAGGCACTGCTGCTGGGTGTGAATCTGGGCGGCCTTGGAACGCCTATCGCATCTCTGGCGAGTCTGATCTCCTATCAGTTTTACAGTAAGGCAGTGCATTCCCGTCCGGGAAAATATCTGGGCATTTTTTCTGCTGTGAATTTCGGGATGCTGGCGATTTTGCTGGCAGTGGGTTGGCTACAGCTGCGATCCTTCTAAGCGGATTCCCTCGTATGCCAGACAATGTGCCTCTGGCTGATGCCCCAATTCTGTGGTCACGGCAATGGGCAGCGCAGGGTCGTCTATGATGTCCTGCACCAGCCGGTACAGCGCCGGGAGCTGCTGCTTTTCCGCCAGTTCCGAAAAATTCCCCAGCAACACGCCGCTGCATCGGGAGAACATTTCCATTTGCCGGTATTGGTGCAGCATAGTCTCCATTCGGGAAAGACTGCCGGAATAACTCTCCAGAAACAGTACCCGTCCCGTGGGATCTGGCTGCCATGGTGTGCCGGCGAGCTTCAGCGTGCAGCGGATATTGCCGCCGCAGACCCTTCCGGAGAGCGAGCTGCCCTGCAAAAAGGCATAGTGAAAGCGAAACAGGGCATCGTCCTGCTGCTGTATCCAGTGCGCAAACTGTTCTTTGGCGGCGGAACAGCTTGCCAGAAAGCGCGCCTGCAAATAAAATACCGGGACGTTTCCGAAATCCTGCAGAGGATTGAGCAGAACCGAGACGTCGCTGTATCCAAAAAAGGGCTTTGGGCATCTGGCGATCTCTTTAAAATCGAGATGGGGCAGAATGGCGTTTGCTGCGTCACCGCCGGTCAGATCGAATAAAGCATCCACTTCCGGGTTTGCAAACGCGGCTTGTATATCTGCGGCGCGTCGTTCTGCCGGCTGCGGCTTGCCGGCGGCAGTCTGGTATAGGGATGGAAAAATCACAGTGTGCAGTCCCAGCGATTCCAGAACAGTACAAAGACGCGAAACTGTATCACTGCCCTGGGGCAGCCCGTCGGAACTGCCCACCAGTGCAATGGTACTGCGGGGAGAAAGCTGTAACATGAAAAGACCTCCATTCTTATTTATAAATCTGCTTTAGTAGTATAACACATCAGATAGTCACCGTCAAAGCCGGAATTGGACCTACAATTTTACAAAAAAAATAAGAAATGTGATTTTTCTTTCCTTTATTCTGAAAACAGTTCGGCGTGCAGGAGCAAATCGTCAAAAAGTAAGGTTTTGCAAAAAAAAATCTTGGGAAATTGCAAGAAACCTATTGACATCGTAGTTGAGATGTGATATTATTAAGACAGAGCAAAACACAGTCCTCAGACGACAGAAAAGGCGGTGTGAAAGTGCCGCGGATTTTGCCTGCCCGACAGATTGTGCTTTGGAAAAATCCAAATCAAATTTCGCCGGTTTATCCCGGCAAAGGGGAGATCTTAAAATGGCAGAGACAATGGCAAAGGCATGGGAAGGCTTCGTTGGCGGCGCATGGGAAAAGACCATCGACGTCCGTGACTTCATCCAGAAGAACTACACTCCGTATGAGGGTGACGAAAGCTTTCTGGCCGGCCCGACTGATTCCACCAAGAAACTGTGGAGCGAAGTAATGGATCTGTTCCAGAAGGAACGCGAAAACGGCGGCGTTCTGGACATGGACACCAAGCTGGTTTCTACAGTAGATTCTCACGATGCAGGTTACATCGACAAGGATCTGGAGACCATCGTTGGTCTGCAGACTGACAAGCCGCTGAAGCGCTCTCTGCAGCCGTTCGGCGGTATTCGTATGGCTGAAGAGGCTTGCAAGGCTTATGGCTATGAAGTAGACCCGGAGATCAGCTATATCTTCACACACTACAGAAAGACACATAACGAGGGCGTATTCGATGTATACACACCGGAAATGCGTGCAGCTCGTCACAATGCGATCATCACTGGTCTGCCGGATGCTTACGGCCGCGGCCGTATCATCGGTGACTACCGCCGTGTTGCTCTGTACGGTGTAGATCGTCTGATCGAGGACAAGAACTATCAGAAGGCTATCACTTCCGGCACTATGACCGAAGAGAAGATCCGCCTGCGTGAGGAACTGGCAGAGCAGATCAAGGCTCTGAAGGCTCTGAAGAACATGGCAAAGAAGTATGGCTATGACATTTCTGTTCCGGCTACCACTGCGAAGGAAGCAATCCAGTGGACTTACTTCGCATATCTGGGTTCTGTTAAGGATCAGAACGGTGCAGCAATGAGCCTGGGCCGTACTTCCACATTCCTGGACATCTACATTCAGCGTGACCTGGACAACGGTACTCTGACCGAGGAACAGGCACAGGAATACATCGACCACTTCATCATGAAGCTGCGTATGGTCAAGTTCGCAAGAACTCCGGAATACAACGCACTGTTCTCCGGCGACCCGCAGTGGGTTACTGAGTCTATCGGTGGTATGGGCATCGACGGCAGAACTCTGGTTACCAAGAACAGCTTCCGTTACCTGCACACCCTGGAAAACCTGGGCACTGCTCCGGAGCCGAACCTGACTGTTCTGTGGTCTAAGAGACTGCCGAAGGCATTCAAGCACTACTGTGCAAAGCTGTCCATCAACACCTCTTCCTTCCAGTATGAGAACGATGATCTGATGCGCGTGACACACGGTGATGACTATGCCATCGCTTGCTGCGTATCCTCCATGCGTGTTGGTAAGGAAATGCAGTTCTTCGGCGCTCGTGCAAACCTGGCAAAGTGCCTGCTGTACGCAATCAACGGCGGTGTGGATGAAAGACTGGACGCTAAGACCGGTAAGCACAACCAGGTTGGCCCGAAGTATCGTCCGGTAGAAGGCGATTATCTGGATTATGATGACGTTATGGCAAAGTACACAGACATGATGACATGGCTGGCTAAGCTGTATGTAGATACCCTGAACTGCATCCACTACATGCACGACAAGTATTGCTATGAAGCAATCCAGATGGCTCTGCACGACAGAGACGTAAAGCGTTATTTTGCAACTGGTATCGCTGGTATGTCTGTTGTAGCTGACTCCCTGTCTGCAATCAAGTATGCAAAGGTTAAGTGCATCCGTGACGAATTCGGCGTAGTAACTGACTTTGAAGTAGAAGGCGATTTCCCGAAGTACGGCAACAACGACGACCGTGTAGACAGCATTGCTGTTGAGATCCTGGACAAGTTCATGGATATGATCCGCAGCAACTACTGCTACAGAGGCGGCGTTCCGACCACTTCTATCCTGACCATCACTTCCAATGTTGTATACGGTAAGAAGACTGGTAACACTCCGGATGGCCGTAAGAAGGGTCAGCCGCTGGCTCCTGGTGCAAACCCGATGCACGGCCGTGACACCCACGGTGCAGCAGCATCTATGGCATCTGTTGCAAAGCTGCCGTGGAAGAATGCACAGGATGGTATCTCCAATACCTTCACCATCATCCCGGATGCTCTGGGTAAGGATTCTGCTGTATTCGCAGGCGACATCGACGTTGCTTCCATCCGCGAGGAAATGGAAAAGCAGTAAGTCTGAAAAGGACTATTTGAAAGGAGGCGCAGAGTCATGGCGGAACATGAAGTCAAAGAACAGGACAAGTCGGATGAACTGGTGGACATGATCGAAAAACTCATGGAAGACGGCAGCGGCCATCTCACCATCTCAGAGGACGACCTCATGGGCGAAGGCTTGAATGTAAAGACCTATCGTAGCATGGATTGCTCGAAGGGAAACATGGCTTGCTGTCAGCCGACTGAGTTTATAGAGGACGAGTGATTCTCATCCGTCCCCGGTATTTATCCCGATTTGTAAATTCTCAAGGAGGAATTTATCATGGCAAACGAAAAGCAAATTGAAAATCTGGTAGGCCTGCTGGATGGCTATGCAGAAAAAGGCGGACATCACCTGAATGTTAATGTTCTGAACCGTGAGACTCTGCTGGACGCACAGGCTCATCCGGAAAAGTATCCGCAGCTGACCATCCGTGTCAGCGGCTATGCAGTTAACTTCATCAAGCTGACCAAGGAACAGCAGGATGACGTTATCACCAGAACTTTCCACGCTGCTCTGTAAGCAGAAATGTGCTGGAATCGTAAAATAAACATAGCATAATGTTAGCAGTGGGCGTGCAGTTTCTGTGCGCCCATTGTTGTATCCGAACGCTTTCGCTTGCAAGGCGTTCGAGAAAGGAGAACAACATGGAAGGACACATTCACTCCACAGAAAGCTTTGGCACAGTGGATGGCCCCGGTATTCGGTTTGTGATCTTTTTCCAGGGCTGTCCCATGCGCTGTCTTTATTGCCATAACCCGGACACCTGGACAATTGACAATCAGAACCAGGAGAATCTCCGTACAGTGGAATCTTTGCTGAAAGAGTATGACGGCATCAAGGAATTTCTCCACGACGGCGGCATCACCGCAACCGGCGGCGAACCGTTGGTGCAGATGGAATTTTTGACGGAACTGTTTGAAACAGCAAAGAAAAAGGGAATCAACACCTGTCTGGACACCTCCGGCATTTTGTTCCGTCAGGAGCGTCGCCCGGAATTTGACCGGCTTATGGCGGTGACTGATCTGGTGATGCTGGACATCAAACACATTGACGATGCCGAGCACCAGAAACTCACCAAGCAGAGCAACAAGCATATCCTGGAATTTGCGGAATATTTGAAAGAAAAAAATGTTCCGGTCTGGATTCGCCATGTGGTTGTGCCTGGCATCACTCTGAATGATGATTATCTGCGGCAGCTGGGCCACTTTATTGGCGGTCTGGATAATCTGAAAGCATTGGATGTGCTGCCCTATCACACCATGGGTGAGGTCAAGTATGAAAACCTGGGGATCGACTATCCGCTGAAAGGCGTTCCGGCAGCAACTAAGGAACAGGCTGTGCATGCAAAACAGGTGATCTTTGAGGGCATCAAGGAACGCATTCGGGAAGATATCCACAAACCGTGATTCACAAAAATCGCTTAAATTTTACAAAAACCGCCTTGCCAAGGGCGGTTTTTTCTGTTATAATAAAAAGAGCGGCAAATTGAAAAAAGCCGGAATATCATAACACTAGGAGGTGCGGCATGAACGCTGACCCTTATCCCTTGCCATGCCCGGAAAAAGCTTATGGCAAACGGATGAACACATGGAATACAGGCAAGGACAGCGGATGCCGTTAAACCGGTCGGCGCTGCCTTGCGGAAAGGTGGTATCCGATTTGGTCTCTTATTACAAAACAGTGGAAAATCGGCTCATTGAGGTGGATTCTCTGATGCCGGGCTGCTGGATCTCCGTGGTTGACCCCACGGCACAGGAACGAAAAATGTTGATCGATGATTACGGGCTGGACAGCGACTTTCTGAAATCCTCTCTCGATGAAGAAGAGTCGTCTCGTGTGGAACAGGAAGAAAACCAGACCCTTATCATTGTCGATACGGCGGTGTCTGAGGTGCAGAAGGACGATACCTTGATTTTCTACACCATGCCGCTAGGTATTATTATTACCGATCATTATGTTTTTACCATTTCTCTGCGGGAGAACAAGGTCATTGACGATGTGGTCAGCGGACGGCTGCGAAATATTCAGACCCAGTTCCGGACACAATTTGTGCTGCGACTGATGATGAACATCACAGCTTCGTTCCTGGTTTATCTGAAACAGATCGACAAAACTTCCAGTGCCATGCAGCGGAAACTGCACGGCGCAATGAAAAACCACGAACTAATTCAGATGCTGGAACTGGAAAAATCCCTGATTTACTTCTCGACCTCCCTGAAATCTAACGATGTAACCATGAACAAGATCCTGCGCGGCAGAGTGGTGAAGCTCTACGAGGAAGATCAGGATTTGTTGGAGGATGTGCTCATTGAGTTGAAACAGGCACAGGAGATGGCGAGCATCTATTCGGGCATTCTGTCTGGTGTTGTGGATGCGTTCGGCTCGGTGATCTCCAATAACCTGAATATTGTCATGTGGCGTTTGACCATTGTGACCATTATTCTGGCGATCCCGACCATGGTGTACAGCTTTTACGGTATGAACACGCTGGATCTGCCTTTTGCAGAACATACATGGTTTCCCTCGGCATTGTCTCTGGTGCTGACTGCATTGGTGGCGTTTATTTTGCTAAAGTATAAGAAAAAGTAAAAATAGGCAGCCGGAAACGGATTCTGGCTGCCTGTTCTGGTTGTAAAAAGAAAAGGACGATGCTGACACCGCCCCAGATTTGCTTATTTCTCTTCCGGATGTTCCTCTTCCGGCGGTGTGACCTCCAGACGGATGGTACAGATGGTCTGGTTGTCCACTTCCAGTACTGTGAAGTGGAATGCACCGTCTGAAACAGTTTCACCTGCGGTGGGAATGTGTCCCAGCAGTTCCATGACCCAGCCGCCGATGGTGGTGCACTCCGTCTCCGGCACTTTCGCCGGAGCATCTTCTTCGTCCAGTGCGGCACAGACATCGCTGACGCTGAATGTACCTGCTACGGTATAAGTGTGGGGTGCTGTTTTCTGAAATTCATGCACCACCTCGTCGCTTTCGTCGTAGATTTCGCCAACCAGCTGTTCGATGATGTCCTCCAGAGTCACCATGCCCTTTGTGCCGCCGTATTGGTCTACCACAATGGCGAGGTGCGTCTTGGCATGCTGCATATCCCGAAGAATATCGCTGATGCGCTTGGTATCCGGGACGTAGATCACGTTTTGGGTAATTTCCGCCAGGGAGTCGAACTCGCCGCACATAAGCCGGAAAAAGTCCTTGTTGGTAATCATGCCGATGATGTTGTCCATGTCCTTTTCATACACCGGGAACCGGGAAAAATGACTGTTCAGGAACAACTGCTTTGCTTCTTCGACAGTGGCGTCAGAGGAAAGCGCAACCATCCGGACACGGGGGATCAAAATCTCACTGACAGAGGTCTCGTCGAATTGCAGGGCGGAGATTACCAGATCGCTCTCCTGTTCTTCCAGAACGCCTTCCTCTTCAATTTCGTCAATGATGTATTTCAGCTCGTCCTCTGTGACGCTGGGTGCATCCTCCTTGGACACAAATGCCCGGGAGAGCACGCCGAACAGCAGCACAAAAGGTGTCATCAGCAGCGTGAACTTGGAGAGAATGCCGCCCAGTGCCAATGCAAGCTTGTCCGCATGGGATTTTGCATAGGACTTCGGCAGCACTTCGCCGAAGGTCAGTACCAGAATGGTCATGACAATGGTCGAGATGGCTGCACCGGCTGAGCCGAAATGCGCCGTGAAGAAAATGGTAGCCAGCGAGGATGCGCCGATGTTTACCACGTTGTTTCCCACCAGAATGGCGGTCAGCGCCTGTTCATAGCGGTTAGCGATATCCAGCGCTTTTGCGGCGCGTTTGTCTCCGGAGTCCGCCATGTGCTTCAGGCGGATCTTGTTGACACATGCGAAAGCCGTTTCTGTACTGGAAAACAATGCAGAAAAAGCGACGAGAATCAGGATCGGTATGACGTAAACCAAAAGTAGTTCCTCCCAATGGAATCGAGACAGCCGGCTTCGTGTGCGGCTGCCGTGAAATGTGTGATATTCATTTAACATATATCATACCATAAAATTTGAAAAGAATCAAGAGAAAGTGCAGAAATGAGTCAAAAAAGAGGTTATTTTTATGTTAAAAGCAATTCGTTGGATCATTGACCATATGCCGAAGCCGATCCAGAAGCTCTGGTATGCTCACGAGTCCGTCTGGATGTACATATTTGTCGGCGGTCTGACTACTGTCGTCTCGCTGATTTTTCAGATTTTGCCTACAGCGCTGTTTAATCAGCTTCACATGGCGAACTGGCTGAACACCGGGCTGTCCACGACGATCTCCTGGATATTTGCGGTGACCTTTGCCTTTTTCACCAACAAGAAGTATGTGTTCCAGAGCGTGACCGATACCCGCGCGGCGTTCTGGCGGGAACTGTATATGTTCTACGGCGCACGGGCGGTGACCTATTTCCTGGAGCTTGCCATCATGGAGGGCGGCAACCACTTTTTCGCCACCGTGGACGGCGAGATCGTCGCGTGGCGGTCGCTGCTGGTGAAGATTGCGGCGCAGGTCGTGATCCTGGTGCTGAACTACATTTTCAGCAAACTGGTCATCTTTCAGAAAAAAGAAAAGACGGAATAAAACTGTATAATCCAAAGCGTCTCTGTACATACTATCCGTATGAAAGGAGGCGCTTTTTCATGAGTGTCGTTCTCATCCGTTCGCTGATCCTATACATTGTGGTGATTTTCGGGGTGCGCCTGATGGGTAAGCGCCAGCTTGGCGAGCTGCAGCCCTCTGAGCTGGTCATTACGATCCTGATCTCCAACATCGCCACGCTGCCCCTGGAGGACACCAGCATCCCCCTGGTTCTGGGGATTTTGCCGATACTGACACTGGTGTGCTTCGAGGTCGTCATTTCCTGGCTGACTCTGAAATCTCTGCGGATGCGCCGCGTCATCTCCGGGCGGCCGAAAATCATTGTCCGGGACGGACAGATCGAACAGGCGACCATGCGCGACCTGCGGCTGTCGGTGGATGACCTGATGACGGCGCTCCGGCAGCAGCAGGTGTTCGACATCAGCCAGGTGCAGTTCGCCGTGATGGAGACCACAGGCACGATCTCCGTCTATCTCAAGGCGGCGTGCCAGCCGCTGACGCCGGAGGACATCTCACTGAAAAAGGCGGCGCAGAATCCGCCCATCGCGGTGATACAGGACGGCAGAGTCATGGAAAAGTCCCTGGCGATGCTGGGGAAAAACCAGACCTGGTTAGAGCAGAAGCTGGCGGAGCACCGCCTGACGGAAAAGCAGGTGTTTCTCATGCTCAGTGATGCGGAGGGAACTTGTACGGTGATTCCGAAGAAACGGGGGGATGCGGCGTGAATCGTGTGAAACTGGGGTGTGCGATCCTGTTGGCGCTGGTGCTGCTCAGCGGCAGTGCGGCGTGGTTGGTGCGGTCGGAGACAAGCCGCCTTTTGGAGCAGCTGGACACGCTCCGGGACGCGGCAAAGGCGTCGCCAGAGGAAGCGGAGCAGGCGTATCAGGACTTCTACGAGCAGTGGGAAAAGTCCGAGCGGCGGCTGAATCTGGTGGTATGGCGGGACAAGGTCGTGCAGATCGACGTGACGGTCGCCCACCTGACGCCGATGCTCGGGGCGGACTGCGACGAGCTGGAGTCGGAGCTGTCGGAGGCGCGGATGTGGATTCAGCGCCTGGGCGAAAGCGAAATGCCCTTTTGGTGGAACATTTTGTAAAAACGAGTGGTACAGTCTCCTTTGGATAAAAGGGGACTTTTTTGTGAAAGTTTATATATTGTTCATGATATAGTATACGAATTATGCGTATTTTTGCTTTTCATTTTGATATAATAAATATTGTTGTAAATGGTTGTATTTTACACCATGATATGTTTTAAAAAGGAGTTTGCAGGAATGAAGAGGATGAAGAAATTTTTGGCGGGAATGATTGCTGGGGTAATGTGTGCTGGGGTTTTGCCGTTGGCGGCGGTGTCGTTTCCGGAAATGGCGCTTTCTGTCAGTGCGGAAGATTTGACGTATGGCAGACTGTCTTACGATGAGAATGCCGATGGTACGATCAAAATCACTGATTGTGATGAAAGTGCTTCTGGAAAATTGGAGATCCCGGCAGAAATTGATGGAAAGCCGGTAACGGAAATTGCAGCGAATGCTTTCTATAACTGTAAAAGCTTATCTGAAATTGTAATTCCAGATAGTGTAACAAGCATTGGGGATTCTACTTTTTCTTACTGTGCTAATTTATCCGAAATCGTAATTCCAGAAAATGTAATGAGTATTGGATCTACTGCTTTTTTGAGTTGTACTAGTTTATCTGAAATCGTAATTCCAGATAGTGTAACAAGCATTGGATCATATTCATTTTCTGGGTGTGATTCATTAGAAAAAATCACAATTTCAAATAGTGAGATAAGCATCGGAGAAAATTCTTTTAAAGGTACTCCGTGGCTAGAAAAACAAAAAAAAGAGAATACATTTGTTATCGTGAATAATATACTAATTGATGGACAAATGTGCTCGGGCGATGTAAAAATTCCAAATACAGTAACCAATATTGCAGGAGGTGCTTTTTATGATAATTCTGAATTAACTAAGCTTGAAATTCCGGAAAGCGTAAAAAAGATAAGTGATAATATGTGCCAAGATTGTATTAATTTGACTGAAGTGGCTATTCCAGATGAGGTGGTGGAAATCGGAAAATCTGCTTTTGAAAGTTGCACTTCTCTGACAAAGATCAATCTTTCGGATAACATAACCAGTATAGGCAAGTATGCATTTCGATGTTGTATTAGTTTGACTGAGATCGAACTTCCAAGTAAAATAACAAAAATTGAACGAAGTGTATTCAATGTGTGTTGTAAATTGACTTCAATTGTGATTCCAGATGGTGTGACTAGTATTGAGGAAGAAGCATTTAAAAGT
>CAVAQT010000012.1:0-74104 GCA_963590855.1 Ruminococcus bromii
TTAGATAACTTGGTGCAGCACCAAAATGCATTACCACCAATATTCGTCACAGTATTTGGTATAATGATTTCAGTTAAATTCTTACAATAAGAAAATGCGCTTACTCCAATACTCGTTACATTACTTGGTATTGTAACACTGCCGCTACAAGTTGTTCCATCAATCAGTATTCCATTTACAACAACAATTGGATTTTCTTTTCGTTTTGCTTCTAACCACGGCGTCCCTAAAAAAGCACCACCATCAATATCTGTTATACTATCCGGTATAGTGATTTCCGTTAAATTATCGCATCCAGAAAATGTATCTCCACCAATACTTACAACTGATTTCCCATCAATTTCAGTTGGGATTTCTACTGATCTTACATTTTCATTACAACCAACAATCTCAATTTTTCCATATTTCGTCACATTATAATATAAATCTCCATAAGTTCCCCAATAATACGTTGGTACTTCCGCACTCGCCGACCACGCTGTACCAATACTCTCCAAAATATCCTGTAGTCCAGTCACACCAACACTCCCCACACAAAGCACCCCGGCAGTCACTGCTGCTAGAATCTTTTTCCATCGTTTCATTTACAACATCCTCCTCAAATAGATTGAAATTTACAATTTCAATTCAAATTATAACTCAAAAAAAAAAGAACGAATAAATTTATGATATTCTGTAAATTTCAATGCTTTATCCTCATTTCCGCAACAAAAGAACCGATCTCCGCACACACAGAAACCGGTTCATTTTCCATATTGACTTGCCGAAAAGGCAACTGTTTTACTTCTGTTTCATCTCCGCAGAGACCGCCTCGAACTCGTCCACGATTTCCTGTTCCGGTGCCTTGGTCAGCAGAGAGACCACCACAATGGCGATCAGCGCACACAGGAACGCCGGCAACAGCTCATAGATGGCAAACACGCCGCCCAACTTGCTGATAGCGAACTTCCACACGAAGATCATGATACCGCCAGTGAGCATGCCTGCCAGAGCACCGTACTTGTTGGAGCGCTTCCAGAACAGCGCCGTCAGCACCACCGGGCCGAAAGTTGCGCCGAAGCCTGCCCATGCGAAAGATACCACCCGGAATACCGAGCTGTTCTGATCCCACGCCAGAACGACACCCAGCACGGCAATAATCAGCAGAACCAGACGCGCCGCCAGCATAGACTGCTTTTCCGACAGCTTGACATGGAATACGCCCTTCAGCAGATTCTCCGACATACTGGACGATGCCGCCAGCAGCTGAGAGTCCGAAGTAGACATGGTGCAGGCAAGGATGCCGGCGAAGATCAGTCCGGCGATGAGCGCCGCACCTACGCTGTGCTTGCTGAGTACAGTTGCCATTTCCAGGACAATGGTCTCCGATGCAGACGCTGTTTCCAACAGTGCAACGGTACCGTTTGCGGTCAGCGCATTGCCGATGATGCCGATCAGGATAGCAACGCCCATGGCGATAACCACCCAGATGGATGCGATGCGGCGGGAGATCTTGATCTTATTCTTGTCGTCGATTGCCATGAAGCGCAGGAGAATGTGCGGCATGCCGAAATAACCCAGACCCCACGCCAGAGTGGAAACAATGCTCAGACCGCCGTAGGAAACCAACTCGCCATCTGCGGTTCTGGTACTGGTAAAGCTGAGATAGTTCTCGATGCCCTTTGCGTTTTCCATTACGTTATCCAGTCCGCCGGCGGTGTGAATGCCGTAGATTACCAGAACCACCAGTGCCGAGGTCATGACAATGCTCTGGATCAGGTCAGTAAAGCTTGCCGCCAAAAATCCGCCCAGGCAGGTGTACGCAATAATGATAATAGCACTGATAATCATTGCCATGTGATAGTCCCAGCCGAACAGCTGATTGAACAGCTTGCCGCAGGCGGAGAAGCCAGAAGCGGTGTACGGCACAAAGAATACCAGAATGATTAGAGCAGCGATTCCCATCAGCATATGCTTGTTATCCCGATACCGATTGGAGAAAAAGTCCGGAATGGTGATGGCGTTTCCACATCTCTGGGAGTACACCCGAAGCCGCTTTGCCACCAGCAGCCAGTTCAAATAAGTACCAATGGCAAGTCCGATGGCAGTCCAGCCGACTTCTGCACAACCGCTCAGATATGCCAGACCCGGCAGTCCCATCAGCAAGTAGCTGCTCATGTCAGACGCTTCGGCGCTCATGGCAGAAACGATCGGCCCGAGACGCCGGCCTCCCAGATAAAAGTCACCGACATTGCTGTTCTTTTTGGAATACACAATGCCGATGACGACCATCATCGCCATATAGACTAAAATGGCGATCAGAATACATGTCACGGATTTTGTCACAATCATATCTCCTTTCTAATCTGCGAGCTTCTGCGGCACAGTCAAAAACATGACATTGCCTTTGCGCAGCCCGCGCACACATGTCTTTCAGTATATCACAATTCCGCCAAATTTACAAGAGATTTTCCATATTTTTTTATAAATAAACTGTAAAACCGCAAAATAGCGTCCTGCCGTCTCCGCCTCTGTCCCAGACGCTTCTGCCCAATTTTGCAAAATATCGCAAAAACCGGTAGGATTATATACGATTGTTGTAATTTTTTTTGCAATCGTACTTGCCAAGATACAAAAAAAATGCTATAATAGGATTGCGAAGCACGACAAAAACAAAGAACATTTTTCTTTGCGGATTCGTGCAGTGATACCTGCCGGAAAAAGGGCAGCAGGTCTTTGATCTGCGGCTTCCGGGCAAAGAAAGGAAAAACGCCTGTTTCTTTCGGAGCAGACGACAACATATGATTATGAATACAACCACAGCTGAGTCCACATCCGCAAACCTGTGGGGACGGCGCTTTTTGTCCCTGATCGGCGTAGGCTATCTGGCATTGATGTGCTGGTTCTCCTATCTGGCGATCTTTTACGAGCTGTCCATCACCAATAAGGTGCTGTTCTGTCTGGTGCTCTGTGCCGTTTCTTTTGCCGCACTAAGCGCCATGCTGTACAGCCGCTTTCAGATCCTGACGCGTCTCACGGGCATCTTTCTGCTTCCGGCGATCCTGCCGCAGATCCTGCTCTGCTTCGGACAGTGGGAGCTGATCCTGCCCATTGCAGTCACCTCTCTCATTATCTTTTTCCTCTCGGGTGCAGGCGAGACGGTCAAGACCGTTTTCGGTGTCATATACCTTTTATTATATATCTTAGGGTCGCTGGCATTCTTTATGCTGATGTCCTTTTTCACGCCGAGCACCCAGCAGACGCTGTTGGAAAACGGCACTTCACCCTCCGGCGCATACCGCTATGAGATCATTCAGACGGAGGACAGTTCCGGCGGCAATGTGGCAGTACACATTGAGCCCAACGACCGGGACATTCATCTCCCGTTTCTGACCTTTGTCTCCACCGGCTATGACCGGACAGTCTACGAAGAGCGCCCTATCCCGGAAGAGATCGGCTCTGCACAATGGTCTACTGTTTCACGGGCTGATATCACCGCACAGCTGTTGGAGATCTCCGGTGATCTGACACTGGATCTCAGCAAAGCACAAAAAACCACCATCGGCATTCCGGCAGACACCGAGGATGTGTATCTGAAAGATCTGACTGATGCCCAGCTGGAGCAATTAGGTGTCCCGGCGGAAAATGATGTACTGACCTTTGCGGACAAGATCTGCTTCCGCTCCTACACTGCGGTTCTGGAGGACTATTTCGCAAAGGACAACCGCGAATTGTCTCTCTTTAACTAATTTTCCTGCATGACAGGATGCAAACCGGAAATGCGAAGCGTTTCAAACGCTTTCCATAAATATATGCTGCCGCGGATTCTGAGCACATCGCCGAAGCCCGCAGCCAAAATCAGATTTCACTTAGGAGGATAACATCATGAGCGAATTTTTCAAGAGCATTCCGAAGATCGCATACGAAGGCAAGGATTCCAAGAATCCCCTGGCGTTTAAGTTCTACAATCCGGACGAAGTGATCGCCGGCAAGACCATGCGCGAACAGCTGAAGTTTGCCCTGTCCTGGTGGCACACCATGGGCGGCGACGGCACCGATATGTTCGGCTGCGGCACCACCGATAAGACCTGGGGCTGTGATGATGTCACTGCCCGTGCCAAGGCAAAGGTAGAAGCTGCATTTGAGATCATGGACAAGCTGAGCATCGACTACTACTGCTTCCATGACAGAGACCTGTCTCCGGAATACGGCAACCTGAGCGAGACCAACGCAAAGCTGAGAGACATCGTTGACCTGTGCAAGGAAAAGCAGGATGCTACCGGCAAGAAGCTGCTGTGGGGTACTGCAAAATGCTTCGATCACCCCCGTTATATGCACGGCGCAGGCACTTCTCCCAGCGCAGATGTATTCGCATACGCTGCTGCACAGATCAAGAGCGCCATTGATGCAACTGTAAAGCTGGGCGGTCAGGGCTATGTATTCTGGGGCGGCCGCGAAGGCTATGAGACTCTGCTGAACACCGACATGGGCCTGGAACTGGACAACATGGCTCGCCTGATGCACCTGGCAGTAGACTATGCAAGAAGCATCGGCTTTACCGGCGACTTCTATGTTGAGCCGAAGCCGAAGGAACCCACCAAGCACCAGTATGACTTCGACTCTGCAACAGTTATCGGCTTCCTGCGCAAGTATGGCCTGGACAAGGATTTCAAGCTGAACATCGAAGCAAACCATGCAACACTGGCACAGCACACCTTCCAGCACGAACTGCGCGTAGCAAGAACCAACGGTATGTTCGGTTCTATCGACGCAAACCAGGGCGATCCGCTGCTGGGCTGGGATACCGACCAGTTCCCGACCAACGTATACGATGCAGCGCTGTGCATGTATGAAGTTCTGAAGGCAGGTGGCTTCACCAACGGCGGTCTGAACTTCGACGCAAAGGCAAGACGCGGCTCCTTTGAACTGGAGGACATCTTCCACAGCTACATCGCAGGTATGGATACCTTTGCACTGGGTCTGCGCATTGCAGACAAGATGATCACTGACGGCAGAATGGACAACTTTGTTGCTGACCGTTATGCAAGCTGGAAAACCGGCATCGGCGCAGACATCATCGCAGGCAAGGCAACGATGGCTGACCTGGAAAAGTATGCACTGGAAAAGGGTGAAGTTACTTCTTCTCTGACCAGCGGCCGTCAGGAAATGCTGGAAGCAATCATGAACGAGATCATGTTCACTCTGTAAGAAATTTTAGGCTATGCGTTTCTGCATGGCATAGAAAGAGCGCATTGACGATATCGCGTTGTCAATGCGCTCTTTTGATAGGAGGTTATTCCGAAATGACAATTGAAAACGGCAGACCCGCAGACGAAAGTGGCAGACTGCCAAAGGAAATCGCCGTATACGATCTGTTGGAACAGCTCGGTATCCCCTTTGTCCGCGCCGACCATGCGGCTGCCTTTACGATGGATGCCTGCGAAAGCGTTTCTGCGGCACTGCAAACACCCATCTGCAAAAATCTATTTCTCTGCAACCGGCAGAAAACAAACTTCTATCTGCTGCTCATGCCCGGCGATAAGCCGTTTCGCACCAAGGAGATCACCAGTCAGCTGGGTTGCGCCAGACTTTCCTTTGCATCAGAAGAAGCGCTGGAACAGCTGCTGCAACTGACACCCGGCTCTGCCACCATCTTTGGATTGATGCACGATACGGAAAATCGTGTGCAGCTTCTCGTAGACCGCGATCTGCTGGAAGCATCCACGTTCGGCTGCCATCCCTGTATAAACACTTCGACGCTCCGCATGCAGACCAGCGATGTCTTTGACAAACTGACAAATGCTCTGCATCATCCCTATACCCTTGTAACACTCAAAGGAGAATAATGGCTATGGCAAAAGAAAAAGTCATCAAAACCAATGCCATCCGCATGCTGGATAAGGCAAAAGTTTCCTACACCCACCGCTGTTGGGAACAGGCGACCGGACAGCATACCGGCGTGGAACTGGCAAACGCGTTGGGACAAAACCCGGCGCAGGTATTTAAAACTCTGGTCACTGTGGCAAAGTCCGGGGAACACTATGTCTTTCTTGTCCCGGTAGCAGAAGAACTGGATCTGAAAAAGGCGGCGGCGGCCGTGGGCGAAAAGGCGGTTTCCATGTGCAAATCCAAAGATCTGCTGCCTCTTACCGGATATATCCACGGCGGCTGTTCTCCCATCGGTATGAAAAAGCTGTTCCGTACCACCATACATGAATCTGCCCGGAACTTTCCCACTATTTTGTGCAGTGCCGGAAAAATCGGACACCAGCTGGAGCTTTCTCTGGAAAGCCTAGAAAAAGTTGTACCCTTTCAGCTGGCAGATATCATTGCGGAGCATGCCGAATGAATTACTGCCGCATCAAACCGCCCGCCGACAGCACCGATTACGTCATATTCTGCCCCGGAAAGGGAGCTAGCCGAAAGCGTGCCATGCGCATCGGTGCGCTCTATCTCCATCGGAATATCCTGCTGCAATCCGGCTTTGAAGCTGTGCTGCTGGAGGTGCTCCCGGCATATGCACCCCATAAGAACACCATTGTCACCTGGGCACAATGGCAGTGTATCCGTCAGCGTGCCTGCTTTCTGGGCGGCAGCGAAGAAATCATTGCCGCAGAAGTTGACGCATGGGCAGAATCGGTTTTTCAGACACATGCGATGTTTACCATTATTGGGATCTAGGAGGTTTTTCTGATGCATACAAAAAAAACGGCAGCGATCCTTCTCGCTGTTCTGGCGGCTGCATTTTATGCCATAAATGTGCCTTTCTCCAAGCTGCTGCTGGAACAGCTCAGCCCCACTTTTCTGGCATCTTTGCTGTACTTCGGGGCAGGCATCGGGATCGGCATACTCTATCTGAGCCATCCAAAAAAACACGCCCAGGAAAAAAAGTTGACCAAGCAAGACATGCCCTATACCATCGGCATGATCCTGCTGGACATTGCCGCACCCATCCTCTTGATGCTGGGACTGAAAAGCGCTACTTCTGCCAATGCTTCTCTTTTGGGCAACTTCGAGATCGTCGCCACGACGCTGATCGCGCTGCTGCTCTTCCGGGAAAAGGTCTCCCGGCGGCTCTGGTGCGCCATTCTGCTGATTACCCTTTCCAGCGGTATCCTATCCTTTGAGGATATGTCCAGTCTGCATTTCTCAAAAGGCTCTCTTCTGGTTTTGGCGGCGGCAGCCTGCTGGGGACTGGAAAACAACTGTACCCGAAATATCTCCGACAAAAGCACCTTCGAGATCGTTTTCCTCAAGGGCATCTTTTCCGGACTCGGCTCGTTTCTCATTGCCCTGTGCATCGGTGAACCGCTGCCGAAACTGGGTGCAGCCGCTGCCGCGCTCCTGCTGGGATTTGTGGCATACGGACTGAGTATCTTCTGCTATGTCCGGGCGCAAAACGCCCTCGGCGCAGCCAAAACCAGTGCCTATTATGCCGTTGCGCCCTTTATCGGAACGGCACTCTCCTGCATCATCTGGCATGACGCGCTGACCATACAGTATTTCCTGGCGCTGGCGGTAATGCTTGCCGGCTCGGTTCTGGTGGTACTGGACACCTTGCAGACTGAGCACAGCCATACCCATACGCATACATTCACCCACACCCACGATGGCGTGACACATACCCACACCATCACACACAGTCACGCCCATGTGCATGGCGCAGATGCAGCTGCGCACAACCATCATCACCGGATGCATACGCTGCTGAAACAGCATGAACCGATACACCACGGGTGATATCTCTGCGCTCCCGCAGCAGCCAGAACGTCAGCCCGTAAAGACTCAGGGCAATGCCCAGACACACACCAATTCCCAACGGCGTATCCCGCAGCGCCGGACAAAAACGCTCCGGCAGAGATGCCGCCGCAAAAGCAAACCCAACGGCAAACACCGGCTTTCCGATCAGCTTTCCAAATCGGAACCGGAGGTTTGCCGTTTTTACTGCCATACGCAGCCGGTTGCAATTCCCGAATACATTGCTGGTATAGTACGATGCCACAATGCCGTAGAATCCAAACAGAGGAATGCAGATGAGCACCACACAGATCCGTATCACATATTCCGCCAGATAATTGAGGGAAGAAAAGTTCTGCTTCCCCATTCCCTTGATGAGTGCTTCCAACACGATCTCCAGATAAATAAAGGGAACGACCGGCGCAAGAATGCGGATCATCCTGCCGGAGAGCGCGCCGCCGTCCATACAGTGCCCGATGACACCACCGTATTTCAACAGCACTGCACTAATGAGAACGGCAAAGATCAGCGTCAGTTCGATCACACGTTCCGTCAGACGGCACACACGCTCCCGATTTCCGGCGGCATTGGCACGGGCGACTTCCGGGATCAGAATGCCCGACAGCGCACAGAGAATGGTAGACGGAAAAAACAGCACCGGGATCACGATGCCCTCAAAGGTTCCGAACTGCTGTAAAGCGCGGCTGGTGCTGTCCCCGAACTGCCGCAGAGTCATCGGGATCAGCGTATCATTTGCCGTGCTGAGCGCCGCCGTCAGGCAGCCGCCAAACGCCACCGGCACTGCCAGGCGGACATATTTTCCAAAGGAAAGGCTGCATTTGCCTCCGCACGGTTCTCGTCTCTGAAAATATAAAGTCAGCAGCACCGCTGTGGAAAACAATGTCCCTGCCGCCATGCTGCACACCAGATAGGTGCAGACCTGCTCCGGCTTTGCGGCACGATGCCATACCAAAAGCCCCGTCAGCAGCCCGGCGCGAAGCAAAAACTCTGCCACATCACAGCCTGCCGTCACAGTCACCCGGCATACCGCATTGAAATATCCTTTCAGACAGGCACTGATGCTCCCCAAAGGCAGCAAAAGCGCCATGCACCGCACGGCTTGCGCCATCGCCGGATTTTGCAGAAACTGACGGCTCAGCGGCTCTGCAAAGAGAAACACCCCTCCTGCCACCGGAACAGACAGCAGCATGCAGAAGCTGACCGCACTGCGCAGGATCTGCGGCGGACAGCCGCCCGGTTTTCCCAGTTCCTCTGAGACAAAGCGACTGGCGCAGAGCATGGCGTTTCCGCCGGCAACCATCGCCGCCAGATTGAAAAATGAGCCGGCAAGTGCCAGTGTCCCCACCGTTGCCGCGCCCACGCGCCGGGTCATCCAGGCATTGAACAGCAGCGCCAGACATTCCAGAAAGAACTGTATCACGGTCATTTGAATGGTATCCCGAACCACACTCCGTCTGCGCATCGTCACTCCCCCTTCTGGAAAAGCTTATGCGCCGCCGGAGACAAACATACCCCATGCAGCATATTTTTCTGCATGGGGTATGCTTATTTCGATTTGCCGGTCAGAAGCAGTGTTACCTCTTGCATTTTTGAAAAATGAGACCAATGGATATGCCAAAGGCTGCGCCCAGGCATATTCCGATTCCTATCCCCGCCATACTGTTCAATATGCTTACAAAGACAACGCTCCAAAGTATCGCCATCAATACACCTACAATTATCCCTATCAGCATTCCTCGGTTTTTCATAAGCTCATCCTCCAATTCCAAAAGAAAACTCGCAGATCCAATCACTGCACTTCCGGCTGAAACGACTGGATCTCCTCCAAAAACAGCTTTCCATACTTCTGCGCCTTAATGACACCCACGCCAGAGACCTGGCGCATATCACTCATGCTCTGTGGCTTTTTCCGGCACATATCTCGAAGTGTCGCATCGGGGAAGATGAAGTACGGCGGTATGCCCTCGTGCTTTGCCTGTGCCGCCCGAACCTGCCGCAGCTTCTGAAACAGCTCGTTGTCTGCTTCGGAAAGTGTGGGATCTTTCGTCCCCACCGGAGCCGCCAGCTTTTCCCGGACAATGGGCACACGCCGGGTCACCTTTTTCTGGTCGCGGATGATCTCCACCGAGCCGGCAGTCAGCGCTAATTCCTGGTATTCATGAAACGGACGAAGCGCCAGATTTTCCTGCTGTATCAGTTCATCGATCAGCCCGATCACTTCTTTCTGGGTCAGCTTTTCGATAATGCCATAGGTGGACAACTGATCCAGCCGCATCCGCAGCAGGCTTTCCTTCCGGCTGCCGATCAGCACATCAGCCGTCATGGTGCGGCTTAGATGATAGCCGCCCTTCTGCGCCCGATAGACACAGGAGATGATCTTCTTCGCCGCCATGGTGGCATCCTCTTCCCGGTAGTTGGTGAGACAGCAGGAGCAGTTGCCACAGCTTTCTGGTGCAGGGTCACCAAAATACCGCAGCATCCGGTGACGCAGGCAGGAGGTTGCCGTGGCGTAAAAGGTCATCTGCCTGAGACGCTCCTCCCCCTGCTGCAACAAAAACTGCCGGGTCTCCTCATCATCTACATCCATGGTCTCCCGGCTGCGTTTCAGCAGAAAGTCGTTGGTGCGCACATCCTTGCCGCTGTACAGCAGAATGCACTGCGCCGGTTCGCCGTCCCGTCCGGCACGGCCGGCTTCCTGGTAATAGCTTTCCAGATCCATAGGCATGTTATAATGGATGACAAAAGAGACATTGGACTTGTCGATGCCCATGCCGAATGCATTGGTTGCGACCATGACCGGCTTGCGGTCATAGAGAAAGTCGTCCTGGTTCTGCGTCCGTTCTGCATCCGAAAGCCCGGCGTGATAGCGTGTGGCATCAAATCCCGCAGCACACAGCGATGCACAGACCTCCTCCACCGCCTTTCGGGTGGAGCAATAGACAATACCGCTTTTGCCGCTGTTTTCCCGCAACAGCTGTATCAGCTCCTGCATTTTGTTGTTGGGACGACGCACCCCAAAGAACAGATTTTTCCGGTCGAATCCGGTATGTATGGTCACGGGATCGTGCAGCTTCAGAATACGGGCAATGTCCGCCTCCACCTGTTTGGTTGCCGTGGCAGTAAATGCCGTGCAGACCGGACGCACCGGCAGCTGTTCCACAAACACCGGGATGTCCAGATAACTCTGCCGAAAATCCTGTCCCCACTGAGACACACAATGCGCCTCATCTACAGCCACCATGCTGATCTGCACCCGCTGCGCCATGCGAAGAAAGCTCTCTGTCATCAGCCGCTCCGGGGCAGCATACAAAATCCTGCACTGTCCCTGCTGCACCATCTGCATGGTATAATAGAACTCTTCCTGACTGATGCTGCTGTTGATATACGCCGCCGGAATCCCCACCTGCCGCAGCGCCTCCACCTGATCCTTCATCAGAGAGATCAGCGGCGAGATCACGACTGTCAGCCCCGGCAGCAGCAGCGCAGAGATCTGGTAACACACCGATTTTCCGGCACCGGTAGGCATGACCGCCACCACATCCCTACCGGAAAGAATGGCGTCGATCGCCTGCTTTTGCCCGGTACGAAATTCCTTATGCCCAAAATACTGCTGTAACAGCGTCTCCGGCTGCATCATATGCTGTGTTCATCCTCTCCATCCGGCAAAAGTGCCTTCTGCCAGCGTTTCAGTTCTTCCCGTGCCGTTTCCAGAAGCAGGACACTGGGATTTTCACCGCCCATAATCCGGGCGATCTCATGAACGCGTCCTTCCGGTTCCAATACCATGACATGGGTCTCGGTTCTCGTTCCCTCGGTCTGCTTTTCGATCATGAGATGCTGATCTGCCATCACTGCGATCTGGGACAAGTGGGTCACGCACAGCACCTGCCGCAGCTGTCCCACTTCCCGGAGCTTCATGCCGATCTTCTGCGCCGCCTTGCCGCTGACGCCGGTGTCGATCTCATCGAAGATCAATGTGGGGATGCTGTCCCGGTCAGCAATAACGCATTTTAGTGCCAGCATAATACGGGACAACTCACCGCCGGAAGCGATCCGCGCCAGCGGACGAGGTTCTTCACCGCGGTTGGCAGAGATGAGAAACTCCAGGCTGTCCATACCGTGGATCGTCAGCTTTCCAGTGGTGTGCCTTCCCACCAGGATCACATTAGGCATATTGAGGAAAGCCAGCTGCTCAGTCACCGCAGCAATAAAACGCTCCAGAGTCTGGGCGCGGTATTCCGACAGCGCCTTTGCCTGAGCAGATACCTTCTCCAACAGCTGTGCTTTCTGTTCCCGAAGAGCAGCGATCTCTGCCGTTGCACCCTGCATCTGTTCCAGTTCTTCCTCTGCCCGGTTGCGGCGTTCTACCAGTTCGTCTCCGGTACACTGATACTCCCGGCTCAGCCGCCGGATCTCCAGGATTCGCTTCTGCACCAGAGCGTACCGCTGGGGATCCAGTTCCATATCGTCCCGGAGACGGCGACACTCTGCCGCAATATCCGCCAGTTCGATCCCGGCAGCCGTCAGACGCTCTCCCAGAACAGAAAATTCTGACCGCAGCTCGGCATAGGGTGAAAGCTCTTCTGCCGCAGACTCTGCCAGCAGCACGGCGGAGCTGTCTGCACTTTCTCCGTCCACTGCTTCTGCTGCCGCCTGTAATGCCGAAGCAATGCTTTCTGCATGCTGCAGCAGGTTCATTTCTTCTTCCAGCGCATCCTCTTCACCCAGTTCCAGCCCCAGTGCATCGACCTCAGCCACCAGTGATCTCAGCTGCTGCCGCCGATGCAGCTTGTCCTGCTCCTGCTTTGCCAGCTGATTCAGCCGCTTTGCTGTCTGCTGCAATTGCCGAAAGGTCTCCTGATATTGGTGTAGCAATGTATCATCACCGCCAAATGCATCCAGAATTTGCAAATGGCATTCCGGCGCAAGCAGCACCTGGTTGTCGTGCTGTCCGTGAATGTTTATCAGCGCATCGCCGATCTCCCGGAGCACAGAAACCGTTGTGGTATGTCCGTTGACCCGTGCTGCACTGCCGCCGTCTGCGGCGATCTCCCGTGTCAGGAGCAGTTCGTCATCCACATGGGAGATGGAAAGGGCATCCAGCCTTGCACAGACCAGCGGATCCAGATGGGTAAAAAGTGCGTTGACAACGGCTTTTTTACAGCCAGTCCGCACAATATCCCGGGTGACGCGCTGTCCCAACACGGCGTGGACGCCATGAAGCAGAATGGATTTTCCGGCACCGGTCTCACCGGTAAACACATTGAGATGCGGCGAAAATGGAATCCGCGCATGCGCAATGACCGCCAAATTTTCAATTTCCAGTTCAGCCAGCATTTAGAATCCTCCTGTTTCCATAAGCTTTGCAAAGCTTCCGGCAAACTCTTTCGCCTGTATTTCTGTCCGCAGCAGCACGAAAATCGTGTCATCTCCGGCAATCGTGCCCACCACGTCTTCCCGGTGCATGGCGTCCAGTGCCGCCGCCACTGCCTGCGCTGTACCAGTACGGCAATGGATCACCGCCACATTTCCGGCAAAATCCGTGCGGAGTGCAGCATTCTGCAAAATGCCGCCGTTGACCTCCTGCCGCACCGGTGCCGTATAGCAGGCTCTGCCGCCGCGCCGTTCTTTTGTCAGCTTCAGCTCCCGGATATCCCGGGAGAGCGTCGCCTGTGTCACCGCGAAGCCGTGCTCTGCCATTCGTTCCCGCAGCGCTTCCTGGGTAGGGATCTCCTCTGCTGCAATCAGAGAAAGGATCGTATCCTGCCGCTTCTTTTTCATGTTCTCGTTCACGCCCTTCCTGCTTTCAGAGACTGCATCAGCTTTCTGCTGAGAGAATCAAAAAATGTATTGCCGCTGAGATCCAGGATCTCCAGTGACTGATCTGATCCGGAGATCTCCATCACGCGCCCCTCCGGAAATGGTTCCGGCTTTTCTCCGTCTGCGCAAAAATACGCATCGTATTCCTCCCGGACACGGAGACTGACCTGCAAATCGTTGTGGGGCGAGAATAAGATCGGTCTCGCCGACAGAGAATGGGGACAGATCAGATTCATTTCGATGCAGGAAAACTCCGGCTCAATGATCGGCCCTCCGGCAGAAAGCGCATATGCCGTAGAGCCGGTGGGCGTGCTGAAAATTACGCCGTCTGCCCGGTATTCCCCCAGTACCACGTTATTCCGGGAAACTGTAAACTCAATGACACGGGAAAAATTCCGGGAGATCACAATGTCATTGAGGGCGGTCAGTTCCCGGATGCATGTCCCGGTTTTGTCCAGCACCTTGCCGCGCAGCAGCATCCGCTTGGACACCCGGTAATCTCCCGTTTGCAGCCGTGCAATTTCACCGATCTGATCCGGTTCCATGGATGCCAGAAAGCCCAGCCGCCCGGTATTGATCCCCAACAGCTTCGCCTTTGTGCCCACCACATGCCGGGCGCAGTGCAGGATCGTACCGTCTCCGCCGATGGCAACCGCCACATCAGCATGCTGTACCGCATCCAAAAACGGCGCAAACTGTACAAAATCCATATCACCCAACAGTCCCAGACAGCGCGGATCTGCCCAGACCTCCATGCCGTTTCGATGGAGTGCCAGACAGACCTTTCTCGCCACTTCCGGGGCATTGCCCTTTTGCAGATGGTGAAATAACACGACCTTCATTTTGCTTTCTCCTTTTTCGCCTGTGCAAATGCCTGCTGCACCACTGCCGCGATATCCGGCAGAATGCCCTCTGCACTGCCCTTTCGCACTGCGGCGAGATATTCCACATTTCCGGAGCCGCCCTGAATAGGCGACGGACACAGCAGCTGCACCGTCAGTCCGAGGGATGCCAGCAGCGCAAGAATATTTCCCAGCACCTGAACATGAACGCGCTTCGACTGCACCAGACCGTTTTTCCCGATATTTTCCCGGCCGGCTTCAAACTGCGGCTTGATGAGGATCACGCCGCCGGCTTCGGCTTTCAGAAGCGGCAGCACATACGGCAGCACATGATGCAGGGAGATAAACGACACATCTATCGAAAAGAAATCCGCCGGCTGTTCCAGTTGCTCCGGCGCAATGTGCCGAACGTCTGTGCCCTCCCAATTCACCACACGGGAATCTTCCCGCAGCTTCTGCACCAACTGTCCGTGTCCCACATCAATGGCATATACCTTTGCCGCGCCATGCTGTAACATACAGTCCGTAAAGCCGCCGGTAGAAGCCCCGATGTCCAGACAGGTCAGACCATCCAAGGACAGATGCATCTGTGTCACCGCATATTCCAGTTTCAGACCGCCGCGCCCCACAAAGGGAATATCGCTCCCCTCCATGGTGACTGCATCGGTGTCTGCCACGCCAAATGCCGGCTTTGTGCAGACCGTTCCGTTCACCGAGATCTGACCGTTCCGGATCAGCATCTTGGCACGTTCCCGGCTGGGCGCAAGTCCCTGCTGCACCAGAACTGCATCAAGCCTTGCCATGCTTCGCCTCCTGCTGCATATCCCGATAAATGGCATATTCCGACAACCCCATGGTCTCCATCTGAGAATCCGTAGACGCCTGGGGCAGATACTGCTTCGGCGCGACCCGGCGATAAGTTCCGCGGAATCCGTGCTCCAGCAGCAGATCGCCAAACAGCTGTGAAATGCCGCCGTAATAGTATGCCTCCTCCAGGAATACCACATGGGTATAGGACATCGCGATCTCGATCAGCCCGTCTGCCAACGGAAAGATTCGCGTCAGCTTCAACAGATCACAGTGTGTCCCGTCCTCTGCCGCGCGCTTTGCCGCACGGTACAGATTATCATACACCCTGCCGTAGGAAATATACAGCGTATCTGTTTTTTTGCCGGAAATATGGGTATATTCCGTATTCAGCGCACTTTTGTCGAACACTGTCTTATCCGCACCCCGCGGATAGCGCACACACGCCAGACCCTTATCCCGGTACAGTGCCCGGCGCAGGCAGAGCCGCAGTTCGTCATAGCATGCCGGGGCATAGATCACCGCGCCCGGCACGGTGCTGAGGAAGGACACATCATACAATCCGTGATGCGTCTCGCCGTCCTCGCCCACAACGCCGGCGCGGTCGATTCCCAATACCACATGCATGCCGCCAATGGCAACATCATGCATCAGCTGATCGTAGGCGCGCTGCAAAAATGATGAGTACACTGCAAAAACCGGAAGTTCTCCGGTAGATGCCAGTGCCGCCGAGAATGTCACGGCATGCTGCTCGGCGATCCCCACATCATAATAACGATTGGGAAATCTCCGTGCAAAGTGATGCAGTCCCGTGCCGTGTTCCATTGCCGCGGTCACTGCGCAGATACGGGAGTCCTGCTCTGCCAGACGCACCAGTTCTTTGCCGAACACATCGGAATAGGAGTCTGTTCCGGACACCTCCGGATTGCCGGTCTCAATGTCAAATTTCGAGATGCCGTGATACTCTCCCGGATTTTCCTCTGCCGGGCCGTATCCCTTTCCCTTGACCGTATGCACATGAAGAAATACCGGACGGTGATATTCTTTCGCCGCCAGCAGCGCTTCTTCCAGATCTTGAAGGTTATGCCCATCCACCGGGCCTAAGTATACGAAGCCGAAATCCTCAAAAATCGTGGCGGACTGCAGCAGCACATCCCGGACAACGCTCTTGGAATTTTTGATGACCTTTGCCACAGAAGGCCCGATCACAGCCGTACGGTTCAGACGGCGCTCTACCGCCTTTTTGGTGCGGACATATCCCTCGCTGCTGCGCATAGAAGAAAGATACCGCGCTAATGCTCCGACGTTTTTCGAGATGGACATCTCGTTGTCGTTGAGGATCACGATCAGATTGTTTCCCGATTTTCCGGCATTGTTCAGTCCCTCATAGGATAAGCCGCCGGTCATAGCGCCGTCGCCTACTACAGCAATGGCAAAATGGGTATTGTCTCCGTGCAGCCGCATGCCCTCTGCCATGCCGCAGGCGACTGAGATTGCCGTGCTGCTGTGGCCGCTGATAAAGCTGTCATGTTCCGACTCCTTGGGCTTCGGAAAGCCGGAGATGCCGTTTTCCTGCCGCAGGGTGGAAAACTGATCCAGCCGCCCGGTCAGGATTTTATGGGTATAGCACTGATGTCCCACATCCCAGACGAACTTGTCCTCCGGGGACGAAAACACCCGATGCATCGCCACAGTCAATTCCACCGAGCCCAGATTCGAGGCAAGGTGGCCGCCGGTTTTGGAAACAGTTTCGATCAGGAGACTTCGAATCTCCTCACAAAGTGCTTCACACTGCGGCAGTGTCAGCTCTTTTAGATCCTTGGGCGAATGCAGCTGTTCTAGCAGCGGCGCTTCTGCCCGCGGTAATTTGTTATGCTCCATTTTTTCATTGCCTGTCAGCCGATGCTCCGCAGAGTTCTGACAGGATTCACTCCTTTGTTTATTTTTCACGGCGCAGCAGCTCCTGCGTCAGTGCCATCAAAAATTCATGTTCCGGGAATTGTGTCAGCAGCTGTTCCGCTTCTTCCGTCAGCGCCGCCGCACGAGCTTTTGCCGCTTCCATACCGAGAAGTGTGACAAATGTCGTCTTTCCCTCTTCGGCATCGCTGCCCACCGGCTTTCCCAGCACCTCGGAAGTACTGGTCACATCCAGAATATCGTCCACGATCTGGAATGCCAGTCCCAGTTTTGCGCCGTACTGGTCTGCCAGAGCGATCTGCTCTTTCGAGGCAAAAGCCGCCGTACAGCCCAAACGGCAGGCGGCACGGATCAGTGCACCGGTCTTTGCGGCACACATTGCCTCCTGCTCTTCCAGAGTCACATCGCTACGCTTTTCATAGGACATATCCATGATCTGACCGCCGACCATGCCGGCTACACCGGTGGCTTCTGTGAGGATCTGCATCAGCGCCACCTTCATTTCCGGTTCCAGCACCGGGTCGCTTACGACCACATGAAATGCCTCTGTCAGCAGCGCATCTCCTGCCTGGAGTGCTACTGCGTGACCAAACGCCTTATGACAGGACGGCTTTCCGCGGCGATAGTCGTCGTTATCCATTTCCGGGAGATCATCATGGATCAGGGAAAAGGTATGGATCATCTCCAATGCACACGCCGCCGCCATGGCCTGCTCTTCTGTGCCGCCGCAGATCCGACAGAACTCCAGAACCAGCACCGGACGGATCCGCTTGCCGCCGGCTTCCAGAGAATACCGCATGGCCTCTATCACCTGTGCCTGACGCCTGGTCTCCGGTGTCACCTGTACATAGCGGAGCAGCTGTGCTTCCACCTTTGCTGCCAGTGCTTCCAAATGCGCTTTATGCTTCGCTTCCATCCTGAACCTCCTGTTCCTGTGCCGGAACGGTCTGCTTGGAGATCTGCAGCTTTGCCGTCTGCAATTCCTCCTGGCATGCCGCCGCCAGTGTTACACCCTTGCTGTAAAGCTGTACCGCTTCTTCCAAAGGCAGGTTGCCCTGCTCCAGCTTCTGCGTCAGTTCCCGCAGTTCCTTCATGTGTGCCTCAAATGCCATCGCACTTCTCCCCTTTATTCGAAAACATGTATTTCAAAGCATGTTTCATATCTTTTTACACGCGTCGCGATCTTCACTTTACTTCTGCCATGATCTCGCCCTCAGCCAGCCGCAGCCGCAGCTGGTCTCCCGGCTGTACCTGTGCAGCACTGCGCACCAGTTCTTCGCCGTGATACGCCAGGGCATAACCGCGCCCCAGAATTTTCAGAGGGCTGAGCATTTCCAGCCGTGCGGACTGCTGTGCCAGCTGTTCCCGGCATTGCTCCAGACGCAGCGCCATTCCTTTTTTCAGACGCTGCCGCAAATGCGCCAGTTCCTGCTGTGCCAGTTCCTGCCGATGCACGGGAGACTGTAGTTTCAGCCGATCCTGGATGCGTTCCAGTTCCTGCTGCTTCCGGTGCAGCAGCTGCTGCATGGCGCTGTCCAGACGGCGCGCCTGTTCCTGTACCTGCTGCATCAGGTGGCGCACATCCGGCACAGCCAGTTCTGCCGCCGCCGAGGGCGTAGGGGCACGGAGATCTGCTGCCGCATCCGCCAGCGTCCAGTCTGTTTCATGTCCCACTGCTGAAACAATGGGCACGGCACAGTGATAGATCGCCATGACCACCCGTTCTGCATTGAACGCTTCCAGAGTTTCCGATGCGCCGCCGCCGCGTCCCACAATGAGGACATCGCAGCCGTCACGTTCTGCCGCCGCAATGGCGCGGCAGACAGAATCCGCCGCTGCATCCCCCTGCACCTGTGCCGGATAGACCAGCAGATGTCCAATGGGATAGCGCCGGCCGATGACGTTTTTCACATCCTGGAGCGCTGCGCCGGTGTCTGAGGTAATGACACCGATCTTCTGGGGCATCGCCGGAAGCGGACGCTTTGCCGCCGCATCGAACACGCCCAACGCCGTCAGCTTTTTCTTGAGCTGTTCCAGTGCTAGCGCTTTTGTCCCAGCACCGTCCGGCTGGAGATCTGTCACATACAGCTGAAATGCGCCGTCCCGCTCGTAGAGCGATGCCGTCGCCGCTGCAATGACATTCATTCCTTCCTGGGGCATGAACTTCAAGCGCTGGGCATTGCTCCGGAACATCACCGCCTTGACACAGCTTTCTGCGTCCCGGAGCGTAAAATAGAGATGCCCCGAACGATAGTGATTGGTAAAATTGGTGATCTCGCCCCGTACCAGAATGCCCTGCAAGGCACGATCCTCTTTCAGCTTGAATCCCACATAGCGATTCAACTGACTCACGCTTAAAATTGCCACAGCTTTCCTCCTTGCTTTCGCCAAGCGCCGTAAACCGCCACACCTGCGGCATTGTCACAGGCAAACTCCGGCGCAGCAAACCAACACGCTGCATTTTCTGACAGAAGCGGCCGGATCAGCTGATTGGACATGACGCCGCCGGCATAGAGCACCGGCAAATTTCCGTGGCGCTCCTGTGCCGCCTTTGTCATGGCGATCACCGTCTCTGCTACCGTCAGCAGACAAAACTTTGCCACATCCTCCGGCGCTTCTCCCTGCGCCAACCGCTTCCGGCACTGGTTTTCCAGTCCGGACAGGCAGCAGTCCACGCCGCGCACCACCGGCTTGATCCGGAATGTCTTTCGGCTCTTTGCCGCCAGCTGTTCCAGTGCCTTGCCGCAGGGGAACTGCAGCCCCAGCATCAAGCCGACCCGATCGATCGCCTGTCCGGCTTTCAGATCCAGTGAAGTGCCGCAGGGCGTGATCTTCAGCGCCATCTCCGCATCCGGCTCACAATAGAGCGAATCGGTAGTGCCGCCGCTGACATGAAATGCCAGGAAAGGCGCATTCCGTTCTCCCAGCTTTCCGGCAGAGTACAGCGCCGCCAGAACATGTCCCACCTGGTGAGAGGTCTCATAGAGCGGCACGCCGCACACCGCCGCAACCGCACGGGCAGTTCCCACGCCGGTCAGAAAGCAAGGCATATATGAGCCGTCCACATTCCGGGGACGCGCAGAAACACTGACGCCGCAAACAGACTGCCCCTGCAAAAAGGGACGCAGCTGTTCTATCATCTCCGGCAGCTGACGGGTGTGGTGAAACACCGCATCGCTCTGCCGCAGCCCTGCCTCACCCGGTTTTACCGGGAGCAGCTGCTTGGCCTGGTGTATTATACCAGTATCCAGATCCAACAGCGCCGCAGAGGTGGTGTAATTACTGGTGTCAATCCCCAGAATTTGTGCCATCGGCAGTGTCCTCCTTTGCCGCCGGCTTCGAGCGGGCATAAGCACCCAGGACACCGTTGATAAAAGCTGTATCCTCCGGGTATGCATACGCCTGAGACAGATGCACCGCCTCACTGATGACCACGTTCACCGGAGTCTGGGGCATATTCTTCAATTCATACAGCGCCAGACGCAGGATCGAACGATTCACTGCCGGAACACGGTTCAGGCTCCGCTGCTTGCTGTAGCTGGAAATGATCCCGTCCAGTTCTTCGACCTGTGTCATCACGCCGGAAACATACTGCTTCACCTTTTCCGGGATGGGCAGTTCCAGCATCTCTTCGGTAGAAGCGTACAGCTCCTCGATGGTGCTCATCTCTTCGGCTCTCACCATTGCCTCATACAGCAGCAAAAATGCATATTCTCTGGTTTCGTGTTTTGTCATAACGACCTCCATATCCAACTTTTTACATTCCTCGTCCGTCCGCAACATTTTCCGCGTTTCCGCAGAAAAGAAAGCTGCTGTAGACATTTTACAGCAGCTCCCGCATAAACAGATTTCATTTCTTCTGGTATCCCTATGTATTTTAGCAGAATCGAAAGAAATCGCATTTGGTGCGCTGCTCGTTCCATGCCGGCCCGAACAAGTTCTTTCTTCTATTATACCAAAAAACAACGCCGGATACAACTATTTTACCTCAAAAATTCGAATATTTTCTGCCGGAACCGAAACTTCGCCCAAAATCACATCTTTGATGGCAGCCGCCTGTGCCGCATCCAGGCCCTCTGTCTGAACCACGACCTTGGCGCTCTCCCCGTCCAGATAGACGATACAGTCCGGATATCCCTGCGCCTGGATCAGCGATTCGATGGTGCTTTCGCTCTCGATCAGCTTAGAGGTCTCCACGGCTGCAATGGCATCGGTGACCAGTTCATCCTCTGTGCGGTCTCCGCCGCCCAGCATGGACTGGAGCGCCGCCACACTCTCATCCCGGCTGGAGGTGCGCTCTAATCTCGCCTGGGCGAAATAATTCTCCGCACTGCCGGCGGCGGTATATTCTGCCTCCACCTCTGCGGCAGTCTCCTCGGCGCTGCCCTCACCGCCTACGCTGTAAGCGCCCTGTGTTCCTTCGGCTTCTTCGGCAGCAGATGTTTCCTCTGCCGCTTCCTGTTCTGCCTCGGCATTGACAAAGGCAGTATCTCCATAGGTCACGCTGTCCTTGGGCTGTACCTGTGCGGTTTTCAGTTCTTCCTTTCCGCCGGACATGGCATAATTGACATAGACGGCAATGGCGAGCATCAGTGTCAGACAAGACAGAATGATCTGCTTTTTTCCGATAATAAGGGATGGTTTTTTCATGGTCAAATTCCTTTCTGCACAGCAATGTTTCACGCTGACGGTACTACACAGATCCGACTGGGCGACAGCTGCAGCACTGCCTGGACTGCCCGGATCACACGTTCCTGCACCACGGCACTGGAAGCACCGCTGCATACGACGATCACGCCGCTGATCTCCGGCGCAGTGATCTGCTGCACCAACGGATGCTGACTGCCGCTGTCTGAAACGATCACGCACTTTTTCTCTGCTCTGGTGCGGCTCTCGCCCTGTTCCTGCTCCTGATCCTGGGCGTAGTGTGTCTCAGAAGTTCCCTCGGCCGTCACCATAACGCGGCAGCTGCCGACGCCGTCTACCTGTTCCAGGATCGCCACCAGCTGTTGTTCCATCTGGCGGCAGTACACCGTCATGGAGGTATCATCTGCTTCACTGCTTTCCGAAGAGAGCGTGGTCTTTGACGCCGTTTCTGTCCTGTCCGGCAAAAAGCCGGACAACAGGATCAGCGCCAACCCGGCTGCGCCCAGGAGCACCACCAACCGCACGCCCCGTTCTCCTTTCAGCAGCTGACGCAGCCGATCAGGAAGCTTTTTCCACATAGAGATTCACCTCGTTTCCCAGACAATCCGTCAGCAACTGTTCCGCGGCGCTCGTATCTGTACAAACCGCCGTGACTTGTTCTATCTCTATGCGGTTCTCCCCGGAGATATGCATCGCCACGCCGACCTGTGCCTCGATCCCTGCTTCCCGGAGCATGGCAGTGAGCGAAGTCTCCAGGTTTTTCGCCGCCTGTGCCGCTGTCTCCTCTGCTGCGGTTTCTTCCAGTTTCCATATACTGACAGCCCCGGCACTTTCCCAGTCCGGCTGAAACGCCGCTGCGCCTTTGCAAAGCGGTGTCAGAATGCCCAGCACGAATACCGCCGAAAAGATCAGCCGCAGCTGCCGGTCAAATCGGGCACTGGGTTTCATGGCATGCAGTACACCGCTGAGCATGCTGATGACACAGGTCACCAATACAATGGCACGCATGGTCTCCATGTTATACTGCCCCCTTCCCCACCGTCATGGCAACCGCAGTCGCCACGATAAACATAACGCCAAAGCAGACCAACAGGGCAAAGGCAATGGCAAGCGCCTGCTGCGTTCCCCGAAGCAGCCGAAGCAGACTTTTCGTTCCAAACAGCTCCGCCGCTGCCGCACCGATCGCCGTCACAGCCCGATACAGCATCAGCTGCACCAGCGGCGGCAGAAACAGGATGCAGAGGGAGACAATGCCCACAACGCCAGTGGTGCTGCGCAGCATTTGCAGACTGCTCCGTACCGTGGTATAGGCATCTGAAACTGCGCCGCCCACCACCGGCACAAAATTGGCGATCACATACTTGGTCGTTTTTGAGGCGGCAGTATCCACGCTGCTGCCCAACAAATTCTGCATGGAGAGAACCCCCAGAAAAATGGTCATGAACAGCCCCAGCACCCAGGTGGTGAATTTTCTCGACAGCCGCAGCAGACCGCCCACAGAAACCGACGGGCTGACAGCATCCACGATTGCCAGAGAAAAGCCCATGGTACACAGCGGCAGCAGCACCCGGGTTATCATCTGCATCACACCATCCGCCAAGGCCATCACTGCCGTCTGATAGGATACTGCACTGCTCACAGTCCCTCCTGCCGCCAGGATGCCGGCAAATACTGGCACAAACAATGTCATGAACTCCGCCCCCTGAGTCAGTGCGCGCTCCACCGCAGCAAAGCTCTGAAACAGCGGCTCTGCCAGAACGGCAACTGCCGCAAGCGCACAGACAAACTCATAAACCTGTCCGGCGGCACGGCGGCGCGGATCTTCCTGTATGCCCTGCAGCAGCGCCGCAAACAGGATCACTGTCAGCAGACCGCCCAGCATGGCAAATGGTCTTGAGATCCGCCCGGAAAGATAATCCGAAAACACCTGCCAGATATGCGCCAGGGTGAATTTTTCTCCGGCTTCGCTGCCGTCTGTTACAGAAAGCCCCAGCTGTTCCAGGATCGACCGGATGTCCCAATCCAACTGCTCCGTAACAGATGCCGCACCACTCTCCTCCGCCAGATGTTGTTCGGCAGAAGCTTCTGCGGCGGCATGCTCCGGAAAGCACAGCCCCAAGCAAAATGCGGCAAGCAGAAAAATTATGCTCCACCGTTTCATGACAACACCTCCGTTACCGTTTGCAGCAGCGTCTCCAACAAGGGCAGGGACAGCAGCACCAGAGACAGCCTGCCCCAAAGCTCTACTGTCCGCGCCAGCGCCGACTCGCCGCAGTCCTGGCACAGGTCTCCGGCGATCCCGGTCACATAGCAGATGCCCAGCGCTTTCCAGAGGATCTCCAGGTAAACCGCCGGCAGCTCCGTCCGTGCAAAGAGCTCCTGCATCTGACTGACAATGGGCGAGAGATATGCCGCCGCCGCAATTCCCACCGCAGCGCATGCCCCGATGACACAGAACAGTGCATGCTCCCGGCAGTATTGTTTCAACAATGTGGAAAAGATCGCCGCAGTGATGCAGACCGCAGCCGCGGTCACGGTTTCTTCTATCATAGGCCAAACACCGACTTTACCCGTTCAAACAGCGTGCCGATCTGATCGACCAGCAGCATCAGCACCACCACCAGCCCGGCAAGTGTGGTCATCATCGCCTGTTCCTCCCGCTCTGCCCGTTTCAGCACCAGGTTCAGCACTGCCACAATGATTCCCGTTCCAGCGATCTTAAAAATGAGATCTATTTCCATGGTTTTTCCTTTCAGAGCCTGTTCCGTATCTGGGCGTATGCAACGGAGCAGGCGTTCAGCAAAGCAAAATGGCAGCCAGAAAGCCGCCCAGGATTCCCAGACTGCAATAGAGCCGCTGCTTCTGGCGGCATTTTTCTCCGGCTTCTGCGGTATACGGTTCCAGCTGCTGCCGATACTGGAACAGCGTGGCGCATTGTCCCTCCAGATCACTTGCTCCAAGTTCATCTCCCAAGGGCAGCAGCAGCTTTCGCGCCGCTTCAGGAACTGCCGGATCTTGCGCAAGCCCGCTCTCCCACGCCTCAGAAAGCGGAAGTCCCTGTTCCAGTCCGCTGCACACCGTCACCGGAAACTGAAACGCCGCATATGCCGATTCCCGGCAGAGCTGTTCCAACAGTTCCTGCACCGTCAGACTGCGAAACGCCATCTGCACAGAAAGTTCCCGGAGCATCCGGCAAAGCTGTTCCAGGTTCCGGTAGGTCTGCCGCAGCCGCATTGCCTGTATGACACCCAGTCCGGCACAGCAGCAGACCACCAGCAGCAACCCCAACCATTTTATCATGATGCCACCCGGCACAGCGTCTGCACCCTGCCCTGTTCCCTGCCGGACAGAACTGCCGCATACTGAAACACGCCCTTGTCCAACAGCTGTTTCAACACCGGACGGTGCTCCAGGTCGTCCCACGAGGCAGCATGCGCAGATGCGATCACCGGCACACCACATCCATGCAGGCGCAGAATGGCTTCGGCATCCGCTTCGCTACTGATCTCATCACAGACCAGCACTTCCGGTGTCAGCACTCGGAGCGCCGTCAACAAGCCCTCTGCCCGGGGAAAGCCGTCTAGCACATCGGTGTGCAGTCCCACATCATACTGGGGCACGCCGTGATGCACGGCGGCGATCTCACTGCGCTCATCCACCAGTGTGAGCCGCCAGGATGCGCCCAGAAGGCGGCAAAGGTCACGAAGCATTGTTGTCTTGCCCGATCCCACAGCGCCTGCCAGAAGCAGGCTGGAGGGCTTCTCAGCGCATGTCTGCCGGAAGAGCGATTCGGCACAGCCAGTCACCGCGTGAGAGACCCGAAAATTCAGACCGCTGATATGGCGCATCTGCACCAGTTTTCCCTCCCGATAGACCGCCGACCCGGCAATGCCCACCCGGTTTCCGCCGGCAATGGTCACAAAGCCCTCGGCGATCTCTTTTGCATAGCGGTAGATGGAATATTCGCACACCGCCTGGAACACCTGCTCCACGGCTTTCTGGGAAAGCGGATGCGCCGGGTCTATAGGCTTTTCTCTGCCATGCAGAAGCATGCACACCGGGCGCTCTGCGCGCAGGCGTATCTCCTGGATCTGCGCCTGCTCTGACGGCGGCAGCTGCTGTATCCGGCTGCGTACCTGCGGAGGCAGATAGCGCAATACGTTTTGTATCCCTTGCTGTTCCATACGTCCTCCTGTTTGTCCTGGGTTGTCCCCTGTGTTTGTCCCATTCTATGCGCGGCGGCGGACGAGTATGCAAAAAACCTCCGTGCACCGGTTCAGGTACACGGAGGTCATAAAATTATGGAAGCTGCCGGCTGTGTTTCGGAAAGCCTGTGGAGAGAAACCCTTTTGAAAAAAGACTCTCCCAGTAAGCTGTCCCAACACAGTCGGCAACTTGAATTACAGTGTCAGCTGCATCTGGATATGCGGAATGCCGTCTTCCAGAAATTCTTCTGATGTTTGCAGGAATCCAGCTTTTTCATAGAGATGGCGTGCATAAGTCTGTGCTTCGATGGTAATTTTATCTGCTCCAAATTTTTCCTTTGCGACATTGACCGCAGCTGCAACAATTTGACTTCCCAGTCCGCACCGGCGCTTTACTGCGATCACACGCCCAATTGCAGCAGAATCGAAAGTCACCCCCGGCGGCAGCACCCGTGCATAGGCTTTGATTCCGGTTTCATCTTTGAGCCACACATGATAGGCCGCCTTGTCCGCATCATCTGCCTCCTGATACGGACAATTTTGCTCCACAACGAAAACAGAGATCCGCAGTTTATAGATCTCAAATAATTCTTCCGCACTTAACTCGGAAAAATGTTTTACCATCAGTTCCATTCTATCTCCCCACAATTCCACTGCATTTTACATATGCTGCCGGCAATACTTATGCACCCAGTCAAATGCCTCTTCTTCGCAGTCGGTTTTCTCTACATACTGAAAATATTTTTCAGCGAGTGCATCATCAGAAAGCTGTTCCAATTCGTTTTTTTCGCAGACATTTTTTCTCAGCAGATACTGCTCGTATGCTTCTATCCAGACAGGCCCTCTTGCCATACCGCCGTCATCTCCTTATTTTGCCGATTACGAATCCCGATTCTCTATCGCATAGATCACGCAGGCAATTCCGGCGATCATCGAAAACAAGATCGCTCCCCCCATCGGCGCATCCAGAACCGAACCGAGAAAGAATCCGGCGATCCCGGCAAGGCACATCACGATAACAGATACGATAGTTTTAAATTTTTTCATGTAGCATTTCTCCTCAAACAAACTGGAAGTTGTAAGTGATTTAAAGGAAAATTTGGTTTTAATCAATGCGGTAAACCCGGGATTTATTCTTCAAAACTTTTGGGGTCTAACAGATAAGCTATATCATCTTGAAATTTTAGTGGTATTCTGTTTCTCTTTTTTTCAATAAGTGGAAATGGTGGTAACTCATAGCTCATCAGTAATTCTATTGCATCTTCTATTACATCATCTTCATTTGGTTCAGTAATCACTGTTTGTAACAATAACACTAAATCATCATGAATATCACTTATATCCTGCTGATAATATGGATCCATAAACCAATCTAAACAAAAAAGCATACTGAGTTTTCTTTGGGTATCATCTCCAAGTAATACCTTTGCAATTTCACATATTCCTTTTCTGACAATATCTCTATCTTTGTCTGTATATGTAACAAATCTGCCATTCTCCATAATTATACTCCCCAATTGAAATTACTGGATTATAACTTTTTAATTATTCAAATTCTTTTTTACTTACTTAAGTCCCAATTTAAACCAGTTCGTTAAATTCCGATTTGTCGCATCAATCCCTCGCATACACCACCAGCAGATCGCCCTTTCCCACCGTCACCGCTGCATTCTCTGCCAGGATCTCATTGCTGACCCCCAGCGGAAACGCATTGGAAAATGTCCCGTGGCGCAGCGGATACGCCACGCCCTCCAGCGTCACGTCCTCACACTGTTCTGTCATGGCAAACAGAGAAAAGTACATGCCCTCCCGTTTGGGATAGACTGCCGTTCCGCTGCGTTGGAGAGTGACCCAGTGGGCATGATCTACCAGAACGCCCTGTGCACCGCGGTCTGCCAGAAAGCGGAGCATCTGGAGATTCGCCACGGTGTGATCCAGTCTGCCGCCCAGCGCACCGTAAAACACCAGCCGCCGGCAGCCCTTGGAAAGGGCATACTTCGCCGCCAGCAGAATATCCGTGTCATCCTTCATAGGTGAAAACGGTTCTACATTCTCGCCCTCCGGCACGCTGCCCAGAGAGTCGAAGTCGCCCACGATCCAATCCGGCACAATGCCCAACGCCTGGGCCAGCTTCACTCCGGCATCCGCGCAGACATAGAGGTCTGCCGCCGGGACAGTCGGCTGCTGCTCCGGCGACACCGGCGCTCCGGCAAAAATCACTGCCTGTTTCATGATTCCCACGCCTTTCGCTGTTTTGCCGTCTGATACAGAGAAACATAAGCGTCATGACGGCTCTTTGCAATTTTTCCTGCCCGGACTGCCTCCACCACAGCACAGCCCTTTTCGCACACATGGGCACAGTCACTGAACCGGCACTGCCCCAGATAGGGCTGAAACTCCGGGAAGCAGTCGGCAATGCGCTCTTTTTCCATTTGGAGATACTGCTCCACCTCAAAGGTAGAAAAGCCCGGTGTGTCCGCTAGATAGCCGCCGGCGCAGGGATACAGCTGTACCTGGCGCGTGGTATGTCTGCCGCGCCCAAGCTTTTCGCTGATCTCTCCGGTGGCGAGGTGCAGCTCCGGCGCAATGGCATTGAGCAGTGTGGATTTTCCCACGCCGGAGTTGCCGGTCATCATGCTGATCTTTCCGTCCAGCAGTGCCGCCACAGCGTTCACCGTCTCCGGCTTTGCATAATCCACAAAGTATACCGGAATTCCTGCGTTTTGGTACAGCTGCGCCAGCTTCTCACCCGGATCTAAGTCCGTTTTGGTGAGGATCACTGCCGGCTGTATCTCCTGATAGATGGCGATGGTCAGAAAGGAATCCAGCAGCAGCAGATTGGGAGAAGGATGACAGGTAGATGTCACAAAAAAGATCTGATCCAGATTGGAGACCGGCGGACGCAGAATGCTGTTTTTCCGGGGCAGGATCTCTGCGATCACGCCATCCTCGGACAGCCGTACATAGTCGCCGACATAGGGCGTGATGCCGCGCTTGCGGAATACGCCTCTGGCTTTACAGGTGCAGATACCGGAAGAGGTCTCTACCGTATAGAGACCTCCCACCGATGTGATAATTCTGCCCTGAGCCTCTTCTGGAATTGCTACAGGGAGTTTTGTCATCGTCTTACTGTACCTCCTCTGGTGCAGCAGTTGTTTCTGCCGGCGTGGTTGCCGGAACGGTCTGTACTGCGACACCTGCAAGTGCGCCTGCAATGTTCTCGCTGGAAGCGGTAAAACTCTTATTGGCAAAGTCAAAGGTATAAGTGCCGAGGACTTCCGTCTTGCCGCTCTGGGCACTGGTGATAGAAACCTTTACCACCTTGCTGCCCTTGCCCTGTACCTTAACGCTGACAGACGCATCTGTCAGGCTCTCTGCCACGAACTGACGGGAAGCGATCACGCCGTCCTCATCTGTGGTAAAACTCAGGGTGTACATACCGCTCATTTCAGAGACCGGCAGATTTTCCAGGCCATAGGTCACTTCGCCCTCCGGCTCTTCGCCGTTGCTGACAGTCAGCTTAATGGTAGAACCAGAAGCGACCACCTTACCCGGTTCCGGATCCTGCTCTGTGACGATGCCCTTTTCCTCAGAAGAAGATGCTTCGGTGATCTCCAGCTTCAGCTTTCTGCCTTCGGCTTCCTTCTGCGCATCCTCCTGGCTCATGCCAACGAATTTCGGCACATCTGTCTCATCGACTGCAATGCCCTGGCTGACATAGATCACCACGCTGGAGCCGACCGGAACTTCTTCGTTCATTGCCGGGTCTGTCCGGATGACATGATCTGCCTCAATGTTTTCCTCTGAGGTACTCTGGGTCTTTTTCTGCTCTGCGGTCAGTCCCAGTGCACTGAGGGCATCCTCTGCTTCCTGTGCAGTATAGTTGGTGAGATCCGGGATCTGTACCTTCTGCACGCCCTTGCTGACAGCAACGGCAAGCTCGATCTTGCCGTCCTTGTTCTTCTTCACGAACTGACCGGCTTCAATGCTCTGCTTATAGATGATGTTCTCTTCGTACTTGTCCGTGTATTCCTGCTCTGCCACCTCAAATTCAATATTGGGGTAGTTCAGCACAGCGTCGTCATAGTTCATGCCGATGACCTTCGGCACTTCGTCAGTAGAACCGCTGGAACCGTTTGTGCCCTGTCCCACCAACAGGAAGATCACGATCGCTGCCACAACGACCACAACAATAGTCACGGCGGTCAGGATGGGGACAACCAGAGACTTGGACTGTTCCGGCTCCGGTTCATTTCCCTCTGCATAGTCGTTGTCATAATACTCCGGTTCATTGCTGCGGCCATAGGTCGGATTGCCGCGCTGCGGCGCTCTGCCGCTTTCCGGCGGCGTAAAGTACTGCGTCGGCTCAGGCGCGTTATAATAGCCGAAAATGATCTGATTGTTCTGCTTGAACGCCTCGATATCCCGGATCATGTCTGCCGCCGTCTGATACCGCTTGGAAGCATCCTTTTCCATGGCATGCATGATGATCTCTTCCAGACCGGAGGGAATGTTCGGATTGATATCCCGGGGACGCACTGCCACATTCTGCATATGCATCACTGCAATGGAGACCGGATTGTCCGTATCGAAAGGCTTTCTGCCGGTGAGCATTTCATAGAACATGACACCCACAGAATAGAGGTCGCTCTTGGCATCCGTCACATCACCGCGCGCCTGTTCCGGGCTGATATAGTGCACCGTTCCGATGGCCTGGTCAGTAGCGGTGCGGCTTTCCTCCCGGGCAAACTTGGCGATGCCGAAGTCCATGACCTTAATGGTGCCGTCTGTCAGCAGCATGATGTTCTGGGGCTTGATGTCCCGGTGCACAATGCCGCGGCTGTGGGCATGCTGAAGCGCACGGAGAATCTGGATAACGAAGTGCACGGCATCTTTCCAGTTCAGGACATGCTCGCTGTCGATGTAGTCTTTCAGCGTGATGCCGTCAATAAACTCCATGACGATATACTGCATCTTATCCGAAAAGCCCATGTCATAGATCTTCACGATATTCGGGTGGGACATCATGGCGATCGCCTTGGACTCATCCCGGAAGCGGCGCTGAAATTCCTCGCTCTCTGAATATTCCTGCTTGAGGATCTTTACAGCGACTGCACGGTTGTCCAGCACATCTACCGCACGGTAGACATCGGCCATACCGCCCTCGCCCACCAGTTCTGTCAGTTCATAGCGGCCGTCCAGGCGTGTTCCTATGAGTTTATCCTTGTCCATCGTTTTCATTCCTCCGTTTTATGTGACACAGTTGCGACCGCAACTGAAATATTATCTCGTCCGCCTTTTTCCAGTGCAGCATCGATCAGCTTTTGTGCTATCTCTTCATCTGGCAGTGCCTCCGCCAGGATCTCCTGGATCTCTGCATCCGAGCAGAATCCGGAAAGTCCGTCTGAGCAAAGCATCAGACGCCATTCCTGATCCGGTTTCAGATCCAGACGGAAAAAGTCCGGGCAGACCGTCCGCTCCACGCCGACCGCCTTTATGAGCATATGCCGCTGGGGATGCGTCTCCATTTCTGCTTCTGTGATCTCGCCTTTTTCCATGAGCATGTGCACGACTGTGTGATCTGTCGTTACCTGTTCCATGACGCCGTCTGTCAGAAAATACGCCCGGCTGTCGCCCACGTTTGCCACTGCGATGTACTCCGGCGATGCATAGGCAGCCACACAGGTCGTGCCCATGCCGAAATTCTGATAATCCATGCGGGCAGTGGTATAAACAACAGAATTGGCGGCAGAGACCGAAGAAAGCAGCAGTGACCGGATGCTGTAGGCATCCATATCCTCTGTATAGCCCTCTTCAAAATGTTCAAAGAAAACATCCGTCGCCATAGAGCTTGCCTTGCTGCCGGAGCGCTCACCGCCCATGCCGTCACAGACGACCAGCAGCAGCGCATCCCCGAACTGGCGTATCCCCACACGATCCTGATTTTCATCCCGGATATATCCGATATGCGTTTGCGATGCACTCGTCAACGATACCACCTCCATAAGCATTCAGACAGACTCTGCGAGCCTGTTGCTGTAAATCGATCCTTATTCCGATGTTTCTGTTTTTCTCTGCGCGTCGGCATCCCGGCGCAGCTGACCGCATGCCGCCTGGATATCACTGCCCAGTGTCCGGCGGATGGTGGCGTTGATGCCCAATCCGGTCAGCTCTTTCTGAAACCGCTCCACATCCTTCCGGAAGGAACGGAAAGACCGCTCCTTAATGGGATTGACCGGGATCAGATTCACATGGCACTGCATGCCGCAAAGCCGCTCTGCCAGCTGTCCGGCATCCGCCGTTGTATTGTTCACGCCGTTGATTACCGCATACTCAATGGTCACACGCCGTCCGGTGGTGTCAAAGTAATAGCGGCAGGCATCCAGCAGTTCTTCTACCGGATACCGCCGGTTCACCGGCATGATCTCGCTGCGCCGCGCATTCTCCGGGCTGTGGAGCGAGACAGAAAGCGTTACGCCCAGCCGCAGATCTGCCAGCTGGCGGATCTGGGGCACCAGCCCGCAGGTGGAAAGCGCCGCGTGCCGCAGGCTCATCTGCATACCGTCGGGATGGGACAGAAGCCGAAAGAACTGCACCACATTGTCAAAATTGTCCAGCGGCTCACCGATGCCCATGAGCACAATGCTGTCAATGCGGCATCCGGCATCCCGCTGGGTCTCATAAATTTGCAGCAGCAGCTCTGACGGCAGAAGATCCCGGACATAGCCGGCGATGGTAGAAGCACAGAACTGACACCCCATGCGGCAGCCCACCTGGGTGGAAATGCAGAGACTTTTTCCGTGGTGATACTCCATGAGGACAGTCTCTACAAAATTGCCATCGGGCAGTTCATATAAGTATTTTACCGTATCATCCGCAGCAGATGCAAGCTTTCTTGCAATATTTAGTCTGTTTATACAAAATTTCTCGTTCAGCTTCTGCCGAAGTTGGAGAGAAAGTGTAGTCATTTGGTCAAAACTGGTCACTTGTTTCTGATGAAGCCAGGAAAAAAGCTGTTTTGCCCGGAATTTCGGTTCGCCCATTTCTGCCAGGTATTGTCCCAGCATTTCCGGGGACAAGGATAAAATGTCGATTTTTTCCATGGGAATGCTCCTTTCAGAAATGTTATTTTTCCGCTTTTCGCCGGAACTTTGCCACAAAGAAACCGTCGCTGCCGAACATCTCCGGCAGAATCGTCACCATGGGCTGTTCCAATGCACCGCCCAGCGCCGGGCAGACCGGTTCGGGCGCAAACTCCGGGTGCTTCTGCAAAAAGGCATTTGCCACTGCTTCGTTTTCCTCTTTGAGGATGGTGCAGGTAGAGTATTGCAGAATGCCGCCCGGCTTCACATACCGTGCGCCGTTTTCCAGGATTGCAAGCTGAAGCGGCGGCAGCTGCGCCAGTTCTTCCGGGGCTTTTTCCTTGACCTCCGGCTTATGCCGGAGCACGCCGATACCGGAGCAGGGCACATCGCAGAGCACACGGTCTGCGCCGGCGTATTTTTCCTGAAAAACCGAGGCATCCCCCTGGGATGCTGTCACATTTTTCAGCCCCAGGCGCTTGACGTTCTCCTGTATCAGCTTGACCCGATGCTCTGCCAGATCAAAAGCGTACACCATGCCGGACTGTGCCATGCCTGCGGCGATGGTACAGGTTTTTCCGCCCGGCGCGGCACAGAGATCCAGGATGGTCTCCCCCGGCTTTGCGCCCAGTGCCAGCGCGCATATCTGGGAAGAGAGATCCTGCACATAGAACCAACCCTTTTGAAACTCCGGCAGCTTTCGGATATCGCCAGCGTGCAGCTGATATGCGCCGTGCAGATTTGTGGGACAAATGGCATCTCCCAATGCCTGTTCCAGTTCTGCCGCGGTGCATGCCGCAGGATTCTGCCGGATAAACCGGGGCGCAGGACGAAGCGCATCCTGCAAAAAGGCGCACGCCGTCTCTTCCCCATAGGCATCCAGCAGCTTTTCCAACAGCCATTGGGGCACAGCGTATTCCACCGCCATTGCCGCCTTTTTCTCTTTTGGATAGGGCACCTTGCATTCATCCCGGAGAAAGCCGCGCAGCACCGCATTGACAAATCCGGATGCGCTGACTTTGCGACAGGTTTTCGTCAGCTTTACGCTCTCATTTACCGCCGCACGGGACGGGATCTGGTCGCAGTACAGCAGCTGATAGATGCCGAGCCGGAGGATGTTCCGCACAGTGCGATCCAATTTTCGCAGCGGCTGCTTGCTATAGTGAGAAATCACGGCATCCAGAGTGATGCGGCGCTCGATCACGCCGTAATAGAGAGAGGCGCAGAGCCGCTTGTCCCGCTCCTCCAACTGAGACTGAGACAGGGCGCTGTCCAGGAGCAGATTGGAATAGCTCTGCTCCTGTTCGGTTCGGTTCAGCAGCTGTACTGCCAGTTTTCTTGCACTCATCTTCGGTTATTCCTCTTAGAAACGCCCAACAGACGGATCAGCTGCAAAATGCTGCCCAACAGCGCAGCAACATAGGTCAGTGCAGCAGCAGTCAGCACCTTTCGTGCACCGCTGAGTTCTTCGCCTGCCAGGATATAGCGGCTCTCCAGAGTCTGCATGGCGCGCCGGCTGGCGTTAAATTCCACCGGAAGCGTCACCAGCTGAAAGAGCACGATCAGCGAAAACAGCAGGATGCCGATCATTTGCAGCGGCATGCCGGCATAGGAATTGCTGAAGATCAGCCCCAATACAAAGACAATATACCACAGCCGTGAGCCCAACTGCGTCACCGGGATGATGGCACTGCGGATCTGCATGGGAAAGTAGTTCACGGCATGCTGTACGGCATGGCCGCACTCGTGGGCGGCAACACCGATGGCAGCGACCGAAGTGGAATCGTGCACGCTGTCCGACAGACGAATCACATTGCCCTTCGGGTCATAGTGATCGGTCAGATTGCCGCTGACGCGTTCGATCCGAATCTGATACAGTCCGTTGTCATCCAGGATCTGACGCGCCACCTGTGCCGCCGTCAGACCGCGGCTGTTCCGGGTATTCTGATACCGCCGGAATGTGGATTTCACATTCCAAGATGCCCACAAGCTAATCAGAAGTCCGATCAGCACCAGAACATAGCCTACATCAAAAAATCCGCCGTAATACAGCATAACGATTCCCTCACTTTCTCTTGTTCCCGCGGCGCATTACCCCAATTTTTTGCCCTTTTCCAGTTTCTTTCCCCGGAGAAAGTCAGCAGTCTGCATGCGACGCTTGCCCTCCGGCTGGATCTCTATGAACTGCAGTCCGTTTCCATCGCCGCATGCGACCACAAAGTTTTCTGCATCCACAATGGTTCCGGCTTCTCCGGAAACATGCTCCACCACATGGGAACGGTATATTTTCAGCCGCTTGCCGTCCAGTTTGGTAAAGCCGGTAATGCCGCGGATCAGGTTGTGCAGTTCTGCCGCCGGACGCGTAAAGTCCAATGCAGACATTTCCTTTGTGATACGCGATGCATAAGAAGATTCTGCATCGTTCTGCGGCGTACCGTGCAGTGTGCCTGCTTCCAGCTGCCGCAGCGTCTCCTGCAAGGTTTCTACACAAAGCGCCGAAAGCCGCTCGTACAGCTCTTCTGCCGTCTCTTCCGGGTCAATAGGCGTTTCTTTTTTCACCAGCATATCGCCGGTATCCAGTCCCTCACCCATCTGCTGTGCGGTCACACCAGTTTTGGTCTCACCATTCAGGATCACCCACTGGATGGGTGCTGCGCCCCGATATGCCGGAAGCAGCGATGCATGGAGATTGATACAGCCGTACTTCGGCAGCTCCAGTACTTCCTTTGGCAGGATCTGACCATAAGCCAACACCACGATCAAGTCCGGCGCGAGGCGCTGCAGGATCTTCAGGGCTGTCTCTGCGGATTCGCCCTTCCGCAGCGAATAGGGCTGAAATACCGGAATGCCGCACTCCACTGCCGCCGACTTTACCGGCGTAGAAATCACATGGTGGCCGCGCCCCTTGGGACGGTCGGGCTGTGTCAGAACGCCTACGATCTCATGCTCACTCTCTGCCAGAAACCGTAGCGTCGGCACTGCAATATCAGGCGTTCCCATATAAACGATTCTCATGCTTCCTCCAAATCCTCCGGGTCCACAAATTCTTCCACAACGTCTATGAAAAGCTGTCCGTCCAGATGGGCATTTTCATGACAGGTGCACTGCGCGCCCAGTCCGGTCAGTGTCATTTCAAACCACTCGCCCTTGCGGTTCTGCGCGCGGAGCTTGCACTTATTCGGACGCGTCACATAGCCCCATTTGTTGGGGACAGAGAGACAGCCTTCCAGGACGTACTGCTTTCCGCTTGTCTTTCGGATCTCCGGGTTGATGGCTTCAATGCGCATTTCTCCCAGATGCATAATGAAAAGGCGGCGGCAATAGCCTACCTGCGGCGCAGCCAGACCGACACCGTTCGCCTGATCCAATGTCTCATGCATATCATCCAACAGCTGATTCAGCTTGTCGCCGAACTCTGTCACCGGGCGGCATTTCATCCGCAGGATCGGATCTCCCTCTTTTACGATACGTCGAATTGCCATAGATATTCCTCCATATATTTCAGGGCATTGCCGCACAGTGCCGTTGGACAGGCTTTGCGCAGCGTTCCCTTTCACCGTCAGACACCGATATCACCGTTCATATCCGCATACAGATGCACTCTTGCAAAGCTGCGGTCTGCGCCGGCTTCTGCCAGCACCGCCTGAATCAGTGCACGGTACGGTTTTGTATTCTTGCATTTGATAATCAGCTGATAGCGATATTTTCCATTGATGCGTCCATAGATGCAGGGCACCGGATCCAACACCCAGATGGGATAGGAAAAGCCGGTGCTCCGAATCTGCCGTTTCAGCACGTCTGCTGTATGCAGTGCCGCATTGCGCACCTCTTGTTCCCGCATCCCAGTAAAACCGATCACGCAGATATCACAGATGGGCGGAAAGATCAGCTGCCGCCGCAGCGCGATCTCCTGGGCATAAAATGCCGGATACGCCTGCTGTGCCGCAAGCCGCAGCACATAGTGATCGGGCATGCTGGTTTGCAGAATAGCACGCCCCGGCTTATCGCCTCTGCCGCCTCTGCCCACGACCTGTGTAATCAGCGAAAATGTCCGTTCATAGCTGCGGAAATCTCCGGCATACAGCGCCTTATCAATCGACAAAACGCCTACCAGCGTCACATTGGGAAAGTCCAGTCCCTTGCCGATCATCTGCGTTCCCAGCATAATGTCATACTTTCCGCGGCGGAACTCATTGAACCGCTCCTCATAGGCATATCGGGACATTGTGGTGTCTGCATCCATCCGGAGCACACGGGCATCCGGGACAATGGCTTTCAGCTCCTCTTCCAGGCGCTGTGTCCCGAAGCCCATTTTCCGCAGATGCTTGCTGCCGCAGGACGGACAGGTTTCTACCATGTCCTGGGTGTGTCCGCAGTAATGGCACATCAGACTGCCGTTTACCTTGTGATAGGTCATAGGGATGCTGCAATTGGGACAATATACCGGCTGATTGCAGGAGGCACAGCTGATGATGGTATGATAGCCCCGGCGGTTCAGCAGCAGCAGCGACTGGTTTCCGGCATCCAGATTTTCCCGGAGCGCCTGTGCCAGTGTCTCGGAAAACATGCCGTCATTTCCGGCTGTTTTCTCCTCCTGCATATCCGCCACTTCCACCTGAGGAAGCGCGCCCTGGTTATACCGCTGCTTCATTTCCAACAGGGTATAGATCCCACGCTTGGCATAATAATAGCTTTCCACCGAGGGTGTCGCCGACGCCAGAAGCAAAGGACACTGATGGGTCTGGCAGCGCTTTTTCGCCACAGAAATGGCATGATACCGGGGTGCGCTGTCCGATTTATAGGTGCGCTCGCCCTCTTCATCCACCACGATCAGCCCCAGGTTCTGCACCGGCGCAAACACAGCGCTTCGCGTCCCGATGATGATCTTTACCGCACCGGACGCGATACTGCGCCATGTTTCACTGCGCTGTCCCAGAGACAACTCGCTGTGCACCACAGCAACGATATTTCCGAACAGCCGGTAAAACTGTTCCACGATCTGCGGTGTCAGAGCGATCTCCGGCACCAGCAGGATCACCTGTTTACCGCGCTGCACCACTGTGTGGATCAATCGAATGAATACACTGGTCTTGCCGCTTCCGGTCACACCGTGAAGCAGAAAGCAATGCATGCCTTCCTCCAGTGCAGCCGCCATCCGGTCATAGACTGCCTGCTGTTCCGCAGAGAGGACAATGTCCTCCGGCGTTTGCTTTTGTCCGTCATCTGTGTACATGTGCACTGCCGGTTTTACGGTGTAGGCTTCTGCCACACCGTTCTGCACCAGCTTTTTCGCCACTGCGGAGGTCACACCGCTGAGATAGCACACTTCCTTTTCGGAAACCGCATCTGTCTCCTGCAAAATGCGCACCAGTTTTTGCTGCGCCTTGGTCAGCGGCGGAACTTCCTCCGGCGGTACAGCCATCCGCAGCATCTTGATGCCGGTCTGTCCGTGCGTCTTTTCTTTTACCGTTTCCACCCGGCGCAAAAAGCCCTTTTGTACCAGAGCATCGACGATTTTTTTCCCCTGTGCGTCAGAGTCCGCCAAAATCCGCCGAAACTCCTGCTTGGTTTTGGCACGGCGCAGAAAGAACAGCAAGTGTTCCTCTGCCTCTGTCAAGGCAGCTTCCGGCTGCGGTTCTGCCAGAGAGATCGTCTCCACCAACTGCACCTGCATTCCGGCAGGCAGGATGGTGCGTACCGCATCATAATAGGTGCAGAATGTCATCTCTTTGAGCCAGAATACCATTTCCAGCATTTCCGGAGACAAAATCGGCTGTTTGTCCACCACGGACAAAATCGGTTTCAGCTGCTGCTCCGTCTGTGGCTGTTCCGCACTGGACAAAACAATGCCAACACGCTTGGTGTTCCCCTTACCAAAGGGAACGACCACGCGGCAGCCTACCGGGATCTCCTGGGTAGACACATAGGAAAACAGACGGTCAAAGGTGTAGGATGCGGCACAGACGGCAACGCCGACGCACCAGATACGAGGCAGTTCCATCCGACTCAGTGCAGCTGTTCTTCGTCATCCACGATACGGTATTTCCCGGCAGCCAGTTCCCGAATTGCAGTCTTTACCGGCTTTTCTTCCAGAGTCTTTCCGTTTTCGTAGAGTTCATCCGCGATCTCGCGGGCACGCTTTGCCACGCCGATCACCAGGGAGTAACTGCTTTCATTCTTTGTAATAAGCTGATTCACAGACGGTCTTAACATATTCATTTTTTCAGCACCTCTTCAATTTCTTCCAGATTTTTTTCAGTTTTATGTGAACCTGCGCGCAGAATTGCCTTTACATCAGCAATTGCGGTGTCCAGGTCATCGTTAATGACAACATAATCGTATTTCACAGCGGTTCCGATCTCGCGCTTTGCCTGTGCAACACGCTTCTGCACGACCTCTTCCGCCTCTGTGCCGCGTCCGCGGAGACGCTGTTCCAGTTCCGACAGCGACGGCGGCAGGATAAAGAGGAAAACCGCATCCGGCCGCGCTGCGCGGACTTTCATTGCGCCTTCCACTTCGATCTCCAGGATCACATCCTGTCCCATGGCGAGATGTTCCTCTACCGGCTGTTTCGGCGAGCCGTAATAATGCTCGCAGTAGCCGGCATACTCCAAAAAGCCGTCCTGCGCGATCAATGCTTCAAACGCCTCATTGGTCATAAAGCGATAGTTTACGCCATCGACTTCGCCCGGACGCGGAGCGCGGGTCGTCGCCGAAACGGAAAAGTACAGATTGGGATCTTTCAGAACTTCCTTCAAGATCGTGCCTTTTCCGCAGCCGGACGGCCCGGATACCACATATAATGTACCTTGTTTCATGCTGTGCACTTCCTTTATTCGATATTCTGGATCTGTTCCCGGATCTTTTCGATTTCCGATTTCATATCCACTACCAGTTTTGTAATTTCCAGCGACTGCGACTTCGAGCCGGTGGTGTTGACCTCACGGTTCATTTCCTGCACCAGAAAATCCATTTTTCTGCCCACCGGTTCTGCGCTCTGCAAAAACGCCCGGAACTGGGCGATATGGCTGTGCAGCCGCACCAGTTCTTCGTCCACTGCAATTTTTTCTGCCACCAGAGCCGTTTCGGTCACCAGACGAGACTCCTCCACGGTATGATCTCCCAGCAGTTCCGTTATTTTTCGATAGAGCTTATCATAATACTGCGTTACACTTTCCGGGACAAGCTGCTCCACCGCGTCCGTCATTTTTGCCAAATTGTCCAGATGAAACGCCACATCTTCTCCCATGCGCTTTCCCTCTGTTTCACGCATGGCAACAAACTGGCGCAACGCCTCTTCTGCCACCGGCTGAACCTGTGCCCAGATCTCCTCCGGATCATCCGCCGTCTGGCGTACCTGAAACGCATCCGGGATTCGCAGCAATGTGGAAAACGGCAGCGCATCTGTCGCACCGCCATACTCATTCACCGCAGTCCCCATCATGATCTGATTCTTTTTAAAGCCGTCTCCCCGGAGCAGTTCGTTTTCTGCTGCAACCGCGCGAAGATATGCCGTCACGACATCGTGGTTGATCTCCACTTCTGTGTTTTTGTCACCGATCGGCTGCATGGTGAGAGTGACCTCTGTCTTGCCGCGGGCAACTGCCTGCTTCACCTGATCCTTGAGTTTTTCCTCCAGATAACTGAAACTGCGTGGCAGACGCACCGAAGTTTCCAAAAAGCGATGGTTGACCGAATGCACTTCCACTGTGATCTCATAGCGTTCCGTCCGCGCCGCAGCACGGCCGTAGCCTGTCATACTCTTCAAAAATGTCACGCTCCTTGTGAACAGCACTGCATGCGCTATTATTCCATAATATCTAATTATACCATTTCAGCGCCAAAAAATCAAGTCATATTGAAAAACTTTTTCCCGGCGGCAAAGCAAAAAGCACCACAGCATATTGCAGCTGTGGTGCTTTTGACTGAAAACGATTTTACAAAATCGCTTTTAATTTTTAGTTATTTGCAGTTTCCGGCAGGGACTCGATGGTATGAACCAGGAACTTCAGCAGTGCGGTTGCATCGCTTGCATCCAATTCGCCGCCCTGATCGTAGCAGTCACCGTTCAGGAGCTGCTGCTCAGTGAACTGTACAGCGCCAGATACATACTTGTTCAGCAGAACTGCGTCTGTGATATCTACACGAGCATCCAGGTTGGTATCGCCAAGCAGAACATCGCTCGGATCGGTAGAACCAGTTGTGGTGGTAGTTGTATCAGAATCGCTTGTTGTGGTGGAATCTGTGGTGGTAGTGGTTGTAGAAGAATCGGTAACAGTTACCTTCACTTCAACAGTCTTGCCATCCTTAGAAACCTTAACAACAGTCTCGCCAGCCTTTACGCCGGTGATTACGCCGTCCTTATCAACGGTAGCGATGGTATCATCTTCAGACTCGAATGTGCAGTCATCCTGATTCGGCTTCAGTGTCTCAGTCTTGCCAACTTCAACAGTTACATCAGACGGAGTAACAACCAGATCGTCAGACGGTGTATCATCATCAACCGGCATATCCGGATACAGATCATACATTACACCCAGAGCCATCATGATATCACCTGCATGCCAGAATCTGTGCAGAGTGAAGTAGTAGTCATCGGTGTTGCCGTTTGCATCATAGCATTCCTTGGCATAATCGTACATGGTCTTTCCGTTTTCGTCCTTCTTCATGTACTCGCCGGTAGTATCCTTGTAGTTGGAGCGGATATCTACGAATGCAACGCCATTCTTGATCTCGTCGCCGTTCGGCATCTTACCAGTGTAACGGCTTGCGCTCAGGACATTGCCCTGACCGTTTGCAGTAGTGCCATCCGGCAGAGCCAGCTTGGTCTCCCACAGACGCTTCAGATTGGTGTTGTGATCGGATACACCCAGACCGATGTCATCACGATACTTGTTCCACTCTCTATCCAGGAGCTGTTTGCCCAGGTACAGAGCCTGCTGTGCCAGTTCGTCGCTGGAAGTAGATGCAGCAGCCTTCTTGTTTTCATAAGAGGTCTTTGCAGCATTGATATCGCTTGTTGCAACGCCCTTTGCCTTTGCATAGTAGATCAGAGTGTTTGCCAGAGAGGATACACAACCCAGGTCGCCGTCGCCGTAGCCAACGATGGTGCAGGTCAGGTTGCTGTTATCCTGGTACTTGCCGTTCCAGGAATTCGGCTGACCAGACCAGATCAGGCTGGACGGGATGGAGAAGGATGTGCCGTCATCCACAACGCCGGTGCTTACATCCGGAATTGTAAAGGTGGTCTCAGCAGTGTCATACGGCTCGTACTTTGCAGAGAATGTCTTTTCACCGTTTGCCTTACCCAGGATGGTGTTGTCCATGAACCAGCCTACCCAGCGATCCAGGATCTTTTCCAGAGCATCGGTCAGAGTCAGACCAGTCTGTGCGATGGTCGGATTCTCGCCGCCGTTCTTTGCAACATAGTACAGTTCAGCCAGACGCTGTACAGCCCATACCTGGTTACCGATCCAGTGGTTAGAACCAGGGTCAGCGTATACCGGGTGCTCTACATATGCCATATCATAGAATGTGGACTGGCCAGCCGGATACTGCTCATAACGGCCGTTCCAGGAGTTGGTGCAGCCGCCGGCGATCGGGCCGTCAGCAGACAGCAGCCACAGATACAGCTCGATCTGTCTCTCCAGAGAAGTCTGGAAGTCATCAGCTGCGCCCTGTGCCTTCATGCCGCTCTTCAGCTCAGAATCGTTTACCAGCGCATATGCAGCCAGCGGGTTCTGATAGAATTCGTGGATGTGGGATGCGCCGATCTGCCATGCCCAAGAGCCGTCCATTGCGCCACCCCAAGAGGTGTACCAGTTCATCAGGTAATGCTTGCCGCTTTCGCCGCTGGATGCCCATACATTCTGACAGCCGATTGCTTTGTAGTACTTATCGTACATATTGTTACGGGTCTCATCACCCATTTTACCAGCCAGTGCGGAGATAGACTGACTGCCGCCCCACTTGGATTCAACAGTCTGATCGCCTACGCCCCATCTGTTTGCATCGTAAACAGCCTGGATTGCACGGTCTTCTGCGTCCGGTGCGTTGGTATAAGACCACTGCTCAGCCGGATTCTGCTCGGTGTTGAAGAAGCCCTTCATGCCGTTGTTGCCGTTCAGACCATAGCCCTTGTTGTGCAGGTCGGTACAAGCGTGCGGAATGGTCTCCCAGCAGGATTCCTGTTCGCCGCGCTGGAAGGTGTTGATCAGTGTGAACTGTCTGCTGCCGCTTGTAGTAACGCCGTTCTGCTTGCCCTGAGAGCCGTTTGCAGTACCAAAGCCATACCAGTCATCTACGTCAGCCAGCCAGTGCATCAGGTACAGACCCTTATCGCTGCCGTATACGGAGCAGAAGCTCTGGTGGATCGGGTTCTGTGCAGTGTTGCCTGCCTGCATGTCAGTCGGGTACTGCTCAACCTGCTGCCACTCATCGCTGTAAGTAGCGCTCAGCTGACCGCCCTTGGACATAAAGTTGCCGCCCTGCTGATCCGGGATCATGGTAGCTTCCATGGTCTTCCATGCCTTGGCCAGATCGCCGACGGATTCTGTAGAAGCGTCCTTTACGTTCTTTACAGTAACTTCGCCCTTGTTTGCATCGTTTACGATGTTATCGCGCATTGCTGCAGCCCATACCAGGTAAGACAGTGCCTCAGAAGTTGTCTCGTGACCATAGTCCGGAGCTTCGATACACAGTTCTTCTACCGAGTGATACGGGATACCCAGACCGCCGTTTACGGTGTTGGTGCTGGACATGTAGCCGTTTTCCACACCGTTGGTAACAACGTCATCATACAGCGACATAAAACGTGCTGCATAAGAATCATCGCCATACGCCTCATCCTTGGTTCTGGAACCAGCCGCAGATGCAGCAGTCGGAATTACTGCGGAGCATGTCATTGCAGCAGCCAGAACAGCAGCCAGGAATGTTTTGCTTTTCTTGAATTGCATGTTTAGAAATTCCCCTCTCTGAAAGAATAAATGTAGGAAATGGTGGATACCGCTGTGTTCGCATCCTTTCTTCACGGCAGGACCCGGCGACCATAACGGTATATGTTTCTGAACGCACTCTTTGTCCGTTTTCACGAAATACACACAAGAATGCCTTCTTTCATATCAGAAATTATACACCCCTTCGGGAATTATGTCAACCCTTTGCACAAATTCCGGATGTGGAAAAAGTCATTTTTGTAGCATTGTACAGATTCTGCGATTCCGTTTTGTGCAACATGCCCCGTATTTTTCTGGCATTGCGCACATTTTCCGTGCCATTTTGCATTTTCGTCCGGCTACCGCCGGATTTTCACAGCATTATCACACAGATATGCCATACTGCTTTTGCGATACGCACAACCTTTCCGGACAGTTGCAGAAACGGTTTTATCCATTATTTCTACTTTTCATGATATGGTTACACTTTATATATGACAGGAACACATTATTCTGCGATAATAAAAGGAAGGTGCAAATTGCCGAAAAAGCGGCGTTTTGCAGGAAAGGAGCATCACATGGTTGAAATTCAAAACCTGACCAAATACTATGGAAATAAGGCTGCGCTCAAGGGGATCAGCTTTACCATAAAGGAAAACGAAGTCGTCGGATTCTTAGGGCCGAACGGCGCCGGAAAATCCACGACCCTGAACATCATGGCAGGTGTCATTCCCTCTACCGGCGGCACGGTAACCATCCAGGGATACGACATTGCCCAGCAGCCGGTAAAGGCAAAGAAATGCATCGGCTTTCTGCCGGAGATCCCGCCGGTATATCCGGATATGAAGGTGCGGGAATATCTGACCTTTGCCGCCGGGCTGAAGGGCATTCCGGCAGCCAAGCGCAAGGGCGAAGTGGAACGCGTTATGGATCGGCTGAAGATCACAGATGTGCAGAAGCGGCTGATCCGCAATCTGTCCAAGGGCTATAAGCAGCGTGTGGGATTCGCCATGGCGATCCTGGGCGATCCGCCGGTGCTGATCCTGGACGAGCCGACTGTCGGACTCGACCCCACGCAGCTGATGGAAGTGCGCAACCTCATCCTGGATCTGCGCCGGAATCACGCCATCATTCTCAGCTCCCATATCCTGGGCGAGATCAGTGCCGTCTGTGACCGCATCGTCATCATCAATCACGGCGAGATCAAGGCGGACGACACCATTGAGCGCCTGGAAGAGGCAGACAACTCTGGTCTGGTGCTGAAACTGAAAATCCAGGGCAGTTCCCGCGAAGTGCCGAAGGTGGCGAGAGCCGTCGAGGGCGTTGTCCGCGTGGACAACATCCAGTTTGTCCAGACCGGCATCTATACTTATGATGTAGAGCTGGAAAGCGACAGTGTCCGCAATGCCCTGTTGTCCGCGCTGCTGCAGCACGGTCTGGAAGTCCTGGAGGTTTCCGCAGAGAAGAAGAACCTGGAACAGGTATTCGTCAAGCTGGTCAACCAAAAGACAAAGCATTCCAGCCTGGAAGATCTGCTCAGCGAAATGGACGAAGAGGCAGCCCAGAATGCTGCCGCAGAATCAGACACCCCGGATGCAGCAGATGCGCCGGCAGAAAATACGCCGGCGGACGAGGATGCCTCCAAGGCAGACCGCAAGCCGGAAGAGGAGGAATAAGCACCCATGTTTGCACTATATAAAAAGGAATTACAGAGCTACTTTCTGTCGCCTGTTGCTTATTTTGTCATCGCCTTTTTCATGGCGACATTTTCCCTGACCTTTATCCAGGATATCGGCAACGTCTCTTCATCGACGTATACTTTCTCGTTCGCGTCGATCTTTTATGTCAACATCTTCTACTTTATCTTCCTGCTGCCGCTGCTGACCATGCGGACTTTTTCGGAAGAGCGGAAAAACGGCACAGAGACCCTATTGCTTTCCAGTCCGCTGAATGTCACGCAGATCGTCATGGCAAAGTTTCTTGCCACAGCGACCATCCTGCTGATGATGCTGGTGTGCTCGCTGTTCTATCCGATCATCACCTCGATCTACGGCCGCGTGATCTGGTCCAGCCTGATCTGTACATACATCGGATTTTTCCTGTTTGGTCTGGTCTGCATTGCAGTGGGCATCTTCATTTCCTCTCTCACGGAAATGCCGCTGCTGGCGATCCTCATGAGTGAGCTTGCCATGCTCCTGCTGATGCTGATGGACAACCTGAGCGTCAACTCGTTCCTCTCCAGCGTTCCGGTGCTGTCCGATGTGCTGAGCTGGTTCTCCAATCAGACGAAGTTTTATGTATTCTCCCAGGGCTTGATGCGCATTTCTGACCTGTTGGGCTATGTGACAGAAATTGCCGTATTCCTGATCTGGACGATCATTTCCATTGAAAAAAGACGTTGGAGCCGGAGGTAAGCAGCCATGAGTCAAAACGCAAAAGAAAAACATTTCCGCAACTGGAAGAACACCAAGTTTGCCGGCATGGCATGGATCCTTGCCATCCTGGTACTGGTGATCGCCGTTGTGCTCAATATGATCCTGTCCCGCCTGGATTTCAGCTGGGACATCTCCCCCAATAAGCAGTACAGTCTCAGCGCGACCACAGAAAAGTATCTGGATCAGCTGGACAGCGAGGGAAAGACCGTGGATTTCTATGTGCTGACCACACAGGAAAGCCTGGAAAACGACATGGAATCTCTGACTCTGTACCGCACACTGGAGGCGTATGACGCCCACAAGTCCATCAATCTGATCTGGGTAGACCCGGATACCGACAACGACACCATGGAAAAGATCAACTCGGACAACGCATTCACCCTGTCCACCGGTGACATGGTATTCATCTGTGACAATGTGAAAAAACGCGTTCCCGGTTCTTCCATGTACACGACCTATACAGACAGCGACGGCAACACCACCGGCGAGGACTTCCAGGGCGAAAACCTCATCACCGGTTCTATCAAGGGTGTGGCAGAGAACGTGACCCCGACAGTATATTTCCTGTCCGGCCACGGTGAAAAGTCCCTGGATCAGTATACGAAGTTCACCACGAACCTGACCAATTACAACTATGCCGCAAAAGAGCTGAACCTTTCCGAAACGGACGGTGTGCCGGAGGATGCCGCACTGGTTCTGGTGGCTGCGCCCACAAAGGATATCACCGATGCCGAGACCGAAAAGCTGAATGCATACCTCGACAACGGCGGCAACATCAGTCTGCTGATGTCCCCCAACGGCGGTACTTTTGCCTATACCAATCTGGAAGGCATCATGAAAAACTATGGTTTCTACATGGACTATGACCGTGTTTCTGAGACCAACTCCAGCTATCACATTTCCGGTGATCCCTATACGATCCAGTGTGAGCTGAACGAACTGGACGACGACAGCGAAGCCACCGACCTGACTTCGGCACTGGTAAACCAGGGACTGTATACCTTTATGCCGGAATCCCGCAGCTTCCGCTACAATGACGAAAGCGGCACCTATACCATTGCGCCGCTGATTACCACCTATGACAGCGCCGTCGGCGAACCCTATGGTGGCACCAGTGATGACCCGGAGGAAGAAAGCGGTCAGCTGCTGTTGGCGGCACACTCCACCAGTCCGGGAAGAAACAACTCCAAGATGGTCGTTTTCGGCAACGCAGAGTTTATCGATGATGAACACGTCAGCGACGATACCGTGATCGTTCCGGTATATCTGTACCTGAGCACCATCAGCTGGATGTACAACAGCGACATCGACATGGACATTTCTACCAAGTCCACCACAAACGACTATATCTCCCTGCAGGATGCCGGCTTTGCAAAAGGCCTGATGGTCGTCCTCACTGTGATCCCCATCGCCATCATGGCTGTGGGCGTCGGCGTATGGATCAAGCGCCGCAATTCGTGATCCGTCCGGAGGAGGCAGCAGCATGAAAAGACAACTCATTATCGGACTGATCCTGGTGGTTCTCATCGGCGTATGCTTTGGCGCGTATTTCGGCGTAGACGCTTATCAAAAAAAGAAAGCGGAAAAGGCTGCCGAAGAAGCCGCTGCACTTCAGCTGAGTGACTTTCAGTCTGATGACGTGACGAAGCTGGTACTGCATACACCAGATCTGGATTATACCATTGAAAAGAATACCAGCGATGACGACGGCGATTCCTGGCTCGTCACCAGCGGCGATGAACTGCACATCAACACCTATTACATTGATGCGCTCTGCACCTACGGATGCAGCCTGACCGCCACAAAGGATCTCGGCACGGCAGATGCGGACAAGCTGGAGACCTACGGGCTTTCTGATCCGGTATCCATCACCTACTACACCAGTGACGCAGACAAGCCGGAAAAGACACTCTACATCGGCAAGCAGAATCCCACCAAGGAAAGCTTCTATGTGATGCATGACGATGACGATCATGTCTACCTGGCAGATGCCAACACCACCGGTTATCTCTATGTCACAAAGACGCAGCTCCGCTATCGCTATCTCATGGATGACAAGACCTCTGATATCACACAGATCTCTTTGGAGCGGGATGGTCAGACGATCTATAACTTCTCCAAAACAGACGACAATGCGGACTGGAAAATGACAGATCCCATTGAAACGCCCATCGGCGTCAACAATGCAAACCTCTCCTCCACCTTCATCAGCTTGCAGCAGCTGGAGGCGGACGACTTCGGAGACAGCGATGTGACACCGGACAAGTATGCAGAATACGGCTTCGATGAGCCGGCATACCGCTTCCAATTCACCCAGTCCACCGGAGAGACCACGACGCTTCTGGTCGGCGAATATGATCCGCTCACCACATCGTACATCAAGTGTCTCCATGTGGAAACCAACGAGATCCTGGTCTTTGATTCCTCTTATCTCAGCTTCTTACAGGCAGATGCCACAAGCTATATGGTAAGCAATGTCTACAAGCAGGGCATTGAAAACGTCTCCGAGCTCACCATGCAGTATCACGGTTCGTTCAACGACAAGACAGTGGATATCGACAGCAGCTTCACCATAGACGATGCAAACAGCAGCTATACCTTTGACGGAACTGCGATCCATGCCGACGATACCGCATTGGCAGCATTCAAGACCTTCTACACCGCTGTTTCTGAGCTGTCCTATGAGTCTCTGGAAGCAGATGCACAAGCACCGGCGGACACCGATCCGGCACTGCGTCTGACGTACACCTTGCTGGACGGCAGCACACACACGGTGGAACTGGTCAAGCGGGATGACACCACCTACTGGGCATTCATCGACGGGGAATTTACCCATGCTGTGGTACGGCAGCGTGCACTCAGCGGCGAAAACAAGCTCCTGGAAGCGTATACCGCACTGCAAAAGGCAGCTGCATCTGCGGCTTCGTAACACAATTCCAACAAAGCCATACAAAAAAGAGATACCGAAAGCGGTGTCTCTTTTTTTATGCTAAAACGGCTTTCTCCGGCGTTTCGGATGGGGAAATGCATGAAGAATTCTTAAAATCCATTGACAAAACACAAAAAATGGATTATAATTGTAGAGTGCATATTATCGATAAGATGCAGCATACAGATTGATTTTACACGAGGTGCAGCAATGAAAGTTCGCAGAAAAAGAAAGCACGGCAATACAAAACTCTGGATCAATACGACCATCGGCGTCCTTTGCGGATTTATCGTGATCGTATTCGTGATCGTTCTTCTGACACAGACCGGAAAACCGAAGGTACAGACGCAGATCCCCACCGCAGCTGGCGCACAGACTGCGACAACCGAAGCGACAGAACCGACAACAGAAGCATCCACAGAGCCGCCTGCCCTGCTGACCTATCCGTCAGCCGCAGAGAATCTGACTGAACTGACGGCTGCAAACCTCTCCAGCGAACATGCTGTCCTCCTGGATGTGGACGACAACACCATCCTGGCGCAGCGTGACCCGGATGCGAAAATCTATCCGGCATCTATGACCAAGATCATGACCCTGCTGGTAGCAGCTGAAAATATCGAAAACATGGATGACACCTTTACCATGACATATGACATCATTGCACCGCTCATTGACGCAGAGGCTTCCCGTGCCGGATTTGAAGAGGGCGAGACCGTACCGCTGAAAGACCTGATGTACGGCATTGCACTGCCGTCCGGCGCAGATGCCACAACCGCCATTGCGATCTACATCAGCGGCTCGGAGGATGAGTTTGTCAAGCTGATGAATGCCAAGGCAGAAGAACTGGGACTGGAAAACACCCACTTCACCAATGCCAGCGGTCTGTATGACCCGAACCACTACAGCACAACGACCGATATCGCCATGCTCATGAGCGCTGTGATGGAAAACGATACCTGCCGGGAGATCCTGGGCACCTATCAGTATACCACATCCGTGACAGAGCAGCACCCGGAAGGCATTCCTCTGGAAAGCACCATGTTCAGCCGGATGTACGGCAATGAAGTCACCGGAATCACCATCGAAGCCGGAAAGACCGGCTATACCGATGAAGCCGGACACTGCCTGGTCAGCTATGCCACCGACACAGAGGGCAAACACTTCATTGCAGTCACCGCAAAAGGCCCTACCTACTGGCGCGCCGTTTTTGACACCTTCGCATTATACGGACTGATCCACGACGGCTATCCTATGCCCACCGATCTGGAAACACAGCAGACAGACGAAAACGGCTCTGTGGTCGATCCCACAGAAACCGCTGCTGTTCCGGCTGCATAAAAGCCGATTCCGCTAAATTATAGGAAAGGAGGCTGGTTCCCTGTCATGAGCAAACGGAAACAGAGACACCTCAGTCCTGCCGGTTTTCTCCTCGCACTTGTTCTGGTGATCGTCGCCATATTTGTATTGGATTATGGATATCGCCTCTTTTTCCAGAACAAGGAAGAGCACATTATCGGAACCGGCGGATTTTCCCCCACTTCATCTGCTTCAGAGGATTCCTCTGCCAGAGGAGACGGCACACCCGATGCCTCGGAAGCAGCCACCACACAGCCCAGCGGCACGCTGTTACAGCTGACCGCCGCGGACATGGCAAACGGCCCGCTGATCCTGGTGGATGCATCCCATCCTTACAGCGGCACAACTGCATGGACGGACTTTTCTGCGGTGACCGATACCAACGTAAAAACACGCAGCACCACGCTCCAGATGCAGTCCGAGTGCATCCAGCCCCTCAGTGAGTTGATGGATGCCTATGCTGCTGCAAACGGCTATGCCAATTTGCAGATCTACAGCACCCTGGATACCACATTGGACAGCAGCTCGATCTATACCAACGTCCTCCCCGACCGCAGCAGCGGTTATGGCTTCGACATCGGACTGATAACCAGCACCGGCGAAGTCGTCCCCTATATCACCAAGCGCAACGAGTGGATGGTGACGAACGCATGGCAGTACGGCTTTGTTCTGCGCTATCCCAGCGACAAGACAGAAACCACCGGCACAGCTTATGCGCCCCACCACTTCCGCTATGTGGGAAAGCTGCATGCTGCCATCATGCAGGAGAACAACTTTACCCTGGAAGAATATCTCACCTATCTGCAAAGCTATACCATCACTTCCGGCGGTCTGAACTATTCTGACGGAACGCAGTCCTATACGATTTACTATGTGCCGGCAGATGCCAGCGGTACCACATCGGTTTCTCTGCCGGAAAATGCAGTTTATACCGTATCCGGCGACAACCAAAGCGGATTTATCATTACGCTCACCAACGGCGCAGCTTCCACAGAAGCCGCAACCGACTCTGCCGCGGCAGAAACCACCGCCGCCGGCTATTGATCCTGTCACACAACAGATATTGAAAACGCCCGAAGCAATTTCCTGCTTCGGGCGTTTTTTGCAGCATCGCACAAGTAATCGATGAGAGCATGCTTTAATTTACAGTGCCGTTAATGATGTCCGACCAGGTGACATCCTTTCCGATGCTGATCTGTGCGGCGTAGTTCAGAATGTAGACCGCATCCTTTGAGTCAATGGTGTTGTCTCCGTTGACATCTACCAACAGAAGCAGCCAACGGTTGATTCTGGGGTCAGAGTTTAATACCACATCCTCCATGCCCACAGAGAGCCGTGCGGTGTACACCAGAACGGCGGCGGCATCCTGAGAGTTGACCTCGCCGTCCATATTGGCATCTCCGCGCAGACGCGGCAGCGGCTGTGTTGTCGAGGTATCACTGGTGGTAGTTGTTGCAGACGATGCCGTGGTGGATGTTGTCGTTGTTCCAGAGGAAACTGTGGTTGCAGAAGTTACAGAAGCGGTGGTCGTCGTTTCACTGGTGACCGAAACAGTCTGTGTCTCTGTCGTTGTACTTTCGGTAGTGCTGGTCTCGGTGGTCACAGTCGTAGTTTCTGTGGTGGTTTCCATAGTCGTCGTGGTCGTTATAGCCGAAGTCGTTGTTGTGGTGGTCGTCATTTCGGTCTCTGTCGTAGTCGTTGTGGTCGTGGTTGTTGTGGTGGTAAGAGTCGTTTGTTTGGTATAAGTCGGATGTGTTACGGTTGTCGCAGATGTTTCTGTAGTGGTCTCAGAAGCCGTCGTGGTTTCTGTCGTCTCAGTCTCTGTAGTGGTGCTTTTGGTCGCAGAAGTCATCGTTTCGGATGTTGTGGTCGAGGTTGTTTCCGTTGTTGTGGTAGTCTCTTCCGTCGTGGTGGTAATGATCTTTTCTTTTGCCGAGACGGTGATCGTTCCGGTGCACGCCGTATAGTTCTGGCTGTCTGCCGGTGCAAAGCGCCATTGCAGGACGTTCTCCCCTGCCTTTAAGGTATCCGACTGGCCATCCGCCCAGACCAGCACACCGTCTATGCTGCCTTCTGCGGCACGAATTGCCGGAAGGCTGTCGCCCTCGGTATATTCAGCATTCACATCCCAAACAACATCGATCTTTGGCACAGCCTTTTCGATCTCGAACAGATAGGTAGTGCTGCCCTGCCAAATCTGCGAGCCAGCCGCCGTAATGGTGATCGTTCCGACACCGGCGTTGATGTTATCCGTATAAGAAAGGGTATAGTCCTGTCCCTCTTTCAGAACCATTTCTCCTAGCTGCACTGTCAGACCGGGCTGCTGCGGCTGTCCGTTATAGACAATGGCATCCTCTGAAGTAAGCGTCAGCTTTGCCGCCGCCATCGGAACGCTTTTCGCCCGAACGGAGAACACCGCATTCACTTTGTCGTTTCCGGTTTGAAAAGCATAGGTGACCGGCTGCAGCGGATCGGTGAAACAGATCTTCTTTCCCTGCATGCTGCCGTTTTTCCAGTCGGAAGTCCGGTTGCTGTAGAACAGATTCCAGCCAAGAGTGTCCACATAGAGTGTACCGTCCGCTGCCAGAACTGCGTCCTGCAAAATCACGCAGTTTTCCAGATCGCAAGTTGTCATAGGTGCATCCGCAGACAGATATAGTGCATAGAGCGGATTGCTTCCGGCAGAAAGCGTATCCAATTGGGAAAGTGTTGTTATAGACAGCACAGACAGCCGGTTTTCTGCACAGTCCAGTTCCTTCAGCTGGATCTTGGAATAGAGATCCAGGCTTGTGAGTAAGTTATTGCTGCAAAGCAGGGTGTTCAGCACAGTGCCGCCCACCGTCAGTGTCTCCAGGGAATTGTCCCGGCAGTCTACGGTTTCCAACTGCCAGCAGGCAGCAGCGTTCAGCGTAGTCAGAGCATTCTGGTCGCAAACCAGTTCTTTCAGCTTTGTGTTTTTCTGGAGAGAAAGCGTTGTCAGTGCGTTTTCGCCGCAGTCCAGCAGCAGCAGTTCCGGCAGCCCGGACACATTCAGCATCGTCCACTGCATCCGCCGGCAGCGCAGCTCTGTCAGCTGCGGCAGTGCAGAAAGGTTCGGCTGTGACATTCCGGCATTGCCGCTGCAATTCAGCGACAGCAGTCCGGCAGGCAGTTCCGGCAGTCTGGCAAGCGCATTGTCGGAACAATCCAGCGCAGTCAGATTCGGGAAATAGGACAGCCCGGTCAGGTCTGCGATCCCCAGTCCCGAGAGGTTCAGCTCCGTCACATCCGCCTGCTCTGAGGTTTGCAGCAGACCGTCACTATTCCGATCCAGTGTGTTTTTCACATACTGCCGGAATGCCGCATCCGGGAAAGCGGTCTCATCAATTGCCACTGCTTCCTCTTCCGCCGGGACAGGCGCAAATGTAAATGTCACCACAAGCCCCGGATCTGCCGCATCTACCTGATACTGATACTTCACCTCCTGCTGCGGGTCAGAGATCGTCAGAATGTTTCCGGTGCAGGTACCGTTGCTCCATCCGTCTGCCAAAATACGTTCCGGCAGGAATGTCTCAGAAAGCGATGTCAGATCCAGTTTTCCCACAGCGGAGACTGCAACCACGCGGCGGTTTTCTTCTGCACGCAGCTGATTTAAGCGGTTCAGCCCGGTGACATCCAATGCGATCAGCTGATTCTTTCCGCAGGAGAGCCGCGTCAGCTGTGTCAGCATAGAAACATCCAGAGACTGCAGCTGATTGCTGCTGCAATCCAATTCCAGAAGCGCCGTGTTCTGTTCCAGATGCAGCGCGGCGAGCAAATTGCTGCTGCAATTGAAAATGGTCAGCTGCTGCAAGTCATCGGTTTCCAGTTCCGTCAGCAGATTGCCGGAACAATCCAGAGAAGTCAGCGCAGTGCAGTTGGAAAGTGACAGGGCAGTCAGTTGATTTCCGGCACAGTTCAGCAGCTGCAATGCCCCATGATAAGGCAGATACAAGGTCTCCAACGCATTGTTTTCACAGTGCAGCGTCTCCAATGCGGAAAGGGAGAACAGCGAGAGCGTTTTCAGCTGATTTCCGGCACAGTTCAGCGCAGTCAGATCGGTGAAATATGCCGCTCCGGTCAAGTCGGCAATGCCTTGGCCGGAGACATCCATCTCCGTTACCGCGGCACGCTCTTCCCCAGAAAGAAGCCCATCGCCATCAGTGTCATATTGTTCCACCCATGCCCGGAATACTGCATCCGGAAAATGTGCCGCATCAATGGGAATGCCCTCTGATTCTGCCGCAGCCTGCGGCATGAGGGTAAACGTGATCCGGCTGTCAGGGTCGCTGGTCTGTGTCAGATAAGAATAGGTGACATTCGCCTCCGGATTCAACACATAGATCCCGGTATCATCTGCCACAGCATTCGTCCAGTCCGCAGCGCGCTCCGGCTGAAAATTCTCTGCCAGATCTGAAAATGCAATGCGGTGCAGGGTGTCCATGGGGACAGTGCGACGATTCCAGTTGGCGGAGAGCTTCGTCAAGGTCACATCGTCTGCCGTTTGCAGAGCGGTCAGCTGATTGCCGATGCACAGCAGGGATTCCAGCTGTGTGAGGGCAGAAAGCTGTAAAAGCTTTAGCTGATTGCTGGAGCAATTGATGTAGGTCAGCGCCGGACAGTTTTCCACTTCCAACGCGACCAGACGGTTGCTGGCGCAATTGAGATAGGTCAGTGCCGACACACCCGTCAGTTCCAGTGTGTCGATGGAGTTCATGGCACAGTTCAGCCATTCCAGCTTAGACAATCCGGCAATATACAACGCAGTCAGCCGGTTGGAGGAACAATTCAAAGTCTCCAATTCGGACGCTCCGGTCAGATCCAGTTCCGACAGGCGGCAGTTCGCACAGGAGAAAGTGCGCAGCTTTGTCAGTGCCGCCGTATCCAGTGCCGCAAACACGCTATTATTGGAGCAGTCCAGTTCTTCCAGCAGACTCTGCTCCGGCAGCGTCAAAGCGGTCAGCACATTGTTGGCACAGTTCAGTTTTTTCAGTTTGGTAAGCGCAGACAGATCCAGTTCCCGGATGTTGTTTCCCTCGCACTCCAGAGATTCCAGCTGTGTAAAGTAGGAGATCCCCGTCAGATTGCGGATGCTTCCGCTAGGCAGTGTCATTTCCGTCACTGCCTGTAATTCGCTGCGGGACAGACTGCCGTCTCCGTCAGTGTCATAGCCGGCGACAAACGATCGGAAATTGGCATCCGGAAAATGTTCTGTGTCAATGGGCAGCAGCACCGCTTCTGTCTCCAACGTAAACTGCACCGGGCACAGCTTTGCCGCATCGGCATAGTAGGTATATGTCACCGGCTCACCCGGTGTCTCCACTGTCAGGACAGTCCCGGAGACAGACGCATTGCTCCAGCTTTCCGGGTCTGCACGCTCCAATACAAAGCCAGGCAGTTCAGACAGCGCCAGCTGCCCATTGACATCTGCATGCACTGCACAGCGGTTCTCCGTACAGCGGATCGTCTCTGCGGTCAGCTTTGTATCGTCGATATGCAGCGATGTCAGTTGATTGCCGCCGCACTGCAGCTCTGCAAGTGCATTTTGTCCGCTGAGGTCAAGCTGTGTCAGGGCATTCCCTGCACAGGAAAGCGTCTTTAGGGTCGCCATTTCCGGCAAAATCAACTCTTTCAGACCACAATTGTCGCAGAACAGCTGTTTCAGCGACGGAAAGGCAGAGACATCCAGCTTTTCCATGGTTCTGCCGCCGCAGTCCAGAACCTCCAGCCAGTCCAGCTTTTCCAGTCCGGTGAGGTCAATGGTCTCGTCCTCCGGCAGAGAAAGTGCACTCAGGGACAGCGAGGTGATGCCTTGCAGTTCCGCCAGAGAGAGCCAGCCGTTGCCGTCTGTATCATATTGTGCAGAGATTGCCTGACGCAGCCAGGCATCCGGGAAATTGGCAACGCTCAGTTCCAGGTAGCGGTCTGTCTCCGGCTGCAGCTGCAGGGTGAAGGTCGCCACCGGCACATCTGCTCCTGCGTCCAGCCGATAGCCGTACTGCACCTGGTCAGTATCTGCCGGAATTTGCAGCGTGGTTTCGTCCTCTGAAACTGCTGCATTTTCCCATCCGGTCACGCGGCTGAGATCCAGTTCCGGGAGATTGGTCAGAGCGTAGGAATACGCGCCGCCCCGGGTGGGCACCGGGATCACGGTACGCCGGTTGCCGGAGACATCCCACTGTTCCAGAGAGAGTCCGGTCAGATCCAGAGAGGTGAGCTGATTGTCTGCACAGTTCAGCACTGTCAGCGCCGGATTGGCAGACACATCCAGGGAAGTGAGCTGGTTTCCGGAACAGTTCAGTGTTTGCAGTGCAGGCGCATCTGCTGTTTTCAGCTGTTCCAGAGAGTTGCCGGAGCAGTCCAGCGTGTGGAGTGCCGACTGGTCGGACAGATCCAGCGCCGTCAGCTGATTACCGCCGCAGGAGAGCGTCTCCAGGCTGTTCAGATCGCCCAGGAGCAGTTCTGTCAGGTCATTGTTTTCACAGGAGAGTGTGGTCAGATTGGAAGTCCCACCCAGAGTGAGACTGGTCAGGTCATTTCCGGCACAGTTCAGCTCGGTCAGATTCGTCTGGTCGCCCAGAGAAAGGGTGGTCAGCTGATTCTCCGCGCAGTTCAGACTGGAGAGAAACTGTGCATTTTCCAGATACAGTTCTGTCAGACCGCAGCCGCTGCAGTCCAGGATCGTCAAAAGGGACTGCGCCGACAGATAGCCGTCTGCCGGGAGCCGCAGCGTCGCCAGACCGCTGTTTTCCGAGCAGTCCAGTCCGGTCAGATACATCGCTCCGGAAAGATCCAGTTCGGTCAGCTGGTTTCCCGAACAGTTCAGCCAGTTCAGATTCGGAAAACAGGATATGCCGGTCAGATCGGCGATATCCCGCTGTGACACATCCATATTTTCCGCCAGGCTGCACTCCGTCTCAGACAAAACGCCGTCCTGGTCAGTGTCATACTGCTCCGACACATACGCCCGGAAATTCTCATCCGGGAAGTTGGCAGATGAGATCGCATATCCCGATTCCGGCGCTGCATCATCTGCCAGAGCTGAGATCGGCAGACCATTTGCCGCTATGCCGCCTGCCAGCAGCAGACTCAGCCAGCGAAGCCGGCGCTTCTTTGTTGGTTTCACAAAAACCGCTTCCTCTCTATTCATGAAAGCGCGAAAAGCCGGCGCTCTCAACCATAATTTTGTACAATATCGCTACCTTATATTATAACACAAATACCATAGAAAGTCAAACATATTTTTCCAATTTTCAGCAAAATTTGTGACTCTCGCTCAAAGGGCGAACAAAGCAGAAAAACGGCAGAAACTGCGCCGGATTCCCGGCTGCATATCGGCATTTTCCACAAAACCGGACTGTCAACTTTTACAAAAAAGACATTGACAGGAGGGATAAAATCGATTATAATGTAAGAAATATGATGTGTGCTCATGCACTGAAAGGGGCTTATTTTCTTATGAAAACAAATTGGAAAAAAACCATCGCCGGCATCACTGCGATCGCTGCGCTGATTCCCAGCTGTCTGGGCACAAGCGTCTACGCAGCACCGGCGCAGACCGTGACCTCCGGTGTCACCTCTGAACTGCCGCTGCCGGAAGAGCCGCTGCCGTCCGACGAGGTCGCTGCACAGATCGCAGCAGACATTCAAGCAGGCGCAGCAAGCGAAGCTTCTGTAACAGTAGACGGCACGCCGGAAAACATTCCCCTGCTGAACTACGCCGAGGATTCTGATGTACAAAACCCATTGGATGATAAGGACGTTTATCAGACAGAAGACGGCAAGCTGTACTACAAGGTTGTCTCTGAGAAGGCTCATATTATGGGCTGCGCAGAGGGTACAACAGATCTGGTAATCCCAGACACCATCACTACGCTGCGCGGCGCAGAAGTACCGGTTACCTTTATCGGCGCTTCTGCTTTCTACGGCAATAAGGAAATCACCTCCGTTACCCTGCCGGACACTCTGGTCGGCATCGGCGCAAGCGCATTCCTGGGCTGTACCGGACTGACAAGCATCGACATTCCGGACAGCTGTGCTTCCATCAATGCAAGCGCATTCTGCTCCTGTCCCAATCTGAAGAGCGTAAAGCTGCCGTCAAGCCTGTACTTTGTGGGCGATGACGTTTTCGCATACTGTGGTTCTCTGGAATCCGTCACCATTCCGGGACAGCTGACCAACGTCGGTTCTACCATGTTCTCCAACTGCGCAAGTCTCCAGTCCGTTGTAATGGAAGAGGGCGTAGAGAGCATCGGCGCAAACGCATTCTACGGCTGTTCCGCTCTGACAGATATTACTTTCCCGGAGACTTCTCTCAAGCGCATCAATGCCAACGCATTTACTTATGCCGGTCTGACTTCTCTGAATCTGCCGGACAGTGTGACAAATGTGGCAACTGCCGCATTCAGCCACTGCCAGAATCTGAAAACAGCAACGCTCTCTTCCGGCATGACCTCTATCCGAAAGGACACCTTTGCTTACAGCGGTCTGGAGAGTATTGTGATCCCGGACAGCATCACAACTATCAAATCCGGCGTCTTTGCATACTGCAACAATCTGACTTCGGTTACTCTGCCGGAAACACTGGAACAGATGGACGAGATCGTGTTCTATAACTGCAGCTCTCTGGAAAGCATTACGCTGCCGGACAGCCTGACTTCTGTCAGCGACAATATCTTCTACCGCTGCACCGGACTGAAAAATGTAAAGCTTGGCGCAAACACCACCAGCATCGGCGGTTCTGCGTTCTACGGCTGCACCAGTCTGGAGAGCATCAACATCCCGGACACTGTCACCTCTCTGGGTGAAAGCGCTTTTGCGGAATGCACCGGCGCAACTTCTCTGAAAATGAGCGACTCCCTCACAAAGCTGGGCAAATGGGCATTCTATAATGACACCAGTCTGAAAGACGTTACTATCGGCAAGGGGCTGACCACTCTGGACAACTACCTGTTCTATCGCTGCTCCGGTCTGGAATCCATTGTCATCCCGGACAACATCACTTCGATCGGACAGAACACCTTTGCCGGCTGTCTGAACCTGAAGGATGTCACCCTGCCGGATACCCTGGAAACCATTGACAAGCGCGCATTTGCAAGCTGCAATGCCCTGACAGACATCACCATTCCGAAGAATGTTTACTACATCGGCGACGGCGCACTGAGCTATGCGATCACCGATGACGGCGGCATCGCCAAGAGTGACGGACTCACCATCTCCGGCTATACCGGAAGCACTGCACAGGAATACGCTGAGACCAACGACATTCCTTTCCATGCTCTGGATTCGGCCACCACAACAGACACCTCTGCTCCTGTGGCAACCGAAACAACGACCACCTCTGACACGACCACTTCCAGCGGAGACACCTCCACCGGAGAGCCGGCAAGCGTTCTGTATGGTGACGTTAACCTGGACGGCCGCGTAGACATCTCCGATGCTGTTGTTCTGAATAAGGCAGCTGCCGGCGCGGTTTCTCTGGATGAAAATGCTGCAAAGAATGCAGACTGCAACCTGGACGGCAGCCTCAGCTCGGATGACTCCATCACCCTGCTGAAATTCCTGGTTGGCATGATTACGGAGCTTCCGTATCAGGACTAAGCCCCACAAAGGCTGTCTGCACAACGATTGAAACAAAAAACAGAGTGAAGTGTTTCGCTTCACTCTGTTTTTTATTGTCTCTATTGGATTCGCATCAGCACTTTTCAGGAACAAAATCGTACCCATTTCCACGAAACTCATTCCGGCAGTACCGGGAGACCGGGCACTAACAAGATCAGAAAGCCTGCCAGCACCTGGCTGTCGCGGGCATCGATCCTGCCGTCTGCGTAACAGTCCATTGCCGCTTTCTGTGCTGCCGTCGCGTGAAAGCTGCCCAGCAAATACTGATTCATCAACACCAGATCACTCAGCTCATATGCGCCGTCACCATTGAGGTCAGCAAGCGGATATGCATCCTCCGGCTCTGTCGTAACCGATCCGGTCGCCGAGGAATCTGTTGGTTCCGTCTCAGAAGAAGCAGCTGTCGTGATGCGGCTTGTTGTTGTGTCTGTGGCGGCAGTGGTCGTGGATGCCGAGGTTGTTGTGACGCTTTCCAGCGAAACAAACCGGCGGCTGAACTGATCGGCAAACTGCTCTGCGGAAGAGCCGCTGTACCCATACAGTGTGGTATCCTCATACACCGCCGCGGAAGAGACAAACACACAGTCCGGCGCGTGCACTTCCAAAGCAGTCAGACTGTTGCAGTTCCCGAATGCCTCTGCGCCGAGCCAGTTTGTTGTCTTTGGCAGCACCGCATATTCCAGAGCAGAACAATTTCGGAATGTGTGGTACTCGATCCGCGAGAGCACTTCGGGGAATGCGATCTCTTTCAGCGAAACACAGCCCTCAAAAGCGCCGGTGCCGCCGTCACCATAGGACAGCGCCGTCACGGAATCCGGAAGCGACACTGTCTGCAAATCCGCATCTCCTGAAAAAGCGCCCTTCACCGCAGTCACCGGCAAACCGTCTGCCGTATCCGGCACAGTCACCGCTTCGCTGTCCCCGGTATAAGCAACCAGAACCGCCTCACCATCGAACAGTCGATAGGTAAAGTCGCCTTTCTGATAGAGCGTTCCGGCATCGCCGCTGTAGCTGTCCGCCGGCACTTCCGGAAGATCGTATAAAAATTCCCACTTGGTCTTATCGTAGGTATACGGCGCATGATCCACGGAAAAATCAGTTTCTCCGGCGGCAAAATAGCGGTCAGTTTCTGCGGTATCGTCCCATGTGGCATCGAAATAATAGTAGTTCCCATCATCCATCTGCGCCATATTCCACGCATGACCGCCGCCGTTTCCTAAGCCAACGATATAGAAATTGCTCACGCCCACTGCGTTCATCAACAGCTGAAAAGATTTTGCATATCCCTCGCATACCGCAGTGTGATAACGGGAGTCAAATGCCCCGACAATACTGTGAGAGGTCATGGAACTGTCCGGGTTGCCGTCTGCATCATAGGCATAAGAAAGCGTTTCCACTAGCCAGTCATGCGCCGCGGTCGCCTTGCCCAGTGCCGTATCCGCAGTATCTACCTGCTGCTGCACTGCCGCGATCTGGGTTTCCAGGAGCTTTCGCTCCGCCTGACGCTGGCTACCGTCTGTATAGGCATCCTCGCAGGAAACATACACCGCATCAATATAGGAGTCACCGCTCCACGGGTCATAGCGTGTGCTGTAGAGAAACGAACTTCCGATAAAGAAATAGATGGGATTGTCATTGCGGAACATCGAAACTACGCGTGTGACATCCTCAGTTGTGAGCGAAGTATCGCTGTTGGAGACTGCACCAAAGCACTGCATCGAACCACCGGTGTAGCTGACCGTGTCCGCATCGTCACTGCTGCGGTAAAAGGTATGCGCCGCATTTTTCATGGCATCATACAGTGTTTTTTGCGCTGCGGTCAGTGCCGCATAGCCGTCATAAGAGGCAAAGCAATCCTCGTCGTAACTGGTCTGATCTGCGGCAGTGACACGTCCTGCGCCATACAGCCGCACCCCGGTATCTGCCGCAGCCGTTTCCTGTGCCAGCGGAAAGCCCTGCACTGTTGTCAGTCCGCCGCCGCTGCACGGTGCCGCTGCCGCAGAGGCAGCCGGAAGCAGCGAAGCCTGGCAGCCCAACACCGCAGCCACCGCAAGGACGCTGAGCCATTTTTTCTGTTTTCGATATTGCATGTTGAAAAAAGCACCTCCGGTCTTTCCCATCCCCCAATGGTACGATCTGTTTTCGTTTCTATTATAGCATATTCACAGTTTCCATGTCAATATTTTCGGGAATATTCAGCATTTTTCATAAGCAATGCAAGAAAGAATTTCGAGAGCAGCCCTGGACTTTCCACATCTTCTCCCGCTCTTGTGGAAAGTAATTTTCCTGGTTCTTGCAAATGTGCCGATTTTTTTATACGTTTTCATCGGTTTTTGTGGCAAATTTCAGGTGATAGACACTTTTTCTGTGGAAACTTATCCGAAATGTACAAAATTCGGAAATTTCTTCAGCAACATTGACAAAAATCATGAAATCCGTTATAATGATAGGTATGCAATGCACTAGCTGTTTTTAGCTGGTGTACAAATGTCTTTTTCAGAAGTCCGGCTGAGAGCCGCCGGCAGCTTCTGCAACCGAACTGTTACACATGATAAGGAGAGGTTAATTTCATGAGTCTAAAACTGTTTGAAGTGGCAGGGACGCATATTTTCAGCATGTCTGCCATTGTCATGGTCTTGTTCTTCGTCTTTGCGATCATCGTCGTAGGCTATCTGCTGGGCAAGATCAACATCAAGGGCGTTTCTCTGGGAACGGCAGCGATCTTCCTGGTCGCACTGGTCGTAGGACACTTCAAGGGCGTTGCCTTTGGAGAAAACGGCATCGCCGCTTGGATCGCAGACGTTGAGGCACAGGATGCCGTCAACTTCTATTTCAAGTTGATCCAGAGCTTCGGTCTGATCCTGTTCGTCACCTCCGTCGGTCTGATCGCAGGCCCGACTTTCTTTAAGAACCTGAAGAAAAACGCAAAGTCCTATGTTCTGCTGGGTGCAGTCATCATCGCTGCCGGCGCAGGCGTCTGTGCACTTATCACGTTGCTGGTTCCGGGCATGAACTCCGCTATGAGCGTTGGTCTGCTGTCCGGCGCGCTGACTAGTACCCCGGCATTTGCCGCAGCGCAGGAAGCCATCGGCGAAAGCAGCCCGGTATTCAAGGAGATTGCGGTCGGTCACGCAGTAGCATATCCGTTCGGCGTTATCGGCGTTGTTCTGTTCGTACAGATCGTCCCGAAGGTGCTGAAAGCAAACATGACAGAAGAGCGTGCAAAACTGGCTTCGGTAGACTCCGGAGAAGAAAGTCCGCTGAAGCAGAAAAAGCTGTTTGAAATGGATAAGTTCGGCCTGGGCGCATTCGCACTGACGGTTCTGACCGGCGCGATCCTGGGATGCATCAACATTCCTCTCGGCGCAGGCTCGTTCAACCTGGGCACTACCGGCGGCCCGCTGATTATGGGTCTGGTCTTTGGTCACTTCGGCAGAATCGGCAAGCTGAGCATGAAGGTCAACAAGCACCTCCTGGAGGTATTCCAGGAATGGGGACTGGTTCTGTTCCTCATCGGTGCCGGCGTGGACGGCGGTGCCGGATTTGTACAGACACTGGAAAAGTACGGCCCGCTGCTGTTCCTGTGGGGCGCACTGATGACCACCATCCCGCTGTTCATCGGCTTCTTCCTGGCGAAGAAGGTTCTGAAGCTGAGCCTGTTCAACAACCTGGGCTCTATCACCGGCGGTATGACCAGTACACCGGCTCTGGGCGCACTCATCAATACCAGCGGTACACCGAATGTGGCAAGCGCTTATGCTGCAACATATCCCATCGCCCTGGTTCTGGTGGTTCTGGCTTCTCAGTTCCTGACCTATCTTTAATTGTATGATCCGCCTGACGAGTACAGTATGCGTGTAAACCGTACCAACAGGCTCTGATAGCAAAAAGTCCGCACCAAAGGCTCTCCGGTGCGGACTTTTTCTATTTGTATTTCGTTGTTAAAACGAAAAGCCGGCACCCACAGCATATGCCGCAGATCCCGGTTTACTTTCCTATTCAGCTGTCAGACAGTGCCTTACGCGCGCTCGATCTTGCCGGAACGCAGGCATCTGGAGCAAACGTACACATGACAAGGAGTACCCTTTACAATCGCTTTTACACGCTTTACGTTCGGCTTCCATGTTCTGTTAGACCGTCTGTGGGAGTGAGATACCTTGATACCGAAAGTAACACCCTTTCCGCAAACTTCACACTTTGCCATTCTACTGCACCTCCTCATCCTAACATTGCATGCCAACCGCTGTCCCGAAGGTATAGCAGTCCGCAAACTAACATATCTATTTTATCAAATTTCGGGACAAAATGCAAGCTTTTTTTCGGATTCTTTCAGATATTTTTTTGAACCGTTATTTTTCTTTGATATCACAGCTGAAATATAATATTCAAACCAGTTTCAAATCAAAAGCTTAACATTTCAAAGCACCAGTGAAGATGCGTCTCCGGATTTTTCGGCAAACCACCGCGAATCTTGTAAAATTTATCCCATCAGGCAAAATACACTTGAAATTTTCGGGAAAACCATGTATAATAAAAGGAACACACATTTATGACCTGCACCATTATAGAAAGGAAGCAGCTATGGGAATCTTCAACAGTTTTCTGAATCTGAACCGCTATGAGATCCTCGCCAGGATCGTAATTATATTATTGGTACTGCCTCTTCACGAGTTTGCGCACGGCTGGGTGGCGCGAAAGTGCGGCGATGATACCGCCGAAGCTGCCGGACGGCTGACGCTGAACCCACTGGCACATGTAGATCCTTTCGGCGCAGTGCTGCTTCTGCTCACCGGATTCGGCTGGGCAAAGCCGGTGCCCATTAACCCGGCACGGATGAACCATCCCCGAAAGGGCATTATCTGGACATCTCTCGCCGGGCCGCTGTCCAATCTGTTGGCAGCACTGGTGGGTGTGATCCTCATGCAGATCGTTTTTCCGTTTTATGCCGTCAGCGATACAGCGATCCTGACCGGTGTGTACATGCTTTTGTACTGGTTTGTGTCGATCAACATTTCTCTGGCAGTGTTCAACCTGATCCCTGTGCCGCCGCTGGACGGTTCTAAGGTACTGATGATGCTGCTCCCCTATCGTCAGGGCGCATGGATGGAGCGCCATCAGCAGCAGCTCTCTCTGGTGCTGTGGATTCTGATCCTGGTGGGCGTACTGAGCATTCCGCTGAGCTTTCTCTCCCGTTGGATCATGCACTTCTTTGTGTGGGCGACCCAGTGGATCGGCACACTGGTGCAGATGGTAATGTGATCTTATGCAGAAGATCTCGTTTAAGCTGGAAGTCTTTGAAGGGCCGATGGATCTGCTCCTGAGCCTGATCTCCAAGCACAAGCTGAACATCTATGACATTGAGATCTCCAGCCTGCTGGAACAATATCTGGCGTATCTGGATCAGTGCCGGGAACAGGATCTGGAACTTGCCGGAGAGTTTCTGGAAATGGCGGCGCGGCTGATCTACATTAAAACGGCATCCCTTCTGCCCCGGCCGGAGGAAGCGCAAAAAGAAAAGCAGGCACTCCAGGGGGCTCTGATCGAGTATGCCCTCTGCAAACAGGCGGCACAGGTATTGGCACAGCGCTATGTGGGCGGTCAGATCTTCACCCGAAAGCCCATGGAGATCGAAGTCTCCGCCGCCTATCCCCTGACGCATCTCCCCTTCGTCCTGCTGGAAGCATGGAACGCCATGGGACAAAAACGGTTTACACCTCAGGATCATGCACGGGATCGACTGCAGCGGGTGGTCACCCGTCCGGTGGTCTCGGTTATGTCCAAGGTAGTCTATGTCATGCGCAAGGTATATCATGACGAGCATGTCTACCTGGGCGCGCTGTATGCGGACATTCGGGAACGCTCTGCGCGGGTGGCACTGTTCCTGGCGGTTTTGGAGCTGACCAAACACGGCAGGATCGGCATCAGCGACGATGGCACCTATCTCTATCGCCGCACCGACCGCCGCAAGCGGCATAATGCGGAAACAGAAACGGAAGCGGATTCTGCCGTTATGGTATGAATCCGGAGAATCGGGGAATGATAATGGAAAGAAACACCAGAACACCGCTTTGCCTGATGGTGGAAGCGGTTCTGTTTGCCAGCGGCGAGCCGATCACCGTCTCCCGGCTGGCACAGGCGTGCGAATCGCCGGAATCCGCGGTGCTGACCGCCTTAAAACAGCTCTCTGCCTGGTATGACAAGCAGAAGAGTGCGATCTGTGTACAGCAGCTGGGAGACAGCTGGCAGATGTGCACCCATCCGGCTTATGCTACCGTCATTCAGCGCGCCATAGAGACCAAAAAGGCTACGCCCCTTTCTGCGGCTGCCATGGAGGTGCTTACTATTGTGGCATACAACCAGCCGGTGAGCAAAAGCTTTGTGGAGCATGTCCGCGGCGTGGACAGCAGCTCTGTGGTAAACACGCTGGTGGAAAAGGAACTGCTCACCGAAGCCGGACGGCTGGACGTACCGGGAAAGCCCATCGCCTATGCCACAACGCCCCACTTTCTGCGCTGTTTCGGGCTGCAGTCCCTGGACGAGCTGCCGCCGCTTCCGGTATCCGCCGTGCCCCAGGAAGCAGAGACGGAGAACGAAGAGACGAGCGAAAATGCATAACCGGGAGGAGGCGCGTGTCCCATGATCGGATGGCTCATTGTACTGGGGATCCTGGCGCTTCTTCTGGGGCTGCTGCTGTCACCGCTGGTATTTACACTGGACTATGACGATCCCAGAGATCGCTTTTTCTGGCGGCTGTCCTGGCTGGGCATTTCGCTGATCTCCAGTGAAAACAAAGGAATATTCCGGAAGCGATCCGGGACATCTCCCAAAAAGAAAAAAACAAAGGCCAAAGAAAAGAAAGCGCCAGAAAATGCAGAACAGTCCGGGCGAAAGCGCCGCTGGGATATGATACAGAGCAGTCTGTCCATTTTGCCGAAGCCGCTGCGCCTGCTCTGGAAGGGTCTGTCCATCCGGCATCTGGTCATTGGTGCACAGGTGGGCAGATTTGACGCCCGGGAGTGTGCACTGGCATACGGCGCTGTAAACGGACTGGTATACGCCGCGGTGGGGCTGCTGGGCAGCGCCATGCGCATTCAGGCAGACCAGATCACCGTACAGTGCGCCTTTGGACAGGAACGCACCCGATGGGTGATCCGTGGAAAGCTGCACTTCTGTCTGCTGTCCGGCATTCTGGCACTGGGCAGCTTTGCCATAGGATATGTGATGCAGAAAAGCCGGCAGGAGCATGCCGGAGAAGCAGCGGCAGCCGCGGAAAAAGAACACGCAGCTGCCCGATAAAACAGGAGGTAAACAATGCAGGAAAAGAAACCCATTCAGGATCTCATGGGCATTACCATGGAAAAAATGCGGGAGATGGTGGATGTACAGACCATCATCGGCGACCCCATCGTCGTTTCGGACAAGGTGACCATTGTACCGGTATCCAAGGTCTCCTACGGCTTTGCTTCCGGCGGCTCTGATCTGCCTGTCAAGACCAATCCGAAAGATCTCTTCGGCGGCGGCGCAGGCGCAGGCGTATCCATTCAGCCGGTGGCATTCCTGGTGGTACAGGAGGACGGCGTCCGTCTGCTGCAAATGGACGAGGGCAGCGACGCACTGTCCAGCGCCATTCGCTCTGTCCCGGAGGTAGTCGATCGTCTGGGCAGCATCTTCAAGAAGGACAAAAAAGACGGCGAAGCGCCGGAACAGGAAGAAGCGTAATCCACAGCACTTCGCATGAAGCCGTCCTGTCCCACATACACTATACCAAAAAACAGGAGGGATTCGTGTATGTGCAAAAGGATCTTCAAGCGATGGGTCGGCGGCATTCTGGCAGTTTGTCTGGCGGTCACCGGTCTCCCGGCATGGGAGGCATCCGGGGCAGAACCGGCTGTTTCTGCGCAGTCCTGCATCTTAATGGAGGCTGTGACCGGAACGGTTCTGTACGAAAAGGCGGCATACCAGGAACGCCCCATGGCGAGCACCACCAAGATCATGACGACTCTGCTCTGTCTGGAAAGCGGCGATCTGGACACGGAATTTCCCGTGGACACAGACGCCATCCATGTGGAGGGCTCTTCTATGGGACTGGTGGAGGGAGACATTGTGACCAAGCGCGCCCTCTGCTATGGCATGCTGCTGCCGTCGGGGAATGACGCCGCCGGCGCTGCCGCAGTGAAGCTGGCAGGAAGCTATGCCGCCTTTGCGGAACAAATGAACCAGAAGGCGGCGCAGCTGGGTATGACGCAGACACACTTTGTGACTCCCTCCGGGCTGCACGACGAAGCGCACTATTCCACCGCCTATGACATGGCGCTGCTGACGGCGGCGGCGCTGCAAAATGAAACCTTTCGGGAAATCTGCAGCCAGCCGTCCGCACAGGTCTGCTTCGGGAATCCGCCCTATGAACGGTGGCTGACCAACTCCAATAAGCTGCTCACCATGGATGAGACTGTGATCGGTGTCAAGACCGGATTCACCGACGAGGCGGGGCGCTGTCTGGTGTCTGCCTGTGTCCGAAACGGCATCACACTGATCTGCGTGACGCTGAACGACCGGAACGACTGGCAGGATCACGAGCAGCTGTATGACTACGGCTTCGGTCAGCTTGTCCCTACGGAGCTTGCCTTCCCCACAGACTGGAGCGTCCCGGTAGTTGGCGGCGAAGCCGACCGGATCGCCGCAGCACCGGCAGAAGCATGTGTCATGGGCACGAAAGACGGCACTGCACCGGAACTGGAGTTTCAGCTGGAGACCGCACCGTTTCTCTATGCGCCGGTGACCGCCGGACAGGAGATCGGCACCTGGAAAGCCATGCAGGACGGCAGGATTGCCGCACAGGGGACACTTTGCGCCAAAGCATCCGTCCCCTATCAACCAAAACCATCCGCAGCGCCGAAGCCGCAGCACTGGTGGCAGCGGCTGCTGCAAAAGATAACATCATAAGCCGCACAGCGCATGCGCTTTGTGCGGAAGTTCCATAAAAAGGAGTCGAACAGGAAGTGGAAAAAATAAGAATCCAAAAACTGCTGGCTGATGCCGGCTATTGTTCCCGGCGGCAGGCAGAACAGCTGATCTCCGCCGGAAAGATCAAGCTGAACGGTCACCCGGTCAAGCTTGGCGACAAGGCAACTCTGGCAGACCTCATCACCGTAAACGGCGAGCGGGTCTATCTGCCGCGCAAAAAGCAGTATCGCTACCTGATGCTGTATAAGCCCCGGGGTTATGTCACCACCACCTCTGATGAGCTGAACCGTCGCTGTGTCATGGACTTGTTGGAGGATGTCGAGGAGCGTGTCTATCCCGTAGGCCGACTGGACAAGGACTCAGAGGGACTGCTGCTGCTGACCAACGACGGCAACTTTGCCAACGGCATCATGCACCCCAGCCGTCATATCAGCAAGACCTATCGCGTTACAGTTCGTCCGGATGTGACCGAAGAGCAGCTGATCCGGTTGTCAAGCAGCATGGAACTGGACGGCAAAATGACACAGCCGGCAACCGTTGTAGTAAAGACCAAAGAGCCGGGACGGGTGGTATTGCTTATGACCATCCACGAGGGCAAGAACCGCCAGATCCGCCGCATGTGCGAATCTGTCGGACTAGAAGTCGCTCGTCTGCGCCGCACCAGCATCGGGCCGCTGAAGCTGGGCATGCTGAAACCAGGTACTTATCGAGATCTCACCGCAGAAGAGCTGCGCGCCATCCGCAACGCCATCGGTGCAGGCGAATCGACTGCATCGGCAAAGGGCAAGCGGCGATAAACACATCGTATATCCGAAACTTTCTGAGAGGAGGAACAGGCAATGCCAATTTGTATTTCACCAAATCTTCCGGCGTTTCATATTCTGTCCGAGGAGAACATTTTTGTCATGGACAGCGACCGTGCCGCGCACCAGGACATCCGTCCCCTGCGCGTATTGGTGCTGAACCTGATGCCGAAAAAAATTGAAACGGAGTGTCAGTTCCTGCGGCTGCTCAGCAACACGCCCCTACAGGTCAGTGTGGAATTTCTGCACGTCTCCAGCCACATCAGCAAAAACACCTCCCAAAATCATCTCGCCACATTCTACCGCACCTTTTCTGAGATCCAGGATCAATACTATGACGGCTGCATCATCACCGGCGCGCCGGTAGAGCATCTCAAGTTCGAGGATGTGGATTATTGGAACGAGATCTGCACCATTATGGAGTGGACAAAGTCCCACGTCTTTTCCACCCTGCACATCTGCTGGGCAGCGCTGGCAGGGCTGTACTACCACTTCGACATCCCGAAGTATGATCTGGCGCAGAAGATGTTCGGCGTCTTTCCGCAGCACGTCCTCGAACCGCACTGTCAGCTGCTCCGCGGATTCAACGACGTATTCCACGCGCCGCACTCCCGCCATGCAGAAGTGCACCGGGAGGACATCGAGAAGGTAGAACAGCTGAAGATCCTGACAGAATCGCCGCTGTCCGGCGTGCACATTGTGGCAAACAAGAACGGCAGACAGTATTTCATTACCGGGCACTCAGAATACGACCGGGACACCTTAAAGGGCGAATATTTCCGGGACAAGGAAAAGGGCGCAGACATCGCGCTTCCCTATGACTATTTCCCGGACGACGATCCGACGAAAGAACCGCATTACAGCTGGGGATGCAGCGCCAATCTGCTGTTTTCCAACTGGCTGAACTACTGTGTCTATCAGCAGACACCTTATGATCTGACTGCCCTGGAGCTGTACAACTGGGGCTGGCAGGCAGGACTATAACAGCACCGCACCACACTATCTTTGTCCAGTGCTGCACAAAAAAACAAAAAACCGCTGTATGATGCCGCGAGACGGTCATACAGCGGTTTTTGAATTATATATGGCTTCTTATCCTATACCAATTTTAAAATATTGAGAAGCAGGATCCAGCTCATGCCGTAATAGGTCACAACTGCAACAAGATCGTTTACGGTTGTAATCAGCGGGCCGGAAGCCACTGCCGGATCGACTTTGATCTTCTTGAAAAACAGCGGGATCAGCGTACCGACTGCACTGGAAATCAGCATGGCAAGAATCAGAGAAACGCCGATACAGCCGGAAATTGCAAAAGAAAACAGCATGGTTTTATGCTTAAACCACATAATATATATGCCAACCATAACAAAAGACAGGATGCCCAGAATCAGACCGTTGAAAAATCCCACGCGCATTTCTTTTCCCACAAGCTTCAGCTTATTGCGGAATGTCAGGTTCTCATCCATCAGCACCCGAATGGTAACAGCCAGAGACTGTGTTCCCACGTTTCCGGACATATCCAGGATCAGGGACTGGAACGCCATAATCAGCGTCAGCTGTGCAACGACCTTCTCAAATGCGCCCACCACAACAGATACCAAAAGCCCCAGGAGCAGCAGTGCAAAGAGCCATGGCAGTCGCTTGCACATACTCTGTTTCAGCGGCTCATTTAAATCTTCCTCAGCGGTCAGACCGGCAAGCTTTGCATAGTCCTCTCCCATTTCTTCATCTACCACATCGATCAGGCTTTGCGCTGTAATTACGCCTAACAGCTTGTTTTGATTATCCAACACCGGGATCAAGTCCTCTGAATAATCCTTGAGTTGTTCAATACACGCATCAATGGTCTCGCCGGCATAAACATAGGGAAACGAGGTCGCGATCAGGCTCTCCAACGGCACATAGCTCCTGGCAGTAATGAGTTCTTTCAGTTCGATGGCGCCGTAGAAATACCCCTGGTCATCTACCACGAAAAGGGTAGAGATATTGTCATTTTCCTCTGCCTGTCTCACCAGTTCGTTCATGGCGTCTTTCACGGTGATATTTTCATGCAGTATGATACAATTTGTTGTCATTCTGCTGCCGATCTCGTCCTCATCAAAAGAAGCGATCAGCTGAATTTCCTTTTTTATGTCCTCATCCAGCGCATCAACGATCAATTCACGCTTTTCTTTTCCGATGGTGTGAAGGATCTCCACTGCGGTGTCTGTTTCCAATTCTGAAATGATCTCACACGCTTTTTTCAGGGTAATTTCCCGCAGATATTCCCCTGCTGTTTCTTCTTCTAAATGAGAAAATGCTTCGGCAAGCATTTCGGCAGAACAGATCCGAAATATTTTCTTTCGCTCCGGTTCGTTCAGCTGTTCGATCACGTCTGCAAGATCGCTGCCGTGATAGTCCTCTAGCTGGTTCAGCATCGCCTTGGGCGAAATATTCTGTCGGATAATACCGATGATCTCGTTCTCATAATTGGGTTTTTCTGCTGTTTTTGCAGCAGCGCATACCATTGTCTTTTCCATTAGAACCATCCTTTACTTCTTTATTTTTTTGAAATATCGATAGTAAAGTCAAGATAACGCAAAAAAATCCCTGCTGAGCCAGTCAGACAGGGAAAACATCCGAACACATCAAAAAAAGCAGCAGACAGGACAGTCTGTGCCGTTTTGCATATAAGAATGTCGTCTTTGTCCGCTTGACCTGCAACTATCTCCGTTTGCCACTTTTTTCACCTCGCATCTTTCTCGTAGAACACAATTTTTCCGTATGCCGACACGTCGCCCTTTCAAATGGATTTTGTGCGGCATCGCATTTATTTTAACACAGCAAAACGCCATTCATCTACCTCGATTCTGTAAAAAGAAGGTTATCAAAAGGTGAATTACAGAAACGCAAAAACCGCTGTATGATGCCGCAAAACGGTCATACAGCGGTTTTTTTGGAAGCTTGAAAAATGCGCTCGGTTTTATGCTTCTGCGACAAGCTGACGCAGTTCCCGGAAAGACGGTTTCAGCTTGTGGTACACTTCCTTGACCACATCACCGTCATGATAATAGCGGGAAAGCTGATTGTTCAGCGTCAGCAGATCCTCAGATGCCGTAAGAATGGCGCAGATGCGGTTGGTCGTCTGTTTGTCTGCGTCTCCCAAAAGCGCATTCACGCGGCTCTGGAGCGCCTTAGAGAACAACACCGTGCCGCCGTTCTTCTTTCTGGATCTTGGGGCAGCGGTTTCTTCTGGTGAAGTCGCATCTGCCGTCGCTTCCTCTTCTGCAAGTACCTGTTCTGCATCCGCCTCGGGAACGCCGTTCAGCGCGTTCTCGATGGTGGTACAGATGGATAGCGAGCGGCTGCCCTCCTGCAGGTACTGTGCAAAGAATGTCAGATCCAGATCGAAGTCCGTGTCCTTGCTGATGATATACAACGGCTCTTTCGGGCGGCTTCCCACCAGATAGCCGATGTACATGGACAGCTGGAGATCCAGGGCGTTCTTCACGGTATTTTTCCGGGTAGACAGCGCCGTGACCTCCATGAGCTTCAGCTTGGCGCGGCAGGAGATCAGCCGCTGGTGCAGTTCAAAAGTCAGTCCGCAGCGGTTCTGGGTGTAGAAGATCACCACCTCATCCCGCTGGGACAGCTGTTCCAGTCCGTTCAAGCCCTCAATGTAGACATTTTCATAGTCGATCAGATAAGTTGCCATGCGAGTTCCTCCTTTCTTTGAAAATAGAATGGTGCGATAAGAGCCTGCCCTGCATCTGTCAGCATCGACACAGGACAGGCTCTAAGCGGCCGGCAACAGGGAAAACAGCTTGTCTCCAGGAGATATAAAAAAAGAGAACGCCCACTGCGTTCTCAACTCTTGGAGGCGCCATCCAGATTTGAACTGGAGAATCAGGGTGTTGCAGACCCTTGCCTTACCACTTGGCTATAGCGCCATTTGGAGCGGATTACGAGGCTCGAACTCGCTACCTCCACCTTGGCAAGGTGGCGCTC
>CAVAQT010000013.1:0-72743 GCA_963590855.1 Ruminococcus bromii
AAATGGAACTTGTCGAGAACAGAGAATTGAAAAGCGAAGAGTGCCTTGGGGCTGTGTGAAATTTGTGGAGGAAAGTATGGAACTTAAACCGTTTGAAAATAAGGTCTGGCTTGCCACGCCGACGATGCACGGCGAGGAGCTTCAATATATGACCGAGGCATACGAAACCAACTGGATGTCCACGGTCGGCAAAAACATCAATGAGGTGGAACGCATCGCGGCTGAAAAAGCCGGGATGAAGTATGCGGTCGGTCTTTCTTCCTGCACCGCTGCACTTCATCTGTGCGTGAAGCTCGCGGGCGAGAAGCTGTACGGCAAACCTGCCATTTCTCATGGCACGCTGGAAAAAAGACACATTTTCTGCTCGGATATGACTTTCGACGCAACCTTGAACCCCGTTGTTTACGAGGGTGGTATTCCCATATTCATTGATACGGAAGCAGAATCGTGGAACATGGATCCCGTGGCACTCGAAAAGGCGTTTGAACTGTATCCCGATGTCAAGATTGTTGTTTGTGCGGAGCTGTACGGCTTTCCCGGACGCATCGATGAGATTAAGAGAATTTGTGAGAAGCATGGCGCACTTCTGATTGAGGATGCCGCCGAAGCGATGGGCGCGATGGTGGACGGAAGGCAGTGCGGTTCCTTCGGTGATTATTCCGCCATCAGTTATAACGGGAATAAGATCATCACCGGTTCGTCAGGCGGCTGCCTGCTGACAAACAGCATAGAGGATGCAAACAGAGTCCGCAAATGGTCTACACAGGCGCGAGAAGCTGCCCCGTGGTATCAGCACGAGGAAGTGGGCTATAACTACCGCATGAGCAATGTTATTGCGGGTGTTATTCGTGGGCAATATCCGCATCTTGAGGAGCATATTGCACAGAAAAAGGCGGTCTATGAGAGATACTGCGACGGACTGAAAGATCTGCCGGTGAAGATGAACCCGATCACAGCCGGGACGGAGCCGAACTATTGGCTCTCCGCGTTGATTATCGACAAAGATTATATGTGCCGTCAAGTCAGAGACGATTCCAAGGCTCTTTACATAAAAGAAAAGGGCAAATCCTGCCCGACTGAGATATTGGAGACGCTGTCCTCCTTCAACGCCGAGGGACGCCCGATCTGGAAGCCGATGCACCTGCAGCCTATGTACAGGATGCATGAAGTGATTGGCAGAGACGGTACGCTTCGCTGCCGCACGAACGCCTATATCGCAGGCGGCGCGACGGATGTCGGCGCGGATATCTTCGAGCGTGGGTGCTGTCTGCCTTCGGATAACAAGATGACTGCGGAAGAACAGACAAAGGTGATCGAGATTATCAAAAGCTGTTTCAATTAAAGTTATCAAGGGGTTACACGTATGTACGCGAGATTTTGGAAAAGGTTCTTTGATTTCATACTATCTTTGCTTGCACTGATCGTGTTGTCACCTGTTCTTTTGATTCTGATTGTAGTCGGTGCAATTGCAATGAGAGGAAATCCGTTCTTTGTGCAACCTCGCCCCGGCAAAAAAGGCAAGGATGGACGCGAAAAGATTTTCTACTTAATCAAGCTGCGATCAATGAATAACAAACGCGGGGAAAACGGCGATCTCCTCCCGGACGATCAACGGCTTGGAAAGTATGGAGCATGGTTGCGATCCACATCTTTGGACGAATTGCCAGAGTTGGTCAACATAGTCTCGGGACGACTTTCGATTTGCGGCCCCCGGCCATTCTTGATCAGAGATGTGGTTTTTATGTCTGATGAGCAGCGTAGAAGGCACGACGTTCGCCCCGGTTTGACAGGTCTTGCACAGGTCAGCGGGCGCAACAATGTTACATGGGAGCAGAAAATTGAATTTGACCTTGAATATATAGACAGAGGCATCACGCTTGTCGGTGATGTAAAAATCATTCTGCAGACCGTGGAAAAGGTGTTGAGACGCAGTGATACTGTCCGTGAGGGGACGGTGTCTGATATGGACTTCGGCGATTGGCTTATGCTGGAGGGAAAAGTCGATCAGGCTACATATGATAAAAAGCAGAAAGAGGCTAAAGAGCTGGTGGGGGTGTGAGACGATGCAGATAGATGGGTGGACATATTATAACCACGCAATGATACCGACTTCAGAGCCGCACGAAACACCGAATATCAGTCCGATTGAAAGCGGAGATATTTGGAAAGCGGGGGGGGTATTCCTTTATTTGCAAGGTGGACAACCAATTGGGATTGCGGATATGAAACAAGTTTCTGGGCCTGCATTTTAGATCACGCTTTTAGTATCGAAGAGATCAAGGCAAAACGGAGATATGAAATCAACAAAGGAAATCGCTGCTTTTATACTGCCCTGGCAGATAAGGACAAAGTGGGCGAAATGTACGATGTGTATGTCGAAAGTCTGAAAGGATACGCCGGGCAGCATGCCCCAATAGAAAAAGATAAATTTATCAAGCACTGGATACGCTCTATGGGAGAGCCGGGTGCTTCTATCATTGGAGCGTTTGACAAGGAAACAGGCAGGATGTGCGGATTTGCACATTGTATCAATCATGGAAGATATATACCAATATCGTCGTTTAAGACAATGGTGTCAGAGGAAAAGAACAATGTAAACTTTGCACTTATGTACGGTATATGCGAATTTTATAAAGAAGCCCTCACAAGTGGTTCTTACCTCTTTGATGGCTGGCGCAATATGCTGCATGATACTGCATTTCAGGATTGGTTGGAGAAATACTTTCAGTTTCGGAAGGCTTATTGCGCACTGCATATGGAATACCGTCCGGGATTGAAGCCAATTATAGGTGTTTTATTTCCGTTTCGCAATAAATTACAGAAGTATCGAAAAATATATAGTGTCCTCAACATGGAAGAATGCAGCCGCAATGCAATAGAACAGAGAACTAATGATTAACATTTGGCACAGCCGATTTACCGCGCACGATTTGAAGCAGATGCGGTTTCGTATGCGGCACAACAGTGAGGGGGAGAACGATGAGTAATGAATCAATTGCAAGCGATAGAGTGAGCGACTTTCTTCCTTTATCCGTATCAATGTGTGTATACGGCGGCGATAATGCCGAGTGGTTTGCACAAGCGGTAGACAGCGTTTTGAACCAAACTGTCAAGCCTGATGAAATTATCCTCGTGGTGGATGGACCTGTGCCGGACGGATTGAGCCAAATTATTCGGCATTACGAAGAGAACACATTATTTCATGTGATTCGCTTTGCTGAAAATAAGGGGCATGGTGAAGCCCGCAGAGCCGGACTTTCGCAATGTAAAAACGAACTTGTTGCCATTATGGATGCAGATGATGTTTGCGCCAAAGACAGGTTCGAGAAGCAGCTGATAACTTTCAAGGTACATCCTGATGCTGATGTTGTAGGCGGACAGATAACCGAATTCATTGAATGTGAAGATAATGTTGTCGGAAAACGTATTGTGCCGCAGAATGACTCAGAAATCAAGGAATACCTGAAAAGCCGTTGCCCGATGAACCTTGTTACCGTTATGTTCAAGAAGTCCTCTGTTGAAAAAGTTGGAGGTTTTATCGACTGGTATTGCGAAGAAGATTATTACCTTTGGGTGAGAATGGCACTTGTCGGAATGAGATTTATGAATATCGATGATGTTTTGGTAAATGTCCGGGTGGGCAAGGACATGTACAACCGGCGTGGCGGAATCAAGTATTTTCAAAGCGAGGCAAGACTTCAAAGGTATATGCTGGATAATAAAGTAATCAGCCGAACGACCTATTTGAATAATATAGCAAAACGATTGGCTGTTCAGGTGCTTATGCCCAATCGGATTCGCGGCTGGGTGTTCCGAAAATTTGCGAGGAGTTAATGATATTGACGCAGGGACACTGCGAAAAGACTGTGTAAGAAAATAATGTGGGGACGATTATGAAGGAAATACAGTTAGATGAGTTAAAGCAGATTGAATTAAATCTGCTGATAAAAATTGATGCAATTTGTAGAGAACATGGGTGGAAATATTCACTTGGTGGCGGCACATTGCTTGGAGCAATTCGACATAAAGGTTTTATTCCGTGGGATGATGATATAGATATCGCTATGCCGAGACCAGACTATGAGGCTTTTTTGAAGTATGGAATTGAGCACGGAAATGAGCAGAGTATTCAAATTGTGTCGTCAAAGACAAACTCCTGCTATGCAGATATGGCGGCGAAAGTCTGCGATACAAATACACTTATAGAAGAAGCCAACATAGATCGCGAGGGGCTGAGCATGGGGGTTTATGTTGATGTATTTCCTATCGATGGGTTGGGAGACAAGGATAATGCAAAAAAACATTTTAACGCCATGAGGTTCAAACGAGAACTTTTGGTAGCCCGCAACTGGAAAAAGTTCTTTCGCAGTAAGACTCATTCATGGTACATCGAACCGGTGCGTTTTGCCTTTTGGGTTATGAGCAGATTTGTTTCGGCACCGAAATTGGTTGAAAAAGTTGAGGCATACTATGCACGGTTTCCGCTTGAGAAGAGCGAATACTCAGCGATTGTCTGCGGGAATTACCGTGAAAAGGAAATTTTCCCGACAGAAGTTCACAATACTTTTGCCGAGGTCGAGTTTGAGGGGAAACGGTTTATGGCTTATGCGAAGTATGACGAGTATCTGAAAGGCATCTATGGCGATTATATGAAGCTTCCTCCAAAGGAGGAACAGGTGAGTCACCATTTGTTTAAAGCATATAAACGGAGTGAAGGAGAATAAGAAAATGTCAACCATTGCAATTTTGACTGCCGGAGGCATAGGGTCACGTACCCATCAGGACATCCCAAAGCAGTTTCTGAATGTTGATAATAAGCCGATTATCATCTATACCCTTGAAGCGTTTCAGCAGCATCCGAACATTGATGAAATATGCGTTGCGATTTTGGAAGGCTGGGATCAAATACTTTGGGCATACGCTAAGCAGTTCAACATAACGAAACTGAAATACGTTGTGCTTGGCGGGGCAACAGGACAGGAATCTATTTTTAACGGACTTAAAGCGATTCGAAAAGCCCATGAAGATGATGACATTGTGATTGTTCATGATGGAAATCGTCCAATGGTGAGCCAGGATGTTATAACGGATAACCTTGTAAAACAGAAAAAATTTGGTTCTGCTGTAGCAGCGATTCCTTGTACCGAAGTTGTTTTTGTTTCTGAAAACAAACTGGATTCCGACAAGTCTATCCCTCGTGAGAATCTGCAGAGAACGCAGACTCCGCATTCCTACACATTAGGAGATTTGTGGGAGGCACATATGAAAGCAAAGGAGCTTGGCATTACGAATACGGCTGCTTCGTGTTCATTGATGGAGGCACTTGGGATGAGAACATATTTTTCAAAGGGTTCTGAAAAGAATCTTAAAATTACAACGGTTGAGGATATTGAGATTTTTAAGGCTTATCTGAAAACAGACAAGGACAACTGGCTGAAATAGGGTGACACTGATGGAATTATACGATAATAAGCTTTATTTGGAAGATGTAAGCTATGTTGCAAAACTGAATTTGCCATGGGAAAAACTCGTGGGAAAACGCCTTATGCTGTCCGGGGCGACAGGCCTTATCGGGAGTTTCCTTGTTGATGTTCTGATGGAAAAGAATGCTGCTGATGCATTGAATTGTACAGTGTATGCCCTCGGTCGAAACGAAAAAAAAGCAAAGGAACGTTTCAGTAGGTATGCGGATAACGCACATCTTGTTTTTATACCGTATGATGTGAAATATCCTCTTGAGAGTAAGGATATAGGCGCTGTTGATTATATTCTCCATCTTGCGTCGAACACACATCCGATGCAGTATTCAACAGATCCGATAGGAACTATAACTACAAATATTATCGGCGTTCAGAATATGCTGGACTTTGCCGTGGAGCATGATTCCACCCGTTTTGCATTTGCGTCATCATGTGAAATTTATGGAGAAAACCGCGGAGATGCTGAGTTCTTTGGCGAAAACTACTGCGGCTATATTGACTCTAACACATTGAGAGCCGGTTATCCGGAGAGCAAGCGCTGCGGAGAGGCATTGTGCCAGGCCTATAAAGCACAGAAAGGTCTGGATGTAGTTGTTCCGCGGCTTACCCGTTCTTATGGACCGACGATGCTGATGTCAGACACAAAGGCGATAAGTCAGTTCATAAAAAAGGGACTTGCAGGAGAGGACATTGTATTGATGTCGGCTGGTACTCAGTACTATAGCTATCAATATGTTGCTGATTCTGTTGCTGGACTTCTTACTGCCCTTTTAAAGGGCGAAAGCGGGGAAGCTTATAACATTGCAGAAGCGCATAGCGATATCATGCTGAAGGATCTGGCAGCAATCATTGCCGGAATCAACGGGAAAAAAGTCGTGTTCGAAATCCCAAACGCGATAGAAGCGGCAGGGTATAGTACGGCGACAAAAGCCCGGCTGGATGGAAGTAAGCTGCAAGCTCTTGGCTGGAAACCGAAATATGATATAAATGGGGGACTGAAGAGAACGATTGATATTCTTAAAAGCCTGAATGAATAATAGCCGGAGGAAGAAATGAAAATAGCTGTATTAGTCACGACAATGCACCAAACAGATGCGTCAAAGTTCAGACTTATGAACCTTCAGACAGACGCAGTGATCGCCAATCAGACGGATCGGAATGAGATCATGGAGGAAACTTTTGACAGTCATAATGTCAGACTTGTCTCTACGACTACGCGGGGAGTGAGCAGAAACAGAAATATTGCGCTTGCTCATCTGGCTCAGGATGCTGATATAGCTGTCTTTTCTGATGATGACCTTGTGTTTGACGATGACTATGCAGATAAAATCGTGAGAGAATTTGACAAACATCCAGAGGCGGATGCAATCAAATTCAATCTGCATGATCTTTCGGAAACGCGCAAAATCAGCATGAAGCGAATAGAAAAATTTGAAAAAGCCACAAGAAGAAATATGTCATCAGGGGGTGTGGGGGGGGTTGCTGTAAAATCCAACATACTTAAAAAATATAATCTCCATTTCCATGAAAATTTTGGACCTGGGACAGAGAATATCTGCGGAGAGGACACGATCTTTTTAATGGAAATGATTGATAAGAAAGTGAGGTTCTATCGTTCGCCGGTGGACATCGCCGGCATAGATCAGACGGAAAGCTGTTGGTTTACCGGTCATAATGCGAGATTCTTTGAAACGGCTGGAATGGTGATAGATACCATTTATCCGGCTATTTCAAGATTGCTCGTGGTTCGAAGCGCGTATAGGTTTACAAAACGGTCAGACTGCGATATGAGCTTCTGCGATATTTTGAAGAGTTACTACAGAGGGATACGCAAGAACAGGACAAAGGATTAAGGGGAAAGCGGGTAAAGTCCAATGGTATGAAGTCAAGTAGGTGATGCGAAAAAATTTTGAAGAAAAGCGGGGGAAACGCATCATACGGGCCACAAAAAGGCAACACCAATCCAGGCCCTGCCCCTGAGGAATTTTGAAACAGGGCCTCAATGTCGGAGCGGCAAGCGGTACGCTTAACCTTCCGGCGGGATATACAGGCGGTTGTCCTTCAGCAGTCGAAAGACCAACCGGACCAGTTTTCTGGCAGTTAAGGCGAGTGCGCGTTTGTGCTGGCACTTGTTGACCTCGTGAAATTTGAGGTCATAGTAGCGCCGAAACTCGGGGTCGCATCTTCTCACGGAGTTGGCGGCTTCCAGCAGATAGTAGCGGAGATAGCGGTTGCCGGACTTGATCAGGTGTGTATGTTCGGCTTCAAAGTCGCCGGACTGATTTCTGTGCCAGACAAGACCGGCAAATTTGGCAACAGAGGCTTGAGAGTCAAAACGGTGGACGTTGCCGATCTCAGCGATGATGCCTGCGGAGTAGACCTTGCCAATGCCGGGAATGGATGTCAGCGTATTTGGGATAATCTCAAACTGCTGCTCAATGGCCTTGTCCAAATCTTTGACCTGCTCCTTCAAGGCCCGCATGAAAGCGATAGAAACGGCCATCGCCTGATTCACGGTGTCGTTCACGGTCCTGGGCAGACGGTAGGATCCTCGAGCCGCAGCCTGCACCGCTTTGGCGGCGGCATCCGGGTCGGCAAAGCGGCCTCGGCCTGCTTCGGAAATAAAGGCGGTCAGTTCGTCCAAATCGGCGTTTGCCAGTTCGTCCACGGTCTCAAACCGCTCCATGAGCGCGATGGTGGTGGCGCTGGTATTCTGAATGTCTCTGGCCTGTGCAATACCGGAGCACTTGAGGAACAGATAGTTGGCAAACCGCTGTTTCTCGCGGGTCAGGTTCTGAATGATGTCAAATCTGGCTCTGGTAAGCGTTCTGAGCGCCTGGTAGCGATAGTCGTCCATATAGACCTCCCTGGCAATTCTGCCGAAACGGAGATGGTCGGCGATCACAAAGGCGTCCACAAAATCATTCTTTGGCAGGTCAGGGTAGGCTTCCTTGAATTTCCGAACCTGCTTTGGATTCAAGACGTGGATCTTCCGCTGGAACCGGCCTAAGCCGCCATCCTCACGGAGCGCGTAAACAAGGCTGTCTCCGTAGATGGAGGTAGCTTCCAGACCGATCACCACATCGCTGAGCTGCATGGTGCTCAGGGCCGACACGATTCTCTCTGAGAGTATTTTAGCACCGCCAAGGTTGTTTTGCACGGAAAAGCTGGAGTGCTTGCTTCCGTCCGGCTTCATCAGGTAGGCAACATTGTTCTTGCTGCTCACATCAATGCCAACGAATAATGGATTCATAATTTTCACCTCCCCGCATGGAGATTTCAGGCCAGCAGGCTTTGAGATACCCATGATAACCGGAGCATCAGCAACCTCGCGTATCAGAATCATTCCGGAGCAGACCGATGCGATAGCCCTCACTGCTGAAAGGGCGGCCTCGTCTCCGGCAAACAGCCAATGAGTTTGCAGCTAACTTCCGGCCCAGGGGAACGGACTTTGAATGAAGCAGCCTTACGGCTCAACCGGAGGTTTAAGAACTTGACCCTGCTGTCCTACAGCTATTGTATCACGGGTATCTCATAGCCTGCTGATACCTGAAATTATTAACTTTGAAACTTATTATACGAGGAGGTGTTAATATGGAGTTTCCGAGAATTCTCATAATAAGTCATACAGCATTTACCAAAGCGGATTCTATGGGAAGTACGCTCGCTTCATATTTTACCTCCTACGATCCGGATTGCATTGCACAGTTTTACATAAAGGAAATGACGCCGGATATTCCTGTTTGCAGACGGTACTATTGCGTGACAGACCGTGAATTGGTGCGTAAATTACTGCGACCAATAACGGGAAAGGTTGGCACGGCGGTAGAATTGGCAGAGGATGAAAGCAGTGCGCCGGGCAAGTCGGCGGAGTCTTCCCAGATCGGCGGACACAGGCATAGAGACGCTGCATTGCTGGCACGGAAGCTGATCTGGAGCACGAGGCTGTGGAATAATAAAAGGTTCAAGGATTGGATACGGTCAGTTGACCCGCAGGTTATTCTTGTTCAACCGGGAGATTTTTCGTACTTGCTGGATATGGGCGTATATCTTGCGGGAGAGCTTCAGATTCCCATTGTGGTTCATCAGTCGGAGACCTATTACCTGAAGGAATACGAAAAGAGAACCGCTTTATATAAGCTGTTTCGCTATGATTTCAAAAAGTCCTATGAACGTTTAATGAAGCACACGGCTTATTGCATTTACCTGTGCGAAAAAATAGAAGAAGGATATAGGCGGTATTTTGACATCCCGGCAGAAACAATCATGAAAGCCACAAACATACGTCCACAGAAAAGTGAAAGGATGTTTGACCGGCAGAATATCCGCTTTATTTACGGCGGCAATCTGGGAGAAACCGTAGGGCGATGCGAACCGCTTGTTGAGATGGGGAAAATTATCAGGAAGCTCGGTTCACACATTGATGTGTATAGCTCAAGTACCGGCAGTCATCTGGCCGCGCTTACGCCGGAAAACGGTATTGTTTTTCATGGAGCGATATCCTATGAGCAGCTGCAAAAAGAAATTAAAGACAGCGATTTTGTACTTCATATTGAAAGCCAAAAGCCGTGGAATGTGAAGGATTTGGAATTCGCATTCTCGACGAAGATAGCCGATATGCTGGCATCCGGCGTATGCCCAGTTGTTTACGGATGCGATAAGATAGCCAGCATTAAGTATTTTAAAGATCATGATTTGGGATGTGTCATCGAGAAAAAAGAAGATATTGAGCTTAAACTGCGCGAAGTAATCGACAATGGTGAGCTGAGGACGCGCTACATAGCAAATGCATTATCTCAGGCTGAATGTGAGCACGATTCAGGAAAAAACTCCGAGCGAATGCGAGATATTATTTGCACTGTCTGTAATAATACGAAGGCGAGTCCTGTGGAGAAATCGGCAAGGACACAGAGGAACGTGGAAAAATGAGAATAAGAATAGGACAAGTAACACAGGGCGGAGAATTCTTTATAGTGACGCAGATGCTTATCAGCGTATGCATCATTTTTTTCACGTTGATAGACAGGCAATCCGCGACAAGCGTATTTTTTGCACTGAGCTTCATCAATCTGATATTCCTGTTTTTGACAACTTATAGGAGTGACGGGATTGCGTCATACGGTTGGATTTTTATGGCGTGGTGCGTGTTCTCAGTACTGTATTCATATCTTGATGTGGGCAAGAGCTTTGCGTTTGAGGATATTGTAAGTCTGTTCACGTTTTTTGCAACGGTTTTATATCTCCAGGTGGTTAATAACATTGAAGTTAACAGGACTATTGCCCACAGGGTGCTTTTTATAGGCGCTGTTTCATCGGCGCTATATCCGATAGGTTATTATTTTCTTGGAGCCAATGTATTCAGAAACATGGGATCTGTACTTCTGACGATGCATTTTTCGTCTCCAAATCTCACCGGAATGTATCTGGCGCAGGCGTGTCTTTATTCCTTGCTTGGCTTTGTACTGACCAGAAGAAGGCTGAATAAATTACTGCTGATGGTGCTGTTTGGGTTTGACTTTTATTTTTTATTTTTGTCCGGAGCCAGAAATAGCATAATCACAGTCCTGCTGGTTATTGCGGCGTTGGTTTTTATGATGATGAAGAGACGCAGCCAGATAAGCCCCGCCGTTTGCTGGATCGTGGCAATTATTCCGTTGGCGTTTGCAATTGCTTACCTCCTTTTTATAGATGCCATTATTGCACGAGGAACGTTTGACTTTATTGCTGAAGAGGGAAAGCCAATCTCAAGCAGGGTTGGCATTTGGAGCAACGTTTTCCAAACATTGAAAGGAGTTCATTGGCTGACAGGAGATTTTGCGAGGCTCAGAGGCAACTTACATAATACGCATATCACCATTCTCGGTTCATACGGAATAATCGGTGTTTTTATGCTGATAAGTTATTTGACCAGGGTTATGAAGAAGACTTGCACGTTCGTGTATTCCCCGAAACAAGCCGTTTGCGTTATAGCGTTCTTTGGAACTGTTTTTATGGGGAACGGTGAAGCCGCTCTTTTTTACGGAAGTCTCGGTATGTATGCCATCGCCTGTTCGTATCTGATTCTGGCCCGGTACGACTGGGATGCAGAAGAACCGGCGCCGTAATGCGGAATAACACATGACAATAACGGGCGATCCGACTATGCGTGCCTGATGCGAAATCTGTATGACAAAATAAAAAGTTACAGGAGTGAGAAAATGAAGATACTGCAAATCAATATGATTTACAAGGAAAAAAGCACGGGGCGAACATGCTATGAGTTGGATCAATATCTTAGAAATCACGGAGTCGAAAGTACGACTGCGTATGGATGGGGGCCAAAGTATGAAGGAGCATACAGAATCAACACCTATCCGGAATATTATTTCCACAATGTGATGTCCCGCATCACGGGGCTGGAGGGCTTCTTTTCGTTTTTTTCTACACGGAGGCTTCTGCGCTTTATGAAACGATATAAGCCGGATATCGTACACCTGAGAAATATACATGGACACTGCATAAACTTCCCGCTGCTATTCCGTTTTCTGTCCAAAAACAATGTAAAGACTGTTATACATATCCATGATTGTTGGTGCTTTACGGGAAAGTGTGCTTATTACACAACGATTGGCTGTGATAAGTGGAAAAGCGATTGCAGGGGATGCCCGAAGCAGAAAGAGTATCCGTCCTCGTACTTGTGGGATAATGCCGCATTTATGCTGAAGCAGAAGAAGAAATGGTTCGGATCAATACAAGAGTTAGTTGTTGTGGGAAACTCAAATTGGTCCGCAGGAGAGGCAGGGAAGTCCTTCTTAAAAAGCAGAAGAAATGAGCGGGTATATAACTGGATAGACATGGATACATTTCAATATCGTCCATCGGATGTGCTGGACAAGTATGGGATTGATAAGGATCGCTTTTTGATTATTGGCGTGTCAGCCGGCTGGACGCCGGGAAGCCCGAGATACCGCGACTTTATGAAATTGGCGGATATGGTAACCGATGATTACAGGATTGTTTTGGTTGGCGGACAAAAAGGTTCTGTTAAACATGAAAAGATAACGCATATTCCGTTTACATCAAACACCGTTGAACTGGCGGAACTGTATTCTGCGGCTGATGTGTATGTGCATTTTTCGCTGGAGGATACTTTTGGTAAGGTAATAGCGGAAGCGCAAGCCTGCGGTACACCGGCCATTGTTTATGGAATCACGGCATGCGGTGAGATTGTGGACGATGGCGTAACCGGTTATGTCGCCGAACCGGGGAATGTTGAGCAGGTGTTTGAATTTATCCGGAAAATAAAAGCTGACGGAAAAGAAACGTATAGCAGAGCTGCCATTGATTGGGTGAAGCGCAATTTTGGCTGCGAAACAAATTGTAAACAAATGTTGGAGATTTACAAATCCATGTAGTTAGGGGGAGAAGAACATGAATGCAGGCCAAATGAAAGTCGCCTTTATATCAAATCTTCTTACGCCACACCAGATCCCCTTCTGCAATGAGATGAATCGATTGTGCGCAGAGTTTACCTTTTTCCAGGTTGAAGAGAACGGGGATGAGTGGACGTCGAAAGGAGAGCGCATCTACAGAAAGGACTACAGCTACCTTTACCAGTTTGCCAAATCTCCGGAGTGCCTGAAAACAATTATGGATGCGGATGTTGTTCTCATCGGCAGCTGTGATTTATCGCTGGTGACGGAGCGGCTCAAAGTCGGAAAATTGGTAGTTGTGTATCTCGAACGCTTTTATAAAAAAGGAATAACCATAAAAAACTTTATCAGATGTATCGGCGGAACATATATTCATCACGGAAGATTTCAGAAATACAATGTGAATTTACTGTGTGCCGGTGCTTACTGCGCCGGAGACGCGGCTGCATTTGGAAATTACAGGAACAGGACATATAAGTGGGGATATTTCCCCAAACTTGAAGACTACAGAGCAGATATAGAAAAGATACCAAATCAGATAATCTGGGTTGGCAGGTTAATAGATTGGAAGCATGCGGATCACGCAGTAAAAGCTGCTGCGGATTTAGTAAAAGATCATCCTGATGTTATTCTGAAAATTTATGGAGACGGCAGCGAAAAAAAAGGAATACACACTCTCATGAAACAGCTGCATTTGGAAAACAACATCTTCATCATGGGTGAGGCTCCGGCAGAGGACGTAAAACAGGAAATGAAGCGATCTGCCATCTTTTTAGCGACAAGCGATTATCAGGAAGGCTGGGGAGCTGTTCTGAATGAAGCTATGAATTGCAGATGTGCGGTTGTTGCCAGCCATGCGGCAGGCTCTACGCCATTCATGATCAGGAATGGGGAAAACGGCTATGTCTATGAAAGCGGCAATATCCGCCAGCTTACCGATTTATGCCGCGTTCTGCTGGACGATCCCAAACTTCGGAAAAAATTGTCGGATAACGCGCTTGATACGATAGTAAGAACATGGAATCCGCAAGAAGCGGCGAAAAGATTCGTGGCACTTTCCGAGGCACTGTTGGCGGGTGAAAAAACACCGTATCAGGACGGTCCTTGCAGTATAGCATATCCTATACGGCAAAGAGAAATGTACAGCTATATATCAAAGAAGTGATAGACTTATGAAGATTTTATTTGTGACGACAGCGTATCCGTCGCCGGAGCTGCCTCAATATTGCATTTTTTTGGAACAACAGGTTATTGCATTACAGAAGCTTGGGCATAGAGTTGACGTTTATATTCTGGCGGACAGGCAAGGAAAAGAAAACTCCGATTATATATATCACGGAGTGCGCATTTTTTATCGCAATGTGCAGAAGAAAAGATCACAGCTTGGCACGCTGTTTCCGACAAAATTGGGGAAGAGCGATGAACTGATGTTGAAAAAGATTCTTTCCGACGGTTATGATGTTGTATCACTCCACATTGCCGGATTGGAATGTGTTTGCTCTGTGGAACGGATGTGCAAGAAACAGCATATACCGCTGGTAATGCATTTTCATGGGCTGAATATTTGGGGCGATTATTTTGATTCACACCGGTGGCTGACAATCTTTCATAACATAACAAAAAAGAAAGCGCTGTACAGCAAATTCTCGGCAACAGTCAATGTAAGTGAAGCTGTGAAGCTGAGATATTTGAAAAAAATACGCGCCGTACCGTCTTATGTTGTTTACAATGGCGTTGATATAGACAGATTTCCACATTCAGCAGACAGGAGATACTTTGAGGGCGGCACTATGAAGGTGCTGTGTGTTGCGAACATGATTCCGATCAAAGGACAGAAGTATTTGATAGAAGCCGCAGGAGAGCTTCGCGGGAAGAATATATCTGTTCACATGACCTTTGCTGGACGCGGTCCTGATGAGATGATGCTGAAGCGGCTGGCGGCTGATAAAAAAGTAGAAGCAGAATTTGTTGGGTATCTGCCTTATGACGAAATTGCAGAGCTGATGAGAACACACGATGTTTTCTGTATGCCGTCTTTTTATGAAGCATTGGGGTGCGTTTATCTAGAGGCAATGTCTGCCGGCATGATAACAATTGGCGTGAGAGGGCAAGGCATTGAAGAAGTGATTCGCGATGGAGAAAACGGTTTTTTGGTTGAGCCGCAGTCATCGGATTCCATTGTGGCTGTCATGGAGCGCATTTACCAAATGAATCATGGGGAGTTAAGCAGAATATCTGTCTGCGGTGCAAAGACTGCGGAGAAGTTTACATGGAATAATTCGGCTTTGACGCTGGAAAAAGTTTATCAGAAAGTCATCAAAGGAGGGAGAAAAGACCGTGAGTGAGTTTAATATATGTGGTGTTGATTTAGACAATATACATGCTGTCCTGCTGGAACTGCTGGACGAGGTGGATCGTATTTGCAAGGAAAACAATATTAAATATTTTCTTTCCGGCGGGACACTTTTGGGAGCGGCGCGGCATGGTGGCTTTATTCCATGGGATGACGACATTGACCTTTGGATGACCAGAGAAAACTTCGATAGGTTTAAGAAGCTGCTGCCGACCACGCTGTCGGAAAAATATTTTGTTGAGGATTATTTTGAGAATATAAATAGTCCTCTATCCATTATGAAAATAGAGAAGCACGGTACTCGTTTTGTGGAAGGCGTCTTTGCACATACCGATGTGGGACATGCAATGTACATTGATATCTTTCCTTTGGATAATATATGGAAGCCGGCGTACAAGCTGCAGACCGCAATTTTGATCAAAATGCAGAGTGTGCGTGATTTCCATCTGCGAGATGGCAGCAAGAATGGTATCAGTGCTGTGAAAAAAACGATATATTCGTGTATTTCACTTAAAACAGCTAGGTGGATCACAGAGCGAACCATGCGCTGGTTTGATAGTCTTCCGATGAAATATGTGAATCAGCTGGCACATAGAGGACGCCACTGGCCAAAGTTTTTGAAAGAGGATATCGAGGATCTGGTACCGACCTTGTTTGAGGGAAAGATGTATCCTGCGCCGCGCAATATTGATAAAATTTTGAAACAATGCTATGGCGATTATATGAAGCTTCCACCCACCGAGCATCAGCAACCGACGCATGACATCGTGGAGTGCAGTTTAAATTATAAGGAGTGAGGATTGGGTGAAAGCAATTATATTAGCCGCCGGAATGGGTACACGAATAAGTAAATTTATTGAAGAAAAGCCAAAATCAATGGTTGATATCGGTGGAATTACGCTGATGCAGTATACGATTGAAATGCTGAAGAGTAAGGGCATCAAAGATATTACCGTATGTGTTGGTTATAAGGCAGACTACATAAAGACCGTTGTTGGCGGCAGTGACGTAAAATTCATATACAATCCGTTTTACGATGTGACTAATGGAATAGCCTCTATGTGGTTTGCACGGGATGTTCTCACCGCAGAGGACACCATCATCATGAGCGGCGATCTGTATATAGAACCGAGCATTCTTGATGAGTTGATTGAGGAAAAGAACAGCCCGGTTTTACTTGTCGATTCCACCAGAATCGTTGATGCGGATTACAGATTTCATTTTGAAAACGGAATTTTGATGCGTCACGGTAAAGATCTGTCCATCGCCGATACTACAGGAGAAAATCTCGGAATAGCCAAGCTGAGTGCCGGCTTCGTTTCAACATATCGAGAACACATGATCGACATGATCAATCATCAAAAGCATTCTGTGTGGTGGGAGAGCGTTATGTATGATATGCTACCGGGACTGAATATCCATGTACACGATATTGCGGGAAAGTTCTGGGCAGAGGTCGATATGATTGAGGATTATCGAAAGATTCTCAGGCACAGGAATGTAACAGTTCAGGAGAGCAAGCAATGAGGCGGGAAATCAAATGGCCGGACGGACATGATTTTGCTTTTACGGTCATTGACGACACAGATGGCGCAACGGTAGAAAATGTTAAGCCGGTTTACGATTATCTGATCTCACATGGGATACTCACGACGAAAACATGCTGGGTATACCCATCGAGAGACGATATATACACAGGTCAATGCCTGCAGGATAAAGAATATCTCGAATTCCTTCGCTATCTGAAAAGAAGCGGGGTTGAGCTGGGATTTCACAATGCGGGTTCGGGTGGATTCAGGAGAGAGGAAACGCTTGCGGCTCTTAAGGAATACAGGGAAAAGCTCGGAGAGTATCCGTCACTCCATATCAATCACAGCAACAATGTGGAAAATCTGTACTGGGGCGCTGAAAGATTCTCTTTGTTGGTAAGGACAATTTATAAACTTTGCAGAAGCGAAATCAAATCATATGGGACGGAACCGAAAAGCGAATATTTTTGGGGCGATTTTGCAAAAGAACACTTACGTTTTATCAGAAATCGAACCTTTAATGACATAAACACATTAAAAGCCGATCCCAGGCTGGTGTACAGGGAAACAGGGAAGAAAGAATATTCAAACTATTGGTTCAGTTCCTCTGATGGAATGCGGTTAGCGCCGTTTTTGCGTCTGCTGACCAAGGAGAACATTGATAGACTGGCGTCGGAACATGGATGCTGTATTGTTTATACACACTTTGCTTATGAATTCGTAGATAACGGCATATTAAATGAAGATTTCAAGAAAACGATTGACTACATAGCTTCAAGGAACGGCTGGTTTGTACCGGCGTCAACGGTTTTGAATTATGTACTTGAAGACAGAGAATATGCTCCATCCAGATTGTATGAAATCAGAAAAGATTGCAAATGGCTGTTAGAGCGGATGGTGAAAAAACAGAAAGGAAACTGGAATGTCGATTAAGAAAAAGCTGTTAAACAAATTGCAGGTGGTTAATAGGAAAGTCGGAGTCATTCTGGAAGAAAAGAATTCTGAGGTTGATTACGGTGCAAGAATAGGCAGACATTGCTATGGACCGCTCGCAAAGCCGGGAGAGTATGACATGAATTTCATAGAAAGCATTGGCTCGTTTTGCAGCTTCGGGTATAACACCGCTGTTGTTCAAACCCACTATATGGGAGTAACAACACATCAGTTCTTGTTTTCCTCATGGAGGTATCCGGGCTTTCACGAGCAACTTCCGCATGATAAGCAGGAAAAGCTGTTTCGTGAAAATATAGCCTCTCATAAGACGGTGATTGGAAATGATGTTTGGACAGGAAGAAACGTAAGTATTATGGCGGGCGTAAAGATTGGGAACGGTGTAATTATCGGAACGGGAGCGGTTGTAACTCATGACATCCCTGATTATGCCATCGCAGTAGGCGTGCCAGCGAAGGTAATTAAGTACCGCTTTACCGATGAACAGATAGAAAAACTGAACAGAATTCAGTGGTGGAACTGGGACGATAAAACGATTGCGGAGAGGTATGAGGACTTTTTAGATGTGGAGAGGTTTATTGAGAAGTACACAAAATAGCACATCCCAAAACATCCGATGGGGTGTTTTGATGTCATATGCGTCGCTGTTGATTTCTTTGCTGGGATCTCTGTTTGTTTCTAACAAGGTTTTGCATTATATCGGAGATTACAATTATGGACTGTATACTTTTGTAACGTCTATTACTTCGTGGCTGACGGTGCTGTCCAGTGCGCTTATTGCTTCTTATTTGCGATTTGCGGCCATAGACAACAGAGAAAATCAATGCGTGGACAGAGTTAACTCACTGTTTTTGAAAATCTTGTCTGCTCTCGGCGGGGGCATTATTTTAATCGGCTGTACGACAGTATTGGCTTTTTATTTTACCGGGACATCTTTTGGCGGCTATACCAAAGAGGATTCTGCGCTGATTTATGCTCTGCTGTTACTCTCCATTATCAATATTGGCACGAGTTTTATTACCGCCGTTTTTCAACAATACATCAATTACAAGAAACAGTTTATTTTCGATAAAGGCGTTTCTATTATCGTCTCCGTGCTTGGTTTTGCCGGGCACTATGTAATTGCGAGGTATACCCGGAACATACTTTTGTTGGCTGCGTTTTCGCTTGTGACAACAACATTTACTTTTGTATGTAATTATACTTTTTGCCGGCAAAAACTCCAAATGAGATTTGCGCCGTTGAAAATGAGAAATGAAAAGGCGCAAATTTCTTCGATTCTGGTCTTTTCTTCGGTACTGGTGTTCAATAGTATTGTTGACCAAATCAATTCCAATGTTGATAAGACTCTTCTTGGCTTTTTCTCTATTCCGGAAAACATCACCATGTATCAGATGGGACAGCTTTTTCAGACATATCTTGCGAGTGTTGTAACGGCGGTCTCCGTAGTATTTGCGCCGACAATCAACGATATGTGTATTCGGGAAGATGAAAAAGGAGTTTGTACGCTATTTTCGCGTGTTTCAAGGTTGCAGGGAATAGTTGTTTGTTTTGTGGCGTTTGGCTTTGTTTCGTGCGGAAAGAATTTTATTTTCTGGTGGTTGGGCGATGGTTATACCGCGGCGTATGATGTCGGCGCGGTGCTCATGCTGCTTTCCATCATGCCGCTTTCAGTAAAGCTGGCGATTGAAGTGCAGCGTGCAAAAAATATGCATAGATTCCGTTCGTATTTGTTCTTTGCTGTTGCAATGCTAAACATTCTGCTGTCGCTGCTGTTCCTTGTAATAATGCCGAAGAAATATGCGATATATGCGTGCCTGCTTGGAACCATTATTTCAAATATTATTTGCCAGTGGATTGGAATGAACATCTACAACAGCAGAAAAATGAAGTTACCCATGGGAAAACATTTGGCGCAGCTTGCAAAATATGTAGCATACGGCATAGCAGGATTTGTGGTATCAAACCGCCTGTTCAATGTGTTTTGTACGGGCGTTCCAATGCCTTATCTGGCAAAGTTTATGTTGCAGGGGATGTGTTATACAGTCGTCTTTTTGACGTTGCTGCTGGCATTTGATCGAGGATTTGTTTTCTCATTCGTTAAAAAGCAGTGAAAGGTACTCTCGTAAAGGCCGAAAGTTCAATGTGAATTTTTTTGATTTTTAATCGCAGGGTTGAGCAAAACTCCGATTTTCTCATGCAAGAACACGGTATATAGTATTGTTAGCCATTTTCAAATGCAAAATGTTGTGCTTCGCTTTTGTGAATCCTGCGTTTTGCTCATCCCTGTTTTAATCGTAAAGTGGAGGGTAAAAGTATGGTACGAGAATGTTTTGTAAAAATGTTCCCGGAGACGGGGCTGGAAAAAAATAAAACCGATATTGTGAAAGGTATCCTTGCGCTGTATCTGATTTTAATACATGCAAGGGGGAACACATCGCTTGCCAGTATTACTGCCGTCAATTTTGTCCTCATGGTTTCGGGTCAACTGATATGCAGTTACTTTTTCTTCATGTCGGGTTATGGCCTGATGCGATCTTATCTGGCTAAAACGGATTATTTGAAGCATTTTCTTCGTCGACATGTGCTTCGGCTTTATGTGCCTTATAGCATAGTGCTGCTTGCTACCGTTGCGTATAGAGCGTACTCCTGCACGAGAAGATTGATATTATATACTTGCTGCGTTCGCTGACGTTTGGCGGGACATATGCTATCTACGGATGGTATGTGCAGGTGACATTGCTGGTATATATTTTGTTTTTTGCTGTGTTCTCCTTGAATCTTGGCGTGGATACGAAAAAGAAAATACTGACGTGTGGGATTCTTGGATATGTTGCTGTTGCCATAGCAATTGGGGCGCAATCAATGTGGTACGATTCGGTGCTGGCAACTATGCTTGGAGTCTATGCAGCGGATCTGCCTCGTGTTGAAAGCTCAAAGAAATTCGGGGGGTATTATACGATTTGCCTGATCGGAAGCGTGGTGTGTATTGTGCTCGGCAACAGTTCGCTTTTGTCTGAATTTGCTTTGCAGAGGATTGCTTTCAAAATTGTTGCACCTTTTTTTGTGCTGCCTGTGTTAGTTATGCTGATGAGCGCATTCAAGAAGAAGTTTAGATTCAGCGGTAAAATTGCGGCGATATCTCTCTATATATATTTAACGCATGGAATTGCGGTGTCATTTTGGCACGATGTTATAAAAATCGATAATCAGCTCGTATACATAGCAGTCGTTTATATGTTTTCTGTTTTGATGGCATATGGGCTAAAGCTTGTAAGCGATCCCATCAATAGGAAATTAAATGGAGGATGATTTTATATGGGTTTGAAAACTGAAAATACCGGCTTTCCTACGCGGGAATGTACAACTTGCCTAAAAGGACTTTTCTCGTGCTTTGTTTTATGGCATCACATATCTCAGAAAAGTATGCGCTTTTATGCGACGAATCTTGGAACGGTTTTTCAGATGATGGGATATCTATCTGTAGCAGTGTTCTTTTTCATCTCCGGTTATGGACTGATGAAATCTGCGGGGGTATTCATTATATAGAAAAGTTTCCGAGAAACAGAATACTTACCTTTTATGTGGATGTTCTGGTCATAGCGGTGATCTATTCTGCGGTGAGGCTTGTTACGGAAAAAACGCTGGATTGGGTGCTCATTATTAAAACACTGACATACGGGAATACGATTATATCGAACGGTTGGTACTTTCAGGTTATGCTTATCCTTTATTTGCTGTTCTGGATATCCGGAAAGACAACAAAAACAAGTAAAAGTTTGCTGATCGTTTGTACATCCTTGGTGACTGCATTTTGTCTGCTGTGTATGGTTATAAAAGAGCCTCAGACACGATACGAAAGCGTCATGGCGTTTTCACTTGGAATGGCTGTGGCATATGACCAGAAACTTGAGTGCCTTTGCAGAACAAGAGTAAGCGCAATTGTTGCGATGGTTGTTTTTATTGTTAGTGTGTTTGGCGAGTATCTGCTGCGCGGGACAGCTATAGGAATCGTGAGTAAGACGGTTTCCGCCTTGGCATTCGTGATTTGCGTGTTGAGGTTTGTTACAGTTATTGATCACACACGAGGAAGTGTGTTGTTGACCAACCCGGTAATGAAATGGCTGGGGAATCGATCATTTGAGATATATGCACTGCAAGGATTTTTTATAAATACCCTGCGGGGTGTAGATGCAGTTTACGATTGCCTGCCGCTGTATGCGGTTATGGTGCTTGCACTTACTATGGTTTCGGCAACAATTATTCACATACCGATTACATGGCTTAATGGGGTGATCAAGCACGGGAATGGAAAGATTGAGAAAGCGGCATGATGAAGATCAAACCACTGATAAGATCGGGAAGTTAGGCTTGGCGAAATTGATACATATGCAAGTGATTTGTATTGAAACATAAACCGAAAGAATAGAGAGGAAGAAAGTCTTATGCACAACATAACAGAGGCGTTCAAAAATAAAAAACTGGTAATCACCGGCGGCACGGGCTCGTTCGGTTCAACTGTACTTAAACATTTCCTGACCACCGACATCGGAGAAATCCGCATTATTTCCCGTGACGAGAAAAAGCAGGACTGGATGCGGCATACGCTTCAAGCACAGTATCCGGATTATGCGGGGAAAGTCCAATTCTACGTGGGCGATGTGAGAAACGTGGACTCTGTTCGTGATGTCATGTACGGTGCGGACTATGTGTTCCATGCCGCCGCGCTGAAAGAAGTCCCTTCCTGCGAGTTCTTCCCGATGGAGGCAGTGAGAACCAACATTCTCGGCACAGATAATGTCATTACGGCAGCAGTGGAGAACAAGGTGGAGCGGGTCGTGTTCCTGTCCACAGACAAGGCGGCCTATCCCATCAACACGATGGGCATGACCAAGGCTGTGGGCGAAAAAGTCGTACAAGCCCGTGCGCAGAAGGCGTTTGAGCGTGGCGGTACGGTTCTTGCGTGTACCCGCTACGGTAATGTCATGTGTAGCCGAGGCTCTGTTATTCCTCTTTTCATTGATCAGATCAAGCGGAAAGCTCCCATCACCATCACCGACCCGAACATGACGCGCTTCCTCATGAACCTTGATGAGGCTGTAGACCTGGTTGCGTTTGCCTTTGAACACGCCGAGCCGGGCGATCTGTTCGTGCAGAAAGCGGACGCAAGTACCATCGGGGATCTTGCGAAGGGCGTTATGAAGGTATTCGGGGAGACGGAATGTAAGATTATTGGATCTCGTCACGGCGAGAAGCTCTACGAAACTTTGGTGACGAGAGAAGAAATGCTCCGTTCCGTGGATATGGGACATTATTACCGCATCATGCCAGATGCCCGCGGACTGAACTACGACAAGTTCTATGTTGAGGGCACTGTGACCACACAGGGTGACGAGGCGTATACGAGCCACAATACGGTTCGTCTCGATGTAGACGGCGTGGTCAAGAAGATCAGGGGCACGGACTATGTGAAGGAAGAATTGGAAGGAAAGCCGCACTCGGTAGAGGCGTAAACCGCCCCCTGACATAAAGAATACATATCCCCTCTGCCGGAAGAAAGGAATAACGAATGGATACAAACTGGAAAGAAAACGGCAAAATCAAGCTGATGATTATCGTCGGCACACGCCCGGAGATCATCCGCCTTGCCGCAGTGATCAAGAAATGCCGGAAATATTTCGATACGCTTCTGGTTCACACGGGGCAGAATTATGACTATAACCTCAACGGCGTGTTTTTCAAGGACTTGGGGCTTGATGATCCTGAACTGTACCTGAACGCGGTCGGCGCAGACCTCGGCGAGACGATGGGGAATATCATAAGCTCATCCTACAAAGCGATGGTCGAGCTGAAGCCGGACGCGGTTCTGGTGCTGGGCGACACGAACAGCTGCCTGTCCGTCATCGGCGCAAAGCGGCTGCATATCCCGATCTTCCACATGGAGGCGGGCAACCGCTGCAAGGACGAGTGTCTGCCGGAGGAAACAAATCGCCGTATCGTGGACATTATCTCCGATGTAAACCTTGCTTACTCCGAACACGCGAGAAGGTACCTTGCAGACTGCGGTCTGCCGAAGGAGCATACTTATGTGACGGGATCACCTATGGCAGAAGTGCTGACGGATAATCTTGCGGCAATCGAAGCAAGCGATATCCACGCCCGTCTCGGACTTGAAAAGGGCAAGTACATCCTTCTTTCCGCGCACCGTGAGGAGAACATCGACACCGAGAAGAATTTCACCAGTCTTTTCACGGCTATCAACAAAATGGCGGAAAAGTACGATATGCCGATTCTGTACTCCTGCCACCCTCGTTCTCGAAAGCGTTTGGAGCAGAGCGGATTTGAGCTTGACAAGAGAGTGATCCAACACGAACCGCTGGGCTTCCATGACTACAACTGCCTGCAAATGAATGCATTCTGTGTAGTCAGTGACAGCGGCACATTGCCGGAGGAAAGCAGCTTTTTCACCTCTATCGGTCATCCCATCCCGGCTGTCTGCATCCGTACCTCCACGGAGCGTCCTGAAGCACTGGACAAGGGCTGCTTCATCCTGTCTGGCATCGACACAAAGGGACTGCTGCAAGCGGTGGACACGGCGGTGGAAATGGTGAAGGACGAGGTAAACGGCGGTGCGATTCCCGTACCGGACTATACGGACATAAACGTCTCCGATAAGGTTGTGAAGATCATCCAGTCCTACGTTGGCGTGGTCAATAAGATGGTTTGGAGGAAGGACGGATGAAGATATTAGTTACCGGTGCGGCGGGCTTCGTTGGCCGCAACCTTGTAGAAAATCTGAAGAATATCCGTGACGGCAAGAACAGGACAAGACCCGCCCTGAAAATCGAGACAATATATGAATATGACAGGGACAACACAGCGGAGAAACTGGATGCTTTTTGCTGCGACTGCGATTTCGTGTTCAATCTCGCCGGGGTGAACCGTCCGAAAGACCCTGCCGAATTTAAGGCGGGCAACTTCGGCTTTGCGTCCACGCTGCTGGATACGCTGAAAAAGCATCATAACAAATGTCCCGTCATGCTCTCGTCCTCCATTCAGGCTACCCTTGCTGGACGTTTCGGCACGTCCGAATACGGTTTGTCCAAGCGAGACGGGGAAGAATTGTTTTTCCGTTATGCCAAGGAAACCGGCGCAACGGTCTATGTCTACCGCTTTCCGAACCTTGTGGGCAAATGGGTAAGGCCCAACTACAACAGCGCGGTCGGCACATTTTGCAACAATATTGCGAATGACCTGCCGATTACCGTGAACGATCCCAGCGTAGAGATGGAGCTGCTTTTCATCGACGATCTTCTGGAGGAAATGTACGACGCGCTGGAGGATAAGCCTCACCGCTGTGAATTTGACGGCGTGAATACCGTTTTCACCGAAAACGGCAAATATTGTGCCGCGCCCGTGACGCACAAGGCAACGCTGGGGTATATCGTCGAGTGCCTTCACACCTTCCACGACCAGCCGCAGACGCTCGTCATGCCGCAGATCGCGTCGGGATCATTTGAAAAGAAGCTGTATTCAATGTATTTGAGCTATCTTCCGAAAGAGAAAATCGCATTCGACCTAAAGATGAACTGTGATGATAGGGGCTCCTTCACGGAGCTGTTGAAAACCGTTGACCACGGTCAATTCTCCGTAAATATCTCCAAGCCCGGCATCACAAAGGGACAGCACTGGCACAACAGCAAGTGGGAATTTTTCATCGTTGTCAGCGGTCACGGACTGATCCAAGAGCGTAAAATCGGCACGGATGAAGTTATCGAATTTGAAGTGAGCGGAGACAAAATTCAGGCAGTCCATATGCTGCCGGGGTATACGCACAATATCATCAATCTATCCGAGACGGAAAACCTCGTCACCCTCATGTGGGCGAATGAGATGTTCGACCCTGAACATCCCGATACATTTGGGGAGAATGTATAAAAGCGAAAGGAGAGCATGCATTAAATATGAACATCGCAGTTGCCGGAACCGGCTATGTTGGTTTGTCAATATCGGTGCTGTTGGCACAGCACAACAAAGTTACAGCGGTTGACATTATTCCCGAAAAGGTGGAACTGATCAACCAAAGAAAATCCCCCATACAGGACGAGTACATAGAAAAATATCTTGCCGAGAAGGAACTTGACCTTGTGGCAACACTTGACGCGGAAAGCGCGTACAAGGATGCGGATTTTGTTGTGATTGCCGCGCCGACCAACTATGACAGTCAGAAGAATTTCTTTGATACCTCTGCAGTTGAATCGGTCATCAAGCTTGTTATGCAGTACAATCCGAACGCAATCATGGTCATAAAGTCCACCATCCCGGTTGGTTTTACGGCAAGCGTGAGAGAAAAGTATAACTGCAAGAACATCATTTTCAGCCCGGAGTTTCTCCGCGAGTCAAAGGCTCTTTATGACAACCTCTATCCCAGCCGCATTATTGTCGGTACAGATATGAGTGACAAAAGACTTGTCAAAGCCGCAAACGATTTCGCAAAGCTCCTGCAGGAGGGCGCGATCAAGGAGAACATTGACACGCTGATTATGGGCTTTACCGAGGCAGAGGCGGTCAAGCTGTTTGCCAACACCTATCTTGCCCTGCGCGTTTCCTATTTCAACGAGCTTGATACTTATGCTGAAATGAAAGGACTTGACACGCAGAAGATTATCGAGGGAGTGTGCCTTGATCCGCGTATCGGCAATCACTATAACAATCCGTCCTTCGGCTACGGCGGCTATTGCCTGCCCAAAGACACAAAGCAGCTCCTTGCCAACTATGCCGATGTGCCGCAGAACATGATGTCCGCTATCGTGGAATCCAATCGGACGCGCAAGGACTTTATTGCCGACAGAGTACTCCGTATGGCAGGCTATTACGGGTATGAAGAAGATAACGCTTACAGCAAAGCAAAGGAAATGCCTGTTACGATTGGCGTGTATCGGCTTACGATGAAATCCAACTCCGACAACTTCCGTCAGTCCTCTATTCAGGGCGTTATGAAGCGGATCAAGGCAAAGGGCGCAACGGTTGTTATTTACGAGCCGACATTAAAGGACGGCGAAACCTTCTTCGGCAGTGAAATCGTCAACGATCTTGCAAAATTCAAGGATATGTGCAATGCCATCATCGCAAACCGCTATGACAGCTGCCTTGACGATGTGGCCGGCAAGGTTTATACAAGAGATATTTTCAGACGGGATTAACTTAATTGCGAACAAATTTATGACACGATAAAAAAGCAGACTTGTTCTGCTTTTTTGTCGGCAAGCCGAATTGAATTGAAACAAAGGGAAACTGCAAAAATGTGCGAAGAAGTTAGAAAATCTGCACCGCCGAAGAATATCGCCGCCGAGCTGATGTCCGCTGTTACATACGCCTATCTGAACCCGACAGAGGATACGGCGGACGCGGACGGACACGCGCAGCTTAAATTGCTTGCTGAGGATTTCGGCATGACGCCGATCAAGGTACGGAAAATGCTCATTACGACCGGTGCATATCAGACGGCGACGAGTATAAAAGTAAATAGCTTATATAACGACGGAAAGAGCATCAGGGAAATACAGGCGGCTACGGGGCTTTCGCCGGCTTCTGTTAACGGTTATCTTCCCTACCGTAAAACCGTGTATAATCTGGAAGAACCCACGCTTTCGGCAGAGCGCCTGCGGAAATTCAGAAAAAGGCGCAAAGCGGTGATAAAAGTCAAAGAGGTAATGAAAGGCAACACATTGAAGTCGATTAACGACACCGCGTGGAACGCCCTTGCTGCATTTGAGGGCTACGGCTTTCAAACCGCCAAGGGCTTGAGATACACCTATACCGTGAGGGGCAACGAACTTTTCTTTTCCCGCAAGGAAAAATCGGTGACAAGAGCAAGCGTGGAAATGGCACTCAAAACGGCGATGGCGCTGAAAAAGTCCGGCGTGGAAATACGCGGACCGAAAATGCTTCGCTGCTTCGGCGCGAGCTATCTTTATCCAATCTTTATCCGTTTTGGAGTTATATGTGGCGGAGTGGCAAAACTATAAATGTGACAGACGCACGAATGCAAGGGGTCGGGCAATGCTGCCCGGCCTTATTTTTTACCCGTTTACCCGGCGCACTTCGTATAAAATTTATCCGTTCCGATGCCGTCATCCTCCGCAAAGGGCAGCCTCTTATCAGCTGTTGGAAACTATGTTAAACATAATTTTTTATGTCATAGCGCAAATTTTCTCAGCTAAAACTGATGCATCAACTCATAATGTGAATTACGGGATTATTCTAAAAATGAGGTTGCTTGATATAATATTATGTGTAAGAAAATAGAGGATTTTTGGAGGTGACGGAGCAATGCCAGCAGAGGCAAAAGTCAAGGATTACCCTGCCATTGACTGCACTCTCATCGGAAAGCGCGTGAGAGAAGCAAGAAAAAACAGCCATATGACGCAGGAGGATCTGGCGGAAAAATGCTCATGCACACCGACGCATATATGCAATTTGGAAAACGGGAAAATCGGCGTATCCCTGGAGCTGCTGTTTCGGATAAGCAATATTTTTCGGAAGAGCATGGACTATTTTGTGATGGATAGTCCCGGTGCAAATCCGCAGATCAAAATTGATGAGAATATTGCACCGAAGCTGATACAGTGCGACAAAGATATGCTGACCATTGTTGATCAACTGCTGGATAATCTGATTACATACAAAAAGACCATTGATGAAAAGATCGGACGGAACACAAATCAGTGAAGCGATATGGCGAGTTCCGTCACGAAATACTTACCACGCAGGAGGATCAGACATAATGCCTGACTTTCCTGCGCGCTTTTTATTTGAAAAGGAGAGCTGACCGCTATGAATATTTTGAATAAGCTCAGAAGGCTGATCGGACAGACAAACAATGAGGATGTGTCAAGCGAGAGTGCGGCATATGCAGAGGCATTTCAAAAGAGCCTTATTGATCTCGCAAACGAGGTATACGGCATTTCAAATCCGTTTGAAATCGCGCAAAAGGCACTGCGCTCGGCGTGTGCGTTTTATGACGCAGACTGGTGCGGCGTTTTCGATGCGGATACCATGCTTAATTTTTGGGCACTTTTCTGGTGGTATAACCGTGCGACGGACGGCATGACGCAGACCAAAATGGAGGATGACAGCGTTGCGGGTGAATTTGCCCGTTTCCGCAGGGCGATAGAAACCAATTCACCGTACTATGTCAGCGATATTGAAAGCCTGAAATCGGAAAACCTTGATGAATACGAATTCCTCCGCTCTCAGGATGTGCGGTCGTTCATGTGCGTACCGTATAACCGGCGCGAACAGGGGATCATGTTTCTGCGCAATCCCGGACGCTTCTGCGATCAGCCTGATTTCCTGCGCGTCATCGCCAACATCCTTATTCAAGAGGTCAATGTGCAGAAGCATCTGGAGAGAATGAAAATCAATGCTGCCGCCGCGAATATCAAGGATGACGCGGATGTTGTGGTCAATTTGTTCGGCGGTCTTGAAATCATTACCGCACAGGGAAAGCTCAGCGAAGCCGAGATGAAGTCTCCGCTTTGCAGTAAGATTTTCGTGCTGCTTATGCTGAACCGTCATCGCGGTATGTCGTCCAAGGAGCTTTCGGAGCTTATCTGGTCGGACAAGGAATACGATAATCCGACGCGCAATCTGCGCTCCACCCTGTACAGACTGCGCAATATATTCGGGCTGCTGTCGGAAAACGCCCTGATTGTTACGACAAAGACCGGGTATCGCGTGAATCCGGAATTGAAAATCCATACGGATTACGAGCACTTTGAAAAGCTTTGCTCCAATATCCATGCACATATGGGAAAAGCCGAACGGATCGAAGCTCTGAAGGATGCGGTTGATCTTTACCGCGGGAAGCTCTTTCCGAGTGCGGACGGCGACCATTGGCACATTCCGCACAGCTCCAAGTATCACATTCTGTATTTGGAAACGCTGGACAAGCTCATGGAGCTGCTGCATGAAGCAAAGGACTATAAAGCGCTTCATAAGTATTCCATGGAGGCGATTACCATTGAGCCGAACAGCCCCGGCATTATCTGCTGGCTGATTGTCGCTTTGCGGAAGCGCGGGGCTTCGGATATGGCAAACAAGCATATGGAATCGGCAAAAGCTCGTCTGCTTTCCGAAGAATACCGCGACCTTGAATTTCGCCTGCAGGCGGTGAAATAATACGTTTTTAGCCTCTCATTTGACACCGGTGTGACAAAACCTGTGCAATAAACAGAAAATAATCTCTGCCTGACAGCACAAATAACCTTATATAACACCTTTGCAACGTATAATTGTATTCACATAACCGTGATACTGCGCTGCAAAGGTGTTTTTTTCGGCGTCAGTACAGGAAGGGAGGGAAAGCACATGGAGGATCAGCGTCAAGGGGTAGAGGTGAGAAACAAGGACAAACGGCTGCTGTTTGTGGCAGAGCCGATTCACGGGGATATTATCCTTATCCTGAAATCTGCCGGAAAGGAAATCAGAATTCTATATACGGATATACCGAAGCTTGTATCTGCGGCTGTCAAACGAAAAAAGCGTTTGGAAAACCAGACGGAGAGAATGACCGACAGGGTACATTCTCCCAAAGAGCCGTGATGACAAAAGCCATCTGCCGATGAGCAATACCGACAGCGCGTAGTGCCGTGGCGGATATGATAAACGCAAAAATGCGTTTGTTGTATCTGCCACGGCATTTTTTATTACAAAAAAATCAATTCTCCGAGTTGCAATAGGAGCAAAGGATACATAGGACGGCGGCAATCCCAAAAGAATTGTGCGCATCCCCCTGGGAATCCCCTGCTTTATTGCGGCTTTTTTCAGCCTGTGGGTACTCCCGTAGGCTGTTTCTTTTTTTGAAACGGCGGACGCCTTTGCTCCCTGCGATTGGAGAGCCAATCGAAAGGAGCAGGACAATGACGCTTAAAGAGCTGCAAAGCAGGATTGAAAGAACAAAAGAAAAGAAGCTGCCGACTGCCGCCAAGCTGCGGTCGGGGGTTTCCGCGCTTGTGGTCAGCCGTACCTTTAATGGCGGCGCACAGCTTTCCGTTTATGAGAACGGATTTGCGCTTTATCAGAGCTTCGGAAAAGCACGGTGTTCCGCGTGGACGCCTGCGGCGGATACACCTATTTCGGAAGAACGGCAAGGAGCGAGCTTGACGAGAATTTCTTCCGGGACGCCGAGTGGTGGGTGCGGCTGATGATGGAGGGCGAGGACAGACTGACGCATAATCAGACCGCGCTTGCCGAACGGCACGAATGCCTTTATGAAGCAAGCCCGGACGCGGCTTCGGACGCAGAGGATTTTCTGAACAATATCATTCTGCGCGAAACGCTTGAAGCCGCCTTTTCGCTGATGACGGAAAGACAGCGGGAAATCGTGGTCATGTATTACATGGACGGAATGGGCGTGAAGGAAATCGCCGCAATTTACGGCATTACCCATCAGGCGGTTTCGGTAACGCTCTCGGATGTGAAAAAGAAATTCCGAAAAAATCAAAATAAATTTCTTTGACTGCCTTGCAAAAACGCTTTCTGCGGTGGGTTAGGCGAAGGACGACGCAAGAAGTCCTATCTTAACCAATCGGAGGAAACAGGTATGTCGGGAAAAACCCCAAAAGAAAGAGAACGCTATTTTATTCGCCTTGGTATGGGCGAGGTCTGCGAGGTCGAGCGCGAAGTCTATCTCTGCTATTACGCAGGAGAAAGGCAGGAGCGGTATCAGGCGGAACGGGATCGCAAGCACGGCCTTCTGAGTATTGAGGCAATGGCGGAAACCATGTTTGAGGACGGCGAGTGCGGATTTGATTTTCTGCCGTCGGGCGAGGAAAGCGTTCCCAATCAGGTCGTGCGCAAAATGCTCGCCGAAAAGCTCTATGCCACGCTGGACAAACTGTCCGAAACGGATCGCCGCCTGATCACAGCCCTGTTCTTTGACGGCATCAGCCTGAGAGGATATGCGCGGAGAATGGGCGTTACGCACAGAGCGGTGCAGAAGCGGCGCGACAGCATCCTTTCAAAGCTAAGAAAGCTGATGGAGTGAAAAAATCATTTTCCGGTAGCCGCTGATCGCTTGAAAACGGCTTGGTAGTAGCGGAGGAAATGCGAGAGCGTTGCCGACGCAAACTGTTCCTTGACAATTGAATATACGGTACTCAAATACGAAACAGCTACGCCGAGCGAGTCGGAGGTATGCCGCCATGACCTTTTCTTTTGGATTTTCCATTACAGATCAGTGAGCGCACAGCAGAGCGAAAGCGATAACCGAAACAGTCCAAGCGTTGGTCACGGACTGATCGCCAAGACGGTAGCTGGGTTAAAGATACTTCCGTACCGAAAGGGCGGCTCGGTGAGAACCACGGAGAGCTGAGATGCTATGATGCCGTAAGACCTGCGGCAGTTTGAGTACTCCCATATATTCGGGGGCGAGAGAATACGAATATGAACTTATGTGAAAAATAAAGGCGAAAGCCTTATTTCATAACAGCAAATACCATGTGGTGGAGCAAAAACGGTTGTGATTGTTCCACCATATTCATGTGCTGTTATGCGTGACGGTACAAAGCAAAAGATGCAAAGGAGGAGCGAGATGAAGATATTGATCATTGCAGTCGTAATAGCTGTCATACTGTCAAATGCTTTTCTGTTTCTGTGCCTGCTTCGGGTAAGCTCTGCGGAAAGCAGAAGAGAGGAAAAGGAAGCCGACGCGAGAAACCGGAGGGAAGGTTAGAATGAAAAACAGAAAAATTTCCGAGGAGCTTGTAAAGCCGTTCTGCCTGCAAATGCCGAAAGAAGCAGTCGGGGCAAGGAAATGCGGCAGGGAGTGCTGCCGAAGCTGCCGGAGCTGCGTGTATCACAGACCGAATCGGAGCGACCGTCTCTGCGTATTCCGTGAGTGCCCGTTTCTTCCGGGGCTTTCCACCTCTACATATTCCAAAAGAACGGAGAACCGCAAACGGGATCGCAGACGGAAGCCCAGGTAAAGCCCAGGACTGCGCATCTGCCCTGCGGCTCCGACAGCGGGATTTTCCCGTTCCATTACGAAAACGAAGCCGAACAATACACTTTCTATCGGATTCCGAAGCCGCTGTTTGACGACCCGTATTTCAGGGAGTTAAGCACGGACGCCAAGGTTCTCTACGGACTGATGCTTGACCGCATGAGCCTGTCGCTAAAGAATGGTTGGCTTGACGATGACGGGAGAGTGTTTATTTATTTTACGGCAGAAACCGTTATGGAAATGCTCGGATGTGCCAACGGGAAATGCGCAAGGCTTTTGCAGGAGCTGGATACTCAAAACGGCATCGGACTTATTACAAGGATAAAGCAGGGGCTTGGAAAGCCGGATGTAATTTATGTGCATAAGTGTATCCCTGAGATGCGAAAATCGAATGTCCAGAGATGCGAAAATCGCATCTCCGGAAGTGCGAAAATCGCACCTGCGGACATGCGAAAATCGCACACGAATAATACTAATCTGAATAATACTGATTTTATCTATAACAATCCTATCTTTTCAGAAGGAGCTGATGCGACGCGGCGGATGGCAGAGCGTGAGAGCTACCGTCAGATGGTGCTTGAAAACATCGACTACGACACGCTGATTCAAGAGCCGAAGCTGGATCGCAGTCAGCTTGATGAAATTGTGGATCTGATGGTGGATACGATCTGTTCCTCACAGGAATATATCGTAATCGGCGGGGACAGAAAGCCCGCAAGCGTCGTGAAAAGTCAGTTTTGTAAGCTGGATTCAAGCCACATCCAATTCGTAATGGACAGTATGCACGAAAATACAAGCCGTGTACGCAACATCAGGAAATATCTGTTGTCGGTCTTGTATAACGCTTCCATGACAATCGACAGCTATTATTCTGCCCGTGTAAACCATGACCTCTACGGCAGGTAGAGGCGCGCAGATCTGAAGGGAGTGATGTAATGCAGGATGAAGTGAATGAAAAAGTGGTAGCCTTGTCAGTCAAGGCGGCAAAAATGACCGCAGGCGTTCTGAAAGCCGCTATGGTGAAATTCCTCGCCGAGCTGGAAAAATCCACGCAGAAAAAAGGGCGACAGAAGGCGGTCAAAAAGAGCGAGCCTGCCCACGGCAAGCAGAAGATGAAAGACCTTATGAAGCAGAATTCTCAGCTGACCAATATCGAGATAACGGACGGCAATATCAAGTCCTTTGAGAGAGTCGCCCGTAAATATTCGATTGATTTCAGCTTGAAGAAGGACGCGCATGAGCAGCCGCCAAGGTACATCGTCTTTTTCAAGGCGAAGGACGTGGACGTGATGACTGCCGCGTTTAAGGAGTTTGCCGCAAACGAATTAAAAAAAACGAAAAAGCCGTCCTTAAGAAAACGACTGGCAAAGGCAGTGGATAAGTCGAAGAAGCTGCACCGTCAGAAGGAGAAGCAAAAGACGAAGGACAGGGGGCAGGTCATATGAAATTCAACGCAAGGAAGCACCTGCTCCCGTATATCCCCTATGTCATGATCTTTTACGCGGTAAACAAGACGGCATGGCTTTTCCGCCATTGTGCGGGAGATTCTGCTCTGGAGCGTGTGACGGTGCTCTTTGCAAACTATGCAATGGCGTTTTCAAAACCGCTGCCGAGCCTCAATCCCTATGATTTAGCCGTTGGCGCGGGCGCGGCGGCGCTTGTGTGGGTCATTCTGTATTCGCGCAGGAAAAACGCGAAGAAATTCCGTCAGGGCGAGGAATACGGCTCGGCGCGTTGGGGAAATGAAAAGGACATCGCTCCCTATATCGATCCCGTGTTTGAGAACAATGTGATTCTGACGCAGACGGAACGCCTGATGATGAACAGCCGCCCCAAAGCTCCCAAGTATGCGAGAAATAAGAATGTGCTGGTTATCGGCGGTTCGGGCAGCGGCAAGACGCGCTTCTATGTCAAGCCGAACCTGATGCAGATGACCCCGAATGTAAGCTATGTCGTGACCGATCCGAAAGGGACGATTCTAATCGAAACGGGGAAAATGCTTGTAAACGGCGGCTACAGGATCAAGGTGCTCAATACCATCAATTTCAAAAAATCCATGCACTATAACCCGTTCCAATACATACGGAACGAGCGCGATATTTTGAAGCTGGTCAACACCATTATCGCCAATACCAAAGGCGAGGGGGATAAATCCGGCGAGGATTTCTGGGTCAAGGCGGAGCGATTGTATTATTGCGCGCTGATCGGCTTTATCTGGTATGAAGCGCCGGAGGAGGAAAAGAATTTCTCCACGCTGCTTGAATTTATCAATGCGTCCGAAGCGAGAGAGGACGATGAGGAATTTAAGAACGGCGTGGATCTCCTGTTTGAAGAACTGGAAGCGGACGAGCCGAATCATTTCGCGGTGAGGCAGTATAAGAAATACAAGCTCGCTGCAGGCAAGACCGCAAAATCCATCCTTATTTCCTGCGGCGCGAGACTTGCGCCGTTTGACATTCAGGAACTGCGTGAGCTGATGAGCTACGATGAAATGGAGCTGGATATGTTGGGCGACCAGCAGACGGCGATGTTCGTAATCATTTCCGATACGGACGATACCTTCAACTTCGTTGTAGCCATTATGTACACACAGCTCTTTAATCTGCTCTGCGATAAAGCGGACGATGAGCACGGCGGCAGACTTCCGTATCATGTGAGACTTCTGCTTGACGAGTTTGCCAATATCGGGCAGATACCAAAATTCGATAAGCTGATCGCCACCATCCGAAGCCGTGAAATATCGGCTTCTATTATTTTGCAGTCACAGAGCCAGTTGAAGTCCATTTACAAGGACGCCGCAGAAACCATCATCGGCAACTGCGACACGACCCTGTTCCTCGGCGGCAAGGAAAGCTCCACCCTGAAGGAGATTTCCGAAACGCTGGGCAAGGAAACCATCGATCTGTTCAACACCTCGGACACCAGAGGGCAGAGCCGTTCCTACGGACTGAATTATCAGAAAACCGGCAAGGAGCTGATGACGAAGGACGAGCTTGCGGTCATGGACGGCGGCAAGTGCATCCTGCAGCTCCGCGGTGTAAGACCGTTTCTCAGCAGCAAGTACGATATTACCAAACACAAGCGATACAAAGAGCTTTCGGATTTTAACAGGAAGAACGCTTTTGATGTTGAGGGGTATATGCGATGCAGGCTGAGGATGAAAGCGGATGACGAGGTGGAAATTTTTGAATATGAGGTGAGCGAAAGCGACGCCACATAGGAAAGGAGCCTGGATGGGCAAATTTCTCCCGCCCATTCGTGCCGATCCCGCAGGGTGACGCACGAAGCATACGAAATCCCGAACCAGACAAAAAACCACATTTTATAAAAAAGAAAGGCACTATCAAGGATAGTGAAAGGTAAATAACATATGGCATTTTTCCAGAGCGCAGTTACCATTCTGCAGACACTCGTAATCGCAATCGGAGCCGGTCTTGGCGTGTGGGGCGTAATCAACCTCATGGAAGGGTATGGCAACGACAACCCGGGCGCAAAGAGCCAGGGGATCAAGCAGCTCATGTCCGGCGGCGGTGTTATCCTCATCGGCACATCCCTTATTCCCCTGCTCTCCGGTTTGTTCTAAAGGAAAAACAGAAAGGGGTTCATAATCCATGTTTGACGGTTTGCTAACCGCAATCGAGGATTGGATTAGGGAGCTTTTTTCAGGCATGGTCACGTCCAACCTGCAGACGATGTTTTCGGATGTCAATCAAAAGACAGCGGAGATCGCCACGCAGGTTGGACAGACCCCGCAAGGGTGGAACGGCAGCGTATTTTCCATGATACAGGGACTTTCCAATAATGTCATTGTCCCCATAGCAGGCATCATCATTACGATGGTGCTTTGCTATGAGCTGATCAGTATGCTGACCGAGCGCAACAATCTGCACGAAGTGGATACATGGATGTTCTTCAAGTATTTCGTGAAAATGTGGATTGCGGTGTACCTCGTCAGCAACACGTTCAATATCGTAATGGCGGTATTTGACGTGGGACAATCGGTTGTCAGCGGCGCGGCGGGATACATCTCCGGCAGAGCTGCGATAGACGTCGGCGGCATGATCGCCACAATGGAAACGGCAATGGAATCCATGGGCATTCCGGAGCTGATGATGCTGTCGATAGAAACCGCCCTTGTGAGCCTTTGTATGAAATTGATCTCCGTTCTGATCATGGTGATCCTCTATGGTCGAATGATTGAGATTTACCTGTATTCCTCGGTTGCACCGATACCCTTTGCCACAATGTCCAACAGAGAATGGGGACAGATCGGCACGAATTATTTCAGAGGGTTGTTCGCCCTCGCTTTCCAGGGATTTTTGATGATGGTCTGTGTGGGCATCTACGCGGTGCTTGTTGCCACCATGAATATTACGGGGGATATTCATATGGCGCTGTTTGAGATTGCAGCCTATACGATTATCCTGTGCTATTCGCTGATGAAAACGTCCGGCCTGTCAAAATCCATTTTCAATGCACACTAAGGAGGAGCCTGCATATGGCGTATGTATCCGTACCGAAGGACTTGACGAAGGTGAAAACGAAAGTCCTTTTCAATCTGACAAAACGGCAGATTATCTGCATCGGGATTGCCGCTGCGATAGGTCTGCCGTTCTATTTTCTCACAAGAGACGCGCTTGGGACAAGCAATGCGGCGACCGGAATGGTGATGCTCATGCTTCCGGCATTCTTCTTTGCGCTGTTTGAAAAGGACGGGATGCCTTTGGAGCGCATCCTGTTCAACATAATCCGCGTAAAAATGCTGAATCCCGGCGTCCGTCCCTATGAAACGGAATCTGTATTCCGTTCTGACAGACAGCGAAGCGCAGAGCAATTCATACAGCGCAAAAGCAAAGCAAAAGAAGAAGCAGGACGCTTCTCGGAACAGGAGGACTGTGATTGACTAAAAATAACGGCAGAAAACCAACGGCGAAAGCCAAAACGCCGGTGAAAACGCAAAAAAGGGAAAAGAAGCTGTCTGCGCAGAAAAGCATCCGATACCGTGAAATGGGCAAGGACGGCATCTGCCGCGTGGACGAGCGTTTCTATTCCAAAACGATCCGCTTTTTTGATATAAACTATCAGCTTGCGCAGAAGGACGATAAAAACGCTATTTTTGAGAACTGGTGCGATTTCCTTAATTATTTCGATTCATCCATTCAGTTCCAGCTTTCCTTTATCAACCACCATACCGATATGCGGGAAGCGGTCAAGGCGATAGATATTCCGTCCCGGAACGACACCTTTGACGATGTGCGCAGAGAGTATGCGCAGATGCTCCGCAATCAGCTTGCCAAGGGCAACAACGGCTTGGTGAAGTCCAAGTTCATCACCTTCGGCGTGGAAGCGGACAGCATCAGGGAGGCAAGACCGAAGTTAGAGCGAATCGAAGCGGACATTCTCGGCAATTTCAAGGTGCTGGACGTTGTGGCATATCCGCTGAGCGGCGTGGAGCGATTGAAAATCCTGCACGATACCTTCAACAGCGACACAATGCAGCCGTTCCGCTTTACCTACGATATGGTGGCGAAAACGGGACTCGGCACGAAGGACTATATCGCGCCGACGAGCTTTGATTTTCGTGACGGAAAGTATTTCCGTATGGGCAAGACCATCGGGGCGGTATCTTTCCTGCAAATCCTCGCGCCGGAGCTGACCGATAAGATGCTGGCTGAATTTCTGGATCGGGACAGCGATATGATGCTGAATCTTCATATTCAGTCTCTCGACCAGACCAAAGCCATCAAGACCCTGAAATCAAAGATTACGGATATTGACCGTATGAAGATCGAAGAACAGAAAAAGGCGGTCAGAGCCGGATACGACATGGAAATCATTCCGTCTGACCTCGCCACCTTCGGCGGTGAGGCAAAGAAGCTGCTGGAGGATTTGCAGAGCCGCAACGAGCGAATGTTCATGGTTACGGTGCTGATTCTGAACACGGCGCAGAGTAAACAGAGGCTCGACAACATGGTCTTTCAGACCGCGGGCATTGCGCAGAAATACAACTGCGCGCTGCGCCGTCTGGATTATCAGCAGGAAACGGGGCTGATGAGCAGTCTGCCCCTCGGTAAGAATTACATCCCGATCAAAAGAGCGCTGACCACCACGTCCACGGCAATTTTTGTCCCGTTTACCACGCAGGAGCTGTTTCAGGACGGTGAGGCGCTCTATTACGGTCTGAACGCGCTGTCCAACAATATGATCATGGTTGACCGCAAGAAGCTGAAAAATCCCAACGGCCTGATTTTGGGTACGCCCGGTTCGGGCAAATCCTTTTCGGCAAAGCGTGAAATGACCAATGCCTTCCTCGTAACCGACGACGATATTATCGTCTGCGACCCCGAAGGCGAGTATTATCCCCTCGTCAATAAGATGCAGGGGCAGGTCATTCGCATTTCACCTACCAGCCGCGACTATGTAAACCCAATGGATATCAATCTGGACTATTCGGATGATGAAAATCCCCTTGCGCTGAAATCCGATTTTATTCTGTCGCTTTGCGAGCTGATCATGGGCGGCAAGACGGGGCTGGAAGCGGTGGAGATTTCCATGATCGACCGCTGCCTGCCGATTGTGTACCGGGATTACTTCGCAAATCCCACCCCGGAGAATATGCCGACCCTTGAGGATTTGTATGACTGTCTGCGCGCACAGAAGGAGGATGAAGCACAGCGGATTGCAACGGCACTTGAAATCTATGTTCACGGCTCTCTCAAGGTGTTCAACCACAGAACGAATGTGCAGCTTGATAACCGATTTGTATGCTTCGATATTAAGGAGCTGGGCAAGCAGCTCAAGAAAATCGGGATGCTGATTGTGCAGGATCAGGTGTGGAACAGAGTAACGGTCAACCGTGCGGCAAAGAAATCGACAAGGTATTACATCGACGAGTTCCATCTGCTTTTGAAGGAGGAGCAGACGGCGGCGTATTCGGTGGAAATCTGGAAGCGTTTCCGCAAATGGGGCGGTATCCCCACGGGCATTACGCAGAATGTGAAGGACCTGCTCGCAAGCCGTGAGATTGAGAACATCTTTGAAAACTCCGACTTTGTGTATATGCTCAATCAGGCGGCAGGCGACAGAGAAATTCTTTCCAGACAGCTCAGTATTTCGCCCCACCAGCTTTCCTATGTCACCAACAGCAATGCCGGTGAGGGGCTTGTTTTTTACGGAAGCACGATTATTCCGTTCAAGGATCACTTCGATAAGAGCCTGCAGCTCTATCAATTGATGACGACTCGCCCGGATGAAGCCGGAACAACAAAACATTAAACTGCGGAGGATATGGAATGAACGAAAAGAAAAATGTGAGCTATGCCGCAAGCTGCAAGGAAATTGCAGCGGTAGATTTCAAAGAGCTTCTGTCCGTGTATGCGGACATGAAAAGAATGCACTGTATGCTGAAAACCCTGATTGCCGCGCTGCAGCGGGAGGAAAAGCTGAAACAGCATCACCGCCCCTATCTGGAGCTTCGCCGCGAAATGCTTGCCATGTGCGAGAGCTATCTGAAAGATTTGACGGAAATTGCTGTCAGAACCGCAATGCCCGTCAACGGTTGCCCGATTGAGCATAGCTGTAAATCTGAACACACGGGAGAGAAAACGGATAATAAGATTTTCTTCGCTATGCTGGATGATCTGCTTGTGCTTGTAGAGCATACAGACAACATGACAAGTTTTATGAAGCTCCTTATGAACGGCGTTAACCTCGTTGGTATGCCTATCGAATATGGAGAGCAGGTAGGGCGAGAAACTTCGGAGATGGTTGACCGCTGGGAGGAATATCTGAGAGCTGCCACCACAGAGGGTAATCCGTAATTCTTACGGAGATTGGCGGTGATGAGCATGGAAAACAGATATGAAGCACCGGAAAAAGTCGTACAGCAAATGACCAAAAACGGCTTGGTGGAGCATAGCGTTTCGGGAAGCCGGGAAACGAGCCTGTCACTCAGACCGCCGGAGGATCAATACGATGCGGCTGAACCCATTGATTTCGATGCGCTGTTCAGCCGGCACGAAGCGAAAAGCCGCGAACGTGCTGAGAGCGGCACAAGGGAGAAAGGAAGCAAAGCAAAGAAAGGCGGGCAGCAAAAAAGGCAGAGAAAAGGCAGACTGGCCTTTGGGGATGAAGCCCTGCCCGATAAAGCAATGAAATCAGGTTCGTCGGGCAGGCTTGCCCGCCGTGCGGCAAACATGGCGGTGGATGCGGGCAGAGGGGCGGTACACGGCAAGATTTATCAGGTGGAAAACGAGAACAACGGCGTTAAGGCGGCGCACCATGCGGAAATGCTTGCGGAAAATTCACTTATTTCCGCTATGCGAAAGCAGAGAAAAAGGAGCGTCGGCAATCGTGGGAAACGCCTGCGTGAAGCACCGGATGAAAAAGCCCTGAAGCATCAGCCTGCGGAAAGCTCTAAGGCGCTGGTTCCGGCTGAGGGAAGCCTGCCGCAGACAAAAGCAGGTCATGGCGGAGGCAGTAATCCGCAGCAAAAACGGTATATTCGGATGGAATACCGAAAACGCGTATATGCCAAAGCAAGGGGCGGTGCTTCCGCAGGCGGTAAGACCGCAAAGGCGGCGGCAGGCAAGGCGGAGAAAATCAAGGAAGCCGCCGTGAATTTCTTCAAGAACAACAGGGGCTTGTGGATCGCGCTTGCGATACTCGGCATTCTGTTCATTCTGATGATGATCGGACTCGGAAGCTGCAGCTCCATGACGGGCGGCATATCTTCCGCGGTTTTCGCAACAACATATCCGCTGGAGGACGCCGATATGAAGGGCGCGGAAGAACGGTATCTGAGCTTGGAGGCGGAATTGCAGGCGTATCTTGATACCTATGAGAGCAGCCACGATTATGACGAGTATCATTTCAATCTGGATGATATAGAGCATGACCCGTATGTGCTGATCTCCGCAATTACGGCTTCGCACGGCGGGGAGTGGACAATTGATGATGTGGGCAGCACCATTCAGATGCTGTTCGACAAGCAGTACATTCTCACCGAAAACGTAACCGTGGAAACGAGGTATCGCACGGAAACAAGAACGGGGACAAGCTCCTATGTCGATCCCGACACGGGAGAAATAATTACGGAGGAATATGAGTATGAGGTGGAAATCCCATACGATTATTATATCTGTACAGTGGAGCTTGAAAACTTCAACCTTTCTCACGTTCCCGTTTACATCATGGGCGAGGAACAGCTATCGACCTATGCGCTGCTTATGAGTATGCTTGGCAACAGACCGGATTTGTTCCCGGACTCGGCTTATGTCACAAGGTATTACTATACGGAATATCCGAAGTATGAAATTCCCGCAGAGGCGATGTCCGATCCGGAATTTGCGGCGATGATAACCGAAGCGGAAAAGTATCTCGGTTATCCGTATGTCTGGGGCGGCAGCTCCCCCGCTACCTCCTTTGACTGCTCCGGTTTTGTTTCCTATGTGATCAACAACAGCGGCACGGGGCGGAATGTGGGCAGATTGGGCGCGGATGGGCTTTTGGGAATATGCAAGATCATAACGCCCGAAAGCGCAAGACCCGGTGATCTGATTTTCTTTCAGGGCACATACGACACGACAGGAGCATCCCATGTCGGTATTTATGTCGGGGACAAGAAAATGTTGCACTGCGGAGATCCCATCCAATATACAAGCATCGACACTCCATATTGGCAGGAGCATTTTTATTATTTCGGCAGATTGCCGTAAGAAAGAGGAAAAGGCATGAATCTAAAATTGAAGCGCGTCATTGAGGAAATCGAAAAAATCGAGAAAAAGGTTTCCGAGTGGCAGGAACAGCTGAAGCATCTCAGACAGCAGAGAAAACAGCTGGAGGATCAGGAAATTATTAAGAGCATCCGTTCCATGCAGCTGTCCGGGGCGGATATGCTTACGCTGCTTGACGGCATCCAGAACGGAAATGTACGGTTCGTTTCGGATGCGCAGGGAAATATGCACATGGAGAGCGACACCGTGAGTGCCGCAGAAAGCGAGGACTTTGAACTTGAAAAAGTGGATTAAAAGAATTTCTGTTATGGTAATGGCGGCGGTTATGCTGCTCTGCACCACGATTACGGCATTCGCCTACGAGGGCGAAACAGCTGCGCAGAATGCGCCGGATGCAGCGGATAAAACGGCGGCATCCGAAACGGATACCGAGGCGGAGACTTCTTCGGACAAGGAGAATATTCCGTACTCCTACATCATCAAGGAGGACGGCAGCGTGGTAATCACGCTGAATGAAGCCGTAACCGGGGAAATCAGGAAAACCGGAACGGTGGTGACGAACGGCGGGCGGCTGAATCTTCGTACCGGCGCGGGCATGAGCTATGAGGTAATCGACCAGCTTCGCCCCGGAGAGGAGGTTGTCGTCATCGGCGCACAGGGCGATTGGTACGAGGTCATCGTTCCCGAAAAGACGGGCTTCGTTCACAGCGACTATCTGCAGGTGCTTGAAACGGCGCAGCAGAATAATCAGATTGACTCCGCACTGCTTGCCATGATTATGAAGCTTATGGCAGGCGGCATTCATGGCGATGCAGCCGCTGAAAATGACGGTTCCTTTACGCCGGGCGGCAATATGACCTTGATTGACGATTATTTGCAGATTGAAGCCGAAGCCACCGAGGACACGCCGCAGCAGGACAAGCAGTTTATCACCCTGCAATCCAAAAACGGAAATGTATTTTATCTGGTGATTGACCGCAACGGTACGGAAGAAAATGTGTATTTCTTAAATCTCGTGGATGAAGCAGACCTTCTCGCGCTTACGGAGGACGCAGAGGGCGGTACAGCAGCTGCACCCGCCTGCTCCTGCACCGATAAGTGTGCCGTTGGAGCAATCCGCACCGATTGTGAAATCTGCCGCACCAATATGAGCGAGTGCGCGGGCAAGGAAAGCGGCGTTATTCTGGAACCCGAAGCCACCGATGCAGCCGATACCGAGGACGAGGAAAAGCCGAAAAGCAGCAATTTCGGTACGATTATCATTCTTGCCGTGCTTGGCGCGGTGATCGCCGGAGGGTATTACTACTTCAAAATTTACAAGCCGAAGCGTGAAGCGGCGGTAAGCGATGACGAAGATCTGGAGTATATGGATGAAGGCGAAGCGGTCAATGAGGACGAAGCGGATCACGCACCCGACGCGGAGGACGATGAAAACGATTATACGGACGATGACGAGGAATAACCCGTCATAAGCGCGTCAAGGGGTGCAAAGGGCAGGGATGCTTTTTGCACCCCGCTATTTTTATATTCGGAGGAATTTCATTATGAAGTTAGTTATAACGGAGAAACCGAGCGTTGCACAGACCGTTTCAAAGGTAATCGGGGCGTACCGGCGCGAGGACGGATACATCGAGGGCGGCGGGTATATCGTCAGCTGGTGCGTGGGACATCTGGTGGAGCTGGCGCAGCCGCAGGACTACGACGAAAAATATGCGAGGTGGAGCTTCGCGGATTTGCCTGTTTTGCCGGAGCATTGGAAAACCGTTGTTTCCGCCGCCACCCAAAAGCAGTATGTCATTGTAAAAAAGCTGATGCACCGCGAGGATGTGGAGGCGGTTATCAATGCTTGTGACGCGGGGCGCGAGGGCGAGGCCATTTTCCGCATGGTCTATGAAAAGGCGGAATGCAAAAAGCCGATGCTCCGCTTGTGGATCAGCTCTATGGAGGATACGGCAATCAGAGCCGGATTCGAGAATCTGCGTCCGGGCAGCGAGTATGACCGCCTATACAGCGCCGCCTCCTGCCGAAGCAAAGCCGATTGGCTTGTCGGCATCAACGGCACTCGGCTGTTTACCACGCAGTACGGCAGGAAGATCACCGTGGGGCGTGTGCAGACGCCTACGCTTGCAATGCTTGTGGAGCGCAAGGGACAGATTGAGCATTTCGTCAGGGAGGCGTATTACAAGGTGCATATTTCGGGCGAGGGCTTTCATCTGACGGCGGAGGAACAGATGGATGAAGCGGCGGCAAAGGTACTTGCCGGGCGCGTCAATCAGAAAACAGCGGTCATTACCCGGGCGGACAGTGTTGAAAAAAGCACCAGACCGCCCAAGCTCTATGACCTTACCACCCTGCAGCGTGAAGCCAACCGGTATTACGGCTATACGGCGAAGCAGACCCTTGACTATACGCAAAAGCTCTATGAGGCAAAGCTTGTAACCTATCCCCGCACAGACAGCCGGTATCTGACCGAGGATATGGAAAACTCCGTGCTTTCGGTTATATCCGCTCTGCGCCTGCAAATGCCGTTTGCGGTGGATTCCGGCTTTGCATCAGATATATGCCATGTCACAGATAACAGGAAGGTATCTGACCATCATGCCATTATCCCTACGCTGGAAAGCACCAAAACAGATATAAAGTCCCGTTCTGCAGAAGAACGGGCGATATATTACCTGATCGCACAGCGTCTGCTTTGCGCTTCTGCAGAACCCATGCGCTATCTGGAGCGCACGGTCACGGCAGAGTGCGAGGGCGCGTTTTTTACCGCCAAGGGGAAAACAATTCTTCAAAAGGGCTGGACGGCAATCGAGGAGGCGTTTTCCGCTATGACAGCGGCGAAAAAGGAGAAAAACGAGGAGGACGAAATCGTGATAATCCCTGAAAATGCAAAAGCAGGCGCAGCCATTCAAAATGTGAAATCCGAGGTTACGGAGCATTTCACAAGCCCCCCGAAGCCCTATACCGAGGACACCTTGCTCTCCGCTATGGAAAGAGCCGGAAACGGTGAGTTTGATAAGGAAACCGAAAAGAAAGGCTTGGGAACGCCCGCGACAAGGGCAAGCATCATTGAAAAGCTGGTAAGCGCCGGTTATGCCGCAAGAAAGGGCAAGCAGATCACGGCGAGCGATGATGCGGTCAATATGATTGAAATTCTGCCCGATGTCGTAACCTCGCCCACGCTTACGGCGGAATGGGAAAACAGGCTCTTGCAGATGGAAAAGGGACTGATCGGCGAGCGTGAGTTTATGGACAGCATTACGGAGCTTGTAAAAAACCTGATCGCGGATTACGCCGATGTCGGCGAGGACGCAAGGCGTATCTTTTCTGAGGGCGATAAGGCGGACAGCATCGGCATTTGTCCGAGATGCGGCAGTGCGGTGGAGGAACGGAAGCTGAGCTATTGCTGCATGGCGAAGGGATGCGACTTTGCCCTTTGGAAAGACAATAAATTTATGCAGAGCATCGGTCTGAATTTCACGAAAAAGGTAGCGGCGGCTCTTGTTTCAGGCGTCGGTTATATCGCTAAAAATCTGATTTCCAGGAAAACCGGAAACAGGTACAGTGCAAAAATCACGCTGATCGAGAACGGCGGCAAATATCCGGCTTACCATATGGAGCTTTTGCAGGAACGCAAAAAGGATAAAGAAAGATAAGAGGCGAAAGTGGAATCGGATATTACGATGACGGAGGTAAACAATGGCGAGTAAGTATCGATTTATCAGCGCTTTGTCAGAGCAGGCGGCAAAGGACGCCGCCGCCTCGCCGAAGCACTGGATGGGATATCTGGATACGGCTTCACAGCTGTATCGCTATCCCTTTAATGAACAGCTTTTGATTCACGCACAAAGACCGGACGCTACGGCTTGCGCGTCTCTTGAGCTGTGGAACGAAAAGATCGGCAGATGGGTCAATCGCGGTGCAAAGGGTATCGCCCTTATTGACGACAGCAGCGATTTTCCGAGACTGAAATATGTATTCGATATTTCGGATACGCACAGACTGCCCAACGGGAAAGACCCGTATCTGTGGCAGCTCCGCGAGGAGGACAGACAGGCGGTAGCCGATTATCTGAAGGATAACTACGCCGTTGACGCGGAGACGGATAACCTTTCGGATATTCTCAGGCAGGTGGCACTGGAAACGGTTATCGACAATCTGCCGGATTGCTTGGGAAATCTGCACTATGCCATAGAGGGCAGCTTTCTTGAGGAGCTGGACGATCTGAATCTGGAGGTTCGATTCCGTGAGCTGATGAACAACAGCCTGCACTATACGCTGGCGCGCCGCTGCGGGCTGGATGTGGAAAACGAATTTGATTTTGAGGACTTCTCTTATATCACCGAGTTCAGTACCCCAATGGCTCTTGCACAGATCGGCAATGCGGTGTCCGAAGCGGCAATGCCCATCCTTATGGACATCGGAAGATATGTGCGGACGATAGAAGTGGAAAGAATCCGGGGAAATATTCAGAATCCTCTTGAACAGAATCAAAATGCATGGTATAATCGTTTTAGCGAAGTAAAGCGTGAAAGCGAAATTGAAGCACCGATTGACAGAGAAAAAGGAGATGTGTCAGATGATGAGAATGGATTACACGAGCAAGGCGGGCTTTCTGATTCCGAACGTGGCAGCGAACGAGCAGCCGGTGGAAGCTCTGGGCAGGTACGGACGGATGCGGAAATCGTATCTGAAGCAGAATCGGAACAGTCTGTATCAGGGACTTCTTCTGAGCGGCAGGCTGACGGCGCATCTGCTGGAGATCGAGCAGACAGCCAATCGGAGGATGGAGACGCTGACCGAAGCGATGATGAAAACGGAGGGCGTGACCGAAGCCCTGAAAGCCGGGAATCAAATGTTGTGGCTGGGGCGGATGAACAGCATTCAGTCGAGAGCCGAGGAAATCGTTCTGAGCGAGCTGATTTACAATTAAACGCAGAGCCGGATAGCCGAACGCTGTCCGGCTTTCTTGCCGGAACGGATATACCCATTCCCCTTGTGGATGAGGTAATCAGGATGGGCAGTAACCGCAGTAAGAGCATACTGAGGGTTGCTGCCCATTTTATATTGGATGCCGGGGATGACGCGGAATTTCTTCGGAGCGAGTACAGATACGGCGCAAAGGGCATTCTGTTTGACGGTCAGCCATATTCCGTCTGGTTCGATGAAAACGGAATGAAATTTGCAAAGGGCAGGTCGGCAGAGCTTGCTCCCAATGCCGTAACTCTGACATGGGAGCAGATCGGAGCGCGCACAAAGGAGCTGATACACAGCGGCAATTATGCACCGCAGGTGATCCTGAATCAAGCCGTTTCCAATGAGCGGCTGGAGGTGGCGCAGTCGCTCTGGTATCTGCATCAGGACTGCAATGTGGAATATTTTCTGGACAAAGAACTGTTTCGCGGCGGTTTCCCGGAGAGCACCGAGCGCATTGCGGAGCTTTTGGAGGACAGAGCCTTTGTGTCCGACGCCATTCAGGGACTTGGTGATTTGGTTATGCAGTACGAGGAGGATCGGAGCGTACTGCGCTTTCACTTTCACAAACCGCATGAGCTGCTTCGCCGTCTGTCCGAGCTGGAAAACGCGCAGATACATCTGCCGCTTTCCACCGTGGAGAATTTCCGCGCCAATGTGGATTTTGTCACCGAGGATGAAATTGACCATTACTTTATGGGCGGCGGCGTGTATTCGGACAGCAGGCTTTCCACCTATTCGTTCTTCATTCAGGATCATACGGCAAAAGAAAAAGCAGATTTTATCCGAAACAGCTATGGAATAGGCGGCAGCTCTCACGCGCTGTGCGGCGCGGATAACAGCCATTCCGACCACGGCGGAAAGGGCTTGCGCCTGACACGCGGCGGCTTCGGAGATAAGGAAGCGCCGACCGCATTTTTCCGTTGGGAGCAGGCGGCAAAGCGCGTGGAGGATATTATTCTGGACGGCAGATACCTTGGAGAAAAGGATTATGCGCGGATACCTGCCTATGAACGCCATGTGCTTGCGCAGCGCATCAGCAGCTTCTATGCCGGACGGGATAAAACGGAGCTGGACTTGCCGGATGACACGGATATGTTTCATATGGTGGAAACCATTGGAGAACGGCTTGACGATCCCGCATGGCTTGCGAATGTGGTCGAGGATATGTCCACCGTTCTTGGCGGCATACACGAAACGGATGAAAGCTATGAGCGTATGCAAAGCCTGTTTGCCGACGTCGTGGAATACAAAAACGGCAATTTCACCTTGTTTACCCCGTCCAGAGCTGTGCTGGCGGAAGCGCAAAGGCGCGGGACGGAGCTTATCATCCCCAAGCGCGAGGCGGACGCTTCGGCAGAGCGTGTTCCGGTATACAGCTATGCCATCGGCGATACGGTCAATATCCACGGAAAAGATCATGAAATCCTCGATACAGAGGGCGGCACGGTTGTTGTCTCGGACAAAACCTTCCCCCTCTTTACTTATACCTATACCGCCGAGGAATTTGCCGGTCTGCTTCGTGAAAATCCCCTGAATGACCATCTTATCGCGGAATTTGCAGCGCGCACTCCCGAAGCGGCACTTGAGAAAGCAAATGCCGAGGAACCCACCCTACAGACGGCGGAGCAGCCGAAGCCGTCCTCCCTCCTCAATGCCGATGCTGCGGAAGCGGAAAAACAGCCTGCGGTATTGGATGCCGCGAGCGAATCCAGCTACGAGCGCATCCGTGAACAGTATCAGGTGTCGGTGCTGGTAGGCTTTGAGCATCACGGCAATATTGAGTTTTACGGCGAGGATGCAAAAAACGTTGCGGATCTGCTGGGCAGAAAGCTGTTGGAAAAGCAGCTTGAAAGCGGCGAGAGCGTACCCGTGACAGGCTTTCCGGCAGGTCAGTGGGTGCATTACGGCAAGCAGATCTGGTCGCACGGGCAGAACCTTGTGCTGATGGGTGAAAACGAGGACGGAACGCACAGCCTTATTCAGGAATATAAGGGCAAGGACTACCTGCCCATCGGCATGAAGCTGACGATTGACGAAAGGCAGTTTCAGATTGACGCGGTGGACTACCAAAGCGGCAAGGTCAGCCTGCGCGACATTACATTCCAGAACGGCACGGGATTCCCGATTTTCAGAAGCGAGCCTACAGAGTTTGTCCGCACCTTCGTTGAAGAACAGCAGTGGGAGAATGTCGGGAATATTGACACTCCCGCTGCGGAGCAGGCAGAGGAACCGTCAGCGTTTCAAACCGAAACGGTCGCGGTGTATCCGGGCGAGAAAAACAAGCTGCCGTATGACATTGTAATTCAGACGATCCGCACGGGCGGCGATGAACCGCCGAAGGAAAAAGCCGAGAATTTCCGTATCACGGATATGGATTTGGGCGCGGGCGGTCCGAAAGCAAAATTCCGTATGAATATGGATGCAATCAAGCTCTTAAAGGAACTGGAGTTTGACGGCAGACAGGCAACGCCGGAGGAGCAGGTCACTCTTTCCAAATATGTCGGCTGGGGCGGTCTTGCGGATGCCTTTGACGAGAAGAAGGAAGCGTGGGCAGACGAATTTATCGAGCTTTACGAAACGCTTTCTCCCGAAGAATATGCCGCCGCAAGAGGCTCTACGCTCAACGCGCATTATACCTCTCCCACGGTCATCAGGGCAATGTATGAAGGACTTGCCAACATGGGCTTTGAGGGCGGAAATATCCTGGAGCCGTCGATGGGCGTGGGCAACTTTTTCGGGCTTCTGCCGGAGGAAATGCAGAAAAGCCGTCTTTACGGCGTGGAGCTGGACAGCATTACGGGACGGATTGCAAAGCAGCTTTATCCCAACGCCTCCGTAACCGTTGACGGATTCGAGAAAACGGCATACCCCAATGACTTCTTTGATGTCGTGATCGGCAATGTTCCCTTCGGCAATTACAGCGTTGCGGATAAGAAGTATGACAAGCACCATTTCCAGATACACGATTATTTTCTTGCCAAGTCCATTGACCAGGTGCGTCCCGGCGGTGTGGTGGCGGTGATTACATCTTCGGGTACGATGGATAAGCAAAACCCGTCGGCAAGAGAGTATCTTGCGGAACGGGCAGACCTTTTGGGCGCGGTCAGGCTTCCGAACAACGCCTTTCGCCGGAACGCCGGCACGGATGTGGTCGCGGATATTCTGTTTTTGCAGAAGCGTGAAGCACCGGGCGTTCCCAACGCCGAGTGGACAAAGCTGGGCAAAAGTGCCGAGGGGTATGAAATCAATCAGTATTTTGCAAATCATCCCGAAATGGTGCTTGGAACGCTTACCGAGGAAAACACGCAGTACGGTAAGATGGAATGTACCGTCAAGCCCATCGAGGGCGCAGACCTTGCCGGGCAGCTGAAAGAAGCCATAGGAAAAATCGAGGGCAGAATTGAAGCGGCGCAGGTGCAGGACACCGATCTCGCAGCCGAGGAAGCAACGATTCCCGCCGATCCAGGCGTGAAGAACTTTACCTTTACGGTGGTGGACGGAGATGTGTATTACCGTGAAAATTCGGTGATGAGCAGAGTGGATTTGCCGCTTGCAACCGAGGAACGGGTCAAGGGCATGGTCGCCATTCGTGATTGCGCGCAGGGGCTTATCGACTGCCAGTTAAACGACGGAAGCGACGCCGAAATTGCGGAAAGACAGGCGAAGCTGAACCGGCTCTATGACGATTACACCAAAAAGTACGGCTTGCTCAGCAGCAGCGCCAATAAAAGGGCGTTCAGCTCCGACAACAGCTATTGCCTGCTGTGCTCTCTGGAGGTCGTTGACCATGAGGGCAATCTGCAGCGAAAAGCGGATATGTTCACCAAACGCACCATCAAAAAAGCGGAGGTCGTAACGAGCGTTGATACGGCAAGTGAAGCGCTGGCGGTATCTATGGGCGAAAAGGCGGAAATTGATCTTCCTTATATGATGCAGCTTACGGGCAAATCCGAGACGGAGCTGACCGAGGAGCTTCGTGGGGTGATCTTTATGAATCCCCTGAACGACAAATGGGAAACCGGCGACGAATACCTTTCGGGCAATGTGAGAAGAAAGCTGGAGATTGCACGAACCTTTGCGGAAAACGATCCGAAATTTGCGGTTAATGTGGCATTTCTTGAGCAAATCCAACCGAAGGATCTGGAAGCGTCGGACATTGAGGTGCGTCTGGGCGCAACGTGGATCAAGCCGGAATACATCCGTGATTTCATGGCGGAGCTGTTCCAGACCCCGCGGTATCTGTTGGGGGATGTGATCGATGTCCGCTATTCGCCGTCTTCGGGTGAATGGAATATCAGCGGCAAAAGCCGCGACAGCTACGGAAACGTCCGTGTGCGCATGACCTACGGCACAGACCGCGTAAACGGTTATAAGCTGCTGGAGGACGCACTGAATCTCCGTGACACGAGAATCTTCGATAAAATCACGGAGGACGGCAAGGAAAAGCGCGTACTGAACAAAAAGGAAACCATGCTTGCCCAGCAGAAGCAGGACGCGATCAAGGCGACGTTTCAGGACTGGATTTTTCGTGACTCTGCCCGCCGTGCGGATCTGGTGCAGGAATACAATACGCGCTTCAACAGCAACCGTCCCCGCGAATACGACGGCAGTCATATCACCTTTCAGGGGATGAATCCAGCAATCTCCCTCCGCCCTCATCAGAAAAACGCAGTCGCTCATGTGCTTTACGGCGGCAATACGCTCTTGGCGCACTGCGTAGGGGCAGGGAAGACGTTTGAAATGATTGCGGCTGCTATGGAAAGCAAGCGCCTGGGGCTGTGCAGCAAATCTCTGTTTGTCGTGCCGAACCATCTGACCGAGCAGTGGGGCGGCGACTTTCTGAAGCTCTATCCCGGCGCGAATATCCTTGTCGCAACCAAAAAGGACTTTGAGCCTGCCAACAGAAAGAAATTCTGTGCGAGAATTGCGACGGGCGATTACGATGCGGTCATCATCGGTCACAGCCAGTTTGAACGCATTCCTCTGTCTGTGGAACGGCAGAAAATGATGCTCCAGGAGCAGATCGACGAGCTGATGTTCCAGATAGAGGAAGCAAAGGACGCCAATGCGGAGAACTACACCATCAAGCAGCTTGAGAAAACGCGGAAATCTCTGGATGCAAGGCTTGAGCGGCTGAACGATCAGAGCAAAAAGGATGATGTTGTCACCTTTGAACAGCTCGGCGCGGACAGACTGTTTGTGGATGAGAGCCACGGGTACAAAAATTTGTTCCTTTACACAAAAATGCGGAATATTGCCGGTATAGCGCAGACCGAAGCGCAGAAAAGCTCCGATATGTACGCAAAATGCCGCTACATGGACGAGCTTACCGGAAACCGCGGCGTAACCTTTGCAACGGGTACGCCGATCTCCAACAGCATGACCGAGCTTTATACGCTGATGCGGTATCTGCAATATGATATGTTGAACGAAATGCGGCTTGGGCATTTTGACTCGTGGGCTTCTACCTTTGGCGAAACCGTCACCGCCGTGGAGCTTGCCCCGGAGGGCACGGGCTACCGTGCAAAGACGAGGTTTGCGAAATTCTTCAATCTGCCGGAGCTGATGTCGGTATTCAAGGAGGCTGCGGATATACAGACCTCCGATATGCTGAAGCTGCCAGTACCCGAAGCGGAGTATACCGATGTGGTGCTTGAGCCCAGCGAGGAGCAGACGGCAATGGTGGAAGCACTCGGCAAGAGAGCGGAAATCGTGCGCAACGGCGGCGTGGATTCGAGCGTCGATAATATGCTCAAAATCACAAACGACGGCAGAAAGCTGGCGCTTGACCAGAGGTTAAGCAATCCCATGCTCCCCGATAACCCGGACAGCAAGACCAACGCCTGCGTGGAAAATGTATTTTCGGTATGGAAGGACTCCGAAAAGGACAAAGCGGCGCAGCTTGTGTTCTCTGACCTTTCCACTCCGAAGGGAGACGGCGAATACAATGTCTATGAGGATTTGCGGGACAAGCTGATTGCAAAGGGCATTCCGGCAAATGAAATCGCTTTTATCCACGACGCCAATACCGAAATCCGAAAGGCGGAGCTTTTCGCCAAGGTGCGAAGCGGTCAGGTGCGGGTATTGCTCGGCTCTACCGCTAAAATGGGTCCCGGCATGAATGTGCAGGATCGTTTGATTGCGCTTCACCATCTGGATGTGCCGTGGAAGCCCTCGGACATTGAGCAGCAGGAGGGGCGCATTATCCGACAGGGCAATATGTTCGATAAGGTCAAAATTTTCCGCTACATCACAAAAGGCACATTCGACGCCTATTCGTGGCAGCTTCTTGAAAACAAGCAGAAATTCATCAGTCAGATCATGACGAGCAAAAGCCCCGTCCGCTGCGCCGACGATATTGATGAAGCGGCGCTTTCCTATGCGGAGATCAAGGCGCTTGCAACGGGCAATCCGTATATCAAGGAAAAGATGGATCTGGATGTGCAGGTGGCAAAGCTCCGTCTGCTCAAATCGAATTACGATTCCCAGCGTTACCGTCTGGAGGACGACATTCTCGTGAATTATCCGAAAATGATAACGGCAACGGAGGAACGGATTGCGGGACTCAAGGCAGACATGATCACGGCGGCTGAAAAAGTGCCGAAGGATAACGATACCTTTATCATGGAGGTAGGCGGCAAAACCTTTGACAACAAAAAGGAAGCCGGTCTTGCGATCATCGCCGCCTGTTCGGGGATGAAAGCCATCCATAGGGACGGAGAAATCGGGCATTATGCCGGGTTTGGCATGAGCGTTCATTTCGATGCGTTCAATAATGTGTTTGAGCTTACCCTGAAGGGAAAGAGCAGCTACAAGGTGGAGGTCGGAACAGACGGCATCGGCAACATTACGAGAATCAACAATGCGCTTGCCGATATTCCGAACCACCTGACCAAAGCCGAGGAACGGCTGGGTACATTGCATACGCAGATGGAAACCGCGAAAAGCGAGCTTGCAAAGCCTTTTGCACAGGAAGGAGAGTTAAAGGCAAAGGAGGAACGGCTGTCGGAGCTGAACGCGCTTCTGAATATGGATGCGGGGAATGAGGGCGGCGAGCGAGGATTCAGCGATATTGACGATGAGGAGGACAGCCGCATCAGCGCAGACCGCCCCGCGCCGAAGCCGTCCGTGATAGACAGGCTTCGTCAGATGCAAAGCAAAGTAAACGAGCAAAAAGGAGAGAAAGCCGAGCCTGCAAAGAAACGGGAACAGGAAATTTAAGTCAGACGCTCCCGCCGGCATGATATATGTTGGCGGGAGCATTTTACAGGAGGATTTTACAGTGGCAGAAAACAACAATAATCAAAAGCAGCAGCTGAAAGAAATCACCGAGCGGCTGGAACAGGGCGTGAAAGAGCTGTTTTCCTCGGAAAAATATATGGAATATCTGCGCGTGATGTCGCAGTTCCATAATTACAGCTTTTCCAACACACTGCTGATCGCCATGCAGAAGCCGGAGGCGACCCTTGTAGCCGGATACGGCGCGTGGCAGAAGAAATTTGAACGCAATGTCATGAAGGGCGAAAAGGCAATTAAGATTTTTGCTCCCGCGCCCCGAAAGGTGGAGGTGGAGCGAGACAGGATCGACCCCGACACAAAGCTCCCGGTGTTGGATGAAAACGGCGAGGTGCAGAAGGAAAAAGTCACCGTTCAGCAGCCGCATTTCAAGATCACATCCGTATTTGATGTGTCGCAGACCGATGGAAAGCCCCTGCCGGAACTGGATGCGGTTCACGACCTGACCGCAGACGTTGAGGGATACGCCATTCTCTTTGAAGCACTCCGACGCACATCGAAAGTGTCGATGGGCTTTGAACCCATCGAGGGCGGCTCGCACGGTTTTTATCATCAGACGGAAAAGCGCATTGCCATAGCCGAGGGCATGAGCGAAACGCAGAATGTCAAGACGGGCATCCATGAAATCGCCCATTCGAGGCTCCATGACCGGGATATGGTCGATGCAGGGAACGGCATCATGGTGGACAGGCGTACCCGAGAGGTGCAGGCGGAAAGCGTCGCCTATACCGTGTGCCAGCATTACGGCATTGAAACAAGCGAATATTCCTTCGGCTATATCGCGGGCTGGAGCGAGGGCAAGGAGCTGAAGGAGCTTCGCGGCTCCATGGAGGTGATTCGCGGCGAAGCAAACAGTATGATTACCGAAATCGACGGACACATGGAGGATATTCGCAGAGAGCGCGAGCAGGAAGCGGAGCTGGCAAATGCGGTAAGCGCGCCGTCTGTGGAGGATGTAAAGGCACTTCTTTCCGCTTCTCACAATCAGGAAGCCGATTTGCTTGCCGCAAGCAGGGCGGCGTTCCCCGATATGGACGGCTCTACGCTCTACGATACTCTTTACGGCGCTGCGGCAGAAATGCTCCGCAAAGAAGCGGATACGCTGGATGTCGTGGAGCTGTTCGGAAAGGAAGCACTGTTTACAAACGACAGAGTGGCAAAAAACGCGCTGCCCGAAGGTCTTTATGCCTACGATCTGCGAGGCTCGGACGATGATCCGGGAGAACCGGTAACGCTGGAAGCACGGGTGCTTGTCAACCATGCGGGAAGCGTGATTGTGTCGGAAGAAATCCCGATCCCGGAAAACGGCGCTGTTCCTATCGGCGAGGATATGTCCTTTACCGGCGAGAGCACCACCATGGAGCAGTTCTATGATCGGGTGAATCCCGATAAGGGAGCGGCGGTGTATCATAAGGATGCGTCCGAGATTGCAGAGAAGGCAGTCCGCTTCTATCTGGGAAATCCCGAAACGATGGATGATTTAGGAGAAAGCCGTGAAAAAATCCTGTCCTCCATAACGGGCAGACTGAACGAAGCCTATCTTGCCGTGGGCAATACCGCAAAGCCAAAGGAGCAGGCGATTCCGCCCATGAGCCGGCTGAATTTTGAGCAGGCGAAAGTGCAGGATAAGGTGGATGAATGGCGGGCAAGCCGCAAGGCTACCGAAAGCTGCGCCGCAGAGTTTGATGAAAAATTCGGGACTGCCTATCACGAGAGGCGTATGCCGGAGTTTTTGACGGAAATGACCGAGAAGTACGGCATGGATCGCTGTATGGTTGTCCTTGCAAGCACCATTCAGCTTGCCGATCACGATGGCAGATATTATCCGAGCACCAAAGCGGATGCGGCAAAGGTGGAAATCCCCGGCGCAAATACCGAGGATTACACAAGGGACATTCGCATGAGCTATCGGGTGAACTGCCATCCCGTCATGGTCAATTCCGCGTTCCGTGTGCTTTGGCAGATGCAGCAGGAGCAGAACCGTGAGAAGCAAGCTGTTACAGAAAAGAAAAGCACCGTCGAGCAGGACGCCAAAGCGGAGAAGCCGTCCCTGTTGAACCGACTGCATGACAAGCAAAGAGAAGCAGGCAATATGACAAAACAAAATCCTGCAAAGGCGCAGGACAGGAAACGAGGTGTGGAAATTTGAGAAAAATCAGCATTGAGATGATGAATTTGATGTGTATGTTCGATCACTCCGACCGGGATACCCTGATCGGGGACATCGGCACTTCACTGCTTTTTATTGACGACAGCGAAATGGCGGAGCTGATGCGGCAGACTGCTTGCTTTGTCGGACGCATGAGCGATGAGGAATTTGCGGAAATTGAGTTTATACCCATGTGGGATGACGATGAGGAGGATGTATATGTCTGAAAACAGCTATGAAATCTATCAGCTGAAGAATAACGAGGCCGGTCACGACTTGCGCTTTATGAACACGGACTACTTAAAGAAAAAGGGACAGAAGGTAAACCGCGAGAATTACGATCTGATTTACAACGCGCTGCTTGATACCGGGGAAACGCTGGACAGCATCTACGAGAAATTCAATCTCTATCGTCCTGCGGATTTTCGCGGCCATTCGCTGAGTGTCAGCGATGTGATTGTGTTCCATAAGGACGGCAGGGATAACGCCTACTTCGTGGACAGCTTCGGCTTTACCGAAGTGCCGGAGTTCCTGCAGGTGCAGATTATGGAGAACACCATTACGATGGCAAGCGACAAAATTACCGTCAACCAGCATATCGGCACATGGTATCCCATTGATATGCAGGAGATTGACGGCAGGACATATTTTCTGCTGGAGCATGAAACCTATGGCAGCGATGTTGCCGGAGTCATCGTAGATGAAACGGGCGCGTTGTACGCGCAGGAAATTTTTGACGGGTTTACGCCGGAGGTCGTTGAACAGATACGGCTTGCGGCAGCTCCCGTGGAGGTCATGCCCGATCCGTCCGTATCCGTGGAGGATATGGTTGATTACGGCTATTCCTACAGGGGGATGCTCCCGATGAACGCGGACGCGGCAAAAGCGCATTGGGAGGAAGCGAAGCTGATGCTATACGCGCTCCATCCGGACGGCACGGAATCGCTGATTGATAACGAGAAGCAGTTTGAAAGGCATATCGAAAACGGCGGTCTGTTCGGCATCGAAAAAGAGGACTGGATGAAATATCTGGAGAACGGCGAGTACCTGCGCACGGCGGAAATCTCAACCGAGCAAAACTACAACATGATCGACGGCAGACGCAACAACATGGAAGCTCCGAAAGCGGAAAAGCCGGACAAGGAGAAGGAATCGCTGCTTGGCAGGCTGAAAGAGAAGCAGGCGCAGCTGCTTGTGAGCCGAAAAAGGGACGCACAGGAAAAAAGCAGTGAGCGCGATCTGCCGTAATTGACCTTGGGGATAGGATGGTGCGATAGGGCATCGTCCTATCCCCGCTTTTTTGTTTTTCAAAAAAGTTTACAGGATTCCATGCGAATGCCGTAGTAAAAAAGCATATTGTATGATACAATAAAGATGCCGATAGCGGCTGCCTGAGAGTTCACAAAAAATTTTCAAGCGACTTTTCAAAAAGCCATTGCATTTTTTGCGCTTTTGGAGTATACTATGAGTAGAGTGGTATAGGTATGTGCGCCGCTCGGATAATAAGAAAGAGCCTATGGACAGTTAGGAGGTGTGCTTATGGCTACTTCAAGTATTTTTGCTCATGTTGAAATAACCGATCAAAAGAAAGCGGAACGGTTTATCAATGCCCTGGAAGAATCTGAAAAAGCACAGGCAAAGAAGAAGCGGACTGCACCTGCCATTCCTGTTATGCGAAATGCAGATGACATTCGCAAGTTAATGGCAAAGAGGTTTCCGGTGAAATGAATGCTTACACTACAGTAAACATTCTTGACATGATCAACGTAATCGGAGAGGACAGAGTTAATCAGATTCTCTCCGATTTTTCATGTCCTAAGAATGAGGAAATAGAGAACTTTATCAAGAAAAATGCGATTGACTTTGCAAAGAGAAAAATGTCCATTACTCACTTGGTTATGGATGAGAATGGAAAACTGGCGGCAATTTTTGCATTGACGCATAAAGCGGTTAAGATCAAAGATGAAATTTTATCTTCTACCCTGAGAAAGAAGATAAAGCGTTATGCGCAACTTGATGAAGATACGAACAGCTACATGGTTTCTGCTTTCTTGATTGCTCAGTTCGGAAAGAACTACGAAGAACGTGAAGGCGAACCTGTAAATGGAAACAGTTTGATGGATGATGCTATGGATATTCTGGCGGCTGTTCAGCATGATGTTGGCGGCGGCGTGGTTTATCTTGAGTGTGAGGACAAACCTCAGCTGCTCTCGTTCTATCAAAATGATAATAATTTCTTTCGCGTCTTTGGAGAAAGATATTCCGAAGTTGATCAGACCAAATACATACAGCTGCTGAGATTCTTCTGATTGGGAGAACAGCACAAGTCGATGGTAAGAGATGCCCGCAGGGTGTTTCTTGCCATTGTTTTTTTTGTTGCAAAAACAGTTTACAATTATTTTTGAAGAAATGCTTGATATTGTTCCGAATTTAGAATATAATATGCTTGATAAGATTTTGCGAGGTGCGAATATGAAATACATGTCAGCTTCCGAAGCGGCGGCAAAGTGGGGGTTATCATCCAGACGGGTAGGGATTCTCTGTAACGAGGGTCGCATTGACGGTGCGCAGAAAGCCGGAGCAACATGGATTATTCCGGAGGAAGCAGAAAAGCCGAGCGACGCAAGAATAAAAAGCGGAAAATATATTAAACTGAAAAAGAAGGTGGATTGAAATGATTGATCTGAATGAAATTTTCAAATCTTCCGAAAAGGTAAATGTCGAAGTCAAGGCAGCACAAGGCGGCATCCCGAACAGTGTTTGGGAGACATATTCGTCTTTTGCCAATACCTTTGGCGGCACGATTGTTCTCGGAATAGGCGAAGATAAGGAAACAAAGAAGTTTATTCCTATGGGCGTGCCCAATGCAGAAAAGATGATTTCGGATATTTGGAACATCGTAAATAATTCACAGAAGGTAAACAGAAACATTCTATTGGAACGGCATGTCTATATCAAGCGGTATGAGGGAAAGGACTATGTTATCATTGAGGTTCCCCGTGCGGCAAGAACCTCTAAGCCAATATACATTGGAACAGATATGTTCAAAGGCTCGTATCGCAGAAATCACGAGGGCGATTATCTCTGTACCGAAACGGAAGTCAAGACGATGATTCGGGATTCTCTGGACACCTCTGCTGACTCCGCTGTTTTGGATAATGTGGGAATGGATGCGCTGAACAGCGACAGCATCAAGAGTTATCGCACCCGTTTTGAAGTGATTCGCAGCGGACACACATGGAATGCTTTACCCAATGATGAATTCCTGATAAAGATCGGTGCTGCGAGGGTCGCGGAATATGATGGCAAAATTCATCCGACACTTGGCGGCTTGATTTTCTTTGGTGACTTTATCAACATTATGAATGAACTGCCGGATTTCTTCCTTGACTACAGAGAAAAACTTGCCATCGACACACGTTGGTCTGATCGGGTTTGTTCAGGTGACGGGGATTGGAGCGGCAATGTCTATGACTTCTACTTTAAAATTGTAGATCGTTTGACCTCTGATGTCAAGAAGCCGTTTGTCATCAATAAGAATCTGCTTCGTGAAGACGATACCGATATTCACAAATCCTTGCGTGAAGCACTTGCCAATGCGCTGATCCATGCAGATTATTATGGACGGCAAGGTATTGTCATTGAAAAGGAGTTCCGTAAACTGAAATTCTCAAATCCCGGCACATTTCGCATAAGTGTCGATGATGCAATTTCGGGCGGTATAAGCGATGCGAGGAACAGCAGGATTTTCAATATGTTCGCCTTGATAAAAGTTGGTGAACGATCCGGTATGGGGCTTTGTGACATCTATAATTATTGGAAAGAATACGGATATGAAGAGCCTGTCATCAAGGAAACCATCAATCCCGACAGAACTACCCTCATCCTGAACATTGAATATGAGGGTAATCATAGCGCGAATGTTGGCGTCAATCATGGCGCGAACGATGAGAATGGCGCGAATTGCGGCGCGAACAAAGAGCATGGCGTGAATGAAAGGAGCATCATAGAATATATTCAGAACAACCCAAATGCTTCATCAAACGCAATGGCGGCAGCATTATCTATCCCGTTGAGAACAATTCAAAGAAGTCTGACAAATATGCAAAAAAGCGGAATGATCAGAAACGACGGAAGTAGAAAAAAGAGCATATGGGTTGTAGTGAAATAAACAAACATTAACAACAGCGGAGAAAGAGATACCCCAAAACGGTATCGTCTTTCTCCGCTTTTTCTTTCTCCGGCTTTATAAAATATCACGACTATGCTGTTTTTTCGTTTTCTCTGTGGTACGTTCCCTGTCCAGACCGAGCATACTTTGCACATTGGCAAAAGCGGTTTGCAGCTCTTTTTGCTTGGTTCTTGCGGCTTGGTGTGCTTCGTGCAGAGCAGCCTTCTCGGCGGTCAGCCGTTCCTTTTCGTCCTTCAAGGCTTTCATGGGCGTAAATTTCCGACCGCCGTTGATCTCCCGCAGCGCGTCACGGGCAGATTCGTACAAAGCGAGCTTTGCGCGGTGCTCCTCGTAGAACCTTTGCGATTTTCCGGACTTGCGATATTCTGCGTATATGTCTCTGCCCGCGAGATACTGCCCCGTGAGCCGGATCTGTTTATTGATGCCGGCAAGCTTGCGTTCTGCGTCCTTCAGCTCTTTTCGGATGGCATCACTTCGCGCTGTTGCATCTGCAAGTGCCTGCTCCAATTCGGGCGCGGAAGTGTATTCATGCGCTTTGACAAAAGCAAGGGTTTGCGCCATCTGCTGCAAATTCGTGATCTTGACCTTTTGCGCATAAGCGCGGCTTTGCTGCGCCTTGATGCAGTTTTCCAGATCCACCACGAGGCGGATTTTTGCAACAGTATGCGCAGACCGTCCCCGCCTCGGAGCTTCGGCGTGTGTCTCTTTTGCCTGTGCCTTGGAGCGATTGTTGAGATTGCCGGCGAATACGCCGAGAAGATAATCCCGGTCATAAGCCGCACCGAGCGTTCGCGCCGAGATCGGCTTCTCGCGGTCGGGAACGGTATAGCTGTATCGTCCCCGCTTGTCACGGACGGAAATGCCGTATTTCTCAAAAAGAGCCTTTTGAAATTCTTCAAAGGATTTGGCGGCTGCGGCAATTTCGGATATCTGCTTTCGCAGCGTTTCCTTCTGCGTTTCAAATTTGGTGGTGCGCGGCGTAAGCCCGGCTTGAGTGATTTCCGCATTTCGTTCATCGAGCTTTTTCTGCCCTAGCCGCTCCGCCCAATACTCCTGCTCGGTGACTTTATCCATAGCGGGGTTCAGAAGCTCAACCTGATAAAGCTGGCGTTTCCGGCACATGGTCATCACCTGATGCTTGAGATATTTCAGATAGTCCTTTGTCAGATGGTGCTTGTTCCCGGCAATACTGTCGCAGGGACGCTCCATAAAATCCTGCCGCTTGACCGTTTCGGCACGAACGCTGTTGATGACGATATGCACATGGATGTTCCCTGAGCCGTTGTGACCGTCCGTGTGTGTGCAGACCAACGCCTGATGTCCCGGAAAGCTTTCCGCGGCAAATTTCAAGCCCATACGCTGCGCTTCCTCTCCCGTAAGCCCGTTTTCCTCCCTGTCCTTCGGATCGAAGCTGAGGATGTAGTGGTGAGATTTGATTTCGCCCTTTTTTCCGTTTTTATGGAATCGCTCATTTGTATGTTTGCAGGCGCGGGCAAACTCAAGGGGATTGCACAAAAGCCCGTCCAGATAATATTCGTCCCGAAGCTGCATTTGCCCGTTTTCGTCCAGGATGGGCTTCTGCGTATATTCGTCATGCTTGTAAACGAGGTAATTGAACGCGGCGGCATAATCGGCATTTTTGCTTGCGATGTGTTTAAGGATCGCCACTGTCGGATACCTCTATGTTATCGAGCCGGGCACTCATGTCATAGACCTGCCTGATACAGCAGCGAATGTCGTTTTCAATGCCTGTGGTGCTCGCCCCATTTTGATGAAAATAGCGCATGAGCTGGTTCAGGTTGTTGCCGATGCGGGATAGAGCTACGGTCAGGTCATGGATCGCTTTATCGTCGCGGACGATTTTGTATTCCACGGTTAAACCGTGCTCCGCAATCAAGTTCCGAAGATAGACGGCAAGCGGCAAGCCGACTCTGCGGGCATCTTCGGTAACAACAGCATATTGTGTGTCTGAAAACAGAATCTTCACCTGATGCTTTCTGGTGAGTTCTGTTTCTTTTTTTGGTCTTGCCATAAAAATCTCCATTCAAGTGATACTGTGTATCACGGTGCGACCATTTGGGGTGGAAGCCGGACACACAAGAGGGTGTCGTTTTACGAGGGTATGGGGAGCGTAATCCCCATCAAGTTGCCCGTCCGGGAAAATGAGAAAACGCAGTTTTTGAGTTTTGAGGGACTGTGGGCGAAACTTGCTCTCACGATAGTGAAAGAAAAAAGCCTCCATTATTCAGCCGTTTTATCGGAGTTATGGCTACCGATTTCCCATAAAATCGGCAGCACGGCTGAATGGCGGAGGAACGGCAAAGGGAAAGGAGGCGCGAGACAAAGTATTTTGCCGGAGGGACAGAAAAAATTGAAAAAATTTTTTCTGCTGCCTTGCAAACGCCGCTTCTGCGGTGGGTTGGGTGAAACCAGATGAAAAGAGAGGTATCACCCTATGAACAAAACTCCGAAATTCAAAATGACAAGAGAGGAGCTGAACAGAATGAAGGAAACCGATATTCGCACGGTTGACCGCGAAAAGCTCGTGGATATCCGTGATGTGCAAATCCATACGGAGCTGCCCGATGAGGAACGGATGATTGACTTTGTGCGCCAAATCAAAAATCCGTACTGCTATCTTTGCAACGGTATGGTGGTAAAGGTCCGCTTTTCCGGCAAGCAGAGCTTGGAGGACTGCATCAAGGCGACCATGTTCACCGAGAGGGATAATTGAATCTTTTTCGTGAACAGGAGAACTTTTTGAAAAAAGCTATGGCGAAAACCAGAAATCTGTGGTATACTGTCTGTGGGTCAAAATAAAATAACAAGCTGTATCCATGCAGGGGGCAGCTTGTGCAATCACAGAAGCCATTGATTTCTTGGTTTACGACGCCATAGTGCAGTAAATGAAGGAGGTCAGTGGCTTTTTATGTTTATGTATCAGGAAAGCGCAGTAAAGGCGGCAAGCTATAGCCGCCTGTCCCGCGAGGACGGGGACAAAATGGAAAGCGACAGCATTCGCAATCAGAAGGATTTGATTGCAGACTATGCGAGGCAAAGAGGTGTCAAAATCGTATCCGAGTTTGTGGACGACGGCTACAGCGGCACGAATTTTGAGCGTCCGAATTTTCAGCGGATGATGGAGGAGGTCAAAAAGAAGAAAATCAACTGCATCATCGTAAAGGACTTATCGCGTCTCGGCAGAAATTACATAGAGACGGGCAAATACCTTGAAAAGATTTTTCCGTTTCTCGGCGTCCGCTTCATTGCAATCAACGACCATTATGACAGCGCCGATTGCTCCAGCGATTCCGACCAGATCGTTATTCCGTTCAAAAACCTCATCAATGATGCGTACTGCCGGGATATATCCATAAAAATCCGCAGTCAGCTCGATGTGAAAAGAAAGAACGGCAAATTCATCGGCAGCTTTGCGGGGTACGGGTATCTGAAAGACCCCAGGGACAAGAACCATCTGCTCATCGACGAAACGGCTGCGGAAATTGTGAGAACCATTTTCGGCTTGAGGCTGAACGGCTTTTCCGCACAGCGTATCAGCGAGAGATTGGAGGAAATGCACATTGCGCCGCCGCTTGAATACAAGCGGCAATGCGGACTGAACTTCAACAGCGGGTTCCGTTCGGGCAGAAAGCCGAAATGGTCGGTTGTCACCGTCAACCGCATTTTGCAGAACGAGCTTTACATCGGAACGATGGTGCAGGGCAAAAACCGCAAAATCAATTACAAGGTCAAGCAGTCCCGCCCTGTCGAGGAAGCGAATTGGATAAAGGTCAGCGAGACGCACGAGGCGATTATTCCGAAAGCGATTTTTGAAATCGTGCAGCGGCTTTCAAGCCTTGATACCCGCACTGCGCCCGCTTCGGACAGCGTTTATATCCTGTCGGGCTTTCTTCGCTGCGGGGACTGCGGGCAGAATATGATCCGCCGCACCGTTACGAAAAAGGGAAAGCAGTACCACTACTATTATTGCTCCACCTATAAGCGCGGAGACGGCTGCAGCTCACACAACATCAGCGAGGCAAAGCTGCTCGCCAATGTTCTGGCGGTTGTGAAAAATCAGATCAAACTGCTTGTTGAGGCGGAAAAGATACTGTCGGCAATAGACCGGCTGCCGCAGGGCAGTCTCGGCGTGAAGAGTCTGGATTCGCAGATCGCCGCGTTGGAGGGCGAGATTGAACGGTATAAGGAGCTGAAATCCAGGGTCTACGGAGATCTGACGGACGGTATCGTGAGCCGCGATGAATTTAAGGACATCAACGCACGGTTTACGGATAAGATCAGCTCCGCAAAAGCGGCGCAGAACGAGCTGATTGCCAAAAGGGAAACGCTGCTGTCCCGTGAGAAAGGCGCGAATACATGGCTGGACACCTTCAGGCAGTACAAAAACATCGAATATCTCGACCGCAAGGCGGTTGCTTCGATGATCGATTCCATTGTTGTGTTCGATACGGACACCGTGGAGATTCATTTCCGCTGCGAGGATGAAATGTACGAAATGCTTGAAATGGCGGCGGCTCTGAACGAGCGCACCGTGGAAGAACAGGCGGTGGCGCTATGAGATGCGCAAGCTATGTAAGATACACCTCGTGTATGCCCGAACGGACAACGCCGCCGGATATTATCCGGCAGCAGAACGAGCGTATTCAAAAATACATCAAGGAGCACGGCTGGGAGCTGACGGAAAGGTATGCGGACAGGAAGCAAGACGGCAAAGCCGATGATGCGTTCTGTAAAATGCGCGAGGACGGCATTTCACGCAAATTCGATATGGTTGTCGTGGATTCGCTGTTCCGCTGCGGCGTGAATGTTTCCTATGCCGAGGATGTGCTACTCAAAACCTTTTACTGCGCAGGCATTCATTTCTCGGTTGTGGAGGACAACCTTTGCAGTGCGCTTCTGACTGCCGCCGAGGTCGAGGCATATTTCAGGAAAAAGAAAAATATCGGAATTGCGGGAACGCTGCGCCGGCAGAAGATAGAGGAATGCCTGAACGGTATTTTCTCGGTTCATGATGAAAAATACGGGTATCTGCTCAGCGAGGATCGAAAAAGCCTTGTCATTGACGAAACGGTTGTGCCGGTTATCCGTGAGATATTCCGCTTGATCGGCGAAGAAAATATGAGCTATAAAGAGGTTGCCGGAATTTTGAACCGGCGCGGCGTGGAATCTCCGATGAAGCATCTGACGCGGGTGGGGCAGAAATCCAGACCGGATGCGGCTTCGCAGTGGACAGACTCGTCCGTCAAGCGCATTGCGGACAATACGGCGTATATCGGATATTGGTATAAAACGCTTGCCGGAGAACGCATCAGGGTTGAAAACGAGCCGATTGTTGACAGGGAATTGTTTGACAAGGTTGCCGCAAAATACGCCGGCCAGCCGTGCAGGGGCGTTCCCCGAACGCCGAGAGCGGAAAATGCGTTTATCAAGCAGATCTTCGATAAGCAGAGCGGCAAGGGGCTGGTATGCAGACAGCATCGCACCGATGAGCCGTATCAGACCTTTTCGCTTGATTTCTGGTCAAAGAAAACCATCCGTTATGATGATGTGATGGCACAGGTGGTATCGCTGCTGCGTGAAGAGCAGAATGTGGCTTTATGTGCGCTGCATTGGATTCTGTCCGACGAGGGACGGAAGGCCAAAGAAGAACGGAGGAAAGTCCTTTCCGGGCAAGCAAAAGCACTTTTTGAGGATTTGGCGGCTTTGGAGGAACGGTATTTACAGGCTTACTTCGAAAAGGAACAAGGGGATATATCCTCGAAAAAATTTGAGCGCATACAGAAAGCGACGGCGGCAAAACGCCTTGAAAACGAAGCGGCGTTCCAAAGGATTATGGCTCAGGCAGACGAGCTTGAGCTGCTGTTCAGTAAGCGTAACCCGTGGATTGCGTTATACGGCAGCATCGGAATATCCGAGAGGCTGACCAAGAGCGAAGTCCGCAAATGGCTGGACAGGATTCTGATTGCGGATAGCAAAAGCGCAGAGATCGTTCTGCCCGAAAAATATGCAGTGTGGAGAGAAACGCTCCCTGCGGATTGGAGGTGTTATTATGGCGCGGAAAAGCAGACGGACACAGAAAGAGATCGCTGAAGCCGAGCAGATCCTTTCGGCACAGCCTGTAAAGAAAAAAGAGGTTTTGCTTCGCACCGCCGCATACGGAAGATTGTCGGTCGAGGGCGAAACGGACGAATCCCTGCATACGCAGATGGCAATGCTGTATCGCTTCATTGAGAATCACGAGGAATTGCAGCTTGAGGACAGCTATGCCGACAACGGCTACAGCGGCACAAATTTTGACCGTCCCGAATTTGTCCGGCTGATGGATGATGTGCGCAGCGGCAAAATCGAGTGCATTGTCGTAAAGGATTTATCGCGCTTCGGTCGTGATTATCTGGAAACGGGATACTACCTTGAAACGCTGTTTCCGCACCTCAATGTCCGATTCATTGCCATAACGGACGAGTTTGACAGCAGCCGCGAGGAGGATCGGAACAGCCTTGCCATCCCTATAAAGAATATGGTCAATGCGATGTATGCAAAGGACATTTCCAAAAAGATCTGCGCGTCCCGTGAGATGATGAAGAACAAGCCCGACGCCATGCCGATGGGAACGGCTCCCTTTGGGTATGAGTTCACCGGGGATAAAAAGGCGTATCGTCCGGATGACCTTGCCGCACCGACCGTCAGAGTGATTTTCTCATGGGCAAGAATGGGCATATCGGTGCGGAATATTGCAGAGCGTTTATCCATGATGGGTATCCTCACCCCCGGAGAGAGCAGAAAGCAAAAGCTGGGAAAAGCATTTCATCATTCGCCGTGGAGAGAGGATATGGTCTACAAGGTTTTACGGCATCCTGCCTATGTGGGCGATATCTGCGTCGGCAGAATCAAGCAGGCACTGTATAAATCCGAAAAGACGCACAGAACCTCGCCCGATGAATGGACTGTGCGCAGGAATGCGCATATTCCTATGGTAAGCCGTGAGGATCATGCGTGGATTCTGGAAGCTATGGAGGCGAACAGCACCATTAAATTCAGCAAAGAGGATTACCACATTGCCCAAAGAGAGAAAGTACAGGATCAATTTGCGGGGATGATCTACTGCGCCGACTGCGGTCACAACATGCACTATTTCCGCTACATTCACGATTACAAAACGAAGGAAAAAACGGGCGGGAGCTATCTCTGCCCGCAGGACGGAGGCAGGGCGGCCTGCGGCGGTCGCGTCGTATATGAGGATTTTTTAAAAATCTTTGTAATGGATCAGATCCATCTGCTGATAAAGGGAATGTGCGACAGAAAGCAAATGCTGGATAAGATCAATACCTCGCAGGGCGGCAAAAACGCACTTGTTTCGGCGCAGAAGAAAATGCTTGCGCTTCAGGTGAAAATCTCCGAAACGGAGGAACGGCAGCAAAAGCTGTACGAGGACTACGCGGACGGTGTGCTGGACGCTGAGGATTATCAAAGCATCAAGGAGCAGTATATCGCGGATGCACGGCGTATGCAGGACGAGCTTGCCGCTCTGGAGGACAGGCGGAAGCGTCTGGAAAAGACGATTGCGGATTATACGGGTATCGTCAGGCATTTGGAAAAGTATCTTGACAGCCGCGAGTTTAACGCAGAGCTTGTTCACGAGCTGGTGGAGCGTATTTCCATCAGCAACACGGACGGCATTGAGATTACATTCAAGTGTGCGGACGTCTACGCAAATGTGCTTGAAATCATGGAGGGCGGTGATGGTGAATGAGCGGCGGTATCGCCTTCTATCTTCGCCTGTCTATGGCAGACGGCGATCTCGGCAGGGACAACAAGGACGAGAGCAACAGCATCGAGAATCAGCGGGAGCTTTTGAAAAGCTATGTTGAGGCGGACGAGAGCTTTACGGACGAGATCATCGAGTACATCGACGACGGCTACACGGGGACGAATTTCAAGCGGCCTGCCTTCCGCCGCATGATCGAGGATGCGAAAAAAGGACGCATACATACCATCATCGCCAAGGATTTGTCGCGTCTCGGCAGAGATTATATCGGCGTGGGAGATTATCTGGAGCAGATATTTCCCGTTCTCGGCATTCGCTTTATTGCGCTCAATTCCAACTACGACAGCAATAAATATGTCGGCAGAACAATGGGACTTGATGTGGCGGTAAACAATCTCGTCAACGCAATGTACAGTCGGGATATATCCAAAAAGGTCAAAGCGGGTATTCGCTCCCGCTGGCAGCAGGGATACAGCACATCGGGGCGAGCACCCTACGGCTATATCAAGGACAAAACCGCAAGGGGCGGATGGCGCATAGATGCTGCGGCGGCTGAAATCATTCGCATGATATTTGAAAAAGCAGGCGATGGATGGAGCACAAAACAGATTGCCGAGCATCTGAATGCGCAGGGGGTCGAACCCCCCAGCGCGCATATGGAAACCAACGGGCGATACGGCGGTCGCCGCAAAGTACCCGATTCCGAATGCCTGTGGGATACCGGAAAGGTCAAATTGATTCTCAGCCGTTATGAGTATACGGGAGCGTTCATTCAAGGCAAACGGGAATGCGTTCAGGTCGGCAGCAATATCACAAGGAAAGTGCCTGAGCATAAGCAGATCATAATCGAGGACGGACACGACGCTATTGTCAGCAGGGAGCTGTTTGAGAAGGCGCAGCAGAGTATTCCCCATGTCAAAAAGCCGGGCTTTAAGACGGATAACCGCTATCCTCTGCGCGGAAAAATCCGCTGCGGCGTATGCCGCCTTGCGATGAGCCGGATTGAAACGACATATGAGGCCACCTATTCCTGCTCGCACAAGACCAAGAGCGGAAGCAAGTCGATGTGCCCCGACAGATATATTCCCGCCCACACGATTGAATCGGCGGTCTTGCGTGTGCTGAAGGCACAGCTTAAGATTGTGCGGGAATTGGGCATTCAAGCGGAAGAACAGGCGCACTCCGAAAAGCAGGAAAAGCTTGCGGCTACCAAACGGATTGAAAGCGGCATTGAAATCCTGAAAGCGGAGCGCATCCGTCAATATGAAGCGTATGCGGAGGGCGTAATCAGCCGTGATGATTATATGGCAAAGAAGGACGAGCTGACCTCCAGAATCGAATCGCAGCAATCGGCGCTTGACCGGCTGCGCTGCCTGATTGACAGCGATTCGGAGCTGCTTGACGGGGTAGCCGATATCAACGGAAAATCGGCGGTATATATGGGAGACGATACGCTGACTAAGGAAATGGCGGACGCCTTTATCGAGACGGTTTATGTGTATGATGAAAACAGGATCGAGGTGGAATTCAGGTTTGACGATCTTTTGAAGAAACTGACGGAAAAATTAGCGACGGAGGACATGGAAAAATGAGACTGATCAAGAACAGCATTATCCCCATCGCGGCAATTTTGCTCATTGTGCTGCTCGGACAACACATCTACATTGTGGATGGACAGATCGACTGGTTTCGGTTCTGCATGGTTTTAGGCGTACCGTTTGGCATACCCTATATGCTTTTCGTCATTCCCATCGGCGGGAGCATATCGAGCGGTATCGGCATCCTTGCACTCAACGCCATGCTCGGCGCGCTGTTCGGGGCGGTTATCGCCGCGTTCGCCTTTGTAAAAGCGATAGGCTACCTGCTGTGGTATCTGGCAAGAGCCGTCGCCGGAGCATTCAGGAAGGCAGGATAACCGAAATAGAATAAACGAAATCCCCTGATAGATTTCTCGCAGATACGAGAACAATCTGTCAGGGGATTTTCCTGCATACAGAGATAATTTTGCCTCAAAAATGTTTTTTCTGTTTCTGCTATCTTGATACTTGCTTAGATCACCTGATTTGGCTGCGCGTCAGTCTCAAAATCCTGATACAAGCAGTCCCCGTCCACCAGTATGAACCCATGCGTATCTTCAAAGTCAAAGCCTCCGGTGCAGACGAAACCGATTCCTGAAACCTCAATTCCCTGAGTGCGCTTCAACTGCTCTCTCTTGTCCGCATTCCGCTAACGTCATTGGTCTGTCGAAGTATTTGCATTCATAGAAATCGTACCGCTCGCCTGTGCGCTTGATCACGCAGTCAAACTCTCCGTTTGTTTTTGTGGCCGGGTCATCGTACCAATAACTGCCAAAGTCCTCTATATCCGCGTATTTTCCCATGACCGCCATCCTGTGGAAATATTGCAGCGTCAGTCCCTCCAGCCGACGGCTGATAAATTGCTCAAGGGATTTTTCGATATTTCTGCCGTAAAACTGCTCCTCGCCGATTCTTGCAATCGTGCCGGCAGCTCCAAAAATAAATGAGAAGTAGAATCGCATCAGGTTATCCGTAATCTCGTAAAACTGTTTCTTTTTGTCATTCCTTCGGTTGATCGGCTCCGTCTTTTGGATCGTTTCCATATCCAGCAGTATTTTCAGTTGTTTGTCCAAAAGCCCGGTTTCATCGCCGCCGATCCTGTCTCTGATTTCGGTATACTTTTTCTTCCCGTTGCCAAGTGCCTCAAGGATTCTTGCGTCAAATGTTTTTTGTATCTCCCTGAGCATAATGTTCTCAACATGAGAGCGGATCAGCCCTGTCTCCGGCAGGAGCAGGGTAGTGATATTCTCCTTGAGCGTCTTATCGGAATCGAGATTTTCGAGCACATAAGGACACCCACCAAACACGCCATAAAAGGCTACCTTGTCTCTTACCGGCAGGTTCGGATAAAATTGCGAGGCTTCATAATAGTCGAAATCATGGATGTGCTGAATCAACGAAAATCTGCCAAACAGCGGATTATCCTCCGCAAGCAGCTCTTTCATAATCGTGATGTATGACCCGCACAATATCAGCTTAACATTCTCGGGAAGCTGATCGATCACAGCCTGCATATAGGAGTCCACTTCATTTTTCTTTCTTGTCTGCTTCAGATATGGGTACTCGTCGATAATGAGCAGGATCTTCTTATCCAGTGTTTTCAGGTAACCCATCATGGCAAACAGAGAGTCGAACCTGATATTCGGAAGAGAAAGTCCCTCCGAGACGCTTTTGTAAATCAGCTCCAAGTTCCCCTCAAAGGTACTTGTAACACACAAATGGTTTATGACAACGCCGTCAAACGACTTTGCCGCCTCCTTGATCAGCGTGGATTTTCCGACTCTGCGCTTCCCGTAAACAAGGATAGCGGTCTTTTTCTTCCAGCTTGACAGTTCCGCTGTAAGAGCAAGAAGCTCCCTTTGACGCCCGACAAACATAATTGATCTCTCCTTTCAATGCTTCTGAAAGAAACTTCTCTGAACTATTATTCAGTATGCCTCTATTATAGCTAATATATTCACGCCTGTCAAGTTAACTGAGCAAAAATTCTGTGAACAATTTTTCAGAGAACCAACTATAAGAGTATTCAGAAATGCAGAATACCAAGAATGCAATAATCGGAGTCCCCTGATAGATTTCTCGCAGACATGAGCAATCTGTCAGGGGATTTTCCTGCATATAGAGGCGATTTTGACTCAAAATCTTTACATTTTTCTGTTGTCTCTACCTTGACAACAGGAGGTAGCTTGAGCGCTGACGGTAAGCACAAACCACCGTTATCCTCGTCTAGGGTCTAATGTCTACCGTCTAGCGTCTAGAATCTAAACTCCCTTTTAACGAAGTTTTTTGGAGGCGGAGGA